>NZ_JBIAMC010000005.1:0-501903 GCF_042873875.1 Streptosporangium sp. NPDC004379
TCCACGGCCAGTCGGGGGTGGTCACGGAAGAGCTCGATGAGAGCGTCGTGAGCAGGAGACGGCATGTCGCTTACCGTAACGTGAACACCACTTTATGTGACGGCTTTTCATCGAACAGGACGAGGATGAAGTTGTTCTCCTTCGCCGCACTCCCACCGTGGCGGCAGGTGGTCCGGTGATCACGCGGGTCTCGGCGGCGGGGTCGCGGCCGGTCCGGCGGTCTCCGTCCACGCGTCCGGTGGATGGAGACCGCCGGTGGCCGGATCAGGGGGTCACCGCGGTGCCCCCACCGGTTCCGGGGACGCAGGCCGTACCTCGGAGCGGCTCAGGCGGCCGGGCCACCAGGCGCGCGGGCCCAGGTCCCGCACCAGCGCCGGGACCAGCAGGGACCGCACCACCAGGGTGTCGAGCAGCACGCCGAAGGCGACGATGAACGCGAGCTGCGCCAGGAACGCCAGCGGGATCACCACCAGCGCGGCGAAGGTGGCGGCGAGCACGACGCCCGCCGAGGTGATCACCCCGCCGGTGGTGACCAGGCCGCGCAGCACGCCTTCCCGGGCCCCGTGGCGCGCGGTCTCCTCGCGCACCCTGGACATGAGGAAGATGTTGTAGTCCACGCCCAGCGCGACCAGGAAGACGAAGCCGTACAGCGGCACCGACGCGTCGCTGCCGGTGAACCCGAGCAGGTGCGTGAAGATCAGCGTGGAGACGCCGAGGGTGGCCAGGAAGTTCAGCGCCACGGTGACCACCAGGAGCACCGGCGCCACCAGCGAACGCAGCAGGAAGATCAGGATGAGCAGGATGATCACCAGGACGACCGGGACGATGAGCAGCGTGTCGCTCCGCGCGGTCTCCGTGGTGTCGTACTGCTGGGCGCTGTACCCGCCGACCATGACGCCGTCCTCGGTGTCGAGCGCGGCGCGCAGCCGCTTCACCGTGTCCTGGGCGGCGTCGCCGTCCGGCGCGTCGCGCAGCGTCGCCTCGACCAGGGTGCGCCCGTCGACGACCTTGGGCTCGCCGCCCGGCCGGCCGCTCTGCGAGACCGGCTCGGCGCCGGAGACGCCCTCGACGCCGCGGGCCTTCTCCGCCACGGCCGCGGCGCGCCCGGCGGGGACGACGACGACCGCGGGCTGCCCGGAACCTCCGGGGAAGTGCTCGCTCAGCGTCGCCTGCGCCGCGACCGACGGCGCGTCGTTCACGAAGGTCTCGTCCAGCGGGACGCCCCGGGCGTTGAGCTGCGGCGCGAAGAGGGCCAGGGCGACGAGCGGCAGCAGGGTCGCGATCCACAGCCGGCGCGGATGGCGGGCGACGAGGGAGGCCACCCGGCCCCAGATGCCGCGGTTCCCGGCGTCGGCCGGGCGCGGCTTGGCCGGCCACAGCGCGGCGCGGCCCAGCAGGACGAGGACGGCGGGCAGGAAGGTGAGCGCGCTGAGCGCGGCGCACGCGATGCCGATGGCGCCCACCGGGCCGAGTGCGCGGTTGTTGGTCAGGCTGCTGAGCAGCAGTGCGAGCAGTGCCAGGGCCACCGTGGCGGCGCTGGCGACGATCGGCTCGAACGAACGGCGCAGCGCGACGCGGCCCGCGGCGAAGCGGTCGCCGGTCGCGGCCAGCTCCTCCCGGAAACGGGAGGTCAGCAGCAGCGCGTAGTCGGTGGCCGCGCCGATGACCAGGATGAACAGGATGCCCTGCACCTGACCGTCGACCCGGACGATGTCGTGGTCGGCCAGGAAGTACACCACGGCACAGGCCAGTCCCAGGGCGAACACCGCGCCGATGATGATGACGAACGGCAGCAGCACGCTCCGGTACACCGCCAGCAGGATGACCAGTACGGTGACCAGCGCCACCCCGAGCAGCAGGCCGTCGATCCCGGCGAAGGCGTCGGACAGGTCGGCCCGGGTGGCCGCCGGTCCGGCGAGCTGGGCCCGCAGGCCGTCGACCGCCACCGCCGAACCGATCCTGTCCAGGGTCTCGCCGAGCGAGTCCTCGACGGCGGGGCTGAGCTGGACCACGCCCTGCAGCGCCCGGCCGTCATCCGATCCGATGGCGGGGGAGGGCGTTCCGGTGACGCCCTCCGTGCCGCGCAGCGCGGCGAGCTTCCGCGTCGCCGTGGCGGTCTGCTCGGAGGTGACGGCCCCGCCGTCCGCGGTCCACACCACGATGAGCGGCTGCGTGTCACCCTCGCGGAACTTCTCCTGGACCTCCAGCACGCGTGTCGACTCCGCGCTCTGGGGCAGGAAGGCGGCCTGGTCGTTGGTGGAGACCTCGGCGAGCTTGCCGGCGAAGGGCCCCAGCCCGCCGCCGACGGCCAGCCAGACCAGTACCAGCAGGGCCGGGATGAGCCAGCGGATTCGCTTCCGTGCCATGGGGTCGCCTCTCCGTGATGCCATATGACTCAATTATTAAGATATTCAATGATTGAGTTAATGTAGCATGGCGGCATGGACGGTGACGGCGAGGGGGGCATCGACCGGCTGGCCTTCGCGATACGGCTGCGCAGGATGACCGCGGAGTTCAACCGCATCGCCCACGAGTTCGCCGGTGAGCACGGGCTGCACCACACCGACGTCCAGGCGCTCATCAAGATCTTCGACGCCCCCGAGCCGATCACCCCCACCCGGCTGCGGGAGGAGCTGAACCTCACCTCCGGCGCGGTCACCGCGTGCCTCGACCGGCTGGAGCGGGCCGGTCACATCCGCCGGGTCCGTGACGCGCACGACCGGCGCGTGGTCCACCTGCACTACCTCGACGCGGCCAAGGAGCTGGCCGGAGCCTTCTTCCGCCCGCTCGGCCGCAGCACGGACAACACCCTGCGACGGTTCAGCCCGGAGGAACTGCGCACCGTGGCCGCCTTCCTCGACGCCATGAACGAGGAACTCGACGCGCTGCGCGGCGCACCCGGCTCTCCCTGACGTCTCCGCCGGGTTCCCTCCCGAAGGTCTCACGCCGAGATCTTCGGCCACGCGGGCCGAATGGTTGCGCCCCGACCCGGCTCCTCAGAACACGCGCGCTGGACGGATGGACGTCCAGCGCGCGTGGCTTCGTGCGGAGAGGAGCGGCGCCCGTTCCTGTCACGACGGCCACCTCAGCGGGCGGTCACCACGGGGACGGCCAGAAGCGCATCGGCCAGCCGGGGCAGCGAGGAGACGACCAAGCCGCCCGCGGCGGCGAGTTGCTTGCGGCGGCCGTGTTCACTCACCACTCCGATCGCCCGGAGGCCGGCGTCCCGGGCCGTGTGCATGCCCCCGACAGACCGGCTGACCAGTGTGCAGGTGGAAGGTCGCAGCCCCATGGCCTTCACCGCCTGCCGTACGAGGCCGACGTACGGAAGGTCCTCGGTCATCCGTAGCCGCTCGCGTCCGAGGACCGGCCCCACCAGGGGGCGCAGGCCGTGCGTCTCCAGATGAGCCTCCATGGCGGCGGAGCAGGCGCCGCCCACCACGGCGACGGGTCTGCCGCCGGCCTGACACGCTCGTAGCACCTCGTGAATCCCGGATGTGGGTGCCGCCGTCACGGCCGCCGCCGTCTCGGCCTCCCGCACGATCTCCTCGGCCGCGGCGCCGTGATCCCGGCCGACGTCGTGTGCGTAGGCCAGCATCCAGAGCGGATCGGTCAGGAGGGAGGTCAGGAGCGTCATCCTGTGTCCCGCCGCGAAAAGGCCGTCGCGGATCCTTTCGGCGACCGCCGCGGTGTCCACCTCGGTGACCAGGTCGCACAGCGTGCCGTCGAAGGGGACCAGCACGGCATGGGTCCGCTCCAGAACATGGGCGACATGGGGCCGCACCCGTGCGCTCGTCACCCGGAACCCTCCTGATCATGACGGTCCGCCAGGTGTGTGCGCCGCCGCACGACCGGAGATGCTCGGCGGGGCGTCGCGCGTGACGCCGTACGGCCCGCCGCCCTACATGATCACATGGGGCCGATCCGTGTCCACCGTCCCTCTCGGACGGGTGACGGCGGACACCCGCGCGGACCCTTCACACGCGCTCCCCGGGACCACCACAAGCCCCTGCTTGGCTTCCCTCTCATGAAGCGGGAACCCATCAGACAGGAGCCGGACATGGGACGGCGGCTCGCGCCGGTTCCGGTCAGAACGGGGACGACGGGGGAGGACCGGGCGGACCGCGCGGCCTTCCTCACGGTGATGTCGCTGCCGGCGTTGGCGCTCGCGGACTGGTTCGTTGTGACGACCGTCATCCGCGAGGTCCAGTGTGAGCAGTACGAGCGCGGCGGCGTCCTGGACTGCGGTGGTTCACCCGCGATGGAGGAGGCGTACACCACCGGACTGCTGCTGACGGTCCCGGCCCTGGCGGTCCAGCTGTGGCTGATCGGGTTCGCGATCCGGTGGCTCCGGAACGGGTCACGCCCCTCCCTCGGATGGATGCGCTCACGTCGCGAAGGGAGCCGACGGGGCTGACCTCCGATCCGTGGGCCCGGCCCCGTTCCCGGCCCGCGTCGCCAGGCGGGCGCGGACGACGAGGTCGTGGAGGAGATCGCCCGCATCCGGCGTCTCCGGCAGGTGTGAGGCGTCCCGGGCCTCCTCCAGGACGGCGGTCAGCCGGGTGACGTCGCGTTCCAGCCGCGCGCGGCCGGGGCCGTCCGCGGGCGGCGCCCCGTGCTCCGCGTGCCGCTTGGCGGCCATCAGCTCCGCCAGGTACGGCGGGCCGCCGTCCAGCCGGGTGAGGTCGGCGACGAGCGTTCCGGTGCGCATCAGGTGGATGCCGGTGAGCAGCACCCGGAACGTGTAGAGCAGTGGCTTGAGCTCCCCGGACCGCTCGAACAGGCGCCACTGCGTCCGGGCGAAACCCAGGTAGTGGTGGGCGTGGTGGCGGGTCAGGCAGCCGGGTGCGGCGGCGGCCAGCTCCTCGTGCACCGGGGACGTCGTCACCACCAGCGGGGACAGCAGCTGCTCCAGCACGTAGCCGTTGCGGCGCAGCAGCAGCCGGCAGAACTTGGCCAGGTCGTGGGTGACGAGGTCCACCTCCACACCGTGACGGGTCCACGAGCGGGTGACGGTCTCCTCGGCGGCCCGCAGCCCGACGACGTCCTCCAGCGGCAGCAGGTGCACGCCGCGCAGGTCCACGTCGGAGTCGACGGACGGGAAACCGTACAGGTGCGCGCCGCTGACCGTGGCGAACGCCAGGGTGTGCGGCTGCTCGGCGGGGACCTCGGCCAGCCAGGCCGGGAGATGGACGGTCACAGTGATGCCCTCCGTACGGTCACCAGGTAGTCCTCGACGGTCCGGCGGTCGGGGGCCTCCGGCAGCGCGCCGGAGGCGCCGAGACGGTCGAGGTCCGCGGCCAGCTCCGCCCGCCAGCGCTCCACCTCCGGCCAGGGGATCTCGCCCCGCCGCAGCGCCAGCAGCCGGTCGCGGTGGGCGCCTACCCGGACCAGCGGCTCGCCCTCGCGGGCCAGGTGGAGGCCGCTGAGCATCAGCCTGATCATGTGCATGGCCTGCTTCCACTTCGGCCGTTCGGGGTCGAGCCTGCGGAGCTGCGCCTGGGCGTACCCGGCGAACGTCCGGTGGGCGCGCCGGGACAGGAAGGCGCGGCGGATCGCCAGCAGTTCCTCGCCCGCCGGGGTGAGCCGCTCGACGATCGGCGACCACAGGCACTCCAGGACCGTCGGGTTGGCCTCCAGCGCCAGGACGCAGAACCGCTCGACCTCCCAGGAGAACTGCTCGGGCAGCGGCCCCTCGATGTGGGTCGGCGGCTTGTCCAGCCGCCAGAACAGCGGGGCGGGCGCGGCGAAGACCCCGCGCCGGTCCACGTCGGAGTCCTCGGTCGCGAGGCCGTAGGCGCGGGAACCGGTCACCACCGACAGCACCAGGTGGTCCGGGACGCTGACCGGGCAAGCCTCCCGATCCGAGCGGACCATCAGGCGGTACGGAGATCGGCGACGACGCGGAAGCGCTCCAGGACCACCGGGGTGGCGTCGTCCACGGTGAAGGCGGCGTCGCCCAGCGCCGAGCGCATCTCCGGGCCGTGCCAGAACTCCTCGTGGGCCGCGCGCCACCGTTCGGCCGTCGTGTGGCCCTCGCCCTCGTCCGCCGCGTGGGCGTCGTCCACCTCGCCCAGCGGTACGACGCGCACGCTCGTCACCTCGATGACGGCCACCGGACGGCCGGCGGAGTCCACCACCGCCGACCGGCCGCTGACCTCGGGCAGCGGCTCGCCCGCCCGCTCGTATTCGACGGCGAGGGAGGTGGTGGCGGTCTTACGGCCGTCGAGGATCGCCGCGACGAGCGCGTCCCGCAGGGGGCCGGGGAAGGCGAACTCGGCCTCCGGCAGGCCGGCGGTGTCCGGCGACCCGCCGGAATCGGATGTCATGGGGGACCACCCTAACGATCCGGCGGACCGTCAGGGGTGAGCCAGTCGAGCCATTCGCCGTGCGGGCCGGCCAGGGCGAGGGGTTTGCCGTCCAGGGCGGACAGGAAGGTCGGCCGGTTCGCGCCGGCCGGCCGCGACGCGAGGGCCCGCGGACGTGTGCGGTGAGGTCAGAGGGCCGCCCCGGGGCCGGGGAGGACGTCTATGTCGGTGGCGTGCATCGGCTGTTCGCATGTCGAGCAGCGCAGTTCGACCCGGCTGACCTCGCCGCATCCGCGGTGCCGGTGCAGGACGGGCGGACCGGCCTCGCCCGCCGTCCAGCGGTCGCCCCAGCGGGTCATCACCAGCAGCAGGTCGCACAGTTCCAGACCCTTGTCGGTGAGGGTGTACTCGTGTCGCGGGGGGTGCCGGGAGTACTCCCGGCGTTCCAGGATGTCGTTCTCGACGAGCCACCTCAGGCGCTCCGCGAGCACCTTGCGGGAGATGCCGAGGTCCTGCTGGATCTGGTCGAAGCGGGTGATGCCCACGTAGACGTCCCGCAGGATCAGGGGCGACCAGGGCTCGCCGATGACGTCGAGTGTGCGGGCGATCGAGCATGCCATGTCGCCGAACCGGGTCCGTTGCATGACCACAGCGTAGACCCTGTGGGTTCCCTTAGGGAACTTGCTTCGCTAGGGTCTCTCCTATTCGTTCCCTCAGGGAACCCAGTGGGAGGAGAGTGACGTGGACCGACCCCGCACCGTGTCCGGCGAGGAGTGGCGGGCCGCTCTGGCCGCGCTGACGGCCAGGGAGAAGGAGCACACGCGGGCGGCGGACGCGCTGGCCGCCGAAAGGCGCCGGCTGCCCGCGGTCAGGGTGGACAAGGACTACGTGTTCGAGGGCCCCGCCGGGCCGCTGGGCCTGCCCGACCTGTTCGGCGGGCGCCGCCAGCTCATCGTGTACAGCTTCATGTGGCACGGCGCCGGAGAGTACTGCTCGGGATGCTCGATGTTCGTCGACAACCTCGGGCATCTCGCCCACCTGCGCGCCCGCGACACCTCGATGGTGCTGGCGTCCCGCGGCCCGCTGGCGGAGATCCTCCCGTTCCGGGAGCGGATGGGCTGGACGATCCCGTGGGTCTCCTCGCTGGGCAACGATTTCAACGACGACATGGACGCCGGTGACGGGTTCGCACTGAACGTCTTCCTGCGCGACGGCGACGAGGTCTACCGCACCTACTTCACCACGGCGCGGGGGGTCGAGCGTCTCGGCAGCGTCTGGACCCTCCTCGACCTGACGCCGTTCGGCCGCCGGGAGACCTGGGAGGACTCCCCGGAGGGCCGCCCACGGACCGAGCCCTACGGGTGGTGGCGCCTGCACGACGAGTACGGCGAGGGCGGCGGGCCGGAGATCTGAGCGTCCCCGCTACGGCGACGTCCGGACGGCGTCCCATCGGGTGAACCGTCCCGCACGCCCAATTAAGAGATGAAATTTCCTGAGATATCCGTACGAGGAGGCATGTGATGATAGCAATGGCGCCCACCGCCGAGCCGCTGTTCGGCGAGAAGGACGCGACGCCGTTCGACACGGACGCGGCGACGGTGAAACCGTGGGAGCAGGCGCGTTCCTGCCTGGAGACCGCACCGAAAGGGTGGCTCTCGACGGTGCGGCCCGACGGTCGGCCGCACGCCATGCCGGTGATGCCGGTCTGGGCCGACGGCGCGCCCTGGATCGCCACCCGTCCCACATCCCGGAAAGGCAGAAACCTCGCCGGCGACCCCCGCTGCGTCCTCACCGTCGCCGGCGAGGACCTCGATCTCGTGATCGAGGGCGACGCCGCCCGGTCATCGGACGAGGCCGAGCTCCAGCGGGTGGCGGCCGCCTTCACGGCGAAGTACGGGTGGGAGCTCACCGTGCGGGACGGCTCGGTCCACGAGGAGAACCTGCCGGGCTCACCCGAGTACGGCTTCTATCGGATCGTCCCCGTCCGCGCCTTCGGCTACGGCGCGGACGGCCTGACGGCGACGCGCTGGCGGTTCGGCTGAACCGTGATCCACTCCGGGTCGCCAAGGCCGAAGATCACTGAGCATAATGCTGCGGTGAGACGTCGTGTGTCGCGCGGGCTGTCCGTGGCGCTGGTCCTTTCGCTTCTCGCCGGATGCGGGCTGGTCGGGCGGAAGCGTTACACCGTCAGCAGTGAGTCCATGGAACCCACGTTCCAGGTGGGTGATGTCGTCACGGCGGTCAGGACCGACCGGGACTACACCCCGAGACAGGGCGACGTCGTCTTCTTCACCGCTCCCGCGTCATGGGGCGGTGACGGCGTTCGCGTCTCGCGGGTGATCGGGATCCCGGGAGCCACGGTGGCGTGCTGTGACGGCGGCGGGCGGATGACCGTGAACGGCCGGCCGCTGGAGGAGCCCTACCTCAAGGACTCCCAGGCTTCGCGTGTCGCCTTCGGCCCGGTGACCGTCCCGGCGGGCGGACTCTGGGTGCAGGGGGACAACCGCCATATCTCCCTCGACTCACGCAGCTACTTCATCAGGGACGGGATCGGCCAGGCCACGGTCCCGGTGTCCCACGTCGTCGGCGTCGCCGAATAGCCCCGCCCGGGCCGGCGGCCGGTCAGGGGGTGAGCCAGTCGAGCCGTTCGCCGTGCGGACCGGCCAGGGCGAGGGGTTCACCGTCCAGGGCGGGCAGGAAGGTCAGCCGGTTCGCGGGCAGGCCGCGCGGGAGCCGGGCGAGCACCGACGGCAGCCGGGACGAGCCCTCGTTGGAGACCCAGCGCACCGGCAGACTCCGCACCGTCTCCACGAACCGGTCGCGCTCGTCCGGCTCCAGGTACGGCATGAGCGCGCTGTGGAAGACGACCACCGTGGCGTCGCGGGGAGCCTCCGCGACCAGGTCGCCGAGCGCTCCGGCGGCGTCCCCCCGAACCAGGCGCGGCGGATCCTCCGCGGCCAGCCGTACGGCGCCGCGCAGCCGGGCCAGCCGGTCGTCCTGGCCGGGCCAGACCAGGCACTCCAGCCAGCGCGCCGTCTCCGCGTCACGTACATCCAGCGGTTCCAGGTCGAGACCCGCCCGCCACACCACCTCCGGCATCCGCGCGGGCACCGGCGCCCTCCCGTTCGCCCGGCACGGCAGCTCGACCGGACCGTCCGCCGGGCCGAGGACGGGCCGGTCGTCGTAGCGGTAGCGGTAGCGGTCCAGGAGGAGACAGAGCCCGGCCGAGGCGCCCACCTCCACCAGGGCCAGCGGGCCGGGCAGGCCGGCGAGCACCGGCAGCAGGCTCGCGCACCGTCCGGCCTCGTTGGTCTGCGTCCGGCGCGTCAGCATCGTCTCGCGCACCTCGGGCCAGTGCCGTACGGTCCACTCACGGAAGGCGGGGAAACCGGCGGACGGCCCGCCGAGGAAGCGGACCGAGGCCAGCAGCAGGTTCGGCTGCCGCTTGGCGGGCGGCAGGCCGTCGATCAGCGCCGGCAGCAGCGCGTCGGAGGCGACGCCCCGGGCGAGGTCCTCGTACGCCGGGGAGCGCCCCCGGACCTCCTGCTCGGCGAACCGCCGGTACCGCTCGGCCGTGTCCATCCCGCGGGGGAGGGTCAGAGCCGCACCGGGAGGCGGGCCAGCCGCCACGACCCCGGCAGCGGCTGGCGCTCCAGGTCCGCCGGATCGACGGCCAGGGCCAGATCGGGGAAGCGGCGCAGCAGCGCGCCCAGCGCCACCTCGCCTTCCTGCCGGGCCAGGGCCGCACCCAGGCAGTAGTGCAGGCCGTGCCCGAACCCGACGTGGTTCTCCCGGCGGCCGTCCGGCTCGCGGGTGACGTCCAGCCGGTCGGGGTCGGGGAACTCGCGCGGATCGTGGTCGGCCGAGACCAGTGAGGCCGTCACCGCCTCGCCCCGCCGTACCGGCATGCCCCCGATCGTCACGTCCTCGGTCGCGTAGCGCATCCGCGTCATCTGGACCGGGCCGTACCGGCGCATCAGCTCGTGCACGGCGCGCGGCATCAGCTCCGGGTCGTCGCGGAGCAGGGCGAGCTGGCCGGGATGGGTGAGCAGGGCGGCGACGCCGTTGCCGATCAGGTGGGCGGTGGTCTCGTGACCGGCGAGGACGATGGTCAGCACCATCGTCACCATCTCGACGTCGCTCAGCCGGTCGCCGTCCTCGTCGTGGGCGCGGATCAGCCCGGTGAGCAGGTCGTCCGCGGGTTCGGCGCGGCGCCGGACGATCAGCTCCTGGATGTGCGCGACCATCTCCCGCAGCGGATCCGTCAGGGCGCCGGGCTCGGTCGACACCAGGGCCCGTCCCCACGAACGCCATCGCGGGCGGTCCTCCTCGGGGATGCCCACCAGCTCGCAGATCACGGTGATCGGCAACGGGTAGGTGAACCGTTCCAGCAGGTCCACGACGCCGTCCTCGGCCGCGGCGGGCAGGCCGTCCAGCAGGTTGTCGGTGATCTCCTCGACGCGCGGCCGCAGCCCGGCGACCCTGCGGGCGGTGAAGGCGCGGGAGACGAGCCGGCGCAGCCGCATGTGGTCGGCGCCGTCGGCGTCCAGGATGCTGCCGAGGATGTACTTCGCGTACTCCGGCGGGATGCCGCGCGCCTGGATGATCTGCTCGCGGATGTCGCCCACGTCCATGCCCGGGACGTGCGCCGGGTCGTTGACGAACCGCTGGTCGCTCAGCATCCGCTTGACGTCCTCGTAGCGGGTGACGAGCCAGATCGGCGAGGCGGACCCGGGGAGGAGGACCCGCACCAGGGGGGCCTCCTCACGCATCCGCGCGTACCCGCCGAAGGGGTCGGCGAGCAGTTCGGGATCGAAGAGGTCGACCGTATCGGAGGCCGTCTCGGCGGTGCGGGGATCGGCCGGAGCGCTCATGTCGTCCTCCTCGGGACCGGGATGCTCTTCTGCTCCCAGGGTTCCCGTCCGGCGCGTACGGCATGCCCCCGGAGTGCGCGGCGCGTGTCCGTTTCCCGGGTGACGTGATGTCCGTTTTCCCGTGTACCGGCCCCCGTATGCCCGGCCCCCGTATGCCCGGCCCCTGTGTGCCGGTCCCCCGTGTGCCGCGGCGCGCTCCCCTCCTCGCGCGCCGCGGCACCGGTCATCGGTACGGCCACCCGCCGGCCATCGGTACGGCCGGCCCACCGGTCACCCGCCGGCCATCGGCAGGCCGTGCCGCCGGTCACCCGCCGGTCATCTGTACGGCCGCCGCATGTACGGCCGCCGCACCGGTCAGCCGCCCTGGGACCAGACGCCCTCCCAGCCGGAGCAGCGGCCGGTGATCCTGGTGGACGTGCCGCGGCAGACCTTGGCGGAGGAGGTGAGCATGTAGCCGGCGTTCACCCGGAAGGAGAGGACCCGCGACCGGGAGCAGTTCCGGAACGTCTTCGTGTGCCACCGGCCGTGGTCGGAGAGCCACTTGATCTTCAGCCACGAGCAGGTGCGCGCACCCGCGGCGTCGTAGAGGTCACCGTGAATGCGCAGGCCGGTGCCGGAGCTCCTGACGACGCCGCCGGCCCAGCCCCCGCGGTCGGAGGAGGCGGTGGGGCCCCACGACCAGGTCTCGGCGGCCCTCGCGACCGACGACGCCGTCGAGGCGGCCGAGGTGGTCGCGGCGGAGGCCGTCGTGGCGGGCAGGCCGAGCCCGAGGGCGGCGGCCGTCGTGAGGCCGAGCAGCAGGCGGGCGGTGCGATGCATGGGTCCATCTCCTGAAAAAACCGGATTTCTGATGGACCAAGAGATATCCGGGACGGCTTGCAGTCGGCTTGCCGCTCCTTGCAACCGCCTGACGCGCTCCACCCCGGCCGGGCCAGGCGGTTCACCCGTGGGCGGCGGGGCACATTCCAGATTTCCCGGCTGTCTCCCAGGACGGCTCGAGGTGGTTGTCCGACGCTCGCCCGACTCGTTGAACACGCACCGCGTCAAACGCCCTTCAGAACACGATCAAGTGCCGCGCGGCCCGCAGGTCCCCAGTTCGGCTTACCGCCGGGAAGGCCTCGATCCCCGTTCTGCCCCATGAGCATCAGGAAGAGGCTCTTCATGGCGGCCAGTCCGCGGGCGCGCCGGATCGTCGCCTCGTCCGCGTGCGCGTACGCGTCGAAGAACCGTGCGGCCGTCCCCGTGGGGAGCAGCACCCACGCGGCGGCGAGGTCCCATGCGGGATCGCCGGCGAACAAGGCACCGAAGTCGATCACACCCGAGAGCGTCCCGTCCGAGACGACGACGTTCGCGGGATGGAGGTCGCCGTGCACCCACACCGGCGGGCCCTCCCACTCGGGGGCCGCGACGGCATCGGCCCAGACGGCCCGGACGGCGCGGACATCGCCGACGGTGCCGGGGTCGATGGCCTGCAGGAACCGCTCGAAGCCGTCCGTGCACCCCCTGGGGTGAGCGCCGAAGCCCGAACCGGCCGGGGCCTCGGCGGGCGCCTCCACATGGAGTGCCTGGAGGAAACCCGCCAGCGTGTCGGCCGCGTGGGCGCCGCGGCTGATCGAGCCATGATCCAGCGGCTCGCCGGGAACCCATGTCATCACGGTCCAGTGCTTGGGGAAGCGCTCGGACGGCTCGCCGAACCGCACCGGGGTCGGCACCGGCAGCGGCAGACGCGGAGCCAGCACAGGTAGCCACCGCCGCTCCTTGAGCTGGAGCTCGGGGGTTGGGTCCATGCGCTGCATGCGTACGGCCAGCTCGTCTCCGAGGCGCCACATGTGATTGCCCCAGCCGCCCGCCACCTCGCGGACGGTCAGCCCCGCAAGGTCCGGATGTTGCTCCTGCAGCAGGTCGCGGACCAGGTCTGCGGTGATCTCGATCTCGGTGCCGGTCATGCGACGTCACAGTAGCGAGGCGGCGGGCGGAGCGGCTCCGGGGTGTTCACGAAGAGGGCCGCCCCGACCTGCATCCGCCATCTGTCGTTCACAGCCTCCGACTGCGGATCACCCGCACAGCGGCGTCGCCTCGTCAGGTCCACCCGCGGGCGGCGGGCCAGGACAGGACGAACGTGGTGTGACGCTTGCGGATCACCAGCCCGTCTCCGGGGGCACCCTCGGCAGGAAGAGGTGCCGGGGCACCGCGCGCAGCGCCCCGGCGACCTCCTCGCCGATCCCGCCGAGCCCGCGCACCCGGGCGACCATCTCCTCGCGCGCCACGCGCCAGTCCGCCATCACCGGCCTCCCCACCCGTCGATCCCGTCACGGCGGGAGTCCTACTGCAGACAGAACTCGTTGCCCTCCGGGTCTCTCATCAGCACCCAGTACTCGCCGTTCTCCGCGTAGTCCCGCACCCATTCCGCCCCTAGCCCGGTGAACCGGGCGACCTCGGCGTCCACCAGCTTGCGGCGCTCCTCGATCGGCAGCCCGGACGGGCCGTCCACGCTGATGTCCAGGTGCACCCGATTCTTGGCCGTCTTCCCCTCCGGCACGCGCTGGAAGTAGAACCGGGGACCGTTCCCGGCCGGGTCCACCGCGGCGGCCCAATCGAGCCGCCCCTCCTCGGGGATGCCCTGCGCGTCGGCCCAGGCGTCCCAGCTGCCGAACCCCTCGGGCGGCGGCTGGAGCACGTACCCCATGGCCGCCGCCCAGAAGGCGGCGAGCGTGGACGGATCGTTCGCGTCGAAGCTGATCTGGATTTTCATGGACCTCCCTATGCCCACTCGGCGAGGATCTTGGCCTCCTTCTCCGGGTCGATGCCGTGGCCGCGGAAGGAGCGCTCCTCTACGGGGATCTCGCGGAGCCAGGCCCAGGTGTCGCGGACGGTCTCGGCGACCGGACGGCAGCGCAGCCCGGCGGCGAGGGCCTTCTCCGACGACGGCAGCCAGACCCCGGCGAACTCCTCGTCGCGCGGTGCCCAGACCGGCAGCTCGGTCCACGGGGCGACGTCCCGGCCGAGCAGGAACCCGTCGTCCACCCAGACCAGCTCCGCGTCCGAGCCCGTCACCGAGCGGCACTCCTCCAGCAGACCGCGGTAGGTGGTGTTGCCCCGCACGCCGCTGACGAAGAAGCGGTCGTTCGTCCCGGCCCCGGCCTGGTCGAGGGTGAACGCGGCGATGTCGCGGGCGTCGATGAGCTGCATCGCCATCTCGGGGTCGCCCGGTGCGAGCACCCGGCCACCGCGGTCGATCCGGGTGAGCCACCACGGGAGGCGGCCGACGTTCTCGTGCGGGCCGATGATGAGGCCGGGCTCGATGATCAGGGAGTTGCCGTCGAAGCCCTGCTCGACGGCGCGCTCGCAGCCCGCCTTGAGGACGCCGTAGTCGCCGTCGTCCCGCCCGGCGTCCGGTGCGCACTCGAACCGGGGCGAGCTCTCGTCACTGGCCTGTCCCGGCCAGGAGGCGCAGGCCGAGATGCTGGAGATGAACGCGTAGGTGGCCACGTGGCCGTTGAGGACGCGCACCGACTCGCCGACGACGCGGGGGACGAACCCGCAGACGTCGACGACGATGTCCCACTCCCGGCCCTCGGCGAGCCGTTCCAGGTCGGAGGTGACCTCCCGGTCACCCCTGACCGCTTCGACGCCGGGTACGTCGACACCGTTCCTGCCCCGGTTGAACGTGGTGACCTCATGTCCGCGCCGCAGCGCCTCTTCGACGATCGCCCGGCCCAGGAAGACCGAGCCGCCGATTACCAGAGTTCTCATGACCGAACATTGTTCGCCCACCGTCGACGATGTGGCATGGCCTTTCACCCTTGGCGCAAACTATCCGCTCACAGCAGATCGGCGGTTCACCGCGGATCGGCGGCCCATGGAGGACCGGCGGCTCGCAGCGGACCGGCGGCTCACAGTGGGCTGGCCGCGAGCGGCGGACGCTCCAGGACGTGGACCTGCGCCGTGCCGATGTCGAAGTAGAGGCCCACCAGCTCCAGACGGTCCTCCCGGACGAGCCGGTCCACCGCGGGGTAGGAGCGCAGGTTGTCGAGCTGCTGGAGCACGTTGGCCCGGCAGAGACGGTCCAGCGGGCCGCCGTCGCAGCCCGGGGACCCGGCGCTCCCGGAACCGGGAACCCCGTCGTCCCCGGGCGCCTCGGGCGACGCGCCGCCCCCGCGGCCACTTCCGGCGACGAACCGGGCCAGGCTGTGGCGGCCGTGCCGTAGCCAGCGGCCGAGCGCCGGCATGCCCTCCGGGGCGTCGCCGCCGAGCAGGGCGGCCATGGCGCCGCAGCCGGAATGCCCGCACACCGTGATGGTGCGGACGCCGAGCGCCTCCGTGGCGTACTCGATCGCCGCGGCCACCGAGTCGTCCGGAGGCGCCGCGCCGCGGCGGGGAACCAGGTTGCCGAGGTTGCGGACGGTGAACAGGTCACCGGGCCCGCTCGCGGTGATCAGGTTCGGCACGATTCGGGAGTCGGCGCAGGTGATGAACAGGTGCGACGGCTCCTGCTTGCGGGCCATCCCCATCATGAACGGGCGGATCAGCGGGGCCGTGCGGCGGTGGAACTCCCGCGCTCCGGCCAGCAGGTCAGGCTGTCCCGAGCCGTCCCCGCCTGTCATGGCCGCGCCGCCCGCCGCCGCCGGATCGGCCGCGGCCCCACCGGCACCACCGGCGACGGCGTCCGCCGCCCGCGTGGACGCGACCGCGAGATCCGCCGCCGCCGCCGACGACCGGCCGCGCCGCCTGTGGGCCCAGGGCAGCCACCAGCGGTCCGGGGCCGGTGGTGGGGGCTTGGCGGGGAGCACCCGGGCGCCGCTGACCGCCATCGCGTACCACTCGTCGTGGATCTCGTCGATGTCCACGCTCCCGCCGCCCCGCTCGTGGTCGGTGCGCCAGGCGTGGACCGCCTCGAACGCGGCGTTGTCCATGAAGTCGATGTTGAGGTCCAGGTCGACCGGGACCCCGGCCGGGATGGCGCGCAGCTCGGAGGTGATCCGCGGGACGCCGAGGAAGGTCAGCGACCCCGCGATCGACACGTGCCAGTGCCCGCCCGGCTCGGGGGTGACCCGTACGGTGACCCGGGTCAGCCGGCGCAGCGCCAGCAGCGCGGCGAGCCCGAGCCCGAGCAACACGCCCTCGGCCAGGCCGACGAGCACGACCCCCAGCATGGTGGTCACGTACACCGGGATCTCGCCGTGCCCCCGAAGATTGCGCAGGTGCCCCATGTTGACCATCTGGACGCCGATGAAGACCAGCAGGGCCGCCAGCGCCTCCATCGGGATCAGCGTGATCGTCCAGCCCAGGCAGAGCGCGAACACCAGGATCCACACGCCGTGCATGACCGTGGACCAGCGGCTGCGCGCTCCGGCACGGGCGTTGGTGCTGCTGCGCACGATGACCCCGGCCACCGGCAGCCCGCCCAGCGCGCCGGTCACCATGTTGGCCACGCCCTGTGCGGTGAGCTCCCGGTCCAGGTCGGTGCGCGGGCCGTCGTGCAGCTTGTCCGTCGCCACCGAGCACAGCAGCGACTCCACCCCGGCCAGCAGCGCCACGAGCAGCACCGCGGCGACGATCCCGTGCCAGTCGCCGCGCGGCCAGGCCGGCATGACCCATGTGTCCAGGCTCTTCGACAGGTCGACCCGGGTGACGTCCCACCCGGACACCGCGGCGGCCGCCGAGGCGACGACCAGGGCGGCCAGCGGCGCCGGGACGAGCCGCAGTCGCTGCGGCAGGCGGCCCCAGCCGACCAGGACCGCGATGGTGATCAGACCGGCGTAGACGGCGTGATCGTGTATGTCCAGGATCTGCCGGGGCAGCTCGGCGATGTTCTCGATCGCGGAACGCTGCGGGCTGCCGCCGAGCACGACGTGCAGCTGGGAGAGGGCGATCACCGCGCCCACCCCGGCGAGCATGCCGTGCACCACGGCGGGGGAGACCGCCAGCGCGGCCCGGGCGACCCGGAACACCCCCAGCAGAAGCTGCAGGGCGCCCGCGAACAGGGTGATCATGCAGGTGGCGCGCCAGCCGTACGTCGAGACCAGCTCGGCGACCACCAGTGACAGGCCTGCGGCGGGGCCGCTGACCTGGACGACCGAACCTCCCAGAAGGCCGGCGACCACGCCGCCCACGACGCCCGCGATGAGCCCGGCCGCCAGCGGCGCCCCCGAGGCGACGGCGATGCCCAGCGAAAGGGGCACCGCCACCAGGAACACCACCAGGGAGGCGGGCAGGTCGTACCGCAGCACGGAGGAGAAGCCACCCCGTGCGATCGTTTCGTTACTCTTCGTGTCCGTCCCCATGGGACAGACCCTATGACGCGGGTCCCCGCCGGTCGGGCGGTTACCCGAGGCCTTTACGCAGCCGGGAGGAAATCAGCGGTAATAGTCGGGGTGGTCCGGCGGCTGGGCCGCCCGTCGGCTCCGCCGGGAACCCGGCCGTCCCTGACCCTCGGGGGTCGCGACCGGGCCGGTGCCGTAACCGTCTCTGGTGACGGACTGGCCCGGGGCCGGCTCGGGCCAGGCGACGGGCGACTCCGGGCTCGCCGGGCGGACGGCGTCGTAGCCGTAGCCGCCGGTCGCCGGGCCCTGCCGCGGGCCGGCGGCGCGGTCGCCGGGGGAGACGCTCCGGGAGGGGGCCGTCGGGGTCGACAGCGCGGGGGTCGGACCGGTCAGCGCGTCGTCCTCGATGGCGGCCCAGCCGGGACTCACCTCGTAGGAACCCGCGGTCGGCGCGCCGTACACCGGTGACTGGTACGAGGAGTACGACGGGGCGGGGTCGTCGAGGATGTCGGCGGTGTTCACGGCGGGCCAGCCTCCGGAGACCGGGGAGGTGGCCCTCGCCCAGGGATTGTCGGCGACGTCCTTGGACGTGCCCGCCGCGGCGGGACCCTGAGCCGGGGCCGGCCGGGCCTCGGGGGCGGGACGGGGCGCGGGGGCGTGCGGCGCGGCCAGCGGGTCCGGGGCGGACCCGGCCGACGGGTTCGGGGACATGACGGGGAAGCCGCCGCTGGTGGTCGGCCCCATCGGGCGCATCGGCGGCAGCGGTCCGGCGAGCTGGTCTCCGGCCGGGCTCGCCGCGGGCACCGGCCCGGTGGCGGGCGGCTGACCCGCGGCGCCGCGCGAGCCGCGCCGGGGGGTGGGACCGTTCAGCGGGTCGTCCAGCGGGTCGGGGCGGCCGGATCCGCCGTTGCCGGCGGTACGGGAGCGGCCGGATCCGCGCCGGGAGCCGGTCCGGCGTCCCTCGGGCGCCGCACCCGCGGTGGGTGCGGCGAAGGTGACCGTCTTCTGCTCGGCCAGCGCGGCGGACGTCGGAGCGGGCTCGGGCTTGACCGGCCCGGTCAGGTCGGAGAGGCCGGAGGGCAGCGAGGCGGCGGCGGACTCGGCGGAGACCGGGGCCGGGGCCGGGACCCGGGGCTGGGGCTGGGGCTTGCGGTGCGGCAGCGGCACCTGGACGGTCGTCGCGTCCGGGTCCGCGCCGGAGGAGGCCCGGTCACCGGAGGCGGCGCGGCCCGCACCCGCCGGATTCTCCAGCGAACCGCCGAAGCCGCCGACGTCGGCCTGCAGGCGCGTCCAGTAGTCGTCGTCGTAGTCGTCGGCCCCGCCGAAGTCGTTCATGCCGCGCTTGCCGCGCGCGCCGGACGGCCGCGGGCGCGACGGCTTGGGCTCGTCGAACGGCGTCAGATCGGGGGAGTAATGCGTCATCTTCGGCTCGCGTGAGGCGAAGTCGTCGATGGACACCGACGGTGTCTGCGCCTCCTTCTCCGCCATCTCGCGAAGACGCTCCGCAGGGAGCGCGCTCTCCCTGCGGCTCATCGACCGCATGCCCAGTGCCACGACAACGAGCACGAGGAGCACGACGGCGACCAGGATTATTACGACCGCGGTCATTGCACCACCCTCAAGGCCATGGCCTTCCAGCGGCGCCGGTGAGGTCGCGCGGCCATCGACGCGACCTGCCCCCTTGCATCACCTGCGCACGGACATCGGTTCTGATTGTGTCGGACCACTATGAGCGTTGTCACACCCAACGTGAAGAATCGGTAACCATCAATACCTCCGGTGTTCGGCGCATCACTGGATGTGCCCCGCGGTCAGCCTGCCCCAGGCGATCGTCTTCTCCGCGATCGCCTTCAGCGTCTTGCTGAGTGGGGCCCCCTTGCCGAGGTGGATCTTCCCGTTGAGCGCGTAGACGGTGAAACGATAGCTCTGCCCGCGCCGGCACGGCGGGGCGTAGCCCACCTTGCCGCTCGTCGTGCTTCCCTCCACCGCGCCCACCGGGACGCTCTTCTCGGCGACCTCGTTGGTGCGCGGATCGATGTCGAACACCACCCAGTTCACCTCACCACCGGCACGCGCGTTGTTGTCGGCCACGATCGCGACCGACTTCGTCCCGTCCGGAACCCGTGACCAGCGCAGCGGCGGGTTGCCGGACGATCCCTTGCACGAGTATCCGGACGGCAGGACCGCGCCGTCCCGGAGGCGGGGACTGGAGACGCTGATCGGCTCCAGCTGGAGCCGATCGGCGGACGCGATGCTGCCCACCATCCCGCAGCCGGAGGAGACGACGACGAGCGCCGCGGCGAGTGCCGTCGGTACGGCTCGCCGCGGGCGGCGCGTAGACGTGTGCGGCTGCCCCATGCCCGATGATGCTACGCGGAACTGGAAGATGCGCAGACCGGATCGCGAGGTTCCATGGCGCGGAAACACCCGGGAATCGGACAGAATCAGAGCATGGAGGGGGTGCGGGCGGAAGGGAAAATGACCTTCGCCGTCCTCGGGGCCCTGGAGGTCCACAGGGGGGACGAGCCGGTGGAGATCTCCGGCCGTCGCCTGCGCGCGCTCCTCGTCCTGCTGCTGCTCGACGCGGGCCGTACGGTCCCGGCGAGCCGCCTGATCACCGGGATCTGGGACGACCGCCCGCCGGGTGCGGCGGGCAACGCCTTGCAGGCGCTGGTCTCCCGGCTGCGCGCCGCGCTCGCCGCCGAACGCGGGGTCGTCGAGGCGACCGCCTCCGGCTACCGGCTGGCCGTCGAACGCGACCGGGTGGACGCCCACCGCTTCGCCCGGCTGGCGGCCGAGGGCCGTGCGGCTCTCTCCGCGGGTGCCCCGGCCGAGGCCGCGGACGTCCTGCGCGCCGCGCTCGGGCTCTGGCGCGGTCCCGCCCTGGCGGACCTGGTGGACCCGGCGGACGACGACGCCACGGGCTTCGCAGGTTCAGCGGCCGCCGCGGCCGCCCGGCTGGAGGCGCTCCGCCTGGCCGTCGTCGAGGACCGCGTCGAGGCCGACCTGCTGCTCGGGCGGCGGGCGGAGGCCGTCGCCGAACTGCCCGGCCTGATCACCGCCCATCCGCTGCGCGAGCGGTTCCACGGCCAGCTCATGCGCGCCCTGTACGGCTCGGGCCGCCGGGTGGAGGCGCTGGCCGCCTACGAGGCGGCCAGGGAGGCGTTCGCCCGCGAACTGGGAGCCGACCCCTCACCCGGCCTGGCCGGGCTGCACCTGGCCATGCTGCGGGGGGAGTGGGCCGAGAAGCACGCGGAACCCCGCCCGGCGCGGATCTCCCCGCCCGCCGGGGCCGGCTCCCCGCCGGCCGGGACGCGAGGCCGGGAGATCCCACCGTCCCAGGGGGAGCCGGTCGTCGGGGAGCCGCGGTCCACCGGCGCGGCGTCCGCGGCGGATCCGGCGCCCGCCGGGGACGCGCGGCGGGGCAACCTGCGGGCCAGGCTCACCAGCTTCGTGGGCCGGGAACGCGACGTGGCGCGCACGGCCGGGTTCCTCGCCCGCCACCGCCTCGTCACCCTGACGGGCCCCGGCGGCGCGGGCAAGACCCGGCTGGCGATCGAGACGGCCGAGGCGATGGTGACCGGGACGACGGCCGGGACGGCGGAGGAGGCGGCGGGCCGGGCGCCCGACGGGGCGTGGCTGGTCGAGCTCGCCCCGGTGGCCGAGCCGTCGGAGGTTCCGCAGGCCGTGCTCTCGGCGCTCGCGGAGCTGGAGCTGCGCGACGCCCCCGTCTCCGCCGGGATCGCCGCACCCGTCCCCGCCTCCGCGCCCGCCGGGATCGCCGCGCCCGCCCGGCGCGACCCGGTCACCCGGCTCGTCGCGGCCCTGACCGGGAGGCGGCTGCTGATCGTCCTGGACAACTGCGAGCACGTGGTCGAGGCGGCCGCGGCGCTCGCCGAACGGCTGCTCGCCTCCTGCCCCGGGGTGCGGATCCTCGCCACCGGCCGCGAGCCGCTGGGCATCGCCGGCGAGCTGGCCTGGCCGGTGCCGTCGCTGGGCCTGCCGCCGGACGGCGCGGACCCCCGTGAGGCCCTCGCCTACCCGGCCGTCCGCCTGTTCGCCGAACGCGCCGAGACCGCCCGCCCCGGCTACCGCCCCGAGCGTGAGACCGCCGCGATCGTGCGGATCTGCCGCGAGCTCGACGGCATGCCGCTCGCCATCGAGCTCGCGGCGGCCCGGCTGCGCGTGCTGTCCGCCGCGCAGATCGCCCAGCGGCTCGACGACCGCTTCCGCCTGCTGACCGGCGGCAGCCGTACGGCGCTGCCGCGGCACCGTACGCTCCGCGCGGTGGTCGAGTGGAGCTGGGACCTGCTGGACGGTCCGGAACGGGTGCTGGCCCGGCGCCTCGCCGTCTTCGCCGGGGGAGCCGCCCTGGGCTGCGTCGAGCGGGTCTGCGCCGGGGACGGGCTGGACCGGGACGACGTCCTCGGCGTGCTGGCCCGGCTGGTGGACAAGTCGCTGGTGGTGGCCGACGAGCACGGCGCCGCCGTCCGCTACCGGATGCTGGAGACGGTCCGCGCCTACGCCGCCGAGCGGCTGGCCGAGTCGGGTGAGGAGCCCCGCGTACGGCTGGCGCACGCGGTGTTCTTCACCGAGCTGGCCGAGGCGTCCGACCCCGCCCTGCGGGACCGCGGGCAGGCCGCCGCCCTCGCCGCCCTCGCCGCCGAGCACGACAACCTGTCGGCCGCGCTGCGCTGGGCCGTCGAGGAGTCCAGGACCGTCCTGGCGCTGCGCCTGGCCGGCGCGCTCGGGTGGTACTGGTGGCTGCGCGGCCACCGGGCCGAGGGGGCGCGCCGCGCCCGCGAGGCGGTCGGACTGGCCACGGGCGGGGAGGACCCCCGGCTGATCGCCCTCGCCGAGGCCGCCCACGGGTACAACGCGCTGAGCGCCGGCGTCACGCTCGACGCGGCGCGGGCCTCGCTCGGCGAGGTGGTACGGCTGGCCCGCGAGGAGCTGCCCCGCCCCTGGCACCCGTCGGTCGCGATGGCGGACGCGGTCGCCGCGCTGTTCGGCGGCGGACCCCTCGGCGAGCCCGACTTCGGGGAGATGCTCGCCCACCCCGACCCCTGGGTGGTGTGCTCCGCGCACCTGATGCGCGGGGTGGAGCACCTCAGCGCCGGCCGCGTCGCGGAGGCCGGAACGGACCTGGGGACGGCGCTGGACGGCTTCGAGCGGATCGGCGACCGCTGGGGCGCCGGCAACGCGCTGGCCGGCCTCGCGGAGATCGACCTCCTGCACGGCGAGTCCGCGCGGGCGCTGGAGCGGATGCGCGAGTCCATCCGGCGGATGGAGGAGATCGGCGCGATCGACGAGGTCACCTTCATGCGCGGCCGCCTGGCGATCGGGCTCCACCTGAGAGGGGAGCGGGCGGCGGCCGAGGAGACCCTGGAGAAAAGCCTCCTGAGGGCGCTGGAGAGCGGCGACCGCATGACCGCGGTCCCCCTGCTCGTCGCCCGGGGCGACTTCGCCCGCCGGGACGGCGACCTGGAGCGGGCCCGGCGCCACTACGCCGAGGCCGCGGGCCTGCTCGACCGCGAGACCGGGACGCCGCCGCAGCTGCACGCCGTGCTCGGCACGGCGCTGGGACTGCTGGCCGAGCAGGAGGGCGACCCGCCCCGGGCCCGGCGGCTGCTGGGCGCCGCGCTCACCAAGGCCGTCGAGAGCCGGGACACGACGCTGCTCGTCCCGGTCCTGGTCGGTCTCGCCGGGGTGGCGCTGGCCGGCGGCGATCCCGGCGGGGCCGCCGTGCTCCTCGGCGGGGCCGCGGCGGCCCGGGGGACCGACGCGGTGGTCGACTTCGACCACGTGCGCGTCACCGAGCGCGCCGTGGCCGTGCTCGGCCGCGAGGGGTTCTCCCGGCGCCACGAGCACGGCCGCGCCCTGCCCCGTGAGGAGATCATCGATCTGGCGACCCGAGCTCCCGGTAGGGCTTCCTGAGCAGGTCGATCAGGGGGATGTGCCGTACCTTCACCGCCGGGGGCTCCAGCATCCGCAGCAGCAGGTCCGCGGGACCGGCCGCGGCCGGCCGCGGCCGCAGCCGGTCCAGCGGGACGCCGGGGGAGTAGAAGTCCCCGAGCAGCTCCTCGAACGGCGGGTCACCGGCCCGTGCCGCGTCACCGGAGGACACGCCGTCCTCGCGGGAGGATCCGTCACGCGGGACGGCGGCGTCACGGCGCGGGTCACCGGCCCGTGCGGATCCCCTGCCGGCTCCCCTGTCGGCTCCCACGTCAGCTCACCGCCCCGGGGCCGAGACGGAACAGCTCACGCAGCTGGTCGGTGGACAGCTCGGAGATCCAGTCCTCACCGGCGCCCACCACGCTCTCGGCGAGCGACCTCTTGCGCTCGATCATCTCGTCGATCCGCTCCTCAAGGGTGTCCACGCAGATGAACTTCCGCACCTGCACGTTCCTCTTCTGGCCGATCCGGAAGGCCCGGTCGGTCGCCTGGTCCTCCACCGCGGGGTTCCACCACCGGTCCACGTGGATCACGTGGTTGGCGGCGGTGAGGTTCAGGCCGGTCCCCGCGGCCTTGAGCGACAGCAGGAACAGCGTCGGCTCGTCGCCGCGCTGGAAACGCTCCACCAGCTCCTCCCGCCGGGTCCTGGACAGCCCGCCGTGCAGCCACAGCACCGGCCGGTCCAGGCGGGCGGCCAGGTAGGGGCGCAGCAGGGCGCCGAACTCGGTGTACTGGGTGAAGATCAGCGCGCTGTCCCCCTCGGCGAGGACCTCCCCGGCCAGCTCCTCCAGCCGGGCCAGCTTCCCCGACCGCCCGGCCAGGCGCGAGCCGTCCCTCAGCAGGTGGGCGGGGTGGTTGCAGATCTGCTTGAGCTTCGTCATCGCGGCCAGCACGTTGCCGCGCCGCTCGATGCCCGCCGAACCGCCGATCCGGCCCATCATGTCGTTCACCACGGCCTTGTACAGCTCCGCCTGCTCGGGGGTGAGGGTGCACCAGACCTTCATCTCCTGCTTCTCCGGCAGGTCCGTGATGATCGACCGGTCGGTCTTGAGCCGCCGCAGCACGAACGGCCCGGTGGCCCGCCGCAGGGCCGCCACCGCGTCCTCGTCGCCCCGGGTCTCGATCGGCTCCTGGTAGCGCTGGCGGAAGCGCCGGGCAGGGCCGAGGAGGCCGGGGTTGCAGAACTCCATGATCGACCACAGTTCCGAGAGGCGGTTCTCCACGGGGGTACCGGTCAGCGCCAGCCGGGTGCGCGCCGGGATGGCCCGCACCGCCCGCGACTGCCGCGCCGCGCTGTTCTTGATCGCCTGCGCCTCGTCGCAGATGACCCGCTCCCACCTCAGCGCGGCCAGCGCCCCCAGGTCGCGCAGGGCCGTGCCGTAGGTGGTGATGACGAGATCGGCGTCCCGTACGGCGGCGGGCAGCTCGTCGTCCCGCCTGCGGGAACCGCCGTGGTGGACGTACACCCGCAACGACGGGGCGAACCTGGCCGCCTCCTTCCGCCAGTTGCCGATCAGCGACATCGGGCAGACGAGCAGCGTCGGCCCCGGCGCCCGCTCCGCGCCCCCGACGGCCTGCCCGGCCGTCTCCTCGGTGCTCCGGGCCGACGCCCCCGACGCTCCTTCTGCGCCGCCGGCCGCCCGCTCACGCTCGGACAGCAGGAGGGACAGGGCCGACACCGTCTTGCCGAGCCCCATGTCGTCGGCCAGGACGCCGCCCAGGCCGACCCCGGACAGGAAGCTCAGCCACGACAGGCCGCGCTCCTGGTAGGGGCGGAGCGTCCCGCGCAGCGCGCCCGGGGTGGCGACGGGGGTGAGCCGGCGGTCGGCCTCGCCCGACAGCAGGTCGCCGAGCGGGCCGTCGGCGTCGACCGCCACCAGCGGCAGGTCACCCTCACCGCCGGCGGCGATCTCGCGGATCACCTCGCCGAGGGTCGTCTCCCCCCCGCCCCGCCGTCCGACGACCTCGAGCGCCGCCTTGAGCTGCCGGTCGTCCAGCTCCACCCACCTGCCCCCGACCCGGGCCAGCGGTACCCTCAGCCCGGCCAGCCGCGACAGCTCCTCCTCGCCGATCGTGTGACCGCCGACGGCCGCCTCCAGCCGGAAACCCACCTTGTCGCCCAGCCCGGTCTCCTTCCCGCCCTCCATGGCGCGCACGGTCAGCTTCAGGCCGAGGCCCTGCCGGCCGGCCCACTCCGGCAGCCGCACGACGTACCCGGCCGCCGCCAGGGCGGGCGCGCCACCGCGCAGGAAGGAGAACGCCCGCGCCGTGTCGATCTCCATGACGGCCGGTTCGGCCTCGCGCAGCACGCCGTGCAGGTCGGGGTGGAGGCGCACCGCCCTGGCCAGCTCGGCCCGCAGGACCTCCCAGGGCCGCTCGGGCAGCCAGGACGCCCGTTCCCCCGCCCGGATCCGGGCGGCGGACAGGTGATCCGGCTCGTCCGCGCCACCGGCACCCGGATCGTCCGCGCCCTCACCGCCCGCGTGACCCGCGTGACCCGCGTGACCCGCGCGATCGGCCCCGGCCGTACGGCCCGCGTCGCCCGCCCGGCCGGTCCCCGCGGTCACCGCCGGGGCGAGGCCGAGCTCCACCTTCCACGGGTCGTCCTCACCGGTCGGCTCGACCAGCCTGAACCAGGCCCGGACCGGCCCGTCCAGTTCGTGTGCCGCCGCCGACCAGTCACGCAGGGCGTCGCCGAGCGCCGCCGCCTCGGCGGGCCGCGCGTCGGGCAGCGAGGCGTCCGGCGCCGTCAGCGCGTGCAGCCAGCGGTCGGCCAGCGCCGTTCTGCGTCCCGGCCGGTTGCCGACGATCAGCCGCTCGGGCAGCGCCGTCCGGGCCGCGGCGTCCACCAGGCCCTCCAGCGCCTCCCGCAGCGCCTCCGCCGACGGCCGTTCCCCGGGCAGCGCCCGGCAGACCGGCGGCATGGCGGCGGCGAGGCCGCGGAACGCGGCGGCGTCGGCGCCGATGAGCACCGGACGCCAGCGGGCCGCGTGACCGCCGTCCTCCTCGACCAGTCTCGGCAGGATCCGGCCGCGCCGTACCAGGCTCCGGGCGTGCTCGGCGACCACGGCGAGGTAGCGCAGCGACAGACCCGGTTCCCAGGGCGGCTCCTCGGCGTCCCCGGACGTCCCCCGCCCGTGTCCGGGCGTCCCGTCCCGGGGCGCGGATGTTCCGTCTTCGTCCCCGGCGGGACCCCGCCCGTCCCCGGGGGGACCCCACTCGTTCCCGGGGGACCCCTGAGGGCCGGGGGCGGTCGCGGAGCCCTCCTCGCCCGGCTGGGGGAGGGCTTCGAGCAGGGCGAGCGCGGCGTCCGGGCGGAGCAGCAGCACCGGCACGAGCCACGTGGAGATCCGGGGGCCGCGCGCCGAGCCCGTCAGCCCGGACTCGGGAGAGGGCAGCGGCCGGGAGGCCGACCCCGGCAGCCGGACCGTCGTCTCGGCCGCCTCGGCCCGCGCCGCTCCAGAGGTCCCGGCCTTCTCGCTCCCCGGGATCCCTCCGGCCTCCCCGGCCGCTTCGGAGCCCCCGGCGCCGAGCGCGGCGGCCAGAGCGGCGGCGGACGCGGCGAACGGATGCCGCCTGGGCGCGGCCCCGGAGGACGCGGCGCGGCCCCGGGAAGCGGGGGAGTGGCCCCGGGAGACGTCCTCCCCCCACAGCGCCAGCCGCCCGCCGTACCAGCCACCGTGAACCACCAGCACGCGATCACTCCGTTCCTCGTCTGTCACTCATGCTCTCCCGGGGATCCGCCGCGCGGGAACCGTCCGGGAACCCGCGCGGGAACCCGTCCGGGAGCCCGCCGTCCGGGAATCCGCATGGGAACCCGTCCGGGAGCCCGCCGTCCGGGAACCCGCTCGGGAACCCGTCCGGGAACCCGCCGTCCGGGAGCGGCCCCGGCCCCGCCGCCCGTCCCGCCTTCGCAGGGGATCAGGCCCGGCCCCGGAAGGCGCGGACCGCCAGCGGGGCGAACACCACGACGAACCCGGCCGACCAGGCCAGCGCGACGAGTGCGGACGCGGCCACCTCACCGCCGATCAGCAGGCCGCGGATGGCGTCGGCCAGATGGGTGACGGGATTCAGATCGGCCCAGGTCCGCAGCCAGCCGGGAAAGGTGCGCGGATCGACCAGCGCGCTGCTGGTGAACGTCAACGGCATCATGACGGAGAAGCCGAACATCTGCACCTTCTCCGGATTGGACGCTTTGAGCCCGATCAGTACCGACATCCACGACATGGCCAGCACGACCGCCACCAGCAGCGCCAGCGCGCCCAGCACGCCGAGCACGCTGGTCTGCACCCGGAACCCCAGGATCATGCCGAAACCGACGAGCAGCGCGAACGCCCACACCTGCTTGAGGGCGTCGGCGGCGACCCGCCCGGACAGCGGCGCCGTACGGGAGATCGGCAGGCTGCGCAGCCGGTCGAAGACCCCCTTGGTGATGTCGGTGTTCAGGCCGACCGCCGTGGACAGCGTGTAGAACAGGGCGTTCTGCACGAGCAGCCCCGGCAGGGCGAACTGCAGGTAGTCCCCCGTCGATCCCGAGATCGCCCCGCCGAACACGTAGGTGAACAGCAGCAGCAACATGATGGGTTGGATGCCCAGGTCGAGCAGTTCCCACGGGTTGTGCTTGATCTGGACCAGGCTGCGCCAGGCCAGCGTCGCCGTCTGGGTCAGCGCGGCCACCGGGCCGACCCGCCTCGCAGGGGTCGGCCCGGTGGCGGTCATGGTCGCCGTCGTCACGCGATGGCCCCTTCCTTCTCGGATCCGGCGGTTCCGGCCTCGGTCCCGGCGCTCTCCTCGGCCGGATGGCCGGTGAGGGCCAGGAACACCTCGTCGAGGCTCGACCGGCGCAGTGTCAGCTCGGCCGCGACGACGCCGAGGTCGTCGAGCCGCCGCACGACGGCGGGCACGGCCGCGGGGTCGTGCACGGAGACCACGACCCTGCCGCCGGCCGGCGCGGGGGACTCGCCGGTGACGTCCCCGACCACCTGGGAGACCAGCGACAGGTGGTCGGCGCGGAGCGGCCGGACCTCCAGGACCTGCGCCCCCGTGGTGGCCTTCAGCTCGTCGGGGGTGCCGGAGGCGATCACCCTGCCGTGGTCGAACACCACGATGTCGTCGGCGAGCTGGTCGGCCTCCTCCAGGTACTGGGTGGTGAGCAGCACCGTCACCCCGTCCGCCATCAGGCCCCGCACGACGTCCCACAGCTCGGTACGGCTGCGCGGGTCGAGACCGGTGGTGGGCTCGTCGAGGAACAGCACCTGGGGCCGTCCGACCAGGCTGGCCGCCAGGTCCAGGCGGCGGCGCATGCCGCCCGAGTACGTCTTGGCCGCGCGTCCCCCGGCGTCCGCGAGGGCGAACCGCTCGAGCAGCTCGCCGGCCCGCCGCCGGGCCTCGGCCTTCCGCAGGCCGAGGAGGCGGCCGATCATCACGAGGTTCTCCACGCCGGTGAGCATCTCGTCGACCGCGGCGTACTGCCCCGTCAGGCCGATCATCGACCGCACCTCGTGGGCGCGGTCCACCACGTCGAACCCGCCGACCGAGGCGCTCCCCCCGTCGGGACGGAGGAGCGTCGCCAGGATCCGCACGGCGGTGGTCTTGCCGGCGCCGTTCGGTCCCAGCACGCCGAGCAGCCGCCCCTGGGGGACGGCGAGGTCCACCCCGTCGAGCGCGCGGGTCTCCCCGTAGCGTTTCACCAGGCCCTCTGCCTGGATGGCGTATCGCACGATCTGCGCCTTCCTGTCGTCGTCACGGCCCCGGAGCCGCGACGGGAACCAGGGTGCCCGGGGCCGCTGACGGCCTCCTGACATCGGGCGGGCCGGGGCGGGGAGCCGCTGACATATCGCTGACACGAAGATCCGACGGACCTGACGCGACCCCTTAGGCTGGACGCTGTGAGCGACCGAACCGAGCAGGGCGGGGGCGCCGGGCGCCTTCCCGGGCGGGTGCCGCTGCGTCCCCCGGCCAACCCGGTCTCCCGCAAGGCCGTCGTGATGTGGCTGCTGGACGGGCTCTTCTGGTCGGTGCTCCTGGTCGGCGGAGCCTTCCTCCTGTCCGGGTGGATCGGCGGCGGCCGGTGGGGCTGGCTGCCGGAGTGGCTGTCCGACGGCGCCGGATGGCTGCCCGTGCTGACGGCGGTGCTCGTCGTGCCCGCCGCGCTCGCCGAGCCGTTCTGGCGCTACGCCGTGCACCGGTGGGAGCTCAGCGGCGACGTGGTCTACGCCCGCTCCGGGTGGATCGACCGGCAGTGGACGTTCGTCCCGGTCAGCCGCATACAGACGGTCGACAAGAAGCAGGGCATGCTGGAGCGGCTGCTCGGCCTGGCGACGGTGGACATCCGCACCGCCTCGCACGCGGGATCGTCCACGATCAAGGGCCTCGACTACGGCGTCGCGGCCGCGCTGGCCGAGAGACTCGCTCAGCGGGCCGAGGAACTGAGGGACGACGCCACGTGACCGGTCTCCCCGGCCCGGCCGACCGGCACGGTGACCCGCGCACCGGCCCGGACGCCGGTCCGTCCGCCGACCCGCACGCCGGGTCCGCCGCGGAAGGTCCCGACCCGCACGCCGGGTCCGCCGCGGAAGGTCCCGACCCGCACGCCGGGTCCGCCGCGGAAGGCCCCGGCCCGCGGACCGCGCCCGGACCCCACGCGTACGGCCCGCCGCCGGCCGGTTCGCCGCCGGTCAGGCCGTCCCTGAGGCTCAGCCCCCGGGTGCTGCTGACCGAGCCGATCAGAACCCTGCCCTCGCTGCTCCTGCCGCTGACCGGCGTCCTTTTCCTCGGCGGGTTCTCGTCCGGCTCGTTCGGCTGGGCGGCCTTCGGCCTCGTCGGGTCGGTCCTGTACGCCGCCGTCCGCTGGGCCACCTTCACCTATCAGGTCATCGGGGACAGGCTGGAGCTGACCCGCGCCCTGATCGGCAGGTCGGTGCGGACCATCCCGCTGGAGCGCATCCGCGGCGTCGACGTCAGCAGCCCGCCGCTGCACCGCCTGCTCGGGCTCGCCGTACTGAGGATCGACACGGGCGCCGGCGGCGCCAAGCAGGAGGGCGAACTCGACGGGGTGACGCTCGCCGAGGCCGAGCGCCTCAAGGCCGCCCTGCTCTGGCACGCCCGCGCGCGGGCGGCGCGCCGAGCCGAGGCCCGGGGGACCGTCGCCGCCCACGGCGACGGTCCCGTGGGAGCGGCGGTCACCGTCCCCGCCGGGGCCCTCCCCGACTCTCCGGCGCCCGCCGGGCCGTCACCGGCCGCGACCGCCTCCCCGGTCCCTCGCCGGACGGGGGAGGCGTCCCCTGAGCGGGTGCTGTTCGTGGTGCCTCGCAGATGGCTGGCCTACGGTCCCCTCTCCGGCTCCTACCTGCTGACCCCGTTCGCGTTCGTGGCGGGCGCGGTCGGCCTGGCGTTCCAGTGGGGCTCGGAGCTGAGGATCGACGGCAGGGTCGTGGTCGGCGCCGGAGAGTGGCTGTGGGGCCACCCCCTCCTCCTCGGCGGCGCGCTGGCGGTGCTGGTGCTCGCCATGCCGGTGCTCGGCGCCGCCATGTACGCCGTGTTCAACTGGGACTTCACCCTGCGCGCCAGGGACGGTTACCTCGTCGCCGAGCGCGGCCTGCTGACCCGCAGGAGCGTGTCCCTGGAGCGGCGCAGGGTGCGCGGATTCGAACTGGTCGAGGGTCTGGCCGAACGCTGGGCCGGGGTCGCCCGCGCCTGGGCGATCGTGACCGGGCTGGGCGACTCCGGGACCCGGGGGCAGCTGCTGTCCGTGATCCCGCGCCGCGCCGCGCTGGACGTGGTGCGCGAGGCGGTCGGGCCGATCCTGACGGGGTTGCGGCCTCATCCGCCGGTCGCGCGCCGCCGCCGCCTGTTCCGGGCGGTCTTCCCCTGGCTGGTGACCGCCGCCTGCGCCGCGGCCGCCGCCCGGTCCTGGCCGCCGCTGTGGTGGGCGGTGGCCGCGGCCCTCGTCCTCGCGGTCCTGGGCGTGCCCCTCGGTCTCGACCGCTACCGCTCCCTGGGCCACACCCACGAGGGTGGGCGGCTGTCGGTCCGCTCGGGTTCCCTGCGCCGTTCGCAGGTGGTGATCGAGGAACGCGCCGTGGTCGGCTGGACGCTGCGCCAGACGTGGTTCCAGCGGCGTGCCGGCGTGCTGACCGTGGTCGCCGGGGTGGGGGCGGGCAGCGGAGGCTACGCGGCGATCGACGTCGGCGAGGCCCAGGGGGTGACCTTCGCCGCCGAGGTCACACCGGCCTGGCTCGCCCCGTTCGTCGAGGACGGACCACCCGCCTGACCCGGTACGGCGAGGCGGGGGCGACCGGACCGGTCGCCCCCGCCTCGTCCCGTGTCGCGGTCAGTCCTGGCGCCGGGCGCCGAACATGATCTCGTCCCAGGTCGGCACCGACGCGCGGCGCCCCCTGGCCTTCTTCGCCGGCCGCGCGGGCGCGGGCTTGGGCTGAACGGGCGGAACGGCCGGAGCCGGCGGCGCGGCCGGAGCCTGCTGGGCGGGCGGATCCGCGGGCTTCTCGGCCGGCGGCTCCTTCGCCGCCGCGGCCGTCCGCGGCTCCTCCTTCACCGGTTCGGCCTGCGCGCCCGTGTCGAGGCTGATGCGCGCCGCGGGCACGGCTATCGGGGCGTCGGCGACCGGCTCCGGCTCCTCCTTCGCCGCCGGGGCGGGTCCGGTGGGAGCGGTCTCGGGCCCGTGGGCTCCGGCTCCCGGGCCGGGCTCCGGCGCCGCACCGGTCTTCGGCTCCTCCGTCGCGGCCGGTTCACCGGTCGCGGGCTCCCCGGGCTCCGCGAGCTCCGCGGCCTCCGCGACGGGTCCGGCGGCCGTGGGCCTCCCGGGCTCCGCGGCCTCCGGGGACGCCGAGGGTTCCGCGGGCGCACCGGCGGGACCCGTGGCGTCCGCCGGCTTCGCGGGCTCCACGACCTCCGTGTGCTCCGCGGCCTTCGGGGGTTCCGGGAGTTCCGGGAGCTCCGCGGGTCCGGGGAGCTCCGGCGGTTCGGCGGGCCGTACCCGGGTCACGGGGGTGACCGAGCCGGGTTCGGGCGCTCTGATCGGCTCGTAGACGTCCGGGGCGCGCAGCGGCGGCACCGTCGGCCTGGGCGGGTCGAACCCGGCCGGGATCGGCGGCATCGGCGGCTGCTCGTACGGCACCGGCTCGGCGCGCGCGGCCGGCGGCTCGGCCGCGTCCGGCTCCGGCGCGTCGTCCCGCACGACGGAGGGGAACGACACCGGCGGCTGGTTCAGCGGCTCGGACGTCAGCGGCGGCACCGGCGAGAGCTTCGCCACCACGCGGGGCACGAACGGGGTGACCGTCGCGTCCTCGGCCGGTTCGGTGTAGTCGCCCGACGACAGGCGCATGGCCTCGTCGTCGTGCGGGGTGATGTGCCGCCTGCGCGGATCGAAGATCCACTCAGCCCGGCGGGTGTGGCCGTTCCATACGAAACCGAGCTTGATCCGCCACAGGTTGTCGTCCCTCTTGGCCGAGTCCCAGTCGATCTCGTCGGCGGGCACGCCGCGACGGGTCAGCCGTTCGGCGACCAGGTCGCCGAGGGTGGGACCGGGAGCGGAGTCGCCCGGCAATCGCACGGCGCAGCGTTGCGCCTGCTGAGCCATGTACTCACGTTCCTGGAGCACGGGGCCCTCGAACCACCGCACCCGCTCGACCGGGATGCCCGCCGTGGCGGCGATCTCCTCCGCGGTCTCGCCGGCGCGGATCCGGGCCTGGATCTCCTTGGGGCGCAACGGACTCTCCACTTCGATCTCGTACTGGCCGAGACGGGAGAAGTTGCCGCGGACGGCAGCGCGGAGCCGGTCGTCGACGGGCAGCGTGAACCGGGTGCCCCGGCCGGCCGTGGCCAGCACGAGGTAGGTTCCGTCCTCACTCACCGCGACGAGTCGGAGCTCCTGCATGCGAGTCCCTTCGTCGTCGTGCTCAATCTTCCCCCGGACCCTTGAGTCTCTCGCGTGTGCCGGTTGCCTGCCAGCACCGTACCCGGCATGTCCGAACATCGCCTTCCTGGATGGGGGTCGCAGCGATGTGACGCCGGTCACATTTGCTCCATTCATCAACTTACAGGCCACCGGGATGGAGCAGCGGGTTTGAAGTCTCCCAACGGATTCTCTCCGATGAACGGAGGCGCCGCCGGGGACTTGGGGCAAGTGCCGGAAGGGCGGGCCGGAACCGTTCCGGCCGCCCCCGGCCGGGCGCGCCGGCGAGGGGCGTCCGGGGGGCGGGCCGGACCGGCCCGGCCGTCACCGGAGGTGGCGATCACGGCGCCCGGTGTGGCGTGAAGCGACGGCGGGCCTGGTAGGCGGGAGAATGTCATCTCCGGCGGACTCCCTCGGGGTCGAGCGGCGCGGGGCGTCTGCGAATCTGCCTGTCGCACAGGTCACAGGAACAACAGGACACGCGGATGCGTCATTCTTCGGGGGAGCCTTTACGCACCCCTTTACCGAAAGCTCGTGAGAAGGGACTGATTCGGGGAATGGGCGGCGAACAGAGGTTCGATCTGAGCCTGCCGCAGATCGTCGGGGGAGCCCTGGCCACGATGACGGCGGCGGTGGCCGCCTCGTATCTCGGGGTCGCGGGCACGGTCATCGGCGCGGCCGTGATGAGCGTGGGCAGCACGGTCGGCGGCGCCGTATACACCCATTACCTGAAGCGCACCGGCACCCACCTGCCGTTCCTGTCCCGGCAGGAGGCCGGCGACGACCCGCCGAAGAAGGTCGAGGACAACGGGGAGCTGGCGACGGCGGCGCTGGCCACCGTGCGCGAGGCTCCCGTGCGGCCGTCCGGCGGAAGCCCCGTCGCACCGTACGGCGAGACCCTCGGGGGACCGTACGGCGGGGCCCTCGCGGAGCCGTACGGCGACGGCGACGAGCTGGAAGACCTCGTCGTGGTGGACATCGATCCCGCCACGGCGGAGATCCCCGCGACCGATCCGGCGACGATGGTGATCCCCGCGACCGGCCCCGCGACGGCGGGGATCCCCGCGTCCGCCACGGCGGGGCCGTCAGGGATCACCGTCGAACTGCCCGCCGCCGTGCCGGCCGCGGCGGCGGCCACGGCCGCCGCCGGCACGGCCGTGCCTCCCGGGAGCACGGCCGTCCTGCCCGCAGTCTCCGGCCTCTCCGGGGGCGGTGGTCCGTCCGGTGACCGCGGCCGGGCCAGGATCTGGGTGCTCGCCGCGACGGCGGTGATCACGTTCGCCGTGGGCATGGGCGCGATCCTGGGCTTCGAGAAGGTCACCGGCCAGCCCGTGGCGAGCACCGTCAAGGGCGAGCGGAGTTCGGGCACGAGCCTCAACCCCGGGCCCGTGGTGCGGCGAGAGGAGGCACCCCCGGTGCGGGAGCGGACGCCCAGGCCGTCCGATTCGGCCCCGGCGACGGCCCCGCAGGCCACCCCGGAGCCGACCGGCACCGGGGAGCCGGCCCGGACCGAGGAGCCCGGGTCCGGCGCGACGTCGAAGCCGACCACCCCGGTGACGCCGAGCCAGGCTCCGACGACGAGCCCCACCCAGGTCGAGCCGTCCCCGGAGCCCACCGGGAACCCGACCGGTTCGCCGGCCCCCGCCGAGACGGACGCCCCCGCCCAGGGGGACGCCCAGGACGGCGAGGACGTGCGGGTCGGCCCGGCGGGCGAGTGACGGTTCAGCCCAGGACGGTGTCCAGGTAGTCGTTGGTGAACACCCGGCCGGGGTCGAGGGCGTCCCGCAGCGCCCGGAAGTCGGCGAACCGCGGGTAGGCCGCGGACAGGTAGGCCGCGTCCCGGGTGTGCAGCTTGCCCCAGTGCGGCCGGCCGCCGAGCCCGGTCATGATCTCCTCGACCTCCTCGAAGTAGGCCGGGTTGGGCGTCGCCCGGTAGACGTGGCAGGCGATGTACGCCGACGGCCTGCCGTACGCGGTGGACAGCCACGCGCCGGAGGGCGGGGTGACCCGGACCTCGATCGGGAAGGTGATCCGCCAGCCCCGCCGCTCGATGAGGTCGCGCGTCTCGCGCAGCGCCCGGCCGAGGTGCTCGCGCGGGATCGCGTACTCCATCTCCAGGAACCGCACCTCCCGCACGGTCGCGAAGATCCGGTAGGAGGCGTCGGTGCGGGTGGAGGCGGTCAGCGCCGCGGCGGAGACCGCGTTGAGCCGGGGGATCAGGCCGGGGAGGCGGGCGCCGAGCGCGCACAGCGCGCCGAAGGCGGTGTTCTCCAGGAACCTCTCGTCCAGCCAGCGCCGGAACCCGCCCGGCGGGTCGGCCGGGCCCGGATCGCGGTTGTTGCGCTTGACCAGGCAGGCGTCGGTGTGCGGCAGCCAGTAGAAGTCCAGATGGTCGTTGCCGGCGGCCAGCTCGTCGAGCGAGCCGAGGGCGTCGCCGAGCGCCATGGGCCGCCGGTCGCCGCGCAGCAGGAACGACGGCTCCACCCGGAAGGTGAGCGCGGTCACCACGCCGAGCGCGCCCAGCCCCACCCGGGCCGCGTCGAAGAGGTCCTGCTCACTCACCCCGTCGCGGATCCTCCCCTGCCCGCCGTCGCGCACGGTGACGATCTCACCGTCGGCGAGCACCAGCTCCATGGCGGTCACCTGGTCGGCGAGTCCGCCGCTGTGCCGCCCGGTGCCGTGGGTGCCGGTCTGCACGGCCCCGGCCAGGGTCTGGGCGGTGATGTCGCCCATGTTGGCCAGGGCCAGGCCCCTGCGGTGCAGCTCCTCGTTGAACGCGGCGAGCGTCGTCCCGGCCGCGGCCGTCACCTCTCCGTCGCCTGTCTCGCGGATCCCGGTCAGCGCGCCCGGCCGCAGCAGAACCCCGTCGGTCAGGGCGACCCCGGTGAAGGAGTGCCCGGAGCCGACCATGCGCACCCGGCGCCCCGCGGCGGCGGCGTCCCGTACGGCGCGGGCCACCTCCTCCGCGGAGGCGGGGGTACGGATCTCCGCGGGCGTGGCGGACTGGTTCCCGGCCCAGTTGCGGAATGCCTCGCTCATGCTTCTCGCTCCTCGCCCGCCGGCGGGCGGGCGAGGTCACGCCGCGGCCGCCGGCTCACCTCTCCGACCGTGAACATGAACAGTACTCATGATTCTGGCCGGGCGACAGGGGTCCGCAGCCAGGCGGCGCCGGCGGCGCCGATGGCCGCGGCCAGCAGCGCGCAGCCCAGGGGGAACACGTACGCGTTCGACGCGCCGAACGCGTCGGTGAGCCGCCCGCCCGCCCAGGCGCCGAGCGCCACGCCGAGCCCGATGGAGGTCGAGAGCCAGGCCATGCCCTCGGTCAGCAGGGCGGGCGGCACCAGCCGCTCGACGAGCGAGTAGCCGGTGATGATCGTCGGGGAGATGGCCGTCCCGGCGGCGAACAGCGCCACCGCCATGAGCCTCGGGTCGCCGACCAGGGAGAGCGGGATCATCCCCGCCGCGAACACCGCCAGGGACCGGGCGAACCGGCTGTTCAGCGTGATCCTCCACCGCCGCGCGCCGTACCAGAGCCCGGAGAGCATGCTCCCGGCGGCGACGGCGGCGAGCAGCAGGCCGGCCGCGGGCTTGACGCCGCGCTCGTCGGCGAACGCGACCGTGATCAGGTCGATCGACCCGAACACCGCGCCCATCGCGCAGAACGCGGCCGACATCAGGGCGACCCCGGGGATCGTGATCGGGGTGCCCGCGCCCCTGCTCGCCGGACGGATGGGCGGCTCGGTGCCGCGCTGCGCGGCGAAGGCGAGCGTGCCCACGACCGTGCAGACCAGCGCCACCACCAGGCCGGCGTACGGGTTCACCATCGTGGCCAGGGCGGTGACCAGCGCCGGCCCGGCCACGAAGACGACCTCGTCGGCGACGGACTCGAACGAGAAGGCGGCGTGCAGCCGGTCGGTCCCGGCCAGCAGATGCGACCAGCGGGCCCGCACCAGCGAGCCGAGCGACATCCCGGTCGCGCCGGTCGCGACGCCGGTGGCGAACAGGGCCCACCGGGGGACCGCGGGGCCCGCGCAGAACATCAGGCCGGTCAGCGCGGCGCCGTGCGCCAGCACGAAGGGCACGATTACCCTGGCCTGGCCGAACCTGTCCACCAGGCGTCCCGTCAGGGGAGCGGCGACGGCGAAGGAGAGGTTGACGGTGGCGGCGACCGCCCCCGCCAAGGCGTAGGAGCCGGTGAGCGTCTGGATGAGCAGCACGACGCCGATGCCGAGCATCGACATGGGCATCCGCCCGACGAGGCCCGCCACGACGAATCCCTTGGCCCCGGGCATGCCGAACAGCCCTCGATACAGCCCGGCCACCGTCGGACCCCCTCCCCGTTCTCCCGGCGTCGATCGTACCGAGGATCCCCCAGCGACCTGTCCGGAGGAAAACCATTTTCCGGACCGCACCCCATTTCCGGGGACTTGGAGCTAATGTGAGCGCGGTGTCGCATGTTCCCCGGATGGGGGCGTTCGTCGCGGTGCTCGCCGCCGTGGTCGCCCTCGCGGTCGCCGGAGCCGCGGTGTTCCTCGCCACCCGCCCCGCCGAGCCGGTCACCGTACCCGTCGCCGAGTCCGAGGTCAGGGACCTGACCAGCCTGGTCCCGCAGCCCGTGAACCAGCCGGAGGGGGAACCGGCCCGGAACCAGGGCCAGGACCAGGGCCGGCCGCAGGACCAGAGCCGGGGTCAGAGCCAGGGCCAGGGCCGGGATCAGGGCGGACCGGGAAGCCAGAGCCAGAGCCAGGGCCAGGAGCGGAGCCGCCCCGCGGAGACCAGGCCGGCTCCGGCCGCCACCGGCGGGCCCGGCATCACCCTCACCCCGCCCCGCCTGCTCGTGGTCTCCCAGACGACGCTGTCCGAAAGGACCAAGGCCGACATCTCCCGCCTGAAGAACGTCGAGAAGATCGACTCCTTCGACGGCGGCGCGGTCAAGGTCTCCGGGACGGGCCTCAACCTGCTCGCGGTCGACCCCGCCCGTTTCCGCGCCTGGGCACCGAAGGCCGTGGCCGCCCAGCCCGCCGTGTGGGAGGCGCTGGACCGGGGCGAGCTCGTCGCCGACGACGCCGGGGCGCGCCGGCTCGGCCTGGTCCTCGGCGCGAACTACCAGGTGGACGGCGGCCCGCTCCTGCGGGTCGCGGCCTCGGCCCACTTCGGCCTGCCCGGTGTGGACGGCCTGGTGGGCGCCGAGACCGGCCGCCGCCTCGGCCTCCTGCCCGGCGTGGTGCTGCTGGTGAACGGCCCGGAGAACGCCTCGGCCAAGCTGGGCTCCCTGGTGCGCAGGCTGGCCGGGGGCGGCACGCAGGTGATCACCGTGGGCCGCGCCCGCGCCGCCGCGCCGCCCACCGCCAAGCCGGCGACCGGCGAGAAGGGCGGCACGGGCGGAACCGGGACCGCCTCCACCGAGAACGTCTCGGGAGGGGGCGCCTCCACCGTCCGGCGCGCGCAGGTCGGACGGCCCGGCAGCTACCTGGAGCTGTACCGCAGGGCCGCCGCGGTCTGCCCCGGCCTGTCCTGGACCGTCCTGGCCGCGATCGGCCAGGTGGAGAGCTCGCACGGGCGCAACAACGGGCCCTCGTCGGCCGGAGCCCAGGGGCCGATGCAGTTCATGCCCGCCACCTGGAAGACCTACGGGGTGGACGGCGACGGCGACGGGGTCGCCGACATCTGGAGCCCGTACGACGCGGTCCCGGGCGCGGCCAACTACCTGTGCGCCAACGGCGCCGGGCAGGGCGGCAAGAAGCTGGAGAAGTCCATCTGGTTCTACAACCACTCCTGGGCCTACGTCTCCAAGGTCATGTCGATCGCCCAGGCCTACGCCCGCACCTACCCCTGACCGCGGACCCGCCCGCGCCCGCGTGAGACCCCGGCCGGTGACCGCCGTGCGAGGGCCCTGTGCGGCCCTGCGCCGCGCAGGCCCGCGCCTGCCCCGCCTACCTCGTATCGCCCGTCCCGGCGGGGCGGCGGAGCGGTGCCGGGCAGCAGCCGGGCGGGCACCCGGCGGGCTCCGGCTCGGCCAGCAGCTCGCCCACCATCGAGACGAACCGCGGGTGGGTGCCGGCGGTGGCGGCCCTGACCAGCGGCAGGCCGATCTCCCTCGCCGTCTCGGCCGCCTCCACATCGAGGTCGTAGACGACCTCCATGTGGTCGGAGACGAACCCGATCGGGACCAGCACCGCGGCCGGGGCGTCGAGCACCCGCAGGTGGTCGCAGACGTCGGGCTCCAGCCACGGGATGTGCGGGGCGCCGCTGCGGCTCTGCCACACCAGGTCCCACGGGCGGTCCCCGCCCAGCTCGGCGGTGACCAGGGCGGCCGCCTCGCGTAGCTGCGCCTCGTAGGCCCCGCCGTCCGGCCCCGCGGTCCTGGCCATCGACAGCGGGATGCTGTGGGCGGTGAAGACCAGCCGCGCGGAGTCGCGCAGCTCGGCGGGGAGCCGCTCCAGGGCCTCGCGGGTGTGGTCGGCCATCGCCGCGATGAACCCGGGGTGGTCGAAGTAGTGGCGCAGCTTGACGACCTCGGGCGCGCCCTCGACCGCGGCCCTGGCCAGCGCGATGTCGTCGAGGTACTGCCGGCAGGCCGAGTAGGAGCTGTAGGCCGCGGTGACGAAGGCGGCGGCCCTGCGGACGCCGTCGGCGGCCATCCGCCGGAGCGTGTCCTCAAGGTAGGGGTGCCAGTTGCGGTTGCCCCAGTAGACCGGGATGTCGAGCGTCGGCTCAACGGCGGCGATCAGGTCGCGGCACTGCTGGTTGATCGGGCTGGCCCCGCCGAAGCGCTGGTAGTGCGCCTCGACCTCCAGCAGCCGCTCGCGCGGGATCCCCCGGCCCCGCACGACGTTCTCCAGAAACGGCATCACGTCGTCCGGCTTCTCCGGGCCGCCGAACGACACGACGAGAAGTGCGTCGTAAGTCCCCATGGCACTCATCAAACCGCATGCCGGGAGGTCTTTCTGCATGGTCACACCAGGGGATTCGGAACCGGGCGTCCTCCCGGACGCCTGCGCCGCCCCCTTTCGGGCGTCTTCTTCGTCACATTCCGGCTGCTCTCCCCTTCCGGGGCGTCCGGCGGACCCCGTTTCCGGCCTCTTCCGGGACGTCCGGCGGGACGTCTCGCCGGACGAGGGGTATCCGGTCCGGGCGGAGACGGGAGTAGGTTCGGACCGTGACTCCTTTCAGCGACATGCGTGACTATGTCGGCACGCCCAGGCTGGTGTCCCTCCGCCTCTCTCCCGACGGATCCCGCCTCGCCGGCGTGGTCCAGGCCCTCGACCCCGACGGGAAGTCCTACGGGACGTCCCTGTGGGAGATCCCCCTCGACGGCCGTGCGCCGTACCGGCTGACCAGGTCCGCCAAGGGTGAGAGCGGGGCGGAGTTCACCGCGGGGGGCGACCTGCTCTTCGGCTCGCGCCGCCCCGACCCGGTCGTCAAGGACCCCGACGATGAGGCGCCCGCGCTGTGGCTGCTGCCCGCGGGCGGCGGCGAGGCCCGGCAGGTCGCCTCCCGGCCCGGCGGCGTGGCCGGGTTCGCCACCGGCGGGCCGGCGGTGGTCTTCACCGCCGACGTGCTGCCCGGCGACGAGGCCACCGAGGACGAGCGGCGCAAGAGCCGTAAGGACGCGGGGATCAGTGCGATCCTGCACGAGAGCGCCCCGGTGCGTTACTGGGACCACGACCTCGGCCCCGGGGAGACGCGGCTGTTCGCCGGCACGCTCGGCGACGACCGGCTGACCGAGGTCAGGGACCTCACCCCGCAGCCGGGCAAGGCCCTGGGCAACGCCTCCTACGACGTGACGCCGGACGGCTCGGCGGTGGTGACCACCTGGGAGGTGCCGCAGCCCGGCGGCGAGGTCCGCTCCCGGCTCGTGGTGATCGGCACGTCCGGCGACGACGCCCCGCGCGTCCTCGCCGAGGAGGACGACCACGACTTCGACGGCCCGGTCCGGGTCTCGCCCGACGGCCGGCTGGTCGCCTGCACCCGCGCCCGCCGCGCCGACGGCGCCACCATCCCCGAGATCACCCTGTGGATCATCGACCTCGCCACCGGCGAGGGGCACGCCGCCGGCGGCGACCTGTGGCCGTCCGACGTCGCCTGGGCGCCCGACTCCCGCTCGCTGTACGTCGCCGCGGACCACCGGGGCCGCCGCCCCGTGTTCCGTGTCCCGGCCGACTCCTCGGAGCCGGTCCGGCTCACCGCCGACGACGGCGCCTACCTGTCGCTCGGCGCCGCGCCCGACGGCTCGGTCTACGCGCTGCGCAGCGCCGTGGACTCGCCCGCCCGCCCGGTGCGGATCACCCCCGGCGGCGAGGTCGAGGAGCTGGCCTCGCCGGTGCCCGTTCCCGAGGTGCCCGGCACCCTGACCGAGGTCACCGCGACCGCCGACGACGGCGCGACGATCCGGGCCTGGCTCGTGCTGCCCCAGGGCGCCTCGGCGGAGAACCCGGCGCCGTTCCTGCTGTGGATCCACGGCGGTCCGCTGGGAAGCTGGAACGACTGGTCCTGGCGGTGGAACCCGTGGATCATGGCGGAGCGCGGCTACGCCGTACTGCTGCCCGATCCGTGCCTGTCCACCGGCTACGGCCCCGAGATGATCCGCCGGGGCTGGGCGAACTGGGGGCCGCGCACCCACGCCGACCTGATGGCGATCACCGACGCCGCGCTGGAGCTGCCCGAGGTCGACGAGACCAGGACGGCGGCCATGGGCGGCTCGTTCGGCGGCTACATGGCCAACTGGGTCGCCGGGCACACCGACCGGTTCGCGGCGATCGTCACCCACGCCTCGCTGTGGCACCTGGACCAGTTCGCCGGCACCACCGACGCGCCGATGTACTGGCAGCGCGAGTTCGGCGCCCTCGGCGGCGAGCTGTACGGCGCGCTCTCCCCGCACCTGTCGCTGGATCAGATCTCCACGCCGATGCTGGTCATCCACGGCGACAAGGACTACCGGGTGCCGATCGCCGAGGGCCTCCGGCTGTGGTGGGACCTGCAGCGCTCCCATGTCGAGTCGAAGTTCCTGTACTTCCCCGACGAGAACCACTGGATCCTCAAGCCCGGCAACGTGATCGCCTGGTACGAGACGGTCTTCGCCTTCCTGGCGCAGCACGTGCTGGGCCAGGAGTGGAAGCGGCCGGAGTCGCTGGCGTGAGGACGGACGACGGCCCCGCCGCGGAGGGTCGTCGTGGACGGACGGAGAGTGAACGAGAGGGGGGGCAGGCCATGGAGACCTTCGTGACCTTCGCCCAGCTGGCCGAGGAGATCGCCCGGGAGGCCGGGGAGATGCTCGTGGCCAAGCGGCCGGCCCGGCCGGAGGTGCTGGCCACCAAGTCCAGCCCGACCGACGTGGTGACCGCGCTGGACCGGGCTTCGGAGGAGCTGATCCGCACCAGGATCAGGACCGTCCGGCCCGACGACGCGATCCTCGGCGAGGAGGGCGGCTCGACCGGCGACGGCCGGGTCCGCTGGATCGTCGACCCCATCGACGGCACGGTCAACTTCCTGTACGGCCTGCCCGACTGGGCGGTCAGCATCGCCGTCGAGATCGACGGGGAGGTCGTCGCGGGCGCGGTCAACGTCGTGCCCCGGGGCGAGGTCTTCACCGCCGCCAGGGGCGAGGGCGCGTGGCTGGCGGGGGAGCGGCTGCACTGCAACACCGGCGTGCCGCTGAACCGGGCGCTGATCGCCACCGGGTTCGGCTACGACGCGGGGCGGCGCAGGGTCCAGGCCGAGGTGCTGGCCGGGGTGCTGCCCGCCGTACGCGACATCCGGCGGGGCGGGTCGGCCGCGGCGGACCTGTGCTCGGTGGCGGCCGGGCGGGTGGACGGCTACTACGAGCGCGGCCCGCAGACGTGGGACTACTCCGCCGGGGGTCTCGTCGCGGTCGAGGCCGGCGCCAGGATCGGGGGTCTGAACGGCCGGCCGCACGGCCCCGGGCTCACGGTCTGCGCGGCGCCGGGCCTGTTCGAGGAACTGTGCGACCTGCTGGCGCCGCTGGACCCCGAGCGCGACGCCTGAAGGCCCCGCGCGTCCGGCCCCGCGCGGTGACGGCGGGTGACGGCGCCCGAGGTCACGGGCGGTCCGGGCCCTCACTGGCCCGGACACGGGAGGAGCCCCCGGCCGGATGGCCGGGGGCTCCTCCCACATCGGTGCCGGATCAGCGCCGGACCGCGTCAGTGCCGGAGGTGGACCCCGTTGTCCGTCGCCAGACGGTGGAGATCCTCGATCTCGGCGGTGAAGGTGTCGGCGAGGTACTGGTCGCCCGTGGATTCGGCTTCGTGGAGGTTCTTGTACGCCTGGTCGAGGCGGTGTTCGATCGTGGAGGTGAACTCGCCCATCTCACCTTCTTTCTCGGCGGGGATGTAAGGACTGGGTCTGAGGGGACTGGCCTTCAGCCGTACCCACCTCTCACCTCGCGCTAAACCTCGTTGTGGGATACATCACGCACGGTGGTTATCGTGACTGGGGGCTTACCGCCGGCTTACGGGGGGAGTGCTCACAATGGGGGGCCGTTCCGGCGGCTGTTCGCAGATTTCACGGGGAGGTTCGGAAGCCGTGCGGGTGCTTGTGGTGGAGGACGAGCGGGTGCTCGCCGACGCGATCGCTACGGGGCTGAGGCGTGAGGCCATGGCCGTGGACGTGGCCTACGACGGCGCCGCGGCGCTGGAGCGGACCGGCTACATCGACTACGACGTCATCGTCCTGGACCGGGACCTGCCGAAGGTCCACGGGGACGAGGTCTGCCGCCGCCTGGTGGCCGAGCGGACCTCCTCGCGGATCCTGATGCTCACCGCCTCGGGCGACGTCGACGACAAGGTCGAGGGGCTGGGTTTGGGCGCCGACGACTACCTCGCCAAGCCGTTCGTGTTCATCGAGCTGGTCGCCCGGGTGCGGGCGCTGGGCCGCCGCTCGGCCCCGGCGCTGCCGCCGGTCCTGGAGCGCTCCGGTGTCCGCCTGGACCCGGGTAAGCGGCTGGTGACCAGGAACGGCGAGGAGATCTCGCTCACCAAGAAGGAGTTCGCGGTCCTGGAGGAGCTGATGCGCGCCGAGGGCGCCGTGGTCAGCCAGGAGGACCTGCTGGACAAGGCATGGGACGAGAACATCGACCCGTTCACCAACGTGGTGCGCGTCACCATGATGACCCTGAGGAAGAAGCTGGGTGAGCCTCAGGTCATCGAGACGGTGCCCGGGGTGGGATACCGGCTGTGAGCGCCCCGGCAGGCGGTGGGGCCGAACGCCCGGCGGGCGTCCCGGCGGACGACGCGCGCCTCTCCGCACCCACCCACCCGATGATCAGCCCCCACTCCGCGCGGGGGCCGCGGCGCGACGAGGAGACGCCGCAGGCCGGTCCGGAGCCGGGCGGGCGGACCTCGCCGCGGACCGACCCGGGGCGGACCGATCCACGGCGGACCGGCTCGGGGCCGACCGGTCCCGGGCAGGGCGGGCAGGCCCCGCCGCCGCAGGGCCCGCCGGTGTGGGACGGGCCGCCGCCGGGCGGCGCCGCACAGGCGCACGGCGGGCCGCTGGAGCGGATGCGGGCGATCTTCGACCGGATCAGCATCCGCTGGCGGCTCACCATCACCTACGGCCTGCTGTTCTTCCTGGCCGGGATGCTGCTGGTCTTCGTCATCTACATGATGGTCGGCTGGGCCATCAACGAGGCCTGGCCCGGCGTCAGCCTGCCCGACGCGCCGCTGGCCTACGAGCAGCGCTTCCAGCAGGACTGGCTGTGGTGGAAGCACGCCGCGATCGACGAGGCGCGCGACGCCCTGCTCAGCCGTACGCTCCTGGCCCTGGTGGGGGTGGGGATCCTGGCGATCGTCATCGGTTACGTCGTCGCCGACCGGGCGCTGCGCCCGATCCAGCAGATGACCTCGACGGCCCGCAGGCTGTCGAGCAGCACGCTGGCCCACGAGCGGATCGCGCTCAAGGGCCCCGACGACGAGCTCAAGGAGCTGGCCGACACTTTCGACGCGATGCTGACCAGACTCAATGTGGCGTTCGACACACAGCGCAGGTTCGTGGCCAACGCCTCCCACGAGTTGCGGACCCCGCTGACGATCAACCGGACCGTCCTGGAGATCGCGCTGGGCGACCCGGAGGCGTCGGAGGACCTCAAGGCGCTGGGCCGCACCCTGCTGGAGGTCAACGCGCGCAACGAGCGCCTGATCGAGGGCCTGTTGCTGCTGGCCCGCAGCGAGCGCGAACTCAGCGTGCGCAAGCCGGTGGACATGAGGGACGTGGCGCGGACCGCCGTCGAGCAGCTCGCCCCGGTGGCCGAGGCGGCCGGCGTGACGATCTCCACCGAACTCCGGAAGGCCGAAACGACAGGCGATCCGGTGCTGCTGGAACGGTGCGTCTCCAACCTCGTGGAGAACGCGATCAAACACAACCTCCCCGACGCCGGCCATTTGTGGGTCAGGGCGGGAATTGTGGAGGGCGTCCTGATTGTTCAGGTGGCCAACACGGGGCCGCACGTGCCCGCGTACGAGGTGAACAGCCTGTTCGAGCCGTTCCGGCGGCTCAACGCAGACCGGGTCGACTCCTCCAAGGGAGCCGGGCTCGGGTTGTCCATCGTGCGCGCGGTCGTGCGGGCTCACGGAGGCGACGTGACCGCCGTCCCCAGGGACGGGGGCGGTCTCGTGGTGACCGTGAGACTCCAGCCACGGTGATCCGGCGGGGGGCGTCTCGCTCACGCCGCACATGTGGTTGGATGTGCCGTCGAACACGGTGGCTCATACCGCCGATGCTGTGGTTTACGCCATATTCGGCTAACCATGGCCATTGGCAGTAGGTACCTCACGTGTGGGGAGGTTCAGTGACCATTCCGACGGGGTACCGAAGCAAAGTCTCTTCGTCGGATTGGGCACAACTCGTGCCTCTCAGACGTTACACGCGCGAACGGGCGCAAAGAGAGATGAGGGGGATGGAGCAAACCGATGGCCACTGATTACGACAGCCCACGCAAGACCGACGACGACCTCAACGAGGACAGTCTTCAGGAACTGCAGGCGCGCCGTACGGACAAGTCCTCGGGCAGTATCGACATCGACGAGACCGATCTCGCCGAGTCGCTCGAACTGCCGGGCGCGGACCTGTCCAACGAGGAGCTCTCGCTCCGGGTGATCCCTCGTCAGGCCGACGAGTTCACCTGCGCGCGCTGTTTCCTCGTGCACCACCGCAGCCAGCTCGCCACCGAGAGGAACGGCCAGCAGATCTGCCGGGAGTGCGCGGCCTGACGATCGTTCCGATGGCCTGTCCGAGGTGTGTTCTCCCGTGGAAGGGTAAGTGCGCGCCAGGACGGCCTTGAGGAGGTTCCGCGACATGACTTCGAAGAGGGGCAAGACCGGTGGCTCGCCGGAGGATCCCGCGCCCGCGGGGGAGGCCGGCGCACCGGAACGGGAAGTGGCGGAGATCGTCGGCAGGCTCACCGAGCCCGGTGACATCAAGGGCGCCGAGCGGCGACGGCTGCTCGGCCGCCTGTCCGCGGCGCTGGCCGCGGGAGCGAAGAACGCCAGGAAGTCGGGCGTCGGCCGGGGACGCTGGCTGGCCGACGTGTTCATGTCCGTGGCCCCCCGGATCCCCGTCCGGGACCTGGCCACCCTCTCCGAGCACCATCACGGCCTCACCGCCGAGGCGCTGGCCGACGACCTGGTCCGCACGGCGGGCAAGGCGACCATGACGGTCGGCGCGATCGGCGGAGCCCTCGCGGCGGCCGAGTTCGCCGCCCCGCCCCTGCTGCTCTCCGCCCCCGCCCAGCTCGTGGCCGAGACCCTCGTCGTGGCGGCCATCGAGGTCAAGCTGCTCGCCGAACTCCACGAGGTGTACGGCGTGCAGATCCCCGGCGGCGGCGCCCAGCGGGCCGTGGCGTTCGTGAACGCCTGGTCCAAGCAGCGCGGCGTCGACCCCGCGGCCCCCGGCTCGGTCACCGTCGCCCTCGGGACGGCGGCCAAGACGGCCCTGCGCAACCGGCTGATGCGCACGCTCGGCCGCAACCTGACCACCCTCGGCCCCTTCCTCACCGGCGCCGTGGCCGGTGGCACGCTCAACCGCGCCGCGACCCGCAAGCTCGCCGAGGTCGTGCGCGCCGACCTGAGAAGCCGCCACGAACTCCCTCCCGCTAAGTCATAAAAAGTCCCCAACTGGGTAGTTGATAGAACAAACCAACTCCCTGGAGGATTTCGTGCCGGGCCGCAGCTCGTTTCTGATCGTCGCAAACCGCCTTCCCGTCGATCGGGTGGGGGAGGGGACGTGGCGGCGCAGCCCCGGCGGACTGGTCACCGCGATCGCTCCGGTCCTCCAGCGGAGGGAGGGCGCCTGGATCGGCTGGCCCGGATCCCCCGACGAGCACCTCGACCCCTTCGACCACGACGGCATGCACCTCATCCCCGTGCCGCTGTCGGCGTCGGAGGTCGAGCTCTACTACGAGGGCTTCTCCAACTCCACACTGTGGCCGCTCTACCACGACGTGGTCGCCCCCCCGGTCTACTCGCGCGTGCTGTGGGACGCCTACCGCACGGTCAACGAGCGCTTCGCCCGCGCCGCCGCCGAGGAGGCGGCCGAGAACGCGGTCGTGTGGATCCAGGACTACCAGCTCCAGCTGGTCCCGGCCATGCTGCGCGAACTCCGCCCCGACCTGCGCATCGGCTTCTTCCTGCACATCCCCTTCCCGCCGGGCGAGCTGTTCTACCAGCTCCCCTGGCGGCGGGAGCTCCTGGAGGGCCTCCTCGGCGCCGACCTGGTCGGCTTCCAGCGCCCCGGCGGCGCGTCCAACTTCACCCGCCTCTGCCGCCGCCTGCTGGGCCTGCAGCACCAGAAGAACGAGATCCACCTGGAGGGCGGCCGGGTGGTCCGCGCCGCGGCCTTCCCCATCTCGGTCGACTTCGGCGAGTTCGACTCCCTGGTCCGCCAGCCCCACATCGTGGAGCGCGCCAAAGAGATCCGTTCCGAGCTGGGCGACCCGGAGTGCGTGCTGCTCGGCGTCGACCGGCTCGACTACACCAAGGGCATCGGCCAGCGGCTCAAGGCGTTCGGCGAGCTGCTCCACGAGGGCTCCATCAAGCCGGGGGAGGCGGCGTTCGTGCAGATCGCCACCCCGAGCCGGGAGCGGGTCGAGGAGTACATGCGGCTGCGCGACTCCATCGAGCTGCAGGTCGGCCGGATCAACGGCGAGCAGGGGGAACTGGGCCTGCAGCCGGTGCAGTACATGCACCAGTCCTACGGCCGCGACGAACTGGCCGCGCTCTACCTCGCCGCCGACGTCATGGTGGTGACGCCGCTGCGCGACGGGATGAACCTGGTCGCCAAGGAGTACATCTCCTGCCGCCACGACCTGCGCGGCGCGCTGGTGCTCAGCGAGTTCGCCGGCGCGGCCGACGAGCTGCGACAGGCGTTCCTGGTCAACCCCTACGACATCGACGGCCTCAAGCGGGCCATGCTCGCCGCGATGCGGGCCACGCCGCACGACCTGTCGCGGCGGATGCGCTCGCTGCGCCGCCGGGTCTCGACCTACGACGTGGACCGCTGGGCGAAGGACTTCCTCGCCGACCTGGAGTCCTGACCGCGCCGCCCGCGCGGCCGTCCGCCGTACGGCCGGCCCGGCGCCCCGGCGCGCCGTCCGTGACCACCTGTGACCGCCGTACGGCCGGCACGCCGTGCGCGCCGCCCGTGATCGCCCGCGCCCGCCTGTGCCCGCCGTACGCACTCCCCGAGGGAGGCCCGTACGGCGGGCGCGCGGAGGCGGGTCAGGAGACGGCGTCGCGCGCGGTGGACTTCACGGCCTTCCAGGCGTCGTAGCGCTTCCTGGCGGTACGGCCGGCGAGGATCTGCGCGACCTGCATGCCCACGCCCATCACGATGGCGTAGCCGATCGCCTCGCCGAGTCCGACGTCGAGCGACTCGGTGTCCACGGGGGGCTTCCTGCCGGTCGTCTTCTCCCAGGCGAACCCGATGGCCTTGCGCGCGGCGAAGGCCGTCGCCAGGCCCACCAGGCCGCCGATGGCCCGCCACGCCATGTCCTGCTGCTGCTTATCGCTTTTGCCCGGCATGTGCTCCCTGCCTTTGTATCGCTTTGCAGAAGAACACTAACCCTCCCCGTCGCGGGAACGCGCGAAGCCATACCATGGGGAGGCATGACACACCAGCGATCACGCCATGCGGCCATGCCCGGGAAGCCGACTCTCGACGGGCTGGAATCCGTATGGGCCGCCCGCTGGGAGGCCGAGGGGACATACCGCTTCGACAGGTCGCGCAGCCGGGACGAGATCTACTCGATCGACACCCCGCCCCCGACCGTCTCCGGATCCCTGCACGTCGGCCACGTCTTCTCCTACACCCACACCGACGCGATCGCCCGCTTCCGGCGCATGCGCGGCCGCGAGGTCTTCTACCCCATGGGCTGGGACGACAACGGCCTGCCCACCGAGCGCCGGGTGCAGAACCACTTCGGCGTGCGCTGCGACCCCTCCGTCCCCTACGACCCCGCCTTCCGCCCGCCGGCCGACCCCGACCCCAGGCGGCAGGTGCCGATCTCGCGCCGCAACTTCATCGAGCTGTGCGAGCGGCTCACCATCGAGGACGAGAAGGCGTTCGAGGAGCTGTGGCGGCGCCTGGGCCTGTCGGTCGACTGGTCGCTGACCTACGCCACCATCGACGGCGGCGCGCGGGCCTCCTCCCAGCGCGGCTTCCTGCGCAACCTCGCCCGCGGCGAGGCATACCTCGCCGAGGCGCCCACGCTGTGGGACGTCACCTTCCGCACGGCCGTCGCCCAGGCCGAGCTGGAGGACCGCGAGCACCCCGGCGCCTTCCACCGGATCGCCTTCACCGCCGCCGGGGGTCCGGCCGCCGGGCAGCGCGTCTGGATCGAGACGACCCGGCCCGAGCTGCTGCCCGCCTGCGTGGCGCTGGTCGCCCACCCCGACGACGAGCGCTACCGCCCGCTGTTCGGCACCACCGTCGCCACGCCGCTGTTCGGGGTCGAGGTGCCGGTGCTGCCGCACCACCTGGCCGAGCCCGGCAAGGGCTCCGGCATCGCGATGGTCTGCACCTTCGGCGACGTCACCGACATCGTCTGGTGGCGAGAGCTGAACCTCCCCACCCGCCCGGTCATCGGCCGCGACGGCAGGCTGCTGCCCGACCCGCCCGCCGGCGTCCCGGCCGGGCCGTACGGCGAGCTGGCCGGCCTGACCGTCCACGGCGCCCGGGAACGGGTCGTGGAGGCGCTGCGGGTCTCGGGCGAGATGGACGGCGAGCCCCGGCCGGTCAAGCGCCCGGTGAAGTTCTACGAGAAGGGCGACCGCCCCCTGGAGATCGTCACCACCCGCCAGTGGTACATCCGCAACGGCGGGCGCGACGCCGGGCTGCGCGAGGCGCTGCTGGAACGCGGGCGGGAGCTGTCCTGGCACCCGGAGCGGATGAGGGTCCGCTACGAGTCCTGGGTGGAGGGCCTGGCGGGCGACTGGCTGATCTCCCGGCAGCGGTTCTTCGGCGTGCCGATCCCGGTGTGGTACCCCCTCGACGCCGCGGGCGAGCCCGACCGCTCCCGGCCGATCCTGCCGGACGAGTCCGCGCTGCCCGTCGACCCCGAGAGCGACGTCCCGCCCGGCTACACCGAGGACCAGCGCGGCAAGGCGGGAGGCTTCATCGCCGACCCGGACGTCATGGACACCTGGGCCACCTCCTCGCTGAGCCCGCAGATCGCGGGCGGCTGGGGGATCGACGACGAGCTGTTCCGTAAGGTCTTCCCGATGGACCTGCGCCCGCAGGCCCACGAGATCATCCGGACCTGGCTGTTCTCCACCGTGGTCCGCGCGCACCTGGAGCACGGCACCCTGCCCTGGCGCAACGCCGCCATCTCCGGCTGGATCCTCGACCCCGACCGCAAGAAGATGTCCAAGTCGGTGGGCAACGTCGTCACCCCCCTGGGCCTGCTGGAGCAGTACGGCTCCGACGCGGTCCGCTACTGGGCGGCGAGCGGCCGGCCGGGCACCGACACCGCGTTCGACGTCGGGCAGATCAAGGTCGGCCGCCGCCTGGCGATCAAGATCCTGAACGCCTCGAAGTTCATCCTCGGCCTGGGCGAGGCCGGAAACGGACCGGACGGCGGACCGGCGGGCTCCGGGACCGCCGGGACCGCCGAGATCACCGAGCCGGTGGACCTGTCGATGCTCGCCCGGCTGTCCCAGGTGACCGGCGAGGCCACCGAGGCGTTCGAGTCCTACGACTACACCCGCGCGCTGGAGCGGACCGAGCGGTTCTTCTGGGAGTTCTGCGACGACTACCTGGAGCTGGTCAAGAACCGCGCCTACGGCGAGGGCGGCCCCGCCCGCTCGGCCCGCGCGGCGCTGCGCGAGGCCCTCGACGTCCTGCTGCGGCTGTTCGCGCCCTTCCTGCCGTTCGTCACCGAGGAGGTCTGGTCCTGGTGGCGCGAGGGCTCGGTGCACCGGGCGCCCTGGCCCGAGGTCCGCGAGACGGGCGGCCGGCCCGACCTGCTGCCGGCGGTGGCGGCGGTCCTCGGCCACGTCCGCAAGGCCAAGTCCGACGCCCGGCTCTCGATGCGCGCCGAGGTCTCCCGGCTGAGCGTCACCGGCGCCCAGGCGGACCTGGTGCGGCAGGCGCAGGACGACCTGTGCGGCGCGGGCGTCGTCGAGGAGTTCGTGCTGGAGCCCGCCGAGGGCGAGCTGACGGTGGAGGTCGCCCTCACCTGAGCCCACGGGAATCTGTCCTCCGCGTCGGGCGGTCCTGCCGTACGGTCGAGGCACGGACCGGTCCAGGGCAGGCGAGGGGAGGACGGCGCATGACGCCAGGGTGCGGCAGCTGCAACTGCTACCTCGAGGACAGAGTGATCTCCCGGCCGCCGGGAGAGCGCTGATCCGGTGCCCGCTGAGGGGAGGCCCGGCGTCCCGCCGGGCCTCCCCTTTGCCGTTCCTTGGCCGGTCTCTTCCGAGTCCGGGTGTTGACCATGCGCGCCGCAGGCCGTGACGTGACAGTCTGGAACGCGTGATCTCCGACCGGGAACGTCTGAAGCATCTGGTGCCGCTCACGCTGCTCCGCATCGCGGCCTGGAGCCTGTGCCTGATCATCATCGGCTGGGCCGTCTTCTACTTCGCGCAGTTCATCGCGACGCTGCGCATCGTGGTGCTGCCGGTGGCGATCGCGCTGCTGCTGACGGCGCTGCTGTTCCCGGTGACCCGCCGGTTCCGGGCGGCGGGGATGCGGCCGATCTACGCCACGTGGCTGACCATGCTGATCGCGTTCGCGGTGCTGGGCGGCATCGGCTGGTTCATCGGACTGCGGGCCAACGACGAGTTCCCCCGGATGGTCGACCAGGTCAAGTCCACGATCAAGGATGTGGAGAACTGGCTGTACAGCGGGCCGCTGCACCTGCAGCGCAGCCAGATCAGCTCCTGGATCGACAACCTCACCGAGCAGCTCAGCGCGAGCCGCAACCAGATCACCCAGACGGTCCTCACCGGCGCCACGGTCGCGGCGGAGGTGCTGGCCTCCCTGGTGCTGGTGATGTTCATCGCCTTCTTCCTGCTCAAGGACGGCGACCGGATCTGGTCGTGGTTCCTGAGGGCGTTCGGCTCGGCCGCGCCCCGCGTCGACCGGGCCGGCCGCACCGCCTGGACGACGCTGTCGCACTACGTGCAGGGCACCGTCGCGGTGGCCGCCGTGCACGGCGTGGTCATGGGCATCGTGCTCGCCGGGATGGGCGTGCCGCTCTGGGCGCCGCTCGCCGTACTGATCTTCCTGGCCAGCTTCATCCCCATCGTCGGCATCCTCTTCGCCGGCGCGGTCGCGACCGTGGTGACCCTCGGCGCCCAGGGGCCGGTCTACGCCCTGATCTTCCTGGGGATCCTGGTGGTCGAGCAGCAGCTGGAGAACCATGTGCTCCAGCCGCTGATCGTCGGCCGGGCGCTCGACTTCCACCCGCTGGCGATCATCCTGGTGCTGGCCGTGGGCGGCGTCCTGGCGGGCATCGCCGGGGCCGCGGTGGCGGTGCCGATCGCCGCGGTGATCTACCGGGCGCTGCCCGCGCTGGCCGGCGACCAGCGGGCCCTGCCGCCCGCCCCGCCGCACGAACCGCCTGGCGGGTCCGGGGACGCCGGGGGGCCGCAGGGCCCGCCGTCCGCGGCCGAGCAGGCCGGAGACGCCCCGCCCGCCTCGACCTCGACCGTCTCGGCCGGGGACGTCTCGGCCGGAGACGCGCCGTCCGCAGACGTCTCGGCCGGAGACGCGCCGTCCGCGGACGTGCCGGCCGGAGACGCGCCGGGAGGGTCGTCCGGCGCCGCCGGGGAGGCCGGGCCGCCGGAAAGGACCGTTCCCTCCGAAGCCGGAGGGAACGCCGATCCGGCGGGGGAGGATCCGGTGAATGAGGAGTCGCCGCAGCCCAGGCGGTAACGTTCTGCCTCGTGACCCGTTCAGCCCTGACGACCCCTCCGCCCGGCGCGGCCGGCCCCCGGCCGGCCTCCGGCGCGCCCGGCCCCGGTGAGCCGCTCGGCTCCCACTACAGCCGCTGCTTCGGCTGCGGCGACCGGCACCCCACAGGCCTGCACCTGAAGGCCGTCACGCCCGACGGGGAGACGGTGGTCGCCGAGTTCACCGTCGCCGAGGCCCACCAGGGCGCCCCGGGCCTCGCGCACGGCGGCGTGCTCGCCACGGCGATGGACGAGGTCATCGGCATGTCCATCTGGCTGTTCCGCCGCCCCTACGTCACCGCCCGGCTGGAGACCGACTACCTCGCGCCGGTCCCGGTCGGCACCACCCTGCATCTCCGGGCCTGGTGCACCGGGGTGTCGGGCCGGAAGGCGTACCTTGAAGCCGAGGGGCGGATCGGTTCCGCCGACGGACCGGTCGCCGTACGGGCCGCCGCCCTCTTCGTCGAGGTGGGCATGGAGCACTTCGCCGAGCACGGCGACGCCCAGGCACTCCTGGACGAGCATCACGACTACGAGGTGAACCCGTGAGCGAGAAGGTCGAGGTGCTGATCAGCCGGATCGACGCCGGGCTGCCGCTGCCGGACTACGCCCACCCGGGCGACGCCGGCGCCGACCTGCGCGCGGCCGAGGACGTCGAGCTGCCGCCGGGCGGGCGGGCCACCGTGGGCACCGGCGTGGCGATCGCGCTGCCCGACGGCTACGCCGCCTTCGTCCACCCGCGCTCCGGCCTGGCGGCCGAGCACGGCGTGACGATCGTGAACGCGCCCGGCACCGTCGACGCGGGTTACCGTGGCGAGATCAGGGTGACGCTGCTCAACACCGACGCCGGGCGGGCCGTACGGCTGCACAGGGGAGACCGCATCGCGCAACTGGTGGTCCAACGGGTCGCCAGGGCGGTGTTCCACGAGGTGGACCGGCTGCCCGGGTCGGCGCGCGGCGCCGGAGGCTTCGGCTCCACCGGCCGCTGAGAGCCGGCGGGCGACCAGCCGGTGGCCCGCCGCAGACGAGACTTCAAGGAGCGTGAGGAAAGTGTTCGGACGCCGCCGTCGCGAGGAGTCCCCGGCCCCGGCCGAGGGGTTCGCGCGGACCGAGGAGCCCAAGGGGACCGCGGAGGGACCGGCCAGGGAGTCCGGGCCGTGGGACGCCGCCGACGCCTACCCCGAGCGGGAGCGGGTCGATCTCGGTGGCCTGCGGCTGCCGATCGACCAGGGGTTCGAGGTGCAGCTCAACCTCGCCGGAGAGCAGATCGTCGGCGCGGTCATCCTGGCCGAGGAGAGTGCCCTGCAGGTGCATGCCTTCGCCGCGCCCAAGCGCAACGGCATCTGGGACGAGGTACGGGCCGAGCTGGCCGCGGGCGTGAAGACCGCGGGCGGGACGGCCGAGGAGAAGGACGGTCCGTTCGGCGTCGAGCTGGACGCGCGGGTCCCCGCGGAAGGGGTCGCCCAGCCGGTCCGCTACATCGGGGTCGACGGCCCCCGCTGGTTCCTGCGGGCGGTCCTCAGCGGCCGCGCCGCGACGGACGCCGAGGTGGCCGCGACGCTGGAGGACGTGATCCGTGACATCGTCGTCGTCCGCGGGGACGAGCCGATGGTGCCGAAGGAACCGATCGAGCTGCAACTGCCCCCGGAGGCCCGCCAGGCCATGGAGCAGCAGGCCGGGGCCCCGAACGGCCGGGACCTCCGGCCGTTCGAACGGGGGCCCGAGATCGCCGAACTCCGTTGAACCACCGGATCGCGTACGCTGTTGCGACACGTATCTGAAGGAGAAAGTCGTGGGTTCTCAGGAACCGCATAAACAGCGCGGATTTCGGAGCTTCTTCCGGCGGCTGACCACGAGTCAGGAGGAGCTGGAGGCCGACGAACTCCAGCAGGACCTCGACCGCCACGGCGCCACCCCCATCGTCTCCTGCGCCGGGCGCCGCAGGTTCTGCGTGACCGGTACACTACGTACGGTTACATTACGTCCCCGCGGGGGCGCCCCCGCGCTGGAGGCGGAGCTCTACGACGGTTCCGACGTGGTCGAGCTGATCTGGCTCGGCCGCCGGAAGATCGCCGGGATCGAGCCGGGCCGCATGGTCCTGGCCGAGGGGCTCGTCAGCGTGCAGGACGGCCGCAAGGTGATGTTCAACCCGCGCTACGAGCTGCGTCCCGCGGGCGGTGCGTGACCCATCGACGAGCACGGAGCGTGAACGACAAGATGACCACCCCCGAGCCCTCCGCCGGGACGTCGAAGCCGGGGCCGGCGGCGTCCACCGAGACCGCCGCGCACGACACCGTCGAGGCGGCGATCCGCGTCCAGCTCGCCAAGGCGTTCGGCGGGGTGCGGGGCGTCGTCGAGGCGGCCGTGCCCACGATCTTCTTCACCCTGGCCTGGATCACCACCTCCGACCTGCGGCAGTCGCTGACCGTCAGCATCGCGGCGGCGGTGGTGCTGCTCGTGGTACGCCTGGCGCAGCGCTCGACGCCGCAGTTCGTCCTCAACAGCCTCGTCGGCATCGGGATCGGCGCGTTCTTCGCCTCCCGCACCGGTGAGGCCCGCGACGTCTACCTCCCCGGCATCCTGTACAACGCGGGATACGCCGTGGCGATGCTGCTGTCCATCGTCACCCGGTGGCCCGTGGTGGGCTTCCTGATCGGGTCGGTCACCGGCGACCCGACCGGATGGCGCGCCGACCCGGCGGTGGTGCGGCTCTGCTCCAGGCTCACCTGGCTGCTGCTGGTCCCGTGCGTGATCCGGGTGGCGGTGCAGCTGCCGGTCTACCTCATCGGCGGCAACGACGCCGTGGCCGAGCTGGGAATCCTCAAGATCGTCATGGGCTGGCCGCTGCAGATCGCGGGTCTGGCCGCGATGGTGTGGCTGCTGACGAGGGGCAGGACCCCGGTCCGTACGTAGCTCATTGCGACAGTGTTCATGGCGACGCTGCGCGTCGCGGCTCGGGGGCTGGTAACCGGTGTCTTCCCTCGTCGCTCCGTCGCTTCGCTCCTGCGCTCCTCAGTCCAGACACCGGCGCCCCCGAGCGGGTCCAGACACCGGCGCCCCTGTGCTCAGGCGACACTGCGTGTCGCGGCTCGGGGGCTCTTATCCGGTGTCTTCCCTCGTCGTTCGCTCGCTGCGCTCGCTCTCTCCTCAGTCCAGACACCGGCGCCCCCGAGCGGGCTCCCTCCCGCGGCTCAGCCTGTTGTGCGGGGGGACAGGAGTCGGGCCAGCTCCTCCTCGACCTCCTGGTTGGCCACGAACATCAGCTCGTCGCCCGCCTCCAGCGGATCGTCCTCGCTGGGCACCAGCACCCGGCCCTCGCGCAGGATCGCCACCAGCGCGGTGTCGGTGGGCCACGGCACCGACCCGGCCCGGTGGCCGACGACCGGCGCGTCCTCGGGCAGCGTGAGCTCGACCAGGTTGGCCTGGCCCTGGCGGAAGGTCATCAGCCGGACCAGGTCGCCCACGCTCACCGCCTCCTCCACCAGCGCGCTCAGCAGCCGCGGGGTCGAGACGGCGACGTCCACCCCCCACGACTCGTTGAACAGCCACTCGTTCTTGGGGTGGTTGATCCGGGCGACCACGCGGGGCACGCCGTACTCGGTCTTGGCCAGCAGGGAGACGACGAGGTTGACCTTGTCGTCGCCGCTGGCGGCGACGACCACGTGGCAGTCGGCCAGGCCCGCCTCGTCCAGCGAGGAGATCTCGCAGGCGTCGGCGAGCAGCCACTCCGCCCGCGGCACCGTGTCGATCTTGATGGCCCTGGGGTCGATGTCGACCAGCAGGACCTCGTGGCCGTTCTCCAGGAGCTCGGCGGCGATGGACCGGCCGACGGCGCCGGCGCCTGCGATGGTGACGCGCATCAGTGCCTCTCCTCCGGAGCCCCGGACAGCACCTTGTTGATGCGGTCCATGTCGTTCCCCGCCGCCATGACGTGCAGGATGTCGCCCTCCTGCAGCACGGTGTCGTTCTTGGGCAGCAGGGTCTCGCCCATCCGGTTGACGAAGGCCGTACGGGTGCCCGCCTCCGCCTCCAGGTCCCTGGTCCTGGTGCCGATCCAGCCCGGGTGATAAGCCACCTCGGCGAGCACGACGGTCCCGGTGGGGTCGCGCCACAGCGGTTCGGCGCCCTCGGGCAGCACCCGCCGCAGGATCTGGTCGGCGGTCCAGCGGACCGTGGCCACGGTGGGGATGCCGAGCCGCTGGTAGACCTCGGCGCGCCGGGAGTCGTAGATCCGGGCCACCACGTTGTCCACGCCGAACGTCTCGCGGGCGACCCGGGCAGAGATGATGTTGGAGTTGTCGCCGCTGCTCACCGCCACGTAGGCGCCGGCCGACTCGATCCCGGCCTCCTCCAGCACGTCGCGGTCGAAGCCGATGCCGGTGACCCGGCGGCCCCGGAACCCCGCCCGCAGGCGGCGGAACGCCTGGGGGTCCCGGTCGATGATGGCGACCGAGTGGCCGCTGTCCTCCAGGATGTGCGCCAGCGTGGATCCGACACGCCCACACCCCATGATCACGATATGCATGCTCCCCCGCCGGTCGTTTGAGGCGGATCTTGCTCCGAATGTACTCAGCCAGTATGACCCGGAGGGGGAGTGCCGTGTCGGCGGGGTTTGGCAGCGGCTAGCATCGGCAGACGTGTCAAAGGTGACGGACCTCGTCAAGCGCCTTTTCATCGGGCGCGCGCTGCGCAGTACGCAGCTGCATGAGCAATTGCTCCCCAAGCGTATCGCGCTGCCGGTTTTCGCCAGTGACGCCCTCTCCTCGGTCGCCTACGCGCCCCAGGAGATCCTCGTCATCCTGTCGATCGCCGGCGTCTCCTTCTACGGGTTCGCCCCCTGGGTCGCCGCCGCGGTGGTCGTGGTGATGCTGACGGTCGTCGCCTCCTACCGGCAGAACGTGCACGCCTACCCCAGCGGCGGCGGCGACTACGAGGTGGCCACCGTCAACCTCGGGCAGAACGCCGGCCTCACCGTGGCCAGCGCGCTCATGGTCGACTACATCCTCACCGTCGCGGTGTCGGTGGCCAACGGTGTCGACTACGTGGGCGCGACGATCCCCTACGTCGCCGAGCACAAGCCGCAGATCGCGATCCTCATCGTCGTGCTGCTGACGATCGTCAACCTCCGCGGCATCCGCGAGTCCGGGGCGGCCTTCGCCGTTCCCACCTACACCTTCATGTTCGCCGTCATCGGCCTGGTCTTCTGGGGCGGCTTCCGGCTGCTGGTCCTCGGCGACGAGCTGCGCGCGCCCACGGCCGGCTACCAGATCGTCGGCGAGCAGTCGAACCTCGCGGGCCTGGCGGCGGTGTTCCTGATCCTGCGGGCGTTCTCCTCCGGCTGCGCCGCCCTCACCGGCGTGGAGGCGATCAGCAACGGCGTGCCCGCCTTCCGCAAGCCCAAGAGCAAGAACGCCGCGACCACGCTGCTGATGATGGGCCTGATCGCGATCACCATGTTCGTCGGCATCATCACGCTCGGTCTGGCCTCCGGCGTCAAGCTCGCCGACCCCGCCACCGCCGCGACCAGCGTGCTCATCGACGGCCGGCCCGCCGGGCCCGGCTACAACCAGCCGCCGATCATCGCCCAGGTCGCCGAGGCGGTGTTCGGCAACGGGTCGGTGTTCTTCGTCGTCATCGCCGCCGTCACCGCGCTGATCCTGTTCCTGGCGGCCAACACCGCCTTCAACGGCTTCCCGGTGCTCGGCGCTATCCTGGCCCAGGACCGCTTCCTGCCCCGCCAGCTGCACAACCGGGGCGACCGGCTCGCCTTCTCCAACGGCATCGTCATCCTGGCGGCCGGGGCGTGCCTGCTGCTGTGGGGGTTCCAGGCCGACGTCAGCCGCCTGCTCAACCTCTACATCGTCGGCGTCTTCGTCTCCTTCACCCTCAGCCAGACCGGCATGGTGCGGCACTGGACCCGCCACCTCCGGACCGAGGAGGACCCGTCGGCGCGCGCCCGGATGCGCCGCTCCCGGGTGATCAATTTCTTCGGCGGCATCATGACCGGCCTGGTGCTGGTGGTGGTGCTGCTGACCAAGTTCACCCACGGCGCCTGGATCGTCTGCGTGACCATGCCCGTGCTGTTCCTGATGATGAAGGCCATCCGCCGCCACTACGACAACGTCTCCCAGGAGCTGGCCGTCGCCGAGGGCACACAGGTGGACGAGTCGATGCTGCCGGCGCGCAACCACGCCGTCGTCCTGGTCTCCAAGATCCACAAGCCGACCCTGCGGGCCCTCTCCTACGCCCGCGCCACCCGGCCCTCGACCCTGGAGGCCGTGACCGTGGGCGTGGACGGCGAGGACGCCAGGGCGCTGCAGGAGGAGTGGGAGCGGCGGGGCATCGCCGTACCGCTGAAGACCCTCGACTCGCCCTACCGCGAGATCACCCGGCCGATCCTGGAGTACGTCAAGTCGCTGCGCCGCCGCTCGCCGCGTGACGTGGTGACCGTCTACATCCCCGAGTACGTGGTCGGTCACTGGTGGGAGCACCTGCTGCACAACCAGAGCGCGCTGCGGCTCAAGGGCCGCCTGCTGTTCCAGCCCGGCGTGATGGTCACCAGCGTGCCCTGGCAGCTGCACTCCGCCGACCGCCTCAAGGTCCGCCGCGCCCAGCGGGCCGCCGCCATGGCCGTCCGCCGTCCCTGGCCGGGGGATGTGCCGCAGGGAATGGATCGCGGCCCGGACGTCAAGGCATAACCTTTCGTATGCGTCGTATGCGCTCCGGACCGCGGGGAGGCTCGACAAGGATTCTTTGGGGGCTTACGGACCATGGCGATCGAACTGACGGTGGGGCCCGTCGCGCACGGTGGCTGGTGCGTCGCCCGCCATGACGGCCGGGTGGTCTTCGTCCGCCACGCCCTGCCCGGCGAGCGCGTCATGGCCGAGGTGACCGAGGAGACCACCCGGTTCCTGCGCGCCGACGCGGTGGAGATCCTCCAGCCGTCGCCCGACCGGGTGACCCCGCCGTGCCCCTTCGCCGGGCCCGGCCTCTGCGGCGGCTGCGACTGGCAGCACGCCTCCCTCGATGCCCAGCGCCTCCTCAAGACCGAGGTCGTCGCCGAGCAGCTGCGCCGCCTGGCCGGGATCGAGTGGAAAGGCGTCGTCGAGGAGGTCCCCGGCGCCCCGGACGGGCTCGGCTGGCGCACCCGCGTGCAGTTCGCCGTCGACCGCGACGGCGTCCCGGGCCTGCGCCGCCACCGCTCCCACGACGTCCAGCCGGTGGACCTCTGCCTGATCGCCCACCCCGAGGTGGAGAACGTCGGCGTCGAGGTGATGAACTGGCGCAACGCCGCCGCGGTGGAGGTCATCGCCTCCGGCACCGGCGACCAGGCCGTGGTGATCACCCCTCGGCCGCGCCGTACGGTGGCCGTGCCCGACCTCGACCGGAGCGTCGCCGTCCTCGTCGACGAGGGCAAGGGCCGCACCCGCGCGGTCCACGGCCGCGGCCACGTCGTCGAACGGGTCGGCGACCGGGACTTCCAGGTCACCGGTAGCGGATTCTGGCAGATCCACCCCGGCGCCGCCGCCGCGCTGCGGGACGCGGTCATGGAGTTCGCCGCCCCGCGGCCGGGGGAGTCGGCCCTGGACCTCTACTGCGGGGTCGGCCTCTTCGCCGCCGCGCTCGCCGAGGCGGTCGGCGAGGAGGGCGCCGTGTTCGGCGTCGAGTCCGACGCCGCCGCCGTGCGCGACGCTCAGCGCAACCTCCGCGACCTGTCCCAGGCCCGGTTCGCCCGAGGCCGTGTGGAGGACGCCCTCGACCGGTTCGGCATCGAGAGCGCCGACGTCGTCGTCGTCGACCCGCCCCGGGCCGGCCTCGGCCGCGACGTCGTCCGGCGTGTGGCGGGCCTCGACGCGAGTCGCGTCGTCTACGTCTCCTGCGACCCGGCCACCCTCGCCCGCGACCTCGCCTGGTTCGCCGACCACCACTACACCCTCGCGGACCTGCGCGCCTTCGACGCCTTCCCGATGACCCACCACGTGGAGTGCGTCGCCATCCTCAAACCCGCCGGAAAGCGCGGCTGAGCGAGGTCTCCGGCCGCCCGACGGATGGCGGCGACCTCCGCCTTCACTCGCCCGACGGTCATGCCGTGCGTACGCGGGTGAAGACCGGTTGTGACTCAGCGGTTCGGGAAGACGAGAGGGCGGGTGGTGGCGGGCTTGTCCGTCTTGCATACGGCGCCGTCGGCGGGGTGGGCGCCGTTGATGAGGGCGGCGTCGACCGCGCTGTTGACACACGAGTTGGCGCCGTAGGAGCCGTGTCCGACTCCTTCGCGCGTGAGCAGGACCGCGGAGTCCAGAGTCCGGGTCATGTTCTCGGCCCAATGGTGGGGGGTGACGGGGTCCAGCCGGCCCGCGACCACCAGTGCCGGCGGCGTACCGGTGCCTGTGAGCGGCCTGGTGACGCGGTCCTTGTTCGGCGCGGGCCACCGAGCGCAGTTCAGGGCGGAGTAGGCGGCCCGGGTCCCGATCCGCTTCGCCTCGGTGACGGCCTTGGCGGCCGCGGCCTTGTGGGCGGCGACGCCGGCCGGGGTCCGCCAGTCGGCGCAGCGTACCGCGGTGTGGGCTTCGAACATCTCGGTGGGGACAGGGAAGGGGGATACCGTGACGGCGCTCCACAGGGTGTACAGGGGTGCGCCGTTGCCGTCCTGCGCGGCCAGCAGCGCCGAGGTCAGCAACGGCCAGGTGTGCTGGTCGCCGGCCAGGGCTCGGGTGGCCTCAAGAGCCATGGCGCCGTCGAGTTCACCGCCCGGGGTGGCGCCCCTGACGGGTGCGATCTTCAGCGGCTTCGCTTCCAGTCTGCCGATCAGTGTGTCGAACGCCGCCTGCGGGTCTCCCGCTCCGAACGGGCACACCGCGGTCCCTTCGGTGCGGCAGGTCTCGAACCAGGCGTTGAGCGTCCGTTCGCTCGCCACGGCGACCTCATTGAGGAAGGTGAGGGAGTCGCCGAACCACAGGTTGGTGTCGATGGGTGCGTCGAGCACCATCTGGCGGACGCGGTGAGGGAACAGGGTGGCGTACATCGGGCCGACCACGGTGCCGTAGGACAAGCCGTAATACGTGATCTCGCGCTCGCCGAGCGCGGAGCGAACCCGGTCGATGTCGCGGGCCACGTTGTCGCTGGACATGCCTGCCAGGAATTTCTTGCTCTGGTGTCTGGCGCAGCCGCCGGTGAACGCGGCGGCATCGGTCAGCAGCCGCGGCAGGGGTCTGCCCCCGGGGACGGCCGGGTCGAAGGCGGTTCCGGCGGCGTCGGCTCGCTGCTTGTCGGTCAGGCAGCGAACGGCCTGCGATCCGCCGACGCCGCGCGGGTCCATCGCGATGATGTCGAATCTGGCGAGCACCGCGGGTGAGAAGGCGCCGGGAGTGCCGGCTGTTCTGGGTAGATTACGCAGCGTTTCGGTGGCGGGGACCCCGGGCCCGCCCGGGTTGAAGAACAGGCTGCCGATGCGGTGGCCGGGATCGGTGGCCCGGTGCCGCATGACCGCGAGCGGGATCTGCGCGCCATGAGGCTCGGTGTATTCCTGCGGCACCTTGATCGTGGCGCATTCGAGGTTCTTCCCGCACGTGCTCCATGTGAGCCGGTCCGGGGACGGGACGACGGAGGCCGGTGCGCCCGCTGCGGACGTGCTGCGCGGCCCCGAGGCGCCAGACGAGCACCCGGTCAGGACCATGAGGGTTGCGGCGAACGCCGCCCCATACCAGGCGGCGGGCCTTGGCCTCGACCGAATCATGATGATCTTCCTTTCGCCGTGCTCGTGTCATTCCATGCGGCCGGGCCATGCCGGCCGCGCAAGGGGCCGGCCGGAGAGGGCCGACGTGGTCGTGCCTTCCTCGCTTCGGGGGGTCAGTGGCCGGCCGTGTCGAGCAGAGACTTCGGGGGGTCAGTGACCGGCCGCGTCGAGCAGGGAGGAGTACCGCAGGCGGAGCGCGCGCTCCATGCTCGCCAGGACGGCCCCGCCCCCCAGAACGAGGTTCAGCCAGATCGGCAGGTGTATCGGTGATTCGAACGTTCCGACCCGTTGCATGACGGGAGGAATGTGAGAGAGGGGTTCAGCGAGCTGTAACAGGTTCAGGCCCACACCGATGAGGAGCAGCAAAACCGATCCGATGCCGATCGCCCGGCTCAGTCCCGGATGGCGGGCGCCGAAGCGCGCCCGCCGCCCCTCCGCCGAGGCCGGGTCGGGCGTGAGCTGACGCGGCTGTCCGCCCGAGGGGCGGTAGTGGCAGCGCCTTATGCCGTAGTTGCTCATCGCCACCTCGATGACGCCCCCGTCGACAGGGAAGACCGCGGGCAGTTTCGACTCGGCCACGTGCCTGCCGTCCAGGAACAGATGCGCCCGGACCTTGCTGTCGTCCAACCGCGCCCAGTGCCGTACGTCGACGGCGTGCAGGCGGGCGTGCCCGCCGGCGCCGGGGAGTCGTAGCCAGAACAGGGAGCGCAGGGGGAGTTGCCACCAGCGGAACGGCTGCAGTTCCCTGCCGTCTCCCGGCTTGAGGCGCTTCGATGCCGCCCACTGCTTCCACATCATGCTCCGCCCCTCCTGCGCGCATCGGCCGCAACGGCACTAGTACAGCGTGTTGGTGAAGACGCTAGCACACTGTACTAGTACGGCGTGCTAGTAGGCTGAGGGGGCTGGAAGAAGCGAAGGAGCGCGGGGCATGGAAACACGCGAGAAGATCCTCCGGGCCGCTGCAGAGATGATCGCCGAGGATGTGGCGGCGAAGCTGAGCGTGCGAGCGGTCGCCGCGCGTGCGGGGGTGAGCACCGGCTCGCTGAGGTTCCACTTCCCCACCCAGCGCGCCCTGCAGGACAGCCTGCTCGCGCGGATCTACGAAGACCTGCTGCCCGACGACCCGATCCGGGACCGGACACTGCCGCCCCGCGAACGGCTTCTGAACTGCCTGCGGCAGGTCCTCGCACCGCTCGGCACCAACGAGGACGCGCGAGCCGCATGGGGCGCGATGTATCGAGCCTTCATCGAACCCACGCCGACCGAACCGGTACGCGCCGCATACCTCGGCCATGAGCGGGCGGCGGAGCGCCGGGTCGAACACTGGCTGCAGGTGCTCGCCGAGGAAGGCGCACTGCCCCCGGGAGACCACACCCGCAACGTCAGGTTCCTTCTCACCGTCCTCAACGGGCTCTCGGTCGAACGCGCCCTGCCCACCCGCGAATCCGTCCTCATCGCCGAGACCGAGACCCTCAACGCCGCCGTCGACCACGTCCTCTCCACCGGCCCCGCACCGTCCGCCGGGCAGACTCGGCCGTGAACCGAACCGACCACCCCTCTGCACCGGCTCCCCCCGCCAGGTAGGGGCGCGAGAACACGGTGAGACGTGCACTCCCTTGTGGATCGCCCTCCTCGGCGAGGCCGAGGCCACCGCCGCCCGTCGCCGCTTCCCGGAGAACGGCGGGTGAATTTCTTCGCCGCGCCGGATTGGCGCGGGCCCTCAGGGTCAGAGGCGGTGCATGGACGCCAATACCGTGCTCCTCGCCGTCGTCGTCGCCACGGCGCTGTCATTCGACTTCACCAACGGGTTCCACGACACCGCCAACGCCATGGCGACCTCGATCGCCACCGGCGCGCTGCCGCCCAAAGCGGCGGTGGCGTTGTCCGCCGTCCTCAACTTCGTCGGCGCCTTCCTGTCGCTGAAGGTCGCCGCCACGATCGCCACCGGTATCGTCGAGAGCGGTGCCATCACCCTCACCGTGGTCTTCGCCGGGCTGGTCGGCGGGTTCGCCTGGAACCTCCTGACCTGGTACTACGGCATCCCCTCCAGTTCCTCGCACGCCCTGATCGGTGGCGTGGTCGGTGCCACCCTGATCGCGGCCGGCACCTCGGCGATCAAGGTTGCCGAGGTCGTGTCGAAGGTGCTCGTCCCCGCGGTGCTCGCCCCGCTGACCGCGATCCTGGTGGCCACCGTCGGCACCTGCCTGGTGTACAGGCTGACCCGCAACGTGCCGGAAGAGCTGCGCGGACGTTGGTACCGGTACGGCCAGATCGGCCCGGCCTCCCTGGTCTCCCTCGCGCACGGCACCAACGACGCGCAGAAGACCATGGGCGTCATCACCCTGGCGATGATCGCCAACGGCACCCTCGCCGTGAACGCGGCCACACCGTTCTGGGTCGTCGCGGCGTGCGCCGTCGCGATCGCCCTCGGCACCTATCTCGGCGGCTGGCGGGTCATCCGTACCCTCGGCAAGGGCCTGACCGAGATCGAGACACCGCAGGGGTTCGCGGCCGAGGGCTCCTCGGCCGCCGTCATCTTCGTCTCCTCCCACTTCGGTTTCCCCCTGTCGACCACGCATGTGTGCACCGGCTCGGTCATCGGCTCCGGACTGGGCAAACGGCTGGCCGAGGTCCGCTGGGGTCTCGCGGGCACGATGCTCGCCGCCTGGCTGGTCACCCTGCCCGCCGCGGCCGTGGTCGGCGCGCTGTCGTGGTTCGCGGCCACGCGGATCGGTGGAGCCACCGGCGTGGCGGTCGTCTTCGCCGTCGCGTTGCTGCTGGGCGGCGCGCTCTACGCCGCCTCGCGGCGCCGCCCGGTGCACGCCGGCAACGTCAACGACGACTGGCGGGGCGGCATCACCCCCGCCCGCACCCCGGAGACCGTGTCGTGAACGACTATTTCGGCCTGGACACCCTGTGGAAGGTCGTCGTGTTCGCCCTGGTGGCGGGCGCGGGGCTGGTGTCGGTCTTCTCGCTCGCCCTGGTGGGCCTGGCCACCGGACGTCCGGCCGGGCGGGCAGGCGCCGCTCTGTGCTTCCTGCTGGTGGCCGGGGGCGTCGTCCTGGGTCTGTACGTGATGCTGAGGAAGTGAGCCTCACCTCGCCCGGTCGGGGCCGCCGGCCAGGAGGCGGGCGCCGCCGGGGCCGGGGGCGGGCTCCCGGACCGACAGCCAGGCCAGGCCGTTGCGGACGGTGAAGCCGGTCAGCGTGCGGGTCTCGGCGGCGGTGAGCCCCCGCGGGCCGGTCAGGACCGGCGACAGGGCGATCCGGTCCCAGGAGGTCGGACGGCCGAGGGCCCGCGCGACCTGCGGCTGGGCCGCCCGGACCGCCGCGGCGACCGCGCCCAGACGGGCGCGCCCGGTGGGGGCGCGGTCGAGCGGGACCAGGAGGTCGACGGCGCCGATCTCCACCCCGGCCAGCCGGGTGGACCTGAGCATCGCCCGGTCACCCGGGGCCAGACCCGCCACGGTGGCCTCCAGCGCGAAGCCCACCGTGAGGGGACGGCCGCGCGCGGCCGCCTCGCGCTGGAGGACCGCGATCGCCCGGGCGCGGCGCAGCACGGTCTCCGGGCCGTCCGGGCCGTTCAAGCCGGAAGAGCCGGACGGCTCGAAGGCGGCGTAGGAGGCCCCGAGCGCGCCGACCGCCCGGCGGTAGGCGGCGGCGAGCCGGCCCGGGTCGGCGCAGGCGGCGGCCGGCTCGCGACCCGCGGGACCGCCGAAGACGACGCCCACCTCGCCGCCGGCCGCGCGCAGCGGGCCGAGGCGGGCGGCGATCCCGCCGGCCCGCCCGGGAAGGCCCGCCCACCCGGTGGCGCAGCCGTCGCCGGCGGCCACCAGGTGACCGAGGACGACCCACCGGGCGCGCTCACGCCCGGTCATGCCGTACGGGGCGAGGGACGGGCCGCGGGCGACGTCGGCGAAGGGCACGAAGCCGGACGGACGGCCGGTCGACGGCTCCGTCCGGGCCGCTCCGGGTCCCGGGCGCGGGGGAGAGTCCGGCCCGGACGAGGCGGGGGAGGGCGGGCCGGAGGGGACCGGGCGGGACGAGGCCCCGCCGCGGGCCGGGCCGTCCGGGCCGGGACCGCCCGCCCAGGGCCGGTTCACCGGCCCGGACGGCAGCAGCCACACCGCGACGCCGGTCCCGGCCAGGAGCGCGGCCGACGCCAGCGCGGTCAGCGGCCGGGGCAGGGTGCCCGGCCCGACCGGCCCGCCGGGGCCACGGCCGGCGGAGCGGTCTGTCGTGACCGGCATGGGGTCCCCCTCCTCGATGCCGCCCGATGGTCGCTCTGCGCACCGGGTCCGCCACCCGGTGCTTTCAAAGCTCGAACGCTAGCAAGGACCCGCCGCGCGGGGCGGACTTTCTGCGGATGCCGTCCGGTGTGCCCGGATAATGGGGGACATGAAGTTGAGGATCTTCACTGAACCGCAGCAGGGCGCCACCTACGAGGAACTGCTGACGGTCGCGCGGACGGCGGAGCGGCTCGGGTTCGACGCCTTCTTCCGGTCGGACCACTATCTGCGGATCACCGAGGGCGACCACGGGCCGGGCTCCAGCGACGCCTGGGTGATGCTCGCCGGCCTGGCCCGGGACACCTCCACGATCCGGCTCGGCACCCTGGTCAGCCCCGCCACCTTCCGGCTGCCCGGCCCGCTGGCGATCAGCGTCGCCCAGGTGGACCAGATGAGCGGCGGCCGGGTCGAGCTGGGGCTGGGGACGGGCTGGTTCGACGCCGAGCACACCGCCTACGGCATCCCGTTCCCGCCGGTCGGCGAGCGGTTCGGCCGGTTCGAGGAGCAGCTGGAGATCATCACCGGGCTGTGGTCCACGCCCCCCGGCGAGACCTTCTCCTTCGAGGGCGCCCACTACCGGCTGGCCGACTCCCCGGCCCTGCCCAAGCCGGCGCAGCGCCCGGGGCCGCCGATCATCATCGGCGGGTTCGGCGCCACGCGGACCCCGCGGCTCGCCGCGCGGTTCGCCGACGAGTACAACCTGCCGTTCCACGATCTCGATGACACCGAGCTGGCGTTCGACCGGGTCAGGAAGGCGTGCGAGGCCGCCGGCCGGGAGTCGATCGTGTTGTCGGCCGCGCAGACCGTGGCGGTCGGGGCCGACGAGGCCGAGGTCGCGCGGCGGGCACGGGCAGCCGGGCACGACCTCGCCGCACTGCGCGCCAACGGACTGGCGGGCACCCCCTCCGAGGTGATCGAGAAGATCGGCAGGTTCGCCGAGCTGGGCGCCGAGCACCTCTATCTGCAGGTCATGGACCTGTCGGACCTGGACCACCTGGAGCTCATCGCCGCCGAGGTGCTCCCGCGGGTCTGACCGCCTCGTCTCCCGCCTGCCCGGCCCCCGCACGGCCGCCGCACCTTTCGCCGAGCCCCGTACCTTTCGCCCCGCCCCGCCCCGCCCCGGACGGCCCCGCGCGGCCGCCGTGCGGGGCCGGCCGCCCGGGGCCGGGGCCGGTTAATCCATGGTCCGGATCGCCGGGTATGAGGCAGACTGTCGCGGGTGCTGATCACGATCTCCACCACCGCCCGGCCCGCGACGGACCTCGGGTTCCTGCTGCACAAGCACCCCGGCCGGGTCCAGGAGTTCGGCCAGTCGTACGGCGTGGCCCGCGTCTTCTACCCGGAGGCGGACGAGGAGCGCTGCACGGCCGCGCTCATGCTGGACGTCGACCCGGTCCGCCTGGTCCGCTCGCGCGGCCGGTCCACGCCCGACTACGCCCTGGGTCAGTACGTCAACGACCGGCCCTACGCGGCGTCGTCGCTGCTGGCCGTGGCCCTGGGGGACGTGTTCCGCACCGCCCGCGCCGGACGCTGTGCCGCCCGCCCCGAGCTGGCCGCCCGGCCGCTCCCGCTGGAGATCACGCTGCCCGCCCTGCCCTGCCGGGGCGGGGCGGAGGCGGCCCGCCGGTTCTTCGAGCCGCTCGGCTGGACGGTCGAGGCGCGCGCCGTGCCGCTGGACGAGCGGTTCCCCCGGTGGGGCGACTCCCGCTACGTCCGGCTGACGCTACGCGGCGAGCTGCGCCTGGCCGACGCCCTCAACCAGCTCTACGTGCTGCTGCCGGTGCTGGACGACTCGAAGCACTACTGGGTCGCCTCCGACGAGGTCGACAAGCTCATCCGGGCGGGGGAGTCCTGGCTGGCGGCCCACCCTGACCGGAACCTGATCACCCGCCGCTACCTGGGCCGCCGCCGGTCGCTGGAGCGGGCGGCCTTCGCCCGCCTGGCCGAGCTGGGCGACGACGTGGCGGAGGAGCTGGAGCCGCCCGTCGAAGAGGACCCCGGTGACCTCGGCGACCCCGTCGACCTCGCGGAGCCCATCGGCTCCGACGCCGGGACCGCCCCTGTCTCCGCACCCGGAGCGGACCTGGGCGTGCCCGCCGTACGCGACGGGGCCGGCGTGCCGGAGACGTCCGGCGCGTCCGGGGAGGAGACCGTACCGGACGCGTCGTCCCGGCGCCCGCTGAACGTCCTGCGCCGGGAGGCGGTGATCGGCGTGCTGGAGGAGCTGGGCGCCCGTACGGTCATCGACCTGGGCTGCGGATCGGGGCAGCTCGTCGGCGCGCTGCTGGAGCGGCCCGCCTTCACCAGGGTCGCCGGTACGGACGTCTCGACGCAGGCCCTGACCGTCGCCGCCAGGCGGCTCCGGCTCGACCGGATGCCGGAGCGGCGCAGGGAGCGGCTGGAGCTGTTCCAGGGGGCGCTGACCTACACCGACGACCGGTTCGCCGGATACGACGCGGCGGTGCTCATGGAGGTCGTCGAGCACGTGGACCCGTCCCGTCTGGACGCGCTGGAGCACGTGGTCTTCGGCGCGGCCCGTCCCCGGCACGTGATCGTGACGACGCCGAACGCCGAGTACAACGTCCGCTACGAGTTCCTCGACGGCATGCGCCACCCCGACCACCGCTTCGAGTGGACCCGTGACGAGTTCCGGGCGTGGGCGCTGGCGGTGGGCGAGCGCAACGGCTACCGGGCGGGGTTCCGGCCGGTCGGTGAGGACGACCCCGAGGTGGGTCCGCCCACCCAGCTGGCGGTGCTCACCCGGGTGGACGGGGCCGCGGAGGGAGACGGGGCGGCGCACGCGGAGGGAACGGCGCCGGCGGATCCGGCGGGCCCGCCGGAACGGGCGGACGAGACGGCGCGGGAAGGGGAGTGACCGGGATGGCCGAGTCCACAGAGAGCACAGAGAGCACCGAGGTCACCGAGGTCACCGAGGCCATCATGGTCTCCGAGCCCACCGTGGCCGCGGAGACCACCGGGACGCCCGGGACGCCCGGGACCACGGAGACCACCGAGAACACCCGGATCACCGGGAGCGCCGTAGGCACCGAGATCTCCGTGCCGGAGATGTCGCTGGTCGTGCTCGTCGGGATCTCCGGCAGCGGCAAGTCGACCTTCGCCCGCCGCCGGTTCGCACCCACCCAGGTCGTCTCCTCCGACTTCTGCCGCGGCCTGGTGTCCGACGACGAGAACGACCAGGGCGCCAGCGCCGACGCCTTCGACCTGCTGCACCACATCGTCGGCACCCGCCTGCGGCGCGGTCTGCTGACGGTCGTGGACGCCACGAACGTCCAGCGGGAGGCGCGCGGGAGTCTCATCGCGCTCGCCAAGGCCCACGACGTGCTCGCCGACGCGATCGTCCTGGACGTGCCGGAGGCGGTCGCCGCCGGGCGCAACGAGACCAGGCCCGACCGGGACTTCGGGTCCCACGTGATCAGGCGGCAGGCCAAGGACCTGCGCCGGTCGCTGCGGGGTCTCTCCCGCGAGGGGTTCCGCCGGGTCCACGTGCTGCGCGGGGCCGAGGAGATCGAGGCCGCCAGGATCGTCACCGAGCGGGCGTGGACCGACCGGCGGGAGCTGACCGGCCCGTTCGACCTCATCGGCGACGTGCACGGCTGCCGCGCCGAGCTGGAGGCGCTGCTGCGCGACCTCGGCTGGGAGATCCGTCCCGACGGCGCCGGGGCGACCCACCCCGAGGGGCGGACGGCGGTCTTCCTCGGCGACCTGGTCGACCGCGGGCCGGACACGCCGGGCGTGCTCCGGCTGGTCATGGGCATGGTCGCCGCCGGGACGGCCCTGTGCGTGTCGGGCAACCACGAGCAGAAGCTCGCCCGTGCCCTCGACGGCCGCAAGGTCAGGGTCGCCCACGGCCTCGCGGAGTCGCTGGAGCAGCTCGCGGCCGAGCCGGAGGAGTTCCGCGCCGCCGCGCTGGACTTCATGAAGGGGCTGATCAGCCACTACCGGCTCGACGGCGGCCGGCTCGTCGTCGCGCACGCCGGGCTGAAGGAGGCCTACCACGGCCGCGCCTCGGGACGGGTGCGCTCCTTCGCGCTGTACGGAGACACCACCGGCGAGACCGACGAGTACGGCCTGCCCGTGCGCTACCCGTGGGCGCGGGAGTACCGGGGCCGGGCCATGGTCGTCTACGGCCACACCCCCGTCCCCGAGGCCGAGTGGGTCAACAACACGATCTGCCTGGACACAGGGGTCGTGTTCGGCGGCCGGCTCACCGCGCTGCGCTACCCCGAGAAGGAACTCGTCTCGGTGCCGGCCGGGAGGACGTGGTACGAGCCGGTCCGGCCGCTGGCCGCCCCCGGCCACCGCGACGCCGGCCACCGCGACCGGGGCGCGCTCGCCGCCGCCGACGTCCGGGGCCCCATGCACGTCGAGGTGCGCCACGGCGGAGGCCGTATCAAGGTCCGGGAGGAGAACGCCGCCGCGGCGCTGGAGATCATGAGCCGGTTCGCGGTCGATCCGCGCTGGCTGGTCTACCTGCCGCCGACGATGGCGCCGCCGGAGACCTCCTCCCTGGACGGCTGCCTGGAGCACCCGGCGGAGGCGTTCGCGGAGTTCGCCGCGGCCGGGGTCACCCGCGTCGTCTGCCAGGAGAAGCACATGGGGTCGCGGGCGGTCGCCGTGCTCGCCAGGAACGCCGAGGTGGCCGCGGCGCGGTTCGGGGTCTCCGACGGGAGCGCCGGGGTCGTGCACACCCGCACCGGCCGGTCCTTCTTCAAGGACACCGCCGGGCTGGTGGACCGGCTCCGGCGGGCGTGCGAGCCGCTCATGGACGAGCTGGGCACCGACTGGCTGGTGCTCGACGCGGAGCTGCTGCCCTGGTCGGCGAAGGCCGAGGGGCTGATCCGCGGTCAGTACGCGTCGGTGGGTGCCGCGGCACGCGCGGCGCTGCCCGAGGCGGTCGCCGCGCTGGAGGCGGCGGCCGGGCGCGGGTTGGATGTGGGCGATCTGTTGGACCGCACCCGTCGCCGCCTGGATAACGCTGCCCGATTCCGGGACGCCTATGCGCGATACTGCTGGGAAGTGGACGGACTGGACGGCCTGCGGCTGGCGCCGTTCCAGATCCTGGCCTGCGAGGGCCGCGTCACCGCCCTGGAGCCGCACACCTGGCACCTGGAGACGCTCTCGCGGCTCACCGACCCGCTGATCGCGCCCACCCGGCACGTGTTCGCCGACCTCGCCTCGGACTCCTCCCGGGAGGCGGCCACCGCCTGGTGGTCGGAGCTGACCGCCGCGGGCGGCGAGGGCATGGTGGTCAAGCCGCTGGACGCCCCGGAGGGGAGCCGGACGCAGCCCGGGATCAAGGTGCGCGGCCGGGAGTACCTGCGGATCGTCTACGGCCCCGACTACACCGAGAGCCTCGCGGAACTGCGTCACCGCTTCCTGGGCCGCAAGCGCTCGCTGGCCCTGCGCGAGTACGCCCTGGGGCTGGAGGCGCTCTCCCGGCTGGCCGAGGGCGAGCCGCTGTGGCGGGTCCACGAGCCGGTCTTCGCGGTCCTGGCGCTGGAGTCGGAGCCGGTGGACCCGCGCCTGTAGGTCCGGCCGCGGGCGCCCCGGGGCGGGGGGGGGGGGCCCCGGGGGGGGGGGGGGGGGGGGGGGGGGGGGGGGCCCCGGGGGCGGGGGGGGGGGCGGCCCCCCCCCGCGCGCCCGCCCCCCCCCCCCCCGGACCCGTGCCCGAGGGTTCCGCGGGAGGCGTGCCCGCGGGTTTCGGGGAGGACGGTGATCCCCGGGTAAAGACCGGGGCAGGAGCGGGGCAGTTCCCCGCCCGCGCGGCGAGTCCTTTCCGTGCCGGTCCATAGGCTTGTAGCCCGGATCAGGTCTGTGGCCCGGACCCGTCGGAGGGGGACGTCGTGAGGTTCGACCGCGCTGCCCTGAGAGAGGTCGTCTCCATCAGCGATGAGCTGGGGGTCCTGTCGTTCTACGTGACCGTGGACCCCCGGGCCGATCCCGGGTCCCGCCCCGCCTGGCGGATCAAGTTCGCCAACGACCTGGGCGACCTGCGCGAGCGGGCCGAGGCCGACCCCGACCGGGCGCGGCGCACGGCCGTCCTGAGGCGGCTGGACGGATTGGAACGCGACTTCCAGACACTGCTCGACCCGTCCCGGCCGGGGGTCGGGCGGGTGCTGTTCGCCCCGGTCGGAGGGGACGAGGCGCTGGCCTTCTCCTTCCAGCTGCCGGTCGCCGACCAGATGGTGCTGGAGACGACGGCGTACGTGCGCCCGCTGGTCAACACCGTGGAGACCGCGCCGCCCGCCGGGATCGTCGCCGTCTCCAGGGACGGGACACGCGTGGTCGACTACCGGTACGGCCAGGCCGAGGACCTCGGCGGCATGCGCTTCGAGGTGGACTCCGACGACTGGCGCGACCCCGGCGGTCCCTCGCGCACCGAGTACGCCTCGCACGGCACCCCCTACCGCGACAAGTTCGAGAAAAGGGTGGCCGACAACGTCGCCCGCCTGGCGCGCGAGGCGGGTCAGCGCGTCGCCGAGGAGGCCGTGAACCGCGGCTGGACCACCACCGTGGTGCTCGGCGACCCCCCGCTGGGCGAGATCCTGGCCGGGGAGCTGGGCGGCGACGTCATCCAGCTGACCTCGGTGGCGGAGCCGGGGCCCCCGGCGAAGCTGGTCGAGCGGGTGCGGCCGCAGCTGAAGGAGGCCAGGACCCGCTTGGGCGCGTCGCTGGCGGCTCATGCCAGGGACGGGGCGCTGTCCGGAGGGCGCGGGGCGCTCGGCCTGGCCGACACGCTCGGTGCGCTGAACGACGGCCGGGTGGCTCAGCTCCTGCTGGACGAGACCCGGGAGTGGAGCGGCAGGCGCGCCGCCGACGGGCTGCTCTATCCGCCGCACGCGACCCCGCCGGGGAATCCGGAGGTCACCGAGGAGCCCAGGATGGGCGAGCGTATGATCGAACGGGCCCTGGACATCGACGCCGAGGTGATCGTCCTGGACGGCGAGGCCGCCGCGGCCCTGGCCGACGTCGACGGGGCCGGGGCGATCCTGCGCTGGTGACCGGGCCGCGCCGGTGATCCGGGCCGCGGACTCGAGCCGTCCGGGCCATGGACCCGGGCCGGTCATCGCGCGGTCACCGTGAGAGACTTTCACTCGGAGCCCGCCGGGTCGTGCGGGTTCCGCCGGTCCGGCCGGTCCGGCCGGTGCCATCGGATTCGCCGGGCGCCGCCTCGCCGCGTGCGGACGGGCGGCGTTCCGCCGGACCGCGCCGGGGCATCGCCCTTCGCGGCGCCGGACGCCCGAATCACCCTTCGCGGTGCCGTGCCACCCCCCGTGACAAGAGCGGATCGATGTCTCCACGCTGATCTGCGGATATATGTCTTTTTCGGGGGAAAGGACCGTCATGGTCGGTACTACCTCATCAGGGTCATCGGGTACATCCAACGAGAACCTCGGGCACGTCGTCTTCATCACCGCCGCGGCGGCGATCGGCGGATTCCTCTTCGGGTACGACAGCGCCGTCATCAACGGAGCGGTCACCGGCATCCAGAAACACTTCGGCATCGGCGCGGCCGAGACCGGGATCGTCGTCGCGATCGCCCTCCTGGGGTCGGCGGTCGGTGCGTGGATCGCCGGGGGGATGGCCGACCGGTGGGGGCGCACCAGGACCATGCAGGTGGCCGCGATCCTGTTCGCGGTGAGCTCCATCGGCCAGGCCCTGCCGTTCGCCGCGTGGGACCTGGCGCTGTGGCGGGTCCTCGCCGGCGTCGGGATCGGCATGGCGTCGGTGATCGGCCCGGCCTACATCGCCGAGGTCGCCCCGGCCGCCTACCGGGGCCGCCTGGGCTCCTTCCAGCAGCTGGCGATCGTGCTCGGCATCGCCGTCTCCCAGCTCGTCAACTACGGGATCGCGCAGTTCGCCGGGGGCGACGTCAACAACACCCTGTTCGGGCTGCAGGCGTGGCAGTGGATGCTCGGCGTCTGCGTGGTCCCCGCCCTGCTCTACCTGATCTTCGCGTCGATCATCCCCGAGTCGCCGCGGTATCTCATCGGAGCCGGCAAGACGCAGCGCGCCCGCAAGGTCCTCGCCGAGGTGGAGAGCGACGACGTCGACCTGGACGACAGGATCGCGGAGATCAAGAAGTCGCTGCACACCGAGCAGCGGACCCGGCTGCGCGACCTGCGGGGCCCCGCGCTGGGACTGCTGCCGATCGTCTGGATCGGCATCCTGCTGTCGGCCTTCCAGCAACTGGTCGGCATCAACGTCATCTTCTACTACTCGTCGTCGCTGTGGCAGTCGGTCGGCATCAACCAGAGCAACTCGCTGCTGATCAGCTTCTCCACCTCGATCATCAACATCATCGGCACGTTCATCGCCATCGCGCTGGTCGACCGGATCGGCCGCAAGCCGCTGCTGCTGGTCGGATCCGTGGGCATGACGCTCGCGCTGGGCACCGCCGCGTGGGCGTTCAGCGCCGGTGTGCCGTCCGGGGAGAACGTCACGCTGCCGGCGACGCAGGGCACCGTCGCGCTGATCGCGGCGCACGTCTTCGTGCTGTTCTTCGCGCTGTCGTGGGGCGTCGTGGTCTGGGTGCTGCTCGGCGAGATGTTCCCCAACCGGCTCAGGGCCGTCGCCCTGTCGGTGGCGGCCACCGCCCAGTGGCTGGCCAACTGGCTGATCACCGTCTCGTTCCCCTCCCTGGCGGAGTGGAACCTGTCGGCCACCTACGTCATCTACGCCTGCTTCGCGGCCCTGTCCTTCGCCTTCGTGCTGTTCAAGGTGCGGGAGACCAAGGGGCGCAGGCTTGAGGAGATGGGTTAGGTTCATGGCCGTGACCCCCGGAGAACCCACTCCGGCGGCGCGTCCCCAGCCCCCGCGGGGGGCCGCGCCGCCGAGGACGCCGCGCAGGACATCGCCGCCGACCCGGGCCGAGCTGGAGGCGGCCAGGGACCGTACGGTCGACGACGTGCTCGGCCCGTCGCTGGACGTGCTGTTCTGCGGCATCAACCCGGGCCTGTACTCCGCCGCCACCGGGCGTCACTTCGCCCGGCCGGGCAACCGCTTCTGGCCCGCGCTGCACCTGTCGGGGTTCACCCCCCGCCTGCTCGACCCGAGCGAGCAGGCGGAGCTGCCCTCGTACGGCCTGGGCATCACCAACGTCGTGGCGCGGGCCACCGCCCAGGCCGCGGAGCTGACCCCGGAGGAGTTCCGGGCGGGCGGCGAGCGGCTGGTACGGCTGGTCACCGACATCCGGCCCCGCGTGCTGGCGGTGGCCGGGGTGACCGCCTACCGCACCGCGTTCGGCGACCCCAAGGCCGCCGTCGGGCCGCAGGCCGCCGCGATCGGCGGCACGGCCGTGTGGGTGCTGCCCAACCCCAGCGGGCTGAACGCCCACTGGCCCCTGGACCGGATCGTGGGGGAGCTGCGCAGGCTGCGGGAGACGCTGCGCGCGTGAGGGCCCGGCGTCCTCCGCGACGCCGGGCACCTGCTGACGCCCCGCACCTGACGCCCCGCACCTGGCGTCTCGCGTCTCGTGGGGACCGTGTCCTCCGTGACGCCCCCGGGCCCGAGGTCCCGTGCCCCGCGGGGGCCCACGTGCCCCACGGGGCGCCCGCCGTACGCGCCGCCGGTCGTGCGGGTGTCAGAAGGGCCGCCGGCGACCCGGCCGCCGTCCCCGGTGCCCGGCGTGCGGACCCCACGCGTGGTGCTTCCAGGGCCCCGGAGGCCACGCGCCGTCCGCGTGCGGGTTCCACGGGCCGCCCCGGTGCGGGCCCCACGCGCCGCCGTCCCCGGCGTGCGGTCCCCACATCATCGGGTGGGCCGCCTGGCGGTGGTGCCACCGCCGCCGCTCCCAGGCCCGCCCCCGCCTCCGGTGCAGCATCCCCGCCACCGCCATCACCAGCCAGATGGTGAGCAGGATCCGGAGCATCCCGAACCCGGCGGCCGCGAACCCGGCCACCAGCAACACGGGAAGGAACACGAACGCCGGCGGCCGGCCGTGGCGGCGCCAGGCGGTGGGACGCGGCGGGCGGATCCCGCCGGGGTCCCCGTGCCCGGCGTGCCCGGCTGCGGGGCTCATGGGGTCCACGGGGCCCGCGCCGGGCCCGCCGTACCCGCCGGGCAGGTCGGCGCCGGCCCGGGACAGCTCGCGGCCGGTGCGCGCGGCCAGGACGAGGTCGACGCGCTCGCCGAACTCCTCCAGGGTCAGCCGGCCCCGCGCGTAGTGCTCACGCAGGGCCGACACCGCCGCGTCGCGCTCGGCGTCTCCGATACGGAGATCGTCGTGGGACGTCATCGCCCGATCACTCCTCCTCCTGGTCGCCGTCCGCGAGGATCTGGTACAGCTTGCGCCGCGTCTCGACGAGCGTCTGCCTGGCCTGGCGGATCTGGGCGTCGCTGCCGGTCTGCATGATCTGGACCATGGCGAACCCCGCCTGCCGGACGATGTCCATCAGCTCCCAGGTGTCGTCGTCGACCTCGGGGGTCATCTCCTCCCAGGGAGCGCGTAGCTCGTCGGCGTGCTCGGCGACGTAGGCCCGGCCGGTGTCGGTGAGCCGGAAGGACTTGCGGCCGTCGCTCTCCTCCGACAGGACCAGGCCCTCGTCGGCGAGCTGCTGCAGCGCCGGGTAGACCGCGCCGGGGCTGGGCTTCCAGCCTCCCTGGCTGCGCTGTGCGATCTCCTGGATGATCTGGTAGCCGTTGCGCGGCTCCTCCGACAGCAGGGACAGGATCGCCGCGCGGACGTCGCCGCGCTTGGCCTTGCGCCCCCGGCCGAACTGGCCCCGGCCACCGCCGAACGGGCCGCCGCCGAAGGGCCCGCCTCCGAAGGGGCCGCGCCTGCCGAAGTCCCAGGGGAAGGGACCGCCGGGGAAGGGCCCGCGGTGCCCGCGGTGGCGGTGCTCGTGCGGCCCGCCCTCGCGGGGGCCGTGCCCGTGCGGCCCGTGTGGGCCGGGGCCGCCGTGGTGGGACGCGTCCTGGTGCCAGCCGGCGGCCATCGCCCGCATGGCCTCCCTGGCCGCGCGCTTCATCTCGCGCCGGATCCGTCGCGGGTCGGCGCCCTCCCAGGGGCCGCCCATGGCGTGTGCGGAACTCATGTGCACCTCCGTACCGATCGTCTTCAGAATGTTCTCGATGCTTCAAAGATATATCGAGACTATTCGATCGACAACCCCTGGAAGCGGCGAGAACCGACGATGGGGCTCGGCCGGCCGCCCCGCCGGATCCGCTCCGCCGCGAGTGGGGGAGCGAGGCGGGGCCGGGAGACGCGGCGGCGGCAGGAGGGATTCGTGCATGACCGGAGAAGGGGTTCCGGGCAGCCGGAGAGGGCTTCGAGGCCCGGATCGAGGTCACCGGGCAAAAAAGTGAGGTAGATCACCCAATTCTCAGCGAATTTCGGAACAACCACTGAGACCTGGGCGTTACAAAGGACATAGACGGGATTCGTTCCGTGCCGGAAGGGCTGGGGGGTGCTTTCGGTACGGAACGGTCCCGTCTGTTAGTTCCAGGGGCAAGGTGCAGGGCCCGCCGGGTTTCCCGGCGGGCCCTTCGCCCTTCCAGGGCCCTTTCTCACCGCTCCCGGCGCCCCGTCCCGCCGCATCCGGTGCCCCGCAGGTAAGACACTGATCACGCCCAGGCGACACGCCACGGGCGGAAGATGGCACTGTCCGCTCCTTTTGAGAGGCTTTGCCGTACTCTCCCTCTAGTGATCTTGACAGGGGTGTTGGACCGATGATGGGGCACACGCACGCGCTCACCGGGGCGGTCGCCTGGCTGGGGGTGGCGCCGACGCTGGCCGCGCTGCCGCTGCTCACCGACTCCTCCCGGTTCGTGGAGACCGGTGTCATGGTGAACGCGCTCAACCCGTCGGAGTTCATCGCCGGGACCATAATCTGCGCCGGGGCCGCGATGCTGCCCGATCTGGACCACCCCAGCGCGACGATCGCCCAGACGTTCGGCCCGGTCACCTGGCTGCTGAGCAAGGCCGTGGCATGGGTGAGCGGCGGCCACCGCCACGCCACCCACTCGCTCGTGTTCGCGGCCGCCGCCGGGTTCGGCGCCCACTACCTGGCCAACACCTACCCCATCGGCCGGGACATCCTGGTCGCGCTGCTCATCGGCCTGGCGATCCGGGCGATCGGCATCGGCGTCCCGGGCAACAAGATGGCCACCGCGATGGTCGACATCGGTCTGGCGGCCGGGCTGTTCGTCGTGTTCCGCAGCTACAACGTGGGCTACGCCTGGCTCGGGCTGGCGGTCGGGATCGGCTGCCTCATCCATGTCGTCGGGGACTGCTGCACGGAGAAGGGCTGTCCGGTGCTGTGGCCGGTACCCGGGCGGTGGGTGCTGCCATGGAAGATCGGCATCAAGACCGGCCGGGCCTTCGAGCAGAAACTCCTCGCCCCGGTGCTCTCCATCGCCATCGTGGGCCTCATCTACCTCCGCTTCGTCCAATTCTGACCCCCGAGCCTTACGGCCGTATCGGTGCCAGGGACCCGCGAGGGGGCGCCGGTGTCTGGACTGAGGAGCGGAGGAGCGCAGCGACGGAGCGACGAGGGAAGGCGCCGGCTCAAGAGCCCCCGAGCCGCGACACGCAGTGTCGCCATGAGCCCAGCCGCAATGAGTACAACCGCCATGAGCCCAATAACTTGATATCAAGATATCCGACACGATATCTTGATATCGAGACATCCGCCGCGGTCCGCAGGTGTCCCAGGGTTAGGCATACCTAACAGGCCTGGGCACTCCGCAGGTGCGGCAGGATTTCAGGTGCGCCCCCCAGGTGGCGCTTCGAGACCAACAGGGTGATTGAGGGAGGCGAACCGTGTCCACGAACAGCTTCGGCAGCCGTGACACGCTCCGCGTCGGAGACGCGGAATACGAGATCTACCGGCTGAACGCCGTCGAGGGGTCGGGACGCCTCCCGTACAGCCTGAAGATCCTGCTGGAGAACCTTCTCCGCACCGAGGACGGCGCGAACATCACGGCCGACCACATCCGCGCCCTGGGTCAGTGGGACCCCAAGGCCGCGCCGAGCGTGGAGATCCAGTTCACCCCGGCTCGCGTGATCATGCAGGACTTCACCGGCGTCCCCTGCGTCGTGGACCTCGCCACCATGCGCGAGGCCGTCCGCGACCTCGGCGGCGACCCGGCGCGGATCAACCCGCTCGCCCCGGCCGAGATGGTCATCGACCACTCCGTCATCGTCGACTTCTTCGGCGGCCCGGACTCCTTCCGGCGCAACGTCGAGCGCGAGTACGAGCGCAACCGCGAGCGCTACCAGTTCCTGCGCTGGGGCCAGACCGCCTTCGACGAGTTCAAGGTCGTCCCGCCGGGCACCGGCATCGTGCACCAGGTCAACATCGAGCATCTCGCCCGCGTGGTCATGGTCCGCGATGGTAAGGCTTATCCGGACACCTGCGTCGGCACCGACTCCCACACCACCATGGAGAACGGCATCGGCGTCCTCGGCTGGGGCGTCGGCGGCATCGAGGCCGAGGCCGCGATGCTCGGCCAGCCGATCTCCATGCTGATCCCGCGCGTGGTCGGCTTCAAGCTGACCGGTAAGCTCCCGGCCGGCGCCACCGCCACCGACCTGGTGCTCACCATCACCGAGACGCTGCGCAAGCACGGCGTCGTCGGCAAGTTCGTCGAGTTCTACGGCGAGGGCGTCTCCAGCGTGCCGCTGGCCAACCGCGCCACCATCGGCAACATGAGCCCCGAGTTCGGCTCCACCTGCGCGATCTTCCCGATCGACGGCGAGACGATCAACTACCTCCGCCTCACCGGCCGTTCCGAGGAGCAGGTCGCCCTCGTCGAGGCGTACGCCAAGGCCCAGGGCATGTGGCTCGACCCCTCCGCCGAGGAGCCGGTCTTCTCCGAGTACCTCGAGCTCGACCTGTCCACGGTCGTGCCGTCCATCGCCGGCCCCAAGCGCCCGCAGGACCGCATCGCGCTGTCGGAGGCCAAGAGCGCCTGGCGTGCCTCCGTCAAGGACTACGTCTCCAGCATCCAGGGCCCGACGGACGAGGCCTCCGCCGAGTCCTTCCCCGCGTCCGACTCCCCGGCGATCTCGCACGGCGGCGACGGCGACGCCCCGCACGCCCCCGCGCTGAACGGCGACCGCCCGCGCAAGCCGGTCCAGGTCACGCTGTCCGACGGCACGGGCTTCGAGATCGACCACGGCGTGGTGACCATCGCGGCCATCACCAGCTGCACCAACACCTCCAACCCCTACGTCATGATGGGCGCGGCGCTGCTGGCCAGGAACGCGGTCGAGAAGGGCCTGTCCCGCAAGCCGTGGGTCAAGACCTCCCTCGCCCCGGGCTCGCAGGTCGTCACGGGGTACTTCGAGCGCTCCGGCCTCCAGCCGTACCTCGACAAGATCGGTTTCAACCTGGTCGGCTACGGCTGCACCACCTGCATCGGCAACTCCGGCCCGCTGCAGGAGGAGATCTCCGCCGCCATCCAGGAGAACGACCTCGCGGTCACCGCGGTGCTGTCCGGCAACCGCAACTTCGAGGGCCGGATCAACCCCGACGTCAAGATGAACTACCTGGCCTCGCCGCCGCTGGTCGTCGCCTACGCCCTCGCCGGCACCATGGACATCGACCTGAACACCGAGCCGCTGGGTACGGGTACCGACGGGAAGCCGGTCTTCCTCGCCGACATCTGGCCGTCGCCGGAGGAGGTCTCGGCCGTCGTCGCGTCCTCCATCGACCAGGAGATGTTCCTGCACGACTACGCGGACGTCTTCAAGGGCGACGAGACCTGGCGGTCGCTGCCGATCCCGACCGGCGACACCTTCGAGTGGGACCCGGCCTCCACCTACGTCCGCAAGGCCCCGTACTTCGACGGCATGCCGCGCGACCCGCAGCCGGTGACGGACATCTCCGGCGCCCGGGTCCTCGCCAAGCTGGGCGACTCGGTCACCACCGACCACATCTCCCCGGCCGGCGCCATCAAGGTCGGAACGCCCGCCGCCGAGTACCTGCGCGAGAACGGCGTCGAGGTCAGGGACTTCAACTCCTACGGCTCGCGCCGCGGCAACCACGAGGTGATGATCCGCGGCACCTTCGCCAACATCCGGCTGAAGAACCTGCTGCTCGACGGCGTGGAGGGCGGCTACACCCGCGACTTCACCCTTGAGGGCGGCCCGCAGAGCTTCATCTACGACGCCTCCGTCAACTACCAGGCCGCGGGCGTCCCGCTCGTCGTCCTGGCGGGCAAGGAGTACGGTTCCGGCTCCTCGCGTGACTGGGCGGCCAAGGGCACCGCGCTGCTCGGCGTCCGCGCCGTGATCGCTGAGTCCTACGAGCGCATCCACCGCTCCAACCTGATCGGCATGGGCGTGCTGCCGCTGCAGTTCCCCGAGGGCGAGACGGCCGCCTCCCTCGGCCTGACCGGCGAGGAGACCTTCGACATCACCGGCGTCGAGGCCCTCAACGAGGGCGGCGTCCCGCAGACCGTGACGGTCCGGGCCGACGGCAGGGAGTTCGAGGCGGTCGTGCGCATCGACACCCCCGGAGAGGCCGACTACTACCGCCACGGCGGCATCATGCAGTACGTGCTGCGCTCCCTGCTCGCCAGGAGCTGAGCCGGGAGGGCGCGGGGGCGGTGACGCCGCCCCCGCGCCGGGGCGGCACTTCGTACCGAGCCGCCCGGCGGGACGCCTCCCGCCGGGCGGTTCGGCGTTTTCCGGGCCTCCATCGGCCTCTGCCGGAGGGGCTTCCAGCGCCCCGGCGCCCCGGCGGTCCGGTGGCCCAGCGGTCCGGCGCTCCGGGAGCCCGGCGGTTCGGCGGTTCGGCGGGAAATCCCTTTTCGGCGTCGAGAGGACCGGGGCTACGGTCGCCTCGTGACCCATGAGACTCTCATCATCGTCTGCGCGGGCCTGGCGGTCTTCGCCGGAGCGGTCGTGCAGGGGGCGATCGGCTTCGGGCTGGGCCTGGTGGCCGCCCCGCTGATCGCCCTGCTCGACCCCACGCTCATGCCCGGGGCCGCCCAGGTCGTGAACGCCACGCTGCCGCTGTTCACGCTGGCCGCCGAGTGGCGCAGGGTGGACTGGCGGGGACTGGGATTCGCCCTCCTGGGCCGGGTGCCCGGCAGCCTCCTGGGCGGTCTGGTCGTCCTCCACGTCTCCACGCGGGTCCTTGGCGTCCTCGTCGGGGCGATGGTGCTGCTCGCGGTCGGCCTGACCGGGCGGGCGGTGGCGGTGCGCCGTACGGGCGGCACCGTCACCGGGGCGGGCTTCGTCTCCGGGATCACCGGCACCGCGACCGGGATCGGCGGCCCGCCGATGGCCCTGGTCTACCAGAACGCCAAGGGCCCGCAGATCCGGGCCACCCTCGCGATGTTCTTCATGATCAGTGCCTGCCAGTCGCTGGCCGTCCTCGCGTTCGTGGACCGGCTGCCGGTCCGGGCGCTCTCCTTCGGCGCGCTGCTGATCCCCTTCCTGGTCGCGGGGTTCGCGGTGTCCAGGCCGCTGCGGCGTTTCCTGGACGGCGGGCGGGTCAGGACGGCGATCCTCGCGCTGGCCGCCGTTTCCGCGCTCTCGTTGATCGTCACCGCCGCGCTGGGTTAAGTCCGCGTTTCTGGATTGTTACCGGCGACAACAAACTTTACCGACGAAAGGTCTGGTGCTGAGGCCAACGGCGGCATACGTTGCGGCAAACAACATTCAACGGGAAGGCGGGCCGACCCCGGCCGGCCGTACCCGCTGACCCGGCACGCCTCTACCCATACCCCCCGCCCTCCTTGACGAAAGGACCCGTGCACGATGCGCAAGGGGATCCTCAGCCTGACCGCCGCCGCCTCGCTCCTCACCTTCGGCCTCGCCGCCTGTGGAAACGACGGCGGCACCACCGCCGCCCCCGAGGGCGCCGCCTCCGCCTCCGGAGACGCCGGGGCCAAGGCCGCCGGCAAGGTCGGCGTCATCCTGCCCGACAGCAAGTCCTCCGCCCGGTGGGAGACCGCCGACCGCAAGTACCTGGAAGAGGCGTTCAAGGCCGCGGGCATCGCCTACGACATCCAGAACGCCCAGGGCGACAAGACCCAGTTCCAGACCATCGCCGACCAGATGATCACCAACGGCGCGACCGTGCTGATGATCGTCAACCTCGACAGCGGCACCGGCAAGGCCGTGCTCGACAAGGCCAAGTCCCAGGGCGTGGCCACCATCGACTACGACCGCCTCACCCTGGGCGGCGGCGCCGCCTACTACGTCAGCTTCGACAACACCAAGGTCGGCACGCTGCAGGGCGAGGGCCTGGTCAAGTGCCTCACCGATAAGAAGGCCGACAAGCCGATCATCGCCGAGCTCAACGGCTCGCCCACCGACAACAACGCCACGCTCTTCAAGAACGGCTACGACGGCGTGCTCAAGCCCAAGTACGACTCCAAGGAGTACGTGAAGGGCCCCGACCAGTCGGTCCCCGACTGGGACAACGCCCAGGCCGGCACGATCTTCGAGCAGATGCTGACCGAGCAGCCGAAGATCGCCGGTGTGCTCGCCGCCAACGACGGCCTCGGCAACGCCGCGATCACCGTGCTGAAGAAGCAGAAGCTCAACGGCAAGGTCCCGGTCACCGGCCAGGACGCCACCGTCCAGGGACTGCAGAATATCCTCGCCGGCGACCAGTGCATGACGGTCTACAAGGCCATCAAGAAGGAGGCCGACGCCGCCTCCCAGCTCGCCATCGCGCTCGCCAAGGGTGAGAAGCCGGCCGCGACCGGCAGCGTCAAGGACACCGAGAGCAACGCGGACGTCCCGGCGGTCCTGCTGGACCCGCAGGCCATCTACTTCGACAACGTCAAGGACGTCGTGGCCGACGGCTACGTGTCCAAGGACGAGCTGTGCACCGGCGAGTTCGCCGACAAGTGCACCGAGGCCGGAATCCAGTAACGATGCGCCGGGGCGCGCCCGCCCCGCCTCACGGGAGGCGGGCGCGCCCCGTCCGGGTGCGGCTCCGCCGTACCCCTCGGCCGGGCGGGCGCCGACCCGGCGGTGACCGACCGGGCCGTGAACGGGCCGGCGGTGAACGGCCGGGCCTCGAACGGGCCGCGCGCAACGAGCACAGGGAGAAAACCCTCATGACCCCCGTCCTGGAGATCCGCGGGATCGACAAGAGCTTCGGCCCCGTCCAGGTCCTGCACGACGTCGACTTCTCCGTACACGCCGGAGAGGTCACCGCGCTGGTCGGCGACAACGGCGCCGGCAAGTCCACCCTCGTCAAGTGCATCGGCGGCATCCACCCCGTCGACTCCGGCGAGTACCTCTTCGGCGGCAAGGCCGTCCAGATCAACAGCCCCCGCGACGCCGCCGAACTCGGCATCGAGATCGTCTACCAGGACCTCGCGCTCTGCGACAACCTCGACATCGTCCAGAACATGTTCCTCGGCCGCGAGCACCGACGCGGCATCGTCCTCGACGAGGACACCATGGAGGAGATGGCCGCCAGGACCCTGGAGAGCCTGTCGGTCAGGACCGTCAAGTCCATCCGCCAGCACGTCTCCAGCCTCTCCGGCGGTCAGCGCCAGACCGTGGCCATCGCCAAGGCCGTGCTCTGGAACAGCAAGGTCGTCATCCTCGACGAGCCGACCGCCGCGCTCGGCGTCGCCCAGACCGCGCAGGTCCTCGAACTGGTCCGCCGCCTGGCCGACCAGGGGCTGGCCGTCGTGCTCATCTCGCACAACATGAACGACGTGTTCGCCGTGTCCGACCGGATCGCCGCCCTCTACCTCGGCCGGATGGCCGCGCAGGTCAAGACGTCCGACGTCACCCACGCGCAGGTCGTCGAACTGATCACCTCCGGCCGCAGCGGCGACCTCGGCCTCACCAACGGAGTCAGCGCATGACCGACACGATCGCCTCGCCGCGCGCGTCCGAGGCCCCCACCATCAGCGGCAGCGTCCGCGGCTACGCCGAGCGGGTGCGCGGCGGCGACATGGGCGCGCTGCCCGCGGTGTTCGGCCTGGTCGTGCTCTGCACGGTCTTCTCGATCCTGCGGCCCGTCTTCCTCACCCCCGGCAACTTCGCCAACCTCCTCACCCAGGGCGCCGCGACCACCGTCATCGCGATGGGCCTCATCTTCGTCCTGCTGCTCGGCGAGATCGACCTGTCGGCGGGCTTCGCCAGCGGCGTCTGCGCCTCGATCCTCGCGATCCTCCTCACCGAGCAGGGCCTGCCCTGGTACGTCGCGGTCGCCGCGGCCATCCTCACCGGCGTGGTGATCGGCACCGTCCTCGGCACGATCGTCGCCAAACTCGGCATCCCGTCCTTCGTCGTCACCCTCGCCGCCTTCCTCGGCTTCCAGGGACTCGTCCTGCTGCTGGTCAAGGGCGGCACCAACATCTCCATCCGCGACGAGACGATCGTCGCCATCGCCAACAAGTACCTCCCGCCCGCGCTGGGCTGGGCGCTGCTGGTCCTCGGCGTCGCCGGCTACGCCGCGCTCCAGCTCCTGCGGGCGCGCAAGCGGGCCTCCCGCGGCCTGACGACCGACCCGATCGCGCTGATCGCCGTCCGGGTCGGCGCCCTCGCCGTGCTCGGCGGCGTCGCCGTCTACATCCTCAACCTGGAGCGCAGCCGCAACCCCGCGGTCGTGTCGCTGACCGGCGTGCCGGTCGTCGTGCCGATCATCGCGGTCCTGCTGGTGCTGGGAACGTTCGTGCTGCGCCGTACCGCGTACGGCCGCCACCTGTACGCCGTCGGAGGCAACGCCGAGGCCGCGCGCCGGGCCGGCATCAACGTCGACCGGATGAAGATCAGCGCGTTCGTCATCTGCTCCGGCATGGCCGCCGTCGGCGGCATCATCGCCGCCTCCCGCGCCAGCTCCGTCGACCCCAACACCGGCGGCAGCAACGTGCTGCTGTACGCGGTCGGCGCGGCCGTGATCGGCGGGACCAGCCTCTTCGGCGGCAAGGGCCGCGTGCTGGACGCCATCCTCGGCGGCACCGTGGTCGCCGTCATCGAGAACGGCATGGGCCTGATGGGCTACAGCTCCGGCGTCAAGTACGTCGTCACCGGAGCGGTCCTGCTGCTGGCCGCCGGGGTCGACGCCCTGTCCCGCAAGAGGGCCGCCGCCACTGGTCTAAGGTGATCAGCGACCCCGACCCCCCGAAGGAAACCCACGCGATGCGGGCTGGCCCCTCCCAGGAGGAGATCCGGCGCCACAATCTCGGCGCCCTCCTCCGGCACGTCCACCTCGGCGGCCCGACCTCGCGCGCGGAGCTGACCAGCCGGATGGGCCTCAACCGCAGCACCATCATGGCCCTCACCGCCGACCTGACCGCCGCCGGTCTGGTCCGCGAGGAGCTGCCCAGGGAGACCGGCCGGGCGGGCCGCCCCTCCCTGGTGGTGCGCCCCGAGTCGGCGCGGGTCTACGTGTTCGCCTTCGACGTGGGCGTCGACCGGCTGGTCGCCGCCCGCGTCGGCCTGGGCGGCGCCATCCTCGACCGCCGCGAGACCGTACGGCGGCGCGGCCCCTTCTCCCTGGAGGAGATCGTCGGCCCGCTCGCCGGGTTCGCCCGGCAGATGCGCCGCAAGACCCGTCCCGACACCGTGTGCGTCGGCGCCGCCGCCGCCTTCTCCGGCGGCGTGGACCGCGGCGACGGCGTCGTGCGGTTCGGGCCCAACATGGGCCCGGCGAAGGACGTGCCGTTCGCCGAGGAGATGACCCGCCGGCTCGCGTTCGGCATGCCGGTCAAGGTCGGCAACGACGCCAACCTCGCCGCCCTCGCCGAACACTCCCGCGGCGTCGGCATCGGCTGCCGCGACCTCATCTACATGCACGGCGACGTCGGCGTCGGCGGCGGCATCATCGTCAACGGCCAGCTCCTCGGCGGCCACGGCGGCTTCGGCGGCGAGATCGGCCACATGGTCGTCAATCCCAAGGGCCGCCTGTGCGGGTGCGGGTCGCTGGGCTGCCTGGAGGCGGAGGTGGGGGAGCGGACGCTGCTGGAGGCGGCGGGCCGGATGCCCGGCATGCCGCAGGGCTCGGGCCGGGGAGTGGGCTCGTCACAGAACGCGCGGCGGACGGGCGCTTCGCAGGGTACGGACGGCCCGCGGGGCACTGACGGACCGTGGGGCGCGGACCAGATGCCGGGCGTCCTCCGCGGCGCGGGCGAAGAAACGGGGACGCCTCCGGGAGCCGTCCCCGTCGCCGCCGGACCGGGGATCGGCGGTCTTCGTACGCCGGGACCGATGAGCGGCGGGTTCGAGACGTCCGGCCTGGAAGCCGGTAGGTTCGAGACGTCGGGCCTGGAGCCCGGCGGATTCGAGACGGCCGGCTCGGAGACCGGCGACCCCCACGAGCATCTGATCGGCCGCGACGCCGTACGGGCCGTGGTCGACGCCGCCGACCGAGGTGACGTCGTCGCCCAGGCGGCCCTCAGCCGGGTCGGCGACTGGCTCGGCTTGGGCGTCGCCAACCTCGTCAACATCTTCAACCCCGAGATGGTCATCTTCGGCGGCATGCTCCGCGAGGTCTACCTCGGCTCAGCCGCCCAGGTCCGCAGCCGCCTCGCCGTCGACGCTCTCTCTGCCTCCCGCGAGGGCCTGCGCCTGCGCACCGCCGCCCTCGGCGACGACGCGACCCTGATGGGCGCCGCCGAACTGGCCTTCGCCCAGGTCCTCGCCGACCCCCTGGAAGTCCTGTCCCGCGCGGGCTCCTGACTCTCTTCCCGGCACGAGGCCCGCTCGCACGGGTCCGCCGTACGGCACCGCGTGCGCCTGCATGGCGCTGTCATCGTCGCCGTCGCCGTCAGGCGGAGGCGGCCGTGTGGTCCAGAGACGCCCAGGGCTGAAAGTGTCATCCCTTAATACGCCTTACCGACCCCCTGTTCATCGGAATACTCACTCTGCGTGACTGTGTATGTGACAATCCTTCCTTCCTGATTTCGAAATCGTTGTTTTTCTTATTTACTCCTTATTTAGATCTTGTGGAGCGGATCGTTCCATGTGTACCTTCTGATCGTTTGCTGACTGCTGTCCTCCGAACCGTCGGCCCGCGCCCGCGTGGTCACCGCACGGGATGGAGAAACGCGACGGCTTTCGTTGTCGCGCGGACTGTTCGGAGGGTGACGGCGTATGCGCCGTGGTTTGCCATGGGCTCGTTCCATAAGTGGTAGGGCATGGCGATCGGCAGTTATCGCAACATTGTTGACACCAGGTCTTCTGAATGTGAAGGCACTGCCGGTGGTGGCCGATGTACGAACGATGGCCTCCATGCAGGCAACCGCTGACTCGCCGAAGCAACTGGCTGGTTCAGCCGAAGGTGTGCCCCAGCTGGTCGATACGAAAGCCACCCAGCCTGGATTTTCCTCAGAAAAGAGTGAGGACTCCCCGAAGCCCCCAGATGGCGGGCTGAGGTCATCTGAAGGCGCGCTGCCGATTGATGTCAGAGACTTCCGCCCGGCCAAGAAAGCGTTGACGAGGTCGTCACCGGACGGGCGGGGAGCAGGCGTGCTCCTGCCTCAGGCCCGCGCTTCTGTGGGACTGATGAGCATGTGGATCACGTCCTACTATCCAGCCGACGAATCCCAGGTCGACACCCTCACGCCGGAGCTGAACGCCAACGGCTACAACGGCGGACTGGGCGGGCCGATTTACGAGTACCAGTACAAGATCTGTGAGTGGAAAGACGCGTGGAACATCGGTCCCTGCACCACTTCTCCGTGGCGCTGGTGGACCGACTCCGGTTGGACGGTTCCGCAGGGCATCCTCTCCTGGGGTAAGACCTACACCTGGGACGCGACGATTCGTGACGTCTCCACCCAGGAGACCGGGACGCTCTCGGACCTGAGATTCGTCACCGCTGTGCGTCAGCCCGTGGTGAGCTCCCACCTCGCTGAGAGAGGGGTCAACGGCCAGGAGTTCCACCAGCTCGTCGGTAACTACACGACCACCTTCACCGACGCCTCCGTTTCCACTTCAGGCATGCCGCTGTCGGTCGTGCGCTCCTACAACAGCCTCGACGGGCGTATCGACGGGATGTTCGGGCCCGGCTGGTCGACCCGGTACGACATGAAGATCCAGCCGGAGGACAGCGGTGCGCAACGGCTACTGGTGACCTATCCCGATGGCCATAAACTCCGCTTCGCGGCAAAGCGCACCAGCGCGGGAGTCACGACCTTCCAGCCGCCACCCGGTGTCCACGTCACGCTGGCGACGGAGGCAGGCGGTGGCTGGCGGCTGATGGACAAGTCGTCGATCTCCTACACCTTCGACGCACAGGGCCGCCTGACGAAGCTCACCGACAGCCGCGGCCGTTCCCAGGACCTCAGCTACGGCACCGACGGGAAGCTTTCGAAGGTCTCCGCCGCCGGAGGCCGGTCGCTCACCTTCGCTTGGACAGGCGACCACGTTACCTCCGTGACCACCGATCCGGTCGACGGGAAACCGCTGCAGTGGACCTACGTCTACGACGGGCAGCGCCTCACCAGAGCCTGCGCTCCGGCGACTGCCCCCAACTGCACCGTCTACGACTATGGGACCGGCTCCCGCTATCAGGCGAGTGTGCTGGACGACCGTCCCATGGGCTACTGGCGGATGGGGGAGTCCCGCACCGAAACCGCCCCCGAGGTTGGCACGTACACCTACTTCCCCGACGAGACCGGCCTGAGCGGCTACCTTGAGTTCCCTTCCGGTGTGCAGACCGGCAAGCCTGGAGCGCTCGCTGGAACGACCAACGCCGCAGCCGGCTTCCAGGGCGCCGGCACCTCCGAGATCCAGAAATGGGGATTGCTCCGCAATCTCGGGAAGAACCTGTCAGTCGAATCGTGGTTCAAGACGACCGCTTCCTCTGGCTCGATCTTCCAGGCGACCGGGGTACCCGGCATGTATGTCGGTGCCGATGGCAAGCTGCGGGGGCATCTGGAATGGCTCGAAGGCGGCTCTGACACCCCCATCCTGTCCACGCGGGCGGTCAACGACGGCCAGTGGCACCATGCGGTGATCACTGCGACCCGTGACCTCACCACGATGTACGTCGACGGCACCCCCGTCGGCACCCTCGCCCTGGGCATAGAGACAGACATCCCGGACGCCTCCACCATCATCGGCCGGGGATTCAACGGTCTCATCGACGAGTTCGCCGTCTACGACCGAACTCTCACTCCCACCCAGGTCCGCGCGCATTATGACGCCCGAACCGAGGCACCGTTCAAGCTGAACAAGATCACCTTGCCATCAGAGCGGGTGTGGATGTCCACCACCTACAACACCGCCAACGACCGGGTCGCCACCCACACCGACCAGCACGGTGGTACCTGGAAGCTGGGGGAGCCGGTCTACTCCGCCACCGGCGAACTCGCGACGGTCACGGTGACCGATCCTAAGAACAACACCCTCAGCTACGCCCATGACGCCTGGCGAGGCTATCGCCTGAACAGCCAGACCGACCAGCTCGGCAAGGTCACCAAGTACGAGTACGACACCGGTGGCTTCCTAGCGAAGATCACCGACCCGAACAACAACCTCACCGAACGCGTCAACGACACCCGAGGCAACGTCACAACGGTCAAGACCTGCCGGACCTCGACGAGTTGCCAGACCACACGGCAGACGTTCCACCTCAACAGCTCCAACGAGTTCGACCCGCGCAACGACCGGATGACCGTGAGGCGGGACGCCCGCTCCACCAGTTCTACCGACAACACCTACGCCACCAAGTGGGAGTACAACGAGTACGGCGAGCCCCTCAAGGAGACGACTCCCGTCACCGCCGACTTCCCCAATGGCCGCTCGACGCTCACCGCCTACACCGACGGCACCGAGCCCGCCATCGGTGGTGGGAACACTCCCGCCGGCCTGGTGAAGTCGGCGAAGGACGCCAGGGGCAAGGAGACGACCTACCGCTACACCTCGGCCGGTGACCTGGCCGAGCAGACCAGCCCGTCCGGCCTGGTCACGAAGTTCACCTATGACGCGGTGGGCCGGATGCTCACCCGCACCGAGGTCTCCGAGGCGCACCCCACCGGGGCGACGACGACGTTCACCTACGACGGTCTCGGGCGCATGCTCACCCAGACCGGGCCCGGCGTGAAGAACGAGGTCACCGGCATCACCCACACCGCCAGGGTCGCCTACGCCTACGACGCCGACGGCAACAAGCTGACCGAGACGCTGTCCGACCTGACCGGCGGCGACCCGGAGCGCGTCACCACCTACACCTATGACGCCTCCGGCCGGGTGGAGACGGTGACCGACCCCGAGGGTGGCGTGGTCCGGACCACCTGGGATGCCACCGGCGCCCGTGTCTCGACGACCGACCAACTGGGTGTCGTCCGTACCTTCGGCTACACCAAGCGCGGCGAGCCGGCCACCACGACGCTGAAGAACTGGACCGGCAGCCCGGTCAGCCCGCAACCCGCCAAGGACGTGGTGCTGGAGTCGCGCTCCTACGACCCCGGAGGCCGGCTGGCCGCCCAGGTCGATGCGATGGGCCGCAAGACCTCCTACACCTACTTCGCCGACAACCTGCTCTCCCAGGTGATCGGCGACGACGTCAAGCTGAACGGCCTGACCACCACCACCGACGTGGTGCTGGAGGACAACGTCTACGACGCTGCCGGCAACCTCACCAAGCAGGTCAAGGGCGGCGGCAAGGCCACCACCGAGTACGTCTACGACGCCGCGAGCCGCCTGACCTCGACCACGTTCGACCCCGCGACGCTCAAGCGCAAGACCACCCTTGAGTACGACGAGGGGAACAACGTCACCAAGAAGACCCTCACCGGCGCGGGCACCACCCGGACGGAGTCCACCCTCTACGCCTACAACGCGCTGAACCAGGTGACGCGGCAGACCGTGGAGAACGGCGACGACGACCTGGTCTCCACCAGCACCTACGACGACCGCGGACTGCTGGTCACGGCCACCGACCCGCGCGGCAACGCCTCCGGAGCCACCGCCGCCGACTTCACCACCGAGATGCGCTACGACATCGCGGGGCAGCTCGTGGAGAAGACCTCCCCGCGGGTGAAGGTCGAGAAGACCGGGTCGGCCGCCGACGGCCGCCCCACGGAGAAGTACGGCTACGACACCGCCGGCCTGCCCACCCAGACCGTCGACGCGGAGGGCCGCAGGCTCACCTCCGCCTTCGACAAGGCCGGGCGGCTCGTCTCGGCGGTTTCCCCGCCCTACACTCCGCCGGGCGGCGAGGCGGTCACCCCCAAGGTCGGCATGGAATACGACGCGGCGGGCCGGAAGACCAAGGTCACCGACGAGCGCGGCTATGTCACCTCCACCGAGTACGACGCGCTGGGCAACCCGGTACGGGTCACCGACCCCGGCCCCTCGGGACCGGGCGGGCAGTGGGTGACCCAGTTCGACCTGCTGGGCGAGCCGCTGGCCACGATCGACCCGACCGGCGCGCGTGACGAGGCCACCTACGACGATCTCGGCAGAAAGATCACCCAGACGCGGATCGAGCGCAGGCCGACCACCGCCGCCTACACCACGACCCTCACCTATGACACCGCGGGCAACCTCACCAAGAGCGTCGCCCCGGGCAGCAAGACCACCGGCTACGAGGTCAACGCCGCCGGAGAGGTGACCGCCACCACCGACCCGAACCTCAATAGGTCCACCGTCGACTACGACCTCGCGGGCCGTACGGTCAAGGTGACCGACCCGTTGAAGAACGCCACCGAGGCCGTCTACGACCTGGCCGGGCGGCAGACCGGGGCCAAGGACCTCGACGCCACCGGTGCGGTCGTCCGTACGCTGGGCTTCGGCTACGACGCGGCCGGCAACCCGACCAGCGGCACCTCCGGCGAGGGGCACGTCACGCGGCGGACGTTCGACGCGCTGGGCCGGATGACCTCGCTCGTCGAGCCGGTCTCCGCGGACAAGTCGATCACCACGACGTTCGGTTACGACGCGACCGGCGCCCGTACCCGCCTCACCGACGGGCGCGGCAACGCCACCTGGACCACCTACAACGTCCTCGGCCTGGCCGAGTCGGTCATCGAATCGGCCACCACCGCCCACCCGAACGCCGCCGACCGCACCTGGACCACCGGCTACGACGCGGCGGGCAACGCCGTGACCACGTTGCAGCCGGGCGGGGTGCGCATCGACCGCGTCTTCGACCATCTCGGCCAGGTCACCAAGCAGACCGGCGCCGGAGCCGGGGTGGACACCCCCGAGCGGAACCTCACCTACGACGCGGCCGGCCGCCTGACCGCGATCGGCGACTACACCCTCGAGTACAACGACCGCAGCCTGCTGACCAAGGTCTCCAAGGCCACCAACCAGGTCGCCGCCTACGCCTACGACGGTCTGGGCAACACCACCCAGCGCGTCGACACCGCCGGAACCTCCACCTACACCTACGACAACGCCAGCCGGCTGAAGACGGCCACCGACCCGGTCACCGGCCGCACCTGGACCTACGGCTACGACAACGCCGACCGGCTCACCAGCCAGACCTCCGCCAACCCGGTCAACACGCAGAGCTACAGCTACGACGCCGTGGACCGGCTCACCTCCCACACGCTGAAGAACAGCGGCGGCACCCAGCTGTCGAAGATCGCCTACGACTGGGACAAGGACGACAACCTCGTCACCAAGACCACCAGCGGTACGGCGGGCGCCGGGGTCAACACCTACGGCTACGACCACTCCGGACGCCTGACCTCCTGGACCGCCCCGGACGGCAAGGCCACCGCCTACGAGTGGGACGACGCGGGCAACCGCACTAAGGCCGGGGACAAGACCTTCGTCTACGACGAGCGCAACCGGCTGCTGTCCGGCGGTGGCACCACCTACACCTACACCGCCCGCGGTACGGTGGCCACCGAGACCACCGGCGGCGTCACCAAGAACCTCGTCTTCGACGCCTTCGACCAGATGGTCTCCGACGGGGACGCCGCCTACGGCTACGACGCCCTGGGCCGGATGACCTCCCGCACCAAGGGCACCGCTCAGCAGCGGTTCGTCTACTCCGGGCTGAGCAACGATATCGTCACCGTCACCGACGGGGCCGGCGCGCTCCAGGCCAAGTACGGCCGCGACCTGGCCGGCGGCCTGCTCAGCCTCCAGGAGGGCGGCGGCCCGGCGCTCGGCACGATGACCGACCTGCACGGCGACCTGGTGGGCACCTTCTCCGGCACCGCCCTGGTCGACTCGACCGCCTACGACCCCTTCGGCGAGGTGCTCCAGCGCTCCGGCACCCAGCGGACGCTCGGCTACCAGGGCGAGTACACCGACCCGGACACCGGCAAGGTGAACATGCACGCCCGCTGGTACCGCCCAGGAAGCGGCACCTTCGCCTCCCGTGACATCGTTAACCTTGTTCCACAGCCATCGGTCCAAATTAACCGATATGTCTATGGCAACTCTACGCCTCTGACCAGCGTAGATATTTCTGGACACAGTGCCACTTATTTGTCTGATGCAAGCCGCCAAGAAGGCAATGGGTCTAATCCAAACGAAGAATGCATACTAAATTGGTGCTGGGATAGGCATAAAAGGCAAGAGGCTGTAGCTTGTGCTGCGATGAATGCATTCGATCCGCAGTCCTGTTACATAGGGGACTCCATTAGTACCAAAATTAGCAATTTTGTTGCAAATAAAGAGGGTCCGGTAGAGGACAAGAGAAGGAGTGCTGTCCGTCATTTCTTGTGGCAGGTGTTTCTGACCGTTCTGGTTGATGAGGACTTCGCAAAAGGTGTGGCGGATAAGCATGAGCAATATTCCGCGAATAGCCCCAAGGAAAGCGCAGAAGATCAAGCTGTTAACGCGTTTGCCAGAAGGTATGCACTAAGAAACAAGAAAAAAATAGAAAAGATTATAAGCGCCAATGGATTCGAGTACGCCTTAAATTATATGTATGGGGTTTCGGTAGGGGTTCTATGTCGGTCGAATTTCTTTACCGAAGGGTGCCCAAGGGATAGCAGGCCAGGAGCGAACGGTTTTGCATCTACTCCAATGGGGATCAGTTCTACGGAGCTTCGCAAAATTGAAAGGCAAGCAAAGATAGATTCTGATTGCATGACCGGCCCATGTGTCGGAAGCTATAGCGGTCACTATCTAGCTATACCTATCGATGGTGGTCGAATCCTTACCCCAAGAGAGTACGCTAGAGAGAACGGTTGGCTTGTCGAAGATGGAGGTAGGGCGGAAAGGAGTCCAACCCCTGCAGAAAAGGAACGAGCTGAGAGGCAGGCAAAAATCGACTATGCATGCATGACCGGACCTTGTGCGGGGAGTTACAGCGGGCATGTAGGTATAACCATCAATGGCGGGCAGGGTTGGGATAGCCCATGGTTTTAAAGTTTAAAAACTCCTAGGGGATCCTTAAGTGCTCCATATCGAGGAAACTTCAGAAAAGCTATAGGTGGTGAAAATTTGTTTCGCACTAGTCCAGCAGGCGCTGCTTTGGGAGGGTTGGCATTGCTCCTAGGTGTATTGACGGCGTGTGCAAGCGAATCGCAGTCTGGAGCACAGTCGTGTCTAGATCTCGCCAAAAAAGAAAATAATATACTTCGTAAGTCGATTGAAAAATCTCTCCCGCGCGAAGTTATATCGATTGATGATATGAATGGGTGTGACTCCTCGAATAATGGTGCATGGCTATCTGTGAATGTCAATATCGGTGTGTCCAAGGAGGAGATTATTGAGGGCTTCGAAAAAGCCGGATGGTCGTCTAATGTCAAAAGTCTTAATAAGTGTGGAGATTTCTGCAGCGCCGACCTTGCAAAGAAGGCGGCAAATAGAGTGATTGGAATTTCGATATCCGAAAATAAGGCAATTGAAGGAGGTCGTGGGAATGTCTGGGAAGTTATTGTAAGCAGTTTGGATGGATGCTGGGATGACAATGGATATCGATGTGATGGCCCATCTTGAGGAATTTGATTTATGAATCAAACCCTATAATGCTGCAGAGGATCGCCGATCGATAATTATGAGGGTGCGAAATTTTTCATCCAAGTCATGGACGTGCCTGTTGTCCTGCCAGGGCTGGAGTTGGGCGCGGGCCTGCCGTATGGAGTGGGCGAGGCGGGTGGAGGTGTGGCCGGTGACGATCCCGGTGGCTTCGCCGATCATCGCGGCGGCTTCGGGGATCTCGCGGCGGTCGATCAGGGCGAGGGCGTATTCCAGTTGCAGGATGCCTCGCTCGCGGACCGAGTCCGGTCCCATAGCGGCCAGGCGGCGTTGTGCCTCGGAGATGGCCAGGTCGGGGCGTTTAAGTTCGATGAGGCAGAACGTCCGGTAGGACGCGACGCGCTCCGGGGTGAGCCAGAATAGATGCCGCAGATCTGATCCGCCTTGACTCCTGTCGGCGAGGTCGGTGGCGCGGTCCAGGAGGCGGAGAGCGTGCGGGTCGCGCTTGGCGGCGGCGATTGCTCGGGCGACCTGGATGGCGGTGGCTGACCGCTGGAGATGGTTGCCGCTCTCTTTGGCCCAGCCTTCGGCGGCGAAGGCGTGATCCAGTGCGACGGTGGGCTTCTTCTGATACAGCGCCATGTGGGCGAGCAGGCCGTGCAGGTGCGCCAGGAGGGCGGGGTTGCGCAGTTCGTGGGCGGCGGCCAGGCCCTCGGTGTAGCGGCGGGTGGCGCCGTCGTAGTCGAGGAGGTCGAAGCGGCTCCAGCCGGTGAGGTGGGACAGGCTCCAGTACAGGCGCAGCAGGCGGGTGCGCAGTGCGGGGGTGAGGGTGGCGTGGCGGAGCAGGTCGTCGACGAGGGCGCGTTTGGCCTCGGCTACGGGCAGGACCTTGGCGGGGCCGAGTTCTTCGTCCAGCGCCCACAGGCGGGCGGTCAGGCGCTCCAGCAGGTCCAGGGCGTTGTCATCGACGGCGGTGTGGTGGCGGGCGAGGGTGGCGAGGCGGTCGCGGTCGCCCTCGGGCAGGTGGCGCAGCAGGGGCAGGGCGGGGGCGCCGCCGAGGAGCAGGGCGAGTTCGAAGAGCAGGTCGCGGCGTTTGATGTCGGCCTCCTCGGCGGTGAGGGCGCGCAGCAGTCCGGTGTAGTCCACCGCACCCGCCAGTGGGACGCCGGAGGCGGCTGCGAACGAGCCGCTGGCGAAACGCGCGGGCGGGCCGCCCGGGGAACCTGGGAAGAGGCCAGAGGCGGTGGGTGGCTGCGGGTTCATGCTGGCACGCTCCCCAGGGCCGGACGCCAGAGGCCAGGGGGCGATGGCTTCGTTACACGGGGACAGGTAGGTCGTGGTGTCGGGGCCGCCGGAGGTCGTGGTCGGCTGCGGGGGAGGCGGGCGGCTGAGCCCCCATGGGGTTTGAGCGAGGCCCGACAGCGTCGCCTGATCCATGCCTGGCAGGGGAGCCGTCCCGGGAAGGCCCGGCAGAGCGGGTGCCTCGGGAGAGGGGCGGTGATGGAGGTCGAGGTGGCGGTGGTCGGCGCGGTCGAGGAGGTCGCGGTCGCGGGGGCGGTAGGTGGCGTAGGCCTCCGTGGTGACCAGGTGGCGGGCGGTGGTCTGGTAGAGGTGGGCGAGGATGGCCAGGGTGCGGGCCGGTGGGCGGCGGCCGGTGGCGGGCCAGGACTCGTAGTCGTAGAGCCGAGCCTCGCGCAGGCTGGCCGTACCGGCGGGGTCGAGGTCGTTGTGGGCGGCGACCACGTCGGCGGCGGTGCGGCCATGGGCGTAGCGGTACAGCCGCAACGGGCTGACGTCGTGGTCCAGGGCCAGGACGTCGGCGATCTGGTCGTAGGTGAAGGCGCGGGCACGCAGGGCGGTGCTGCGTCGCCGGCAGTCGAGCAGGGTTCGGTAGCCCTCGCCTGACATGGGGTCGCCTCCTTCGCCGAGCCGTACCGTACGGAAATCGTAAATGATCCGTCACTTTGTGTGACAGGCGTGCGGGGAAATGGGGATGCGCGGGCGGCCGGTGCGGTGTCGGCGCAGGTCGGCGGGGTGCTCGGGTGGGGTGGTCTGGCGGACACGGATGGGGGTCGGTGCGGCGGGCGGTCCGCGTCACCGTGTGCGGGACGGCTCTTCGCACGCACGCGAGGACGCGCACCCAAGGACACCCGTCCGAGGAACACCCATCCGAGGAGACGACATGACTGCTGCCCCCGACGAGGCGAGCCCTGCTCCTGACGAGGTGGGTTCCACTCCTGCTGAGGCGAGTTCCGTCTTCGACGAGGCGATCCCTGCTCCCGGCGATGATGCCCTCGCCTGCGGTGAGGTGGCGCCGATGCTGGTGGACGCCATGGTGGGGCTGTGGCCCGGGGGCATGACCTATCGGCGTACCTTTCCCGGCCGCGCCGACCAGATCCCGGAGGCCCGCCGCTTCGTCCGCTTCCTGCTGGAGGACTCTCCCCGCCGCGACGACGCCGAGCAGATCGTCGCCGAGCTGGCCGCCAACGCGGTCGCGCACACCGCCAGCGGGCAGCCGTACGGCACCTTCATCGTGGAGGTGGCCCGCAGGATCTCCGCGATCCGGGTCACCGTCTACGACTGCGGTTGGGGAGCGACCCCGAGGTTCGCTCCGCGTCGCGACTCCGATGCGCTCGCCGAGGACGGCCGGGGCCTGGCGCTGGTCGCCGGCCTGGCCGTACGGGTCGGGGTGCGGGGGACGCAGGCGGTGGGCCACGCGGTCTGGGCCGAGCTGCCCCCGCGGTGAGCACTCCGCCGAGCCGCCCTGCGATGGGTGCCGCAGGGCCGCCCAGTGGTGAAGCGCCCGGTCGAGCCGCCTTCTCGATGGATGTCCTGCGGGGCCGCCCCGAGACAGGCATCCTGCCGGGCCGTCCCGCAAAGAGCGCCACGAAACCGTACGGGGTTCCACAACCGATCCGGACCAAGATCGGCAGGTCCCTTGGTGATCAATTGACTGCCCCGAGTGGCGGCGTCCCGACACTGTCAGGAGGGAACGCGTCCGTGTTCCCGACGGATCTCTCGGGGGGCGGGAAACGGTGAACGCGCAGGGTGCGCTGGTGACGACGCCGGCCGTACGGGCCGCGTGGCGGCTTCGCGACGAGCTGGCGGGCAGGGGTGTCCTGGGCGACGTTCACGGCGGGTACGGCCTGGCTCTGGTGCTGCTCTGGGCCGACCTGGTGGTCTGGACCGACGGCGCGGTCTACCGGTGGTGGACCGGCCGCACGTCACCGAAGACCGGCCGCCGCCTCTACATGGTGTACGGCGTGCACGACCTGGCCACCACTGTCCGCGGGGTCATGCTGCGCTGCGCGGACCTCTACGAGAGCGGGGGAGTACCGGTGCGGTGAGAGGGGATGCGGGCCGTTGCCGTGCCCGATCTCTCCCCTTGCATCGGTCTTTTTGGCGTTTATGGAAATTCGGGGCTTCGGTCGTGCATGGGGTGCGCTGTGGCGGGCAGAGGCTGCGTCGAGGGGATGTGAGGAGACGGGCCGCCCTCCCGCCGGGCCAGCGGGACGGCGGCCCTCACCGTTATCGGATCATTCCGGAGACCAGGTTGCGCAGCTCGATGTGACCGGCCTTGACCTCGGCCACGTCGCCCTCGACGCGCTTCATAGAGGATTCGAGGTTGCCGACGGACCGCTTGACCACCCCGAGGTCTCCCCGGATCTCCTTGATCTCCTCCTTCACCCCTCCGAGCTCGGTTCGGAGTCCTCCGACTTCAGTCCGGACTACTCCGATCTCACCTCGGAGGCTTCTGGCCTCGGTGTAGAGATCCTTCCGAAGGTTCCTGACCTCGGTGTGAAGTTCATCCCGGAGCCCTCCGACCTCGGTTCGGAGTCCCTCCTGATCCTTCCGGAGCGCTTCCTGGCCCTCCCGGAGTCCTCCGACCTCGTTTCGGAGTCCCTCCTGGCCCTTCCAGAGTTCCTCCTGGCCCTTCCGGAGCTCTTCCTGACTCTTCTGGAGGTCCTCCTGACCCTTCCGGAGGTCACCGAGGGCCGCAAGGATCGTTACCGACACCTTCGACTGCTCCAGGGACCAGGTGCGCAGGTCGGCGATGTCCTGCTCCAGGAGCGAGATCCGTGCTTCCGTGTTCGTGCTCAACGCGTCTTCTCCTCGCTGTCACGCGCGATAGGGGGAATGCCTGACGTGTGACATGGAGGGCGTCCAGGCGGGATCAGCTTACGCAGGGTGAGCGGCGTGTCGCCGGAGGTTTCCGCCGGAGTCGCCGACGGACGCGGTCGCGGGAGGGCGGGGACCCCTCCGGGTGGAAAAGAACCGTTCCCTGTGGATGGCCCTCCGGCGAAAGACAGGTCTCCGAAGAAGAGGGACCGCCCGCCGTACGGCTGTGGGGCGTACGGCGGGCGGTCCCGGTGGAGGTGGAGCGTTCTACGCTGTCGGCGCGTGCCGGGCGATCCCGTAGACGCGGGGCAGGCGATCTTAAGGGTCAGGCGACCTTGGAGGGGGAGGCGGTCCAGGTGTTGCAGGCTCCCGGGCTCTCCTGGTCGAAGCCGCGGTTCAGCCAGTAGGCGACATTGCGGGCCTTGCCGTGGCTGACGGTGTCGTAGGCGTAGCTGACGACGTAGCGGAGGTCGGACTGGCTGCGGCCGAGGTCGCGCCAGATGCTGCCGATGAAGGCGCCGCCGAGGCACTCGGCCTGGAGCTCGATCTTCCGGATGTCGGCGAGGAGGGCCTTCTTGGTCCGGTACCTCCTGTGGTCGAGGGCGCCCGTCATCCCGGAGAGCCGCTGCACATGGTGGCCGTACTCGTGGGCGACGACCTCCAGCAGGAACAGCTCGGTCGACTCCGACAGGATGGACGGGTTCAGCAGGAAGGTGATCCTCTTGGTCTTCGCGCAGTAGACCGCCTGGGCGCCCTTCGGGAACGGTCCACAGCCGGTCGGGAAGCCGAGCCGGGAGGTGGTCTGGAAGCCGGGCTTGGAGAAGGGCAGTTTGGCCTTGGCGAACTGCCTGCTCCAGGTGTCGTTGAGGCATTCGACCACGAACTCCAGGTAGACCCGGGAGGAGTCGAGGTCGTCCGGCTTGACGGGCTGCTCCTGGCAGGAGGTGGCGTCGAGGGAGCCGGTCCTGTAGATCGGGTTGCTGGTGAGGGCCTTCGTGCCCGTGGGCGCGGGGGCCGCGGCCTGCCCGGTGACGCCCGCGGCGGCCGTGCCGGTGAACAGCAGGCCCGCGAACACGCCCGAGAGCAGGGTGATGAGGGGGGTACGCATGATCACGAACCCTATAGAGGCATAAAGCGCCGGTAAAGCGGATTGGGGATCTCCGCGCCCGGAAGACGCGTGCGGCCGTACCCCTGGGAGAAGGGGTACGGCCGCGCGGTGAGGACGGTGGAACAGGTGGAACGGGAGAAGGGTCAGGCGACCCGGGAGCTGGAGACGGTCCAGGTGTTGCAGGACGACGGCGAGCCGGAGTTGAAGCCGCGGTTCAGCCAGTAGGCCTGGCTGCTGCCCTTGCCGTGGTCGTTGGTCGGCCAGACCTTCTGACCGTTCTGGACGGTCCAGCGGATCATGGCGTCCCAGTGGTCCTGCGGGACCGGCAGGTCGTCGGAGATCTGGCGGAGGAACGCCGCGCCCATGCAGTCGGCCTGAAGCTCCAGGCGACGGGAGTAGGCGAGCTTGGCGGAGGTGCGGGCCCGCCAGACGCTCTGGCCGTAGTAGCCCATGATCCCGGAGAGCTGCTGCACGTGGTGGGCGTACTCGTGGGCCATGAACTGCGCGTTGTTGGGCGCGTACGGCTGCTTCAGCACCGAGCGGAACACACCGATGTAGATGGTGCGGTTGCTGGAGCAGTAGTAGCCGCCGGCGCCGCCCGGCCACCTGCCGCAGGGGCTTCCCACCTTGGTGGTGGTGAAGCGGAGCCTGGGCTGGGCGAAGGACAGGCCGGCCTTGCGGAACTGGGTCTTCCACGCCAGGTTCAGGCAGCGGTTGACCTTGGTCATGAAGGACCGGTAGGAGGCCGCGCTGCCCGCGCGGATCTGTCCGGCGGCGCAGGTGACGTTGGGGAGCAGACCGGTGCGGTAGAGCGGGTTGGCGGTCACGGCGGCACGGCCGCGCGGGGGTGCCTTCACCGTGGTGGCGGCCGCGGTCGCCGTGGAGGCGGCGGTTCCGGCGGCGGGGGCGGTGACGGTGGCGGCTTCGGCGGTGCCGGTGGCCATGACCAGGCCGAACGCCAGGGGAGCGACCACCAGTGACGAGAGTTGTCTGAAGGGGAAAGTGCTCATGGTGAGGCAAAGGCTAGCCCAACTGTGTACAAAACATGCGGAAAGCCCACGCTGAACGTGCAGAATCCGCTGTCTTGGAGGCAGGGGCCGTCATGCGAACTAGACTCGTCCCAGATGCTGACTGGACAGAGGGGATGATTCCGTGAGCGAGCGGACCGGACGGCCTGGCAGTCTTCTGGAAACGGTCAAGGGACCGGGAGACCTGAAGCAGCTGCGGCCCGAGGAACTGCCCCGCCTCGCCGCCGAGATCCGCGACCTGCTGGTCAGCTCCACGGCGCGCATCGGCGGCCACCTGGGGCCCAACCTCGGGGTCGTCGAGCTGACGATCGCCCTGCACCGGGTGTTCGACTCGCCGCGCGACACCCTCCTGTGGGACACCGGCCACCAGGCGTACGTCCACAAGATGCTCACCGGCCGCGCCGACCGGTTCGACACGCTCCGCCAGGAGGGCGGGCTGTCGGGCTACCCGAGCCGGGCCGAGTCCGAGCACGACGTCATCGAGAACTCCCATGCCTCCACCGCCCTGTCGTACGCCGACGGCCTGGCCAAGGCGTTCAAGCTGCGCCGCGAGGCCGACCGCACGGTCGTCGCGATGATCGGCGACGGGGCGCTCACCGGCGGCATGGCCTGGGAGGCGCTCAACAACATCGCGGCGAGCAAGGACCTGCCGCTGATCATCGTGGTCAACGACAACGGCCGCTCCTACTCGCCGACGATCGGCGGCCTCGCCTCCCACCTGGCCGCGCTGCGCGCCACCCAGCGCTACGAGGACGTGCTCGACTTCGTCAAGGACAACCTGACGAAGGTGCCCGTCGTCGGCCCGCCGGTCTACGACGCGCTGCACGGCATGAAGAAGGGGCTCAAGGACGTCCTGGCCCCGCAGGTGATGTTCGAGGACCTCGGCCTGAAGTACATCGGTCTGGTCGACGGCCACGACGAGCAGGCGGTGGAGGCCGCGCTGCGCAAGGCCAGGGGCTTCCGCCGCCCGGTCATCGTGCACGTGCTCACCAAGAAGGGCTTCGGCTACTCCTTCGCCGAGAACCACGGCGAGGACTGCTTCCACTCGCCCGGCGTGTTCGACCCGCTGACCGGCGAGGAGAAGCCCAAGCCGCACGGCTGGACCAACGTCTTCAGCCAGGAGATCGTACGGCTGGGCGCCGAGCGCAAGGACCTCGTGGCGATCACCGCGGCGATGCTCGGCCCGACCGGGCTGATCCCGTTCTCCGAGGCGTTCCCCGACCGCCTGTACGACGTCGGCATCGCCGAGCAGCACGCGCTGACCAGCGCCGCGGGCCTGGCACTGGGCGGCCTGCACCCGGTGGTCGCGGTCTACGCGACGTTCCTCAACCGGGCCTTCGACCAGCTGCTGATGGACGTCGCCCTGCACCGGCTGCCGGTCACGGTCGTCCTGGACCGGGCGGGCGTCACCGGCGACGACGGCGCCAGCCACAACGGCATGTGGGACCTGTCGATCCTCCAGGTCGTCCCGGGCCTGTCCATCGCCGTGCCGCGTGACGAGCCGCGGCTGCGCGAGCTGCTGGCCGAGGCGGTGGCCGTCGACGACGGCCCCACCGTCGTGCGCTACCCCAAGGGCCCGGTGCCCGGCGAGGTCGAGGCGGTCGGCAGGCTCGGCACGATGGACGTGCTGCGCGCGGGCGGTCCCGGCCTGCCCGCGGAGAGCGACGCCCCGGCCGCCGGTCCGCTGGACGTGCTGTTCGTGTCGGTCGGCCCGATGGCCGAGACCTGCCTGGAGGCCGCCGCCCTGCTGGACGCGCAGGGCATCTCCGCCACCGTGGTGGACCCCCGCTGGGTCAAGCCGCTGGACGAGGCGCTGGTGGCCGCCGCCGCGGCGCACCGGCTGGTCGTGGTGGTCGAGGACAACGGCCGGGTCGGCGGCGTGGGCGACGCGGTCGCCCGCCTGCTGCGCGACGCCGACGTCGACGTCCCGGTCCGCGTCTACGGCGTTCCGCAGCGGTTCCTGGACCACGCCAAGCGGGCGAAGATCCTCAGCGACATCGGGCTGACCTCCCAGGACATCGCCAGGGAGGTCACCGAGGCGGTGGCGCGGCGGACCCCGGCGCTGGAGAGCGACCCGGCCCGCTGACCGCGGCCGGGCCGCCGGGGAGCGGCCGGGGCTTTCCCGGGAAGAACCCGTATCGCGACCGTTCAGGAGTTGATCCGGTGGGCATGACCTGACCCATGGGACGCAGCGGCTCTGGATGGTCAAGGGGGATCCCGTGGGCGTTTTCCGCGTCAAGTCGGTAGAGCAGTCGATCAAGGACACCGAGGCGCCGGAGCACCGGTTGCGCAAGGACCTGTCCGCGCTCGACCTGACGGTCTTCGGCATCGGCGTCATCATCGGCACCGGTATCTTCGTGCTCACCGGCCGGGTCGCCAGGGACCTGGCGGGGCCCGCGGTGGCCCTGTCGTTCGTGGCGGCGGGGATCGTCTGCGCGCTGGCCGCGCTGTGCTACGCCGAGTTCGCCTCCACCGTCCCCGTCGCCGGATCGGCCTACACGTTCGCCTTCGCCACCCTGGGCGAGTTCCCCGCCTGGATCATCGGCTGGGACCTGACGCTGGAGCTGATGCTCGCCGCCGCGGTCGTCGCGGTCGGCTGGTCGGGTTATCTGACGTCGCTGCTGGACTCGGCGGGGCTGGCCCTGCCCACCGCGATAGCCGGGGAGGGCGCGGCGTTCAACCTGCCCGCGGCGCTGATCGTGCTGGTCCTGACCGCGATCCTGGTCGCGGGCGTCAAGCTGTCGTCCCGGTTCAACCTGATCGTCGTCGCCATCAAGGTCACCGTGGTGCTGCTGGTCATCGTGGCGGGGCTGTTCTTCGTCAAGGGGGCCAACTACAGCCCGTTCATCCCGCCGGCCAAGCAGACCCCGGCGGTGGAGGGGCTGGCGGCGCCGCTGATCCAGGTGGTGTTCGGCATCAGCCCGGTCGCCTTCGGCGTGATGGGAATCTTCACCGCCGCCGCGATCGTGTTCTTCGCCTTCATCGGCTTCGACGTGGTCGCCACCGCCGCGGAGGAGACCCGCAACCCCCAGCGGGACCTGCCCATCGGCATCATCGGCTCGCTCGTCATCTGCACCGTCCTGTACGTCGCGGTCTCCCTGGTCGTCGTCGGCATGGAGCCGTACTCGCGGCTCAGCGAGGCCGCGCCGCTGGCCGACGCGTTCAAGGCGGTCGGCCAGACCTGGGCCGCGACGCTCATCAGCATCGGCGCGCTGGCCGGGCTCACCACGGTCGTGATGATCCTCATGCTGGGCCAGTCGCGGGTGACGTTCGCGATGGCCCGCGACAACCTGCTGCCGGGGTGGTTCGCCAGGGTGCACCCGAAGTTCGGCACGCCGTACCGGATCACGATCCTGATGGGCGTCATCGTCGCGCTGCTGGCCGGGCTGGTGCCGCTGTCGGCGATCGCCGAGCTGGTCAACATCGGCACGCTGTTCGCGTTCGTCATCGTCTCGATCGCCGTCGTCATCCTCCGCCGCACCCGGCCGGAACTGCCGCGTTCCTTCCGCACCCCGCTGGTGCCGCTGGTGCCGATCCTGTCGGTGCTGGCCTGCGTGTACCTGATGCTGAACCTGCCGGTGGAGACCTGGCTCCGGTTCGTGGTGTGGATGCTCCTCGGCATCGTCGTCTACGCGGTGTTCGGCTACCGCCACAGCCGGGCGGCGGGCCGTGAGGCGGAGGCCGGGAAGACGGCCTCCTAGGGACGGGCTCAGAAACGGAACAGCGGGCCGGTGAGGGCGGTCATCTCGCAGCCGTTGTCGTAGGTCCGGGTGAACCGGACGGGCCTGCCCGCCCAGGTGCCGAACGCGCCGACGGTGTGCGGGTCGTACTCCGGCGGGCAGATCAGGTCGATGTCGTAGGTGAGCCTCGGCAGGTCGCCGTCCACCTGGCGCAGCAGGCCACAGGCGGTGACCGGGTCGGGGTGGCTGCCGCCGTCTCCGGCGCTTCCGTCTCCGCCGTCGCCGCAGCGCAGCACGACGCTCTTGGCGGGGCCGCCGGCGACGGAGAGGGTGAGCGTGATGGGCGGGCCGGCTCCGGCGGAGCCCATGGCGGGGTCCTGGGCGGGGGAGGAGCCGCCGAGGGCGGCGGCGAGGTCGTCCGAGACGCTTGAGGGGCCGTCCGGTGCGGAGGATTCGGCCGCGTGCGACATGACGGCGAGGGCGAACAGCATGACCGCGGAAGCGATCTTGACGGTTCTCATGGCGGGGATGTTCCCCGTGTCGGGTAAGGACCCGGCCGGGACATGGCCAAGGATCTTCCCGCTCGCCCTCTCCGGGCCGGGAGATCTGCCCGGCCTTTCCCCTTAAAGCCCTACAGGAGGGGTCGAAAAGGGCGGGGCATGAAGCGAGCCGCGCGGGCCGCACCGGGGTCCGGTCCTGACGTCCGTACGGCCGCGCGGGTGTCCCGGAAACCGGCCGGGAAGCCCGGATGGGCCGCGCGGCGTCCCGGGGAGCGCCGCGCGGCCGTACGGGTCAGAACCGGGTCAGGCCGGGACCGACGCCACGCCCGGCGGCAGGAACCGCGGCCGGGCGACGCCCTCGCGGTCCAGGTACGGCGTGATGCCGCCCAGGTGGAACGGCCAGCCGGCGCCCAGGATCATGCACAGGTCGATGTCCTGGGGCGCGGACACCACGCCCTCGTCGAGCATGATGCGGATCTCCTGCTCCAGGGCGCGCAGCGCGCGCAGCCGCACCTCCTCCGCGGTGGACGGGGAGGTGCCGCCCGCGAAGAAGGCGGCCGCCTCGGGGTCGGGCGTGAAGTCGGGCTTGAACACGCCCGGCTTGCCCGCCGCCACCAGCCGGGCGAGGTTCTCCGACACGCCGAAGCGGTCGGGGAACGCCTGGTGCATGGTCTCGGCGACGTGCAGCGCGACGGCCGGGCCGACGAGCTGGAGCAGCGCGAACGGGCTCATCGGCAGGCCGAGGCCGTCCAGCGCGTGGTCGGCGGTCTCCAGCGGGGTGCCCTCGTCCACCGCGCCGATGACCTCGCCCATGAAGCGGGTCAGGATGCGGTTGACCACGAACGCGGGCGCGTCCTTGACCAGCACCGACGACTTCCTCAGCGTCCTGCCCACGGCGAAGGCGGTGGCCAGCGTCGCGTCGTCGGTCCTCGCGCCGCGGATGATCTCCAGCAGCGGCATCACGGCGACCGGGTTGAAGAAGTGGAAGCCCACCACCCGCTCGGGGTGCTCCAGCCTGGAGGCCATCTCGGTCAGCGAGAGCGAGGAGGTGTTGGTGGCCAGCACGCACTCGGCGGAGACGACCTGCTCCACCTCGGCGAACACCTGCTGCTTGACCTTCATGTCCTCGAAGACGGCCTCGATGACGAAGTCGGCGTCGGCGAACGCGTCCTTGGTCAGCGAGCCCGTCACCAGGCCCTTGAGCCGGTTGGCCTGGTCGGCGGAGACGCGGCCCTTGCCGAGCAGCTTGTCGATCTCGCCGTGGACGTAGCCGACGCCCTTGTCGAGGCGGGCCTGGTCGAGGTCGGTCAGCACGACCGGGACCTCCAGGCGGCGGGCGAACAGCAGCGCCATCTGGGAGGCCATCAGGCCCGCGCCGACGACGCCGACCTTGGTGACCTTGCGGGCCAGCGCCGCCTCCGGGGCCCCGGCGGGCCGCTTGGCGCGGCGCTGCACCAGGTCGAAGGAGTACAGGCCGGCGCGCAGCTCGTCGCCCATGAGGAGGTCGGCCAGGGCCTCGTCCTCGGCGGCGAAGCCCTCGTCGCGGGAGGCGGTGCGGGCCAGCTCGACCAGCTCCAGCGCCCGGTAGGGGGCGGGGGAGGCGCCGCGCAGCTTCATGTCGACGAGGAAGCGGGCGTCGGCGACGGGCTTGGCCCAGTCCTCGGCGGTGTGGTCGGTCCGCGAGACCGTCACCTCGCCGCGCAGTACCTTGGCGGCCCAGCGCAGCGACTCCTCCAGGAAGTCGGCGGGCTCGAACATCGCGTCGGCGACGCCGGCGGCGAAGGCGTCCCGGCCCTTGATCATCCGGTTCTGCGACAGCGGGTTCTCGATGATGAGCTTGAGCGCCGCGGCCGGGCCGATCAGGCGGGGCAGGAGCTGGGTGCCGCCCCAGCCGGGCACCAGGCCGAGGAAGCACTCGGGCAGGGCGACCGCGGGCACGCCGGAGGAGATCGTCCGGTAGGCGCAGTGCAGGGCGACCTCCAGGCCGCCGCCCATCGCCGCGCCGTTGACGAACGCGAACGACGGCACGCTCAGCTCGCCCAGGCGGCGGAACACCCGGTGCCCGAGCCTGCCGATCTCCAGCGCCTGGTCACGCTCGGCGACCAGCGCGGCGCCCTTGAGGTCGGCGCCGACGGCGAAGATGAACGGCTTGCCGGTGACGCCCACGGCCGCGAGGTCGGTGCGGGCCTCGACCGAGTCGAGGGCCTCGGCCAGGGAGGTGAGGCCGGCCGGGCCGAACGTGGACGGCTTGGTGTGGTCGAAGCCGTTGTCCAGCGTGATCAGCGCCATGGTGCCGGCGCCGTCGGGCAGCTCCACGTCGCGGACGATGGCGCGGGTGACGACCTCGTCGCTGAAGATTTCCCTGATGTCCGTCACTTCGCACCTTCCCAGGCGAGGTTCTCCCAGATGACCGTTCCGCCCATGCCCATGCCGACGCACATCGTGGTGACGCCGTACCGGACGTCGGGGCGCTCGCCGAACTCGCGGGCGAGCTGCGTCATCAGCCGCACGCCGGAGGAGGCCAGCGGGTGGCCGAAGGCGATGGCGCCGCCGTAGGGGTTGACCCGGGCGTCGTCGTCGGCGATGCCGAAGTGCTCCAGGAACGCCAGCACCTGTACGGCGAAGGCCTCGTTGATCTCGAAGAGCCCGATGTCGGAGATCGACAGCCCGGCCAGGCGCAGCGCCCGCTCGGTGGACGGGATCGGCCCGACGCCCATGACCTCGGGGTCCACGCCGGCGAAGGCGTAGGAGACCAGCCGCATCTTGGGGGTGAGGCCCAGCTCGGCGGCGGCGTCGGCGGCGGCCACGATGCAGCCGGTCGCGCCGTCGTTGATGCCGGAGGCGTTGCCCGCGGTGACCCGGCCGTGCGGGCGGAACGGGGTCTTCAGCGTCGCCAGGCCCTCCATGGTGGTGCCGGGGCGGGGCCCCTCGTCGGCGGTGGCCAGGCCCCAGCCCTTCTCGGCGGTCCGGACGGCGACCGGCACCAGGTCGGGCTGGATCCTGCCGTCGGCGTAGGCCTTGGCGACCTTCTCCTGGGAGGCGACGGCGAAGGCGTCGGCGCGCTCCTTGGAGATGGACGGGTAGCGGTCGTGCAGGTTCTCCGCGGTCATGCCCATGACCAGGGCGGAGCCGTCCACGAGCTTCTCGGACAGGAACCGTGGGTTGGGGTCGACGCCTTCGCCCATCGGGTGGCGGCCCATGTGCTCGACGCCGCCGGCGATGGCGACGTCGTAGGCGCCGAAGGCGATGCCGCCGGCGACCGTGGTCACCGCGGTCATCGCTCCGGCGCACATGCGGTCGATCGCGTAACCGGGGACGCTCTTGGGCAGCCCGGCCAGCACGGCGGCGGACCGGCCGATGGTCAGTCCCTGGTCGCCGATCTGGGTGGTGGCGGCGATGGCCACCTCGTCGACCCGCTCCGGCGGCAGGTTCGGGTTGCGCCGGATCAGCTCACGGATGACGCGGACGACCAGGTCGTCGGCGCGCGTCTCGGCATACAGGCCCTTGGGGCCCGACCTGCCGAACGGTGTGCGCACACCGTCGACGAATACGACGTCACGAGACGAAGGCACGGGTTCGCTCCTCGTTGCTGGGTAGCTTCACCCCCCATGCTACTCGTCGGTAACAACATCTCACACGACCCGCCCCCTCCGCATCTGCGGCAGACTGGGAAATCGTTTTCCTGGAGGTCGCGATGGTCACTCTCGAAGATGTCGCACGGCAGGCCGGCGTGTCGCTCGCCACGGCCTCGCGGGTGCTCAACGGCAGCACCCGCCAGGTGGGCGCGTCGCTGCGGGCCAAGGTGGAGCTGGCCGCCCACCAGCTCGGCTACCGGACCAACGTGGCGGCCCAGACGCTGGCCAGGGGCGCCAGCAACGTGATCGGCCTGGTGGTCCACGACCTCACCGACCCCTACTTCGCCGCGCTCGCCGACGGCGCGATGCGGGTGGCCGAGAGCCACGAGTTCATGGTCATGGTGGGCACGACGCACCGCGACCCCGAACGGGAGATCGCCTACGTCTCCACCCTGAACGCCCAGCGGGTCCGCGCCGTGCTGCTCACCGGGTCAAGGGTCGACGACGCCGGCGTGACCCGCAGGATGCGTCAGGAGCTCGACCGCTACCTGCAGACCGGCGGCCGGGTGGCCTGCGTCGGTCAGGAGGCGCTGGGCGTCGACACGGTGGTGCCGGGCAACCGCGAGGGCGCCGCCGACCTGGCGCGGGCCCTCGCCGGTCTGGGGCACCGCCGCTTCGCCGTGCTCGCCGGGCCCGAGCGGCTGCTCACCGCCCAGGACCGGCTGGCCGGGTTCGCCGGGGCGCTCGCCGAGCTGGGCCTGCCCGCCCCGCAGGTCGTCCACGGCTCCTTCGACCGCGACGGCGGTCACGCCGCGGCGGCCGAGGTGTCCGACGCCACCTGCGTGTTCGCGGTCAACGACGTGATGGCGGTGGGCGCGCTGGCGTCCTTCCGCGACCGGGGTGCCGGCGTGCCCGGCGACGTGTCGGTGGCCGGGTTCGACGACATCTCCACCCTGCGGGATCTGGTCCCGCAGCTGACCACCGTACGGCTGCCGCTGACGGACATGGGGGCGCGGGCGATGGAGCTGGCCCTCACGCCGCCCGGGGACGGCGCGGACGCCGGGCCCAGGATCGAGGCCGTGGCCGGCGAGGTCGTTCTCCGCGAGAGCACCCGCCGCCTCGGCTGAGCCGGCCCGCCCCGGCTCGGAGCGCCCCGGCCGTGCGCGCGGGCCGTCCCGCCACACGGACGGCGGGGCGGGCAGGGTGACGAGACGAAACCGGACGACAGGACGGCGGAACGGCTCGGGTGGCGGGACATGCCCGACGGCCGGACGACCATCGGCCTCCGGCCGTCCTCCGGGCCGGCCTCAGTCCTCGATCAGCTCGGCGAACCTCTCCTTCACCCGGGCCAGGATCTCGTCGGGGTCGGCGGCCCACACGTCGGCGTTGAAGATCTCCACCTCGATGTCCCCGGTGTAGCCCGCCTCGGCCACCGCACGGGTCAGCGGCGCGAAGTCGATCACGCCGTCGCCCATCACGCCCCGGCCGAGCAATACGTCGGCCGGGAGCGGATGCAGGTGGTCGCACACCTGGTAGGAGGCGATCCGCTCGCCCGCCCTGGCGATCTGCGCCAGGACCTGCGGGTCCCACCACACGTGGAAGGTGTCGACGACCACGCCGACCCGCTCCGCCGGGTACGGCCCGGCCAGGTCGAGCGCCTGCCCGAGGGTGGACAGCACCGCCCGGTCGGCGCAGTACATCGGGTGCAGCGGCTCCAGCGCCAGCCGTACCCCGCGTTCGGCGGCGTACGGGACCAGCTCGGCCAGCGCCCCGGCGACGCGCTCCCTGGCCCCGGCGAGGTCGCGGTCCACCGCGGGGGAGGGCTCGCCCGGCGTCACACCCGGCAGGCCGCCGACCACCATGACCAGGCACGCCGCGCCCAGCGTGGCGGCCTCGTCGATCGCCCGACGGTTGTCGTCGAGCGCCTCCCGGTCCCCGGAGGTCAGGAAGCCGCCCCGGCACAGCGACGACACCCGCAGGCCCGCGTCGGCCACCAGCTTCACGGTCTCGTCCAGCCCCTGCGCGGCGACGTCCTGCCGCCACAGGCCGATCGCCCCGACGCCGTGCCGTACGCAGCCCTCGACGGCCTCGGCCACCGACCACCGCCGGGTGGTCCACTGGTTCAGCGACAGCCGGCTCATCGTGTCGTCCCCTTCCGGGCCCCGGCCCGCGGCCGGCTCTCCCGTCCGCTCAGCATCCGTGCACCGCCAGCAGCGACCGCATCCGGTGGACGGCCAGCTCGGGGTCGGCCAGCAGCCCGGCCCGGTCGGCCAGGCGGAACACCTCGGCCAGGTGCGGCAGCGAGCGCGCCGCCTGGGCGCCGTTCACCATGGTGAAGGCGTCCTGGTGGCCGTTGAGCCAGGCCAGGAAGACGATGCCGGTCTTGTAGTGGTACGTCGGCGTCTCGAAGATCTTCCGGGAGAGCGGGACCGTCGGGCCCATGATCTCGTCGTAGCGGGCGGTGTCCCCGGCGTCGAGGGCGGCCAGGGCCGCCGCGGCGGCCGGGGCGATCGCGTCGAAGATCCCCAGCAGCGCGTGGCTGCCCGAGGCGATCAGCGACGGGTAGTTGAAGTCGTCGCCGGTGTAGAGCCGCACGCCCTCCGGCAGCGCCGCGCGCAGCGCCACCTCATGGCCGGCGTCCAGCAGCGAGACCTTGACGCCCTCGACCGCCGGCGCGTGCTCGCGGATCAGCTCCAGGAACGACGCGGTGGCCTCGGCGACGTCCCGCGAACCCCAGTAGCCCGCGAGGTTCGGGTCGAACATCTCGCCCAGCCAGTGCAGGATCACCGGGCGGTCGGCCTGCGACAGCAGCTTGCCGTAGACCGCGTGGTAGTCCTCCGGGCCCCGCGCGATCGCGGCGAGCTGCCGGCTGGCCATCAGGATCACGCCGGCCCCGGCCTCGCGGACGGTCTCGGCCTGCTCGGTGTAGGCGGCCGTGACCTCCTCCAGGGTCGCGGCGCCCGGCGCGTGGTCGGTGCCCGCGCCGCAGGCCACCAGCTCGGCCGGGTCACCGAGCTCCGCCGCCGCGGCGGCGCTGCGCCGGATCAGCTCGCGGGTGGCCGGCCAGTCCAGGCCCATGTTGCGCTGCGCGGTGTCCATCGCGTCGGCGACGCGCAGGCCGTACGACCACAGGTGGCGGCGGAAGCGCAGCGTGGCGTCCCAGTCGACGGCGGCGGGCGCGCCGGGGGTGTTGTCGCCGAGCGGGTCGGCCACCACGTGCGCGGCGGCGTAGACGACGCGGCCGCGCGGCGGGCCGGCGGGCCGCTCCCAGGCGACCGGCTCGCGCAGGGTGTGCCCCCCGCCGGGGAGGTCGATCCGCATCACCGCTCCATCGCCAGGCGGCGGCCCTCGGCGGAGGAGCGCAGGGCCAGCTCGGCGACGCGGACGCCGCGCGCGCCGGAGGCGAAGTCGTGCGGGAACGGCGCGTCCTCCAGCACGTGCCGGACGAACATCTCCCACTGGGTCTTGAAGCCGTTGTCGAACTCGGCGTTGTCCGGCACCTCCTGCCACTCGTCGCGGAACCGCGCCGTGACGGGCAGGTCGGGGTTCCAGACCGGCCTGGGGGTGGCCGCCCGGTGCTGGATCCGGCAGTTGCGCAGCCCCGCGACGGCGCTGCCGTGCGTGCCGTCCACCTGGAACTCCACCAGCTCGTCCCGGTTCACCCGGACGGTCCAGGAGGAGTTGATCTGGGCGACGACGCCGCCCTCCAGCTCGAAGACGCCGTAGGCGGCGTCGTCGGCGGTGGCGGGGTAGGTCTCGCCCCGCTCGTCCACCCGCTCGGGGACGTGGGTGACGGCGCGGGCGTAGACCGACTCGATCCGGCCGAACAGGTTCTCCAGCACGTAGGTCCAGTGCGGGAACATGTCCAGCACGATGCCGCCGCCGTCCTCGGCGCGGTAGTTCCACGACGGGCGCTGCGCGTCCTGCCAGTCTCCCTCGAAGACCCAGTAGCCGAACTCGCCGCGCACCGACAGGATCCGGCCGAAGAAGCCGCCGTCGATCAGCCGCCTGAGCTTGAGCAGGCCCGGCAGGAACAGCTTGTCCTGCACGACGCCGTTCCTGACGCCCCGGGCGGCGGCGGCCTCGGCCAGCGCCACGGCGTCGCCGTGGTTCTCGGCGGTCGGCTTCTCGGCGTAGACGTGCTTGCCGGCCTCGATCGCCGCCAGGACGGCCTTCACCCGGGCCTGGGTGACCTGGGCGTCGAAGTAGATCAGGTTGGAGTCGTCGGCGAGGGCGGCGTCGAGCTCGGTGGTCCACTCCTCGATGCCGTGGTCGGCGGCCAGCTTGGCCAGCTTGTCCGGGTTGCGGCCCACCAGCACCGGCCTGAGCGTCACCCGGCCGCCGTCGGACAGCGCCACGCCGCCCTGCTCGTTGATCGCCAGGACCGAGCGGACCAGATGCTGGCGGTAGCCCATGCGGCCGGTGACGCCGTTCATCACGACGCCGATGCTTCGGTGGGACATTCTTCTCCTGCCTCCTATGGAAAGCGCTTTCCGAATCACCGTACGGCAGCCGCTGCCTTCTCGGCAAGAATCCCCGAGGGGTTTTCCCGGTCACCCGTGGCGGGACGACACCTGACCAGAGAGGTGATGTCCACGGCCGGGGACCTCCCGGTCACCCGTGGCGGGGCACCACGCGGAAAAGCGCTCCGGACGCGCGGAGGCGTTCCGGAGCGCCCTCGCAGCCGGGCGTCCCGGCGGCGCTCAGTCCGTGCCCTTGGCCGAGAGCTCCGTCAGGGCCTTGGCGATGGGGGCCGCGGTCAGTTCGATCTGCCACTCCCGGGCGCCCAGCTCGCGCAGCCGGGACGCCACACCGTCCTCGTCTACGGGGGAGGGGGGCTCCCACGTCAGGCGGCGCACGGCGTCCGGCTGGATGAGGTTCTCCGCCGGCATGTGGTGTTCCTCGGACAGGGAGGTCACCACGGTCCGGGCGGCGGCCAGCCGCCTGGCGGCCACGGGGTCGCGGTCCATCCACCGGTTGGCGGGCGGCGGCCCGTCACCCGGCGTGCTCGGCTGGGGGAGCTCCGACTCCGGCAGGGTGCGGGCCCTGCCGATCGCGGCCAGCCACTCGCGCAGGTGCTTGCGGGCGCTGCGGCCGGTGAACGGGGGGATCTCGGTGAGGGCCTTGGTGGTGCGGGGCAGTTCCAGGGCGGCGGTGACGATCGCGGAGTCGGGCAGCACCCGGCCCGGGGCGAGGTCGGCCTCGCGGGCGAACCCGTCGCGGAGCGTCCACAGCTCCCGGACCACGGCCAGCCCGCGCAGCGAGCGGACCTTGTGGATGCCGGAGGTGCGCCGCCAGGGGTCCGCGCGCGGCGCCGGGGCCCGGTGCGCCAGGACGGCGGCGAACTCCTCCTGCGCCCACGTCAGCTTTCCCGCCGTCTTCAGCTCCTCGTACAGCACGTCGCGCAGCTCGACGAGGACCTCGACGTCGAGGGCGGCGTAGCGCAGCCAGTCCTCGGGCAGCGGACGGGTGGACCAGTCGGCCGCGGAGTAGCCCTTCTCCAGCCTGAGACCGAGGACGTTCTCCACCATCATGCCGAGCCCGACGCGCTCGTAGCCGAGAAGCCGGCCGGCGAGCTCGGTGTCGAACAGCGCGCGTGGCAGGAAGCCCAGCTCGGCCAGGCACGGCAGGTCCTGGGAGGCGGCGTGCAGCACCACCTCCGCGTCGGCCAGCGCCGCGTCCAGCTCCGACAGGTCGGGGCAGCGGATCGGGTCGATCAGCGCGCTGCCCGCACCCACCCGGCGCAGCTGCACCAGGTAGGCGCGGCCGCTGTAGCGGTAGCCGGAGGCCCGCTCGGCGTCCACCGCCACGGGGCCGGTGCCGGCGGCGAAGTCGCGCACCACGCGGGCGAGCCCGGCGGGCGTCTCGACGACGGGAGGTATCCCCTCCCTGGGCTCGAGCAGCGGAACGATGGTTGTCTCGTCGGTCACGTTCGAAAGGACTCCGGATCTTCGCGACGGCGCTGCGGCAGGGCCGCCACGCCGGGTGGCAGGGGTGGCATGCCCGCCGCCAGGCACATCAGGTCGCACCAGGCGGCGACGTGGCCGGAGAGGTCTTCCTCCAGCGGGGACCAGGAGGCCCGCAGCTCCAGCTCCGTGGTCACCGGATCCTCGGCCTTGTTGCCGAAGCCCTCCGACACCGCCCTGGTGACGGTGCCTCCGGCCGCGGCGTAGGCGGCGCCGTGGGCGTCGAGCGACTCGGTGAGCCAGCTCCACGCGACCGGGCCCAGCAGCGGATCCTCGGTGATCTCCGGCTCCATGTCGGCCCGGACGTAGGCGACGAGCCGGAACTGGCCGTCCCAGCCGCGCTGGCCGTCGGGGTCGAAGAGCATGATGAGGCGGCCGACGGCCAGCTCGTCGTCGTCGCGGTAGACGGACGCGCCGACGGCGGCCGAGTACGGGGCCAGCCGCTGCGGGGCCGGGATGTCCTCCAGCTCGATCTCCGGCCTGACCTCCGTGGGGCGCAGTGTGGCCGCCGCCCGCCGGAAGGCGGCGGGAGCGGGCGCGGCGTCACCGATGGTCATACCGGAAGCGTAGGTCGAAAGTGAACGCATGGGGACCATTGGGGTGGGTGTAGGAGCCATCGGAAGCGATCAAGCCGACGCCGCCGGAGGACGGGAGGCGCGGGAGACCCCGCCGCCGCGGGACCCGGCGGGTCCTGACGACCCGGGGAACGCCCGGGGCGCGAGGAACAGCGCGTGCCCGCACTCGACGCACGCCCACTCCGGGCACTCGCCGGGATCGTGCCCGTCGGGGCAGGGAGGTTGCTCGAAAACCCGGTCGCCGGCGCAGGAAGCACAGTGCTCATCGCGGTGTTCGAGTGAACGCCACGTTATGGACATCGTGGACATCGCACAGGCCTTTCGTCGGGTCGTGGTCCGACGTTGGCACGTCGCGCCGACATTTCCCCGCAACGTGCTCGGCGTGTCCCGAAAGTGGTGCCGGAATCGGTGCCGCGCGGTGACTTGGCGAACATTTGGAACAGCCGGGGGCCGGGCCAGGTTCGTCGATGGGAGGAACTGTACCTGGAAACATGATCGCTTCGTGCCGTCCGGGCGGCGGACCCGCCCTCCGGGCGCTTCCGACCGGCTCTCCACCGAGGGACGAAGAACCCAAACGGGTCGAACACTATCGTCATCATGACTTGAAAGTGCGTGGGCGTTGTTATAGATGATCTCAGCGAATAAATGACGATTTCGCCCTAGATCGCCCGCGGGTGGCCTGGGTGAACGGACCGGGACCCCGGCATGGCACCCTGGAAGGGTGAATCCCGAGCTTGCCGACTCTCCGTTCCTGCGCGCCTGCCACCGGCGTCCCGTCCCCCACACCCCCGTGTGGTTCATGCGTCAGGCCGGCCGCGCGCTGCCCGAGTACCGGGCCGTGCGCGAGGGGGTGCCGATGCTCACCGCGTGCGCCACCCCGGACCTCATCGTGGAGATCACGATGCAGCCGGTCCGCCGCTACGGCGTGGACGCGGCCGTCTTCTTCAGCGACATCGTGGTGCCGCTCAAGGCGATCGGGATCGACCTCGACATCAAGCCCGGCGTCGGCCCGGTGGTGGCCGACCCGATCCGGGACGCCGCCGCGATCGAGACGCTGCGCCCGCTGGAGCCCGGCGACGTCGCCTACGTCACCGAAGCCGTCCGGGCGCTGACCGGCGAGCTGGGCGCCACCCCGCTCATCGGCTTCGCGGGCGCGCCGTTCACCCTGGCCTCCTACCTCATCGAGGGCGGCCCCTCCAAGAGCCACGACCGCACCAAGGCGATGATGTACGGCGAGCCGCGGCTGTGGCACGCCCTGATGGACCGCCTGACCGGGATCACCCTCGGCTTCCTGCGCGTCCAGGCCGAGGCCGGCGCCTCGGCCGTCCAGCTGTTCGACTCCTGGGTGGGCGCGGTCGCCCCCGAGGACTACCGCGAGTTCGTCATGCCCTACACCCGCCGCATCTTCGCCGGCCTGACCGACCTGGACATCCCGCGCATCCACTTCGGGGTCGGCACCGGCGAGCTGCTCGGCCTGCTCGGCGAGGCCGGCGCCGACGTGGTCGGCGTCGACTGGCGGGTCCCGCTCGACGAGGCCGCCCGGCGCGTGGGACCGGGCAAGGCGCTGCAGGGCAACCTCGACCCGGCGGTCCTGTTCGCTCCCTGGGAGGTCATCGAGCGCCGCGCCGCCGACGTCCTGGCCCGCGGCGCCAAGGCCGAGGGCCACATCTTCAACCTCGGGCACGGCGTGCCGCCCGCCGCCGACCCCGGCCAGCTCACCCGCCTCACCGACTTCGTGCACGAGACGTCCGCCCGCTGACCCGCCCTACGTCTCCTCGACGGCCGCGGGCTCCTCTTCCCGCGGCGCGGGCGGCGGGATCGGACGGCGCTGACGGTTGCGGCGGGTACGGCGCAGCACGAACGCCACCACCAGCCAGATCAGCCCGGCCGCGATCGTCCAGGGCAGCAGCACGCCCAGCACGGTGAGGCCGATCTTCAGGGCCTCGACGAAGCTCCGCCAGCCCGTCCGCAGACCCCCGAGGAAGCCCGACGACTCGTCCTCCGGCTCGGGGACCACGACCTCGGGGCCGACCAGGTTCAGCGTCAGCGTCGCCATGCTCGTCTTGGCGGCGAGCGACCGCTGCCGGGCCTGGAGCGCCTCCAGCTCCGTCTCGCGGCTGGAGACCTCCCGCTCGATCTCCAGCACCTCGCCGATCTTGTCCGCCCGCTTCAGCAGGGCGCGCAGCGAGTCCAGCGACGCCTTCGCCGACCGCACCCGGCTGTCGACGTCGGCCACCTGCTCGGTGACGTCCTTGGTGTTCTGCTGCACCGACTCCCGCACGCCGAGCTCCTTGCCCAGGCGGTTCAGCACTCCGGGGTAGGCCGACGGCGGGACCTTGAAGACCAGGTTCGCGCTGCCCTGGTCGCCGTTGGAGGAGCCGGACCGCTCGGTGGCGAGGTAGCCGCCGGCGGTGTCGACGAGCGCGCGCGCCCGGTCCGACGCGGCGGCGACGTCCTTGACCCGGACCGTCAGCTCGGCGGTGTAGACGATCTGCCGGTCCTGGGGGATCGGGTTCACCTGCTCGGCCGGCGCTCCCGTGGCGGCCGCGCGGCTCCTCTCCGCGTCGCCCCCGGAGGCCGCCGAGTCGGCGCCGCCCTGGTCTGCTGAGACGGCCTGCGGCGCGGCGGGCGCGGCCTCGCCCGACGTCGAGTCCATCTGGGCGCGTTCACCGCTGCCGCACGCGGTCAGCGCCAACACCGCGGCCGCCAGCGCGATCGCCGGCCGTAAGCCGTACCGGAATCTGTTCATGTCCTGATTGACGGAGGTTTGTCCAACGCGGTTGGGTACGCGCGGTCACGATGGCGTCACGTTCTCCGCACCGCGCGATCACGGGGGTGGCGGATGCCGGGCCGCCCGCGGCGGGCGATACGGTCGACATCCATGGAACGCAAGCGTCACCACGTGGTGGTCGTCGGCGGGGGGATCGCGGGGCTCGCCGCGGCGTGGCATCTCGGGCGGGCCGGGGACCGCGTCGAGGTGACGGTGCTCGACGCCGCCCCGCGGGTCGGCGGCAAGCTCCTGACCGCCGAGGTCGCCGGGGTCCAGGTGGACGTCGGGGCCGAGGCGATGCTCGCCCGGCGGCCCGAGGGCAAGGAGTTGGCCCGGCTGGCCGGCCTGGGCGACGAACTGCGGGACCCCGGCACCACCCGGGGCGCCATCCTCACCCGCGGCACGCCCCGGCCGCTGCCCGCCGGACAGGTCATGGGCGTCCCCTCCGACCTGGGGGCGCTCGCCAGGTCGGGCATCCTGTCGCCGGGCGGCCTCGCGCGCGTGCCGCTGGACCTCGTGCTGCCCGCCACGCTCATCGACACCGACGTGTCGGTGGCCGCCTACATCCGCGCCCGGATGGGCGCCGAGGTGGTCGACCACCTGGTCGAGCCGCTGCTCGGCGGCGTCTACGCGGGCCGGGTCGAACGGCTCTCGCTGGACGCGACGATGCCGAAGATCGCCATGGCGGCCCGCTCGGAGCGATCGCTGCTCAACGCCGCCCGCCACATCGCCGCCGAGGCGCCGAAAGACGCCGGGCCCGTCTTCACCTCCCTGCGCGAGGGGATGGGCAGCCTGCCCGCGGCGGTCGCCGCCGCCTCCGGCGCGCGGGTGCGGACCGGCGTCACCGTGCGGGAGCTGCGGCGCACCGCAGACGGCTGGCGGCTGGTGACCGGGCCGGTGCCCGCGCCGGAGGTCGTCGAGGCCGACGCCGTGGTCCTCGCCGTCCCCGCCACCCCGGCGAGCCGCCTGCTGGCCGAGGAGGTCCCGGCGGCCGCCGCCGAGCTGGCCCGGATCGAGTACGCGAGCATGGCCATCGTCAGCCTGGCCTACCCGCGCGAGGCGTTCCCCCGGCTGCCCGAGGGGAGCGGCTACCTCGTCCCGGCGGCCGACCGCCGCCCGGTCAAGGCCGTCACGTTCAGCTCCGTCAAGTGGCCGCACCTGACCGAGACCGCCTCCGGGCTCGTCCTGCTGCGCTGCTCGATCGGCCGCCTGGGCGAGGAGGCGGTGCTCCAACGTGACGACACCGAGCTGGTGGCCCTGGCGACGGCCGAGATGGCCGAGGTCATGGGCGTGCGCGGGCTGCCGCTCGACTCCCGGGTGACCCGCTGGGGCGGCTCCCTGCCACAGTACGAGGTGGGCCACCTCGACCGGGTCGCCCGCATCCGCGCGGCCGTCGCCGACCGGCCCGGCCTGGCGCTGTGCGGCGCCGCCTACGACGGCGTCGGCATCCCGGCCGTCGTCTCCACCGCCCGTACGGCGGCGGCCCGGATCCTGGACCACCTGGACCCCACGGGAGAATGGCGGAAGGAGTCGTCGAAGGCACGCTGACCGGGCGGCCCGAGACGGCCGGCACGACGAACACGAACACGACGAACACGAAGAACACGTCGGGAACGACGAGGACGACGGAGCCCCGTGGGGCTCCCGGAGGGGTGAGGACGACGGACGGGAACCCGAGGCCCAAGGCGCGCGACCTGAACCAGGTGATCCGCTACACGATGTGGTCGGTGTTCAGGATGCGTGAGCGCTGCCCGGCGACCGGACGAGAGGGCATGGCCGAGGAGGTCGAGGCCCTCCTGGCGCAGGCGGCGGAGAAGGACGTGGTCACCCGCGGCCTGTACGACGTGGCAGGCTTCCGGGCCGACGCCGACTTCATGTTCTGGTGGCACGCGCCGACCCCGGAGGACCTTCAGGAGACCTACTCGCGCTTCCGCCGCACCGCCCTGGGGGAGCTGACCGAGCCGGTCTGGTCGGTCATGGCGCTGCACCGCCCGGCGGAGTTCAACAAGTCGCACATCCCGGCGTTCCTCGCCGAGGAGGAGCCCCGCGGGTACGTGAGCGTCTACCCGTTCGTCCGTTCCCTGGAGTGGTACCTCCTGGACGACGCCGACCGGCGCCGCATGCTCGCCGAGCACGGCCGGATGGCCCGCGACTACCCCGACGTGCGGGCCAACACCGTCTCCTGCTTCTCGCTGAACGACTACGAGTGGATGCTCGCCTTCGAGGCCGACGACCTGCACCGCATCGTCGACCTGATGCGCACCCTGCGCGGCGCCGAGGCCCGCAGGCACACCCGGGTGGAGATCCCCTTCTACACCGGCATCCGCAAGCCCGTCGGCGAACTGGTGGCGGCGCTGCCGTAGGCCGCGCCCGGCCCCGGTTCGGGGCCGTCCGATGCGGGACGCCCGGTGAATCCGGTGAAACGCTCGATTAGTTTCCCGGGCGTTGTCATACTCGGGGAAAACACCTGTCTATGTGAGGCCGAAGGTGAACATGGGCGCGGGTCTGGCACGGTCCACGGGGCGCGGGGGCGGACGCCGCAGAAGGCGGGCCCGGCCGCGGGTCCTGGAGATCTCGGTCGGGGCGACTGCGCTGGCGGTCGCGGTCCTGGCGCTGGGCCGCTCGATGCTCGCCGCGGACCCGCCGCCCGTCCCGGAGGCGCAGAAGCATCTCCTGGCCGCGCCGCAGCAGGGCGCCGGGGACGGCAGGGCGGTGGGCGTGCTGCCCGGCGGCAAGGCGGGCAGCGGCCACGGGTCCGGCGACGCGGCCAAGGCGGACGGGCCGTCCAAGCACAGCGATCCGAGGGCGTTCGCCTACTTCGCTGCGCACAAGGCGACGAAGCGGGTCAAGGACATCCGCGTCGTCGGCGGCTACCTGCGGATATACACCGACCTGCCGGACTCGGCGGACAACTCCAAGCAGGCGATCAAGCTGTGCGAGACCGGTCTCGACTATCTCGTGGGGGAGCTCGGCTCGGTGAACCCCGTCGTCTTCGTCCAGGCGAGGTTCGGCGAGAACGGCAATCCCGTCCTGGCCAACATCCTCGGCCCCGGCGACTCCGACTGCCGCGTCACCTACCCCAAGCCCGGCGGCTAGGCGCCCCGCCTCGCGGGGCTTCGCCGTACCGGGGGCCCGGCCGGGGAGCGGTGCCCACTCCGGCGGGGCCGCCCGCGCGGGACCGTCAGCCGTCGGCCGGCTCCAGCCGCAGTGACACGGAGTTGATGCAGTAGCGGTCGTCGGTGGGGGTGCCGTACCCCTCGCCGTGGAAGACGTGCCCGAGGTGTGAGTCGCAGGTGGCGCACCGGACCTCGACCCGGACCATGCCGAGCGAGCGGTCCTCGATGAGGGTCACCGCGTCCGACTTCGACGGCTCGTAGAAGCTCGGCCAGCCGCAGTGGCTCTCGAACTTGGTGTCGGACCGGAACAGCTCGGTGCCGCAGGCCCGGCAGCTGTAGACGCCCACGGTCTTGGTGTCGACGTACTCCCCGGTGAAGGGGCGCTCGGTGCCTGCCTGGCGGAGCACCTGGTACTCCTCGGGAGAGAGCTGGGCGCGCCACTCGGCGTCGCTCTTGACCACCTTGTCCATCCCCCCAGCCTATGCGGCGGGTGTTCCCGCCGGGACCACGTGCCCGCCGAGGTCGTGTGTCCGGAATGCCAGGAAAAAGATCTTTATGATGAAGCATCCATTTATGTCGGGTTTTGCGTCTTAGTAGATGTGGAGGGTTCTCCCTCCCGCTGAGGGGTCAGACCACCCGTCAGGCCGTCCATGGGCCAACAGGACGACCAGGTGGCCGTCGGCCGGACGACGCGCCAGCGTCCGGGCCGGTGAGCGGGCGGGTGGTCGCGCGGTCCGCCCCGTCGAGAGCCCGGTCCCGCCGCCGAGGTGACTCCGGGACGGACCGCCCGACCCCCTCTCGCGTGATCCGGGATGACCGGACGGGAACGGCGTGTTCTCCGGTGCCGGAATCGATGATCGCGGCTTTTGCTATGGTCTGCGGGATCGATCCATTCGGTTCCCGGGGGAGACCGCATGCCAACGATCCGGCCCTTACGCGCTGGGGACCCCAGCCATCTGGGCGGCTACCGCCTGCTCGGGTGCATCGGGCAGGGCGGGCAGGGCGTGGTCTACCTCGCCGAGTCGCCCTCGGGGGAGCGGGTGGCGGTCAAGGCGATCCATCCGGAGAAGGTCGCCGACCCCCGCGCGGTGGAACGTTTCCTCCGGGAGGTCCGGACGGCGGGCAGCGTCGCGGAGTTCAGCACGGTCAGGGTGCTGGACGCGGCGGTCGACCACGAGCGGCCCTACGTGGTCAGCGAGTACGTCGACGGTCCCTCCCTGGCGGAGATCGTCGAGGGGGAGGGGCCCTACGGCGCCGGGGCGCTGCACCGTCTGGCGGTGAGCACGGCCGCCGCGCTGGCCGCCATCCACCGCGCCGGAGTCGTCCACCGTGACTTCAAGCCGGGCAACGTCCTCATCGGCCCCGGCGGCCCGCAGGTGATCGACTTCGGCATCGCGCGTGCCCTGGACTCCGCGGCGTCGACCACCGGGGGGATCGGCACCCCCGCCTACATGTCGCCCGAACAGCTCTCCGGCGGCGACGTCGGCGCCGCGTCGGACGTCTTCGGCTGGGCCGGGACGATGGTCTACGCGGCCACGGGACGGCCCCCCTTCGGCCGTGACTTCCCCGCGGTGATGTACCGGATCCTGCAGGCGGACCCCGATCTCTCGGCGCTTCCCGCGGACCTCCGGCCGCTGATCGCCCGCTGCCTGGACAAGGACCCGGCCGCCAGACCCTCCGCCCGGGAACTGCTGATGGCCCTCGTCGGCGGCGATCCGGCCGCGGACCGGCTCCCGGAGCAGGCGACCGGTCCCGCCGGCGGATCCGTCCGGGACAAGCCGGTGCGGGAGGAGGCCGTCCGGCATGGATCCGTCCGGGACGAGCCGGTGCGGGAGGAGCCCGTTCGGCGCGCACCCATCCGGGAGGAACCCGCCCGGGACGGACCCGGGGAGCCGGAGACGGAGCCGTCGCGCCCTTCCCGCCGCCGACGCCCCCGAAGGACCATGTCCGGCGGGAAGGCCGCGCCGCTCCGCCTGCCGGCCGCGGCGGTCCTCGCCGCCTCGGTGGCGGGTGCGGTCTTCCTGTACGTGAACAGCCGGCCCGCCGGCGACTCGCCCGGAGACGGCGGGGCCGCCGCGGACTCCTCCCTGATCACCCTGGCGGGCTCCCGGCAGGCCGCCGAGAAGATCGTGGCGGAGTGGACGCCGGAGGCGCTGGAGGCGGCCGAGCCGTACGAGGGCGCCGTCGGATCCGAGTCGCGGGGGAGCGGCGCCGAAGAGGTGGAGACGGGTGATCCCGCAACGGTCCCCCCGTACGATCTGGAGCCGCTGCGGGGGGAGGAGAGACCCAGCTACATCGGGGCGTACGTCCCCCAGACGGTCGGCAAGGTGTTCTTCCGGGTGGGGAGGCTCCGCCACTGGTGTTCGGCCACCTCGGTGAACTCCGAGGCCGGCAACCTCCTGGTGACCGCGGGGCACTGCCTCTACGATCCGAAGCGGCGCGAGGCCGTCGCCTCACTGGTCTTCGTGCCGGCCTACTACCGGGGCAAGGCCCTCTTCGGGATCTACCCGGGCTCCTCCGCGGCCGTCCACCCGAAGTTCGTCGACGGCGGCGACCGCGGCCACGACTACGCGTTCTTCACCGTCTACGGCGCCGGCGGCAAGCGCCTGGCCGAGGCCGCCGGGGCGCAGGGGCTGGCGTGGAACGGATCACGTCGTGAGAAGGCCGACGTCTTCGGCTACCCGGAGGGGGCCCATCCCGACGGGACGCCCTCCCGCTCGGGTGACACCCCTTTCCGGTGCTTCGGTACCACTCCTCTGGACGCGTCCAGGGGTGCCGAACAGGCGCTGGGGTGTCCGATGGCCCCCGGCGCCGACGGCGGCCCGCTGATCACCCGGTACGACTCGGACCGCAAGACGGGATACGTCAGCGGCGTCATCTCGGCCTTCGCGGACGCCAACGGGAACGGCCGCTACGACCGGTCGGTGTCGCCGTACTTCGGGGAGGACGCCCGCCGGACCTACCTCCGGGTGGCCGGTCTGTCCACCGACTCGCTCTGAAGGGGGCCGGGCGGGGGGTCAGCGGCGGGAGCCGACGGCGAAGGCGATGTTCACCACGACGATCCCGAGCCAGACGAGGATCATCGGGCCCCCGCTCGCGCCGGTGATGGCGAAGGCGACCGTGCTGCCGACGCCGAGCACGATGGAGACGATCGCCAGGGCCAGTCGCTGCCCGGCGTCCACGCCCGGCCGGACCCCGGGGGCCTTCGGCTGCCGCTGCGGGACGCGGGCGGCGACCTGTTCCTCCACCCGCCGGTCGATCTCCTGGCCCATCTTGTCCAGGAACCCCTCGATGAGGGAGTCCTCGTACTCGGGACCCAGCTCCCGGCGGGCCTCGACGGCGGCGCGCAGCTCGTCACCGGTGGATGATCTCTTCTCCATGGAGCGAGATATATCGCTTATTTCACCCATTGTCCACGGGAGTCCGGCGTCCACGGGGCCCGGCACCTGCGGGGACCCGCCGCCCGCCGGGGGCCGGCGGTCGACGGCACGGCGTCCGGGACGCGGCCCCTCAGCCCTCCCTGACGTACCGGGTGAGCAGGAACCCCTCGTCCTCCAGGACGTGGGCCAGGCGCAGCCGGGTCGACGAGGCCGGGCCGTGGAGGATCCGGGCGGCGTCCCCGCCGATCATCAGCGGGCTCACCGTCAGGCACAGCTCGTCCACCAGGCCGGCCGCGGCGATCTGGGCGTTGAGCCTCGCCCCGCCCTCGCACAGCACCCGCCCCAGGCCGCGCTCGCCCAGCTCCCCGACCGCCAGGGCGAGGTCCACCCGCTCCCGGCCGGCGACGATCACCTCGGCGTGCCGGGCCGCCTCCTCGCGCCGGCCGCGGGGGGCCGCCTCGCAGGTGACGACGATGGTCCGCGCGTCCGGACCGGCCTCGGCGAAGAGGGGGCCCGACAGGTCCAGCTCCAGGCTCGCGGTGACCACCGCGATCGGCGGGGCGGCCGTACGGCCGGCGCGCAGCGCCTCCCACGACCTCCTGGGCTTCACCGGGCCGTACCCCTCGGCCCGTACGGTCGCCGCCCCGGCCAGGACGACGTCGGCCAGCCCGCGCAGCACCCCGAAGACCTTCCGGTCGCCCCGGCCGGACAGTCCGCCGGACAGCCCGTCCAGCCAGGTCCCGCCGTCGGCGCTGGCCACCATGTTGAGCCGGAGCCACCGGTCGCCGGGGTAGGCGTAGAGCTCCGCGAGCTCCGAGAGGCCGGGGTCGCGGAGCCCGGTGTCCCCGCCGGGGACGGGATGGATGAGACGCATCCCCCTACCCTGGCACACCCTCCGGGTCCCGGCGGTGGCGCAGGACCCGCACCGAGCGCGAGGTCACCGCGACCTTGGAGTCGGCCGGCCAGGACTCCCCGGCCGACCCGCCGGGCCGCTCCTCGGCGGTGTCCAGCACGGACTCCCACCGCCACCCGTATCGTCCCCCGGGGACGGTGAACGTCATGTCCTCGTGGTGGGCGTTGACCAGCAGCAGGAACGAGTCGTCGGTGATCCGCTCGCCGCGCGGACCCAGTTCGGTGATGGCGTCGCCGTTCAGGAAGACCGCGAGCGACTTGGCGTAACCCGTGTGCCAGTCGGAGGCCGTCATCTCCTCGCCCGACGGGGTGAGCCAGACGATGTCGCGTGTGCCGTCGTCGCCCGGACGGCCGTGGAAGAACCGGCGCCGCTGGAGGACGGGGTGCTCACGCCGCAGCCGCGACAGGCTCCGGACGAACTCCAGCAGGTCGCGCTCGCGCCCGGCGAGCGACCAGTCGACCCAGGAGACCTCGTTGTCCTGACAGTAGGCGTTGTTGTTGCCGCCCTGCGTGCGGCCGAACTCGTCTCCGGCGGTGAGCATCGGCACCCCCTGCGAGACGAACAGGGTGGTCAGGAAGTTACGGCGCTGGCGGCGGCGCAGGCGGTTGACCCCCTCGTCGTCCACCGGCCCCTCGGCGCCGCAGTTCCACGACCGGTTGTCGTCGGTGCCGTCGCGGTTGTTCTCGGCGTTGGCCTCGTTGTGCTTGCGGTCGTAGGAGACCAGGTCGTTCAGCGTGAACCCGTCGTGGCAGGTGACGAAGTTGATGGAGGCCACCGGGCGGCGCCCGGAGGAGGCGTACAGGTCGGCCGAGCCGGTCAGCCGGGAGGCGAACTCCGGCAGCGCCGAGCCGTTGCCCCGCCAGAAGTCGCGCACGGTGTCGCGGTACTTGCCGTTCCACTCCGTCCACAGCGGCGGGAAGTTGCCGACCTGGTAGCCGCCGGGGCCGACGTCCCACGGCTCGGCGATCAGCTTCACCTGGGAGATCACCGGGTCCTGCTGGATCAGGTCGAAGAACGCGCTCAGCCGGTCGACGTCGTGCAACTCCCGGGCCAGGGCGGCGGCCAGGTCGAACCGGAAGCCGTCCACGTGCATCTCCAGCACCCAGTAGCGCAGCGAGTCCATGATGAGCTGCAGCGCGTGCGGCGAGCGGACGTTGAGGGAGTTGCCGCAGCCGGTGTAGTCGAGGTGGTAGCGCCGGTCGCCGTCGTGCAGCCGGTAGTAGGCGGAGTTGTCGATGCCCCGGAAGCCCAGGGTGGGGCCCATGTGGTCGCCCTCGGCGGTGTGGTTGTAGACCACGTCGAGGATGACCTCGATCCCCGCCTCGTGCAGCGACCGCACCATCGCCTTGAACTCCATCACCTGCTCGCCGCGCCGGCCCGAGCAGGCGTAGGCGGCGTGCGGGGCGAGGTAGGCGATGGTGTTGTAGCCCCAGTAGTTCGTCAGGCCCCGGGCGACCATGGCGTGCTCGGGCACGAACTGGTGCACCGGCATCAGCTCGATCGCGGTGACGCCCAGGCTCCGCAGGTGCTCGACGACCGCGGGGTGGGCGAGCCCGGCGTAGGTGCCGCGCTGCTCGGCCGGGACGGCCGGGTGGCACATCGTCAGCCCGCGCACGTGCGCCTCGTAGATCACGGTCTGGTGGTACGGCGTGCGGGGCAGCCGGTCGTCGCCCCAGTCGAAGAACGGGTTGACCACCACGTTCTTCGGCATGAACGGGGCGCTGTCGTCGTCGTTACGCGCGGACGGGTCGGTGAAGGCGTAGGCGAACAGCGCCTCGTTCCACTCGACCTCGCCGTCGACGGCCTTGGCGTAGGGGTCGATGAGCAGCTTGGCGGGGTTGCAGCGGTGCCCCTGGGAGGGCTCGTAGGGGCCGTGGACGCGGTAGCCGTACCGCTGTCCGGGCATGACGCCCGGGAGGTAGCCGTGCCAGACGAAACCGTCGGCCTCGGGGAGGTCGATCCGCTCCTCGCGGCCGTCGTCGTCGAACAGGCACAGCTCTACCCGCTCGGCCACCTCGGAGAACAGGGAGAAGTTGGTCCCCGCACCGTCCCAGGTGGCACCGAGGGGGTACGGCTCTCCCGGCCAGATTTCGCGCATGTAGCCCTATTCTCCTCCAATCACACCCTCGTGTGCAGGGTGTCACGGACCCGTGTCCCATTCGCGCCACGAGAGAGGCATGAGGGGAGGCGGACGGCCACGCCGTCGTGGCCCGTCCTCGGCGGCGGCGCCGCGCCCACGGGGGGCTCCCCGGCCGCCCGTTCCTCGCCCCGGTGGGCGGCGGGCCCCGGCCGGGCCGCGGGGACCGGGGGCACGACCCTGGGCGCCCGATCCCCCGCGCGGCGCGCCGCCGGAGAGCTTCCGGCAGAGTCTATGCGCCCGCCCGCGTCCCGCCGCCCGGAAGGAACCGGGCGGCGGGACCGGGCGGACCGGGCGGGACGGCCGTCAGTCCACCAGCTCGGCGTCGAGGGTGATGGTCGTCCCCGCCAGGGCCTTGCTCACCGGGCAGTTCGCCTTGGCGGTCTCGGCGGCGGTCCGGAACTCCTCGGCCGACAGCCCCGGCACCTGGGCGCGGACCGACAGGACGATGCCGGTGATGCCCTCGCCCGGCTGGAAGGTCACGTCGGTCTTGGTGGCGACCGTCTGCGGCGGGGTGCCCGCCTGCGCCAGGCCGTGCGACAGGGCCATCGAGAAGCAGGCGGAGTGCGCCGCCGCGATCAGCTCCTCGGGCGAGGTCTTGCCGTTCGCCTGCTCGGCCCGGGAGGGCCAGGACACGTCGAACGTGCCCACGCCCGAGGTGTCGAGCGAGACGGTGCCCGAACCGTCGAGGAGGGCGCCCTTCCACTGCGTGGTCGCGGTACGTGTCGTCGCCATGGCGATAGTCCTTTCGATCATGGGTGCTACCCGATCGACCCTACTCCGCGCCGCGGGGGCGGCCGGGCCCCGCCGCCCCCGGAAATCCGGCCCCGTCCGTCGCGGGGCCCGGCGCACGTCCGGCTCAGACCCCGGGGCCGGGGGCGCCGGGCGCGGCCGGCCGTACGGCGGCGCGGTCGATGATCGCGTCCAGGTCCAGGCCCGCCGGGAGCGTGCCGAACGCCCGGCCCCCCTCGCCCGCGAGGCGCGAGGCGCAGAAGGCGTCGGCGACGGCCGCGGGCGCGTGCCGCACCAGCAGCGAGCCCTGCAGCACCAGCGCCATGTCCTCGGCGACGGCGCGGGCGCGCAGCTCCGCCTCCTCCGGGTCGGCGAGGGTCTTGCCCAGCCGTCCGGCCGCCTCGTCCAGGCGCCGGTCGGCCCCGGCGGCGAGCGCCACCTCGGCCAGGAAGGCGTCCAGGGCGTCCGGCTCGCGCCGCAGGGCACGCAGCACGTCCAGTGCGGCCACGTTCCCCGAACCCTCCCAGATGCCGTTCAGCGGCGACTCGCGGAACAGCCGGGGCATCTGCGACTCCTCAACGTAGCCGTTGCCGCCCAGGCACTCCATCGCCTCGGCCGCGTGCGCCGGGCCGCGCTTGCAGACCCAGTACTTCCCGGCCGCCAGCGCCGTACGGCGCAGCGCCGCCTCGGCGGCGTCCCCGGCCACCGCCCGGTCGGTGGCGCCGGCCAGCCGGGTCATCAGCGTGGTCGCGGCCTCCGACTCCAGCGCCAGGTCGGCCAGGACGTTGCGCATCAGCGGCTGGTCGGCCAGCCTCCGGCCGAACGCGGCGCGGTGCGCGGCGTGGTGCACGGCCCGGGTCGCGCCGTACCGCATGCCGGCCGCCGAGCCGATCACGCAGTCGAGCCTGGTCATGTTGACCATCTCCAGGATGGTCCGCACGCCCCGCCCCTCCTCGCCGACCGGCCAGGCGAGCGCGCGGTGGTACTCCACCTCGGCGCTGGCGTTCGACTTGTTGCCCAGCTTGTCCTTCAGCCGCATCAGCCGCATGGCGTTGCGGGCGCCGTCGGGCAGCACACGGGGCAGCAGGAAGCACGTCAGCCCGCCGGGCGCCTGGGCCAGGACCAGGAACGCGTCGCACATCGGGGCGGAGTTGAACCACTTGTGCCCGGTCAGGACGTAGGAGCCGTCGCCCAGGGGTTCGGCGCGGGTGGTGCCGGCGCGCACGTCGGAGCCGCCCTGCTTCTCGGTCATGCCCATCCCGGCGAGCACGCCGCGCTTGCCGAGCGGCGGGCGCAGCCCGAAGTCGTAGTGGCCCGAGGCCAGCAGGGGCTCCCACTCGGCGGCCAGAGCGGGGGAGTGGCGCAGCGCCGGGACCGCGGCGTAGGTCATGGAGATCGGGCAGCCGTGCCCGGCCTCGGCCTGGCTCCAGACGTAGAACCCGGCGGCGCGGGCCACGTGGGAGCCGGGCCGGGCGTCGGCCCACGGGGCGGCGTGCAGGCCGTTCTCCACGGCGACCGTCATCAGCTCGTGCCAGGCGGGATGGAACTCCACCTCGTCGATCCGGTTGCCGTAGCGGTCGTGCGTGCGCAGCACCGGCGGGTGTTCGTTGGCCAGCCGTCCCCACTCGGCGGCCTCCTCGGAGCCGGCGAGCACGCCGAGCCGGCCCAGCCCGCCCGCGGCCCAGCCGGCGCCCTCGCGCGTCACGCCTTCGAGGAGCGCCGGGTCGGCCGAGACGTCGTGGCCGGTGAACGGGGGTGCCTGGTTGAAGACCTCGTGGGTCGCGTCAGGGGTCACGGGTGCCTCCGAGGGTGCCGGACCGGCCCTTTCGCCGGGTCCCGGCATCATCTCAAAGCCCTCGCGCGGCCGGTGCGGCGCGGACCTCCTCGCGGTGCCTCCGCTCGGTCCTCCCGCCTCCCGCCTCCCGAGCGACCGGAGGTCCTCGTGCGACTCAGAGCCCCCGGGCGGCGAGCGCGGCGCGGACCTCCTCGCGGTGCTCCGCCAGGCCGGCCAGGCCCGTGGAGGCCCAGTGGCGCACCTCCTCGTCGGGGTCCCCGGTCATCGAGAGGAGCAGTTCCAGCCCCTCGGCGTGGCCCGGCGGCAGGACGGCGGCCAGCGCGGCCGGGTCGGCCTGGGTACGGGTCCAGCCCTCCGCGGTGATGATCGACAGCACCTCGGGCAGCGCGCGCGGGTCGGCCTGGCCGCCGAGCGCGCCGAGCACCGAGCGCAGCACCCGCTCGTCGCCCTCGGTCACGGCCATCCGCCGCAGGATCGACAGCGTCCGCTCCAGGAACGGCCGGTCGTCCCCGTCTCCGTCCGTGTCCGTCCCCGCCGGGGAGGACCCGTGGTCCCTGTGGGCGCCGAGCTGGGACAGCACGTCGGCGGCGAACTCCCGCCTGCGCGGGTCCTCGCTCACGCACAGCTCCGCCGCCGCCTCGAACGTCTCCTCGTCGGCCCGCCCGCCCAGCGAGTCGGCCACCGTCCACCAGGTCTCGGCCTCCTCGTCGAGGTCCCGGTACGGCAGCGCCCGCTCGACCAGGTCCCCGAACGGCACGCGCTCATCGGTCGCGTCCTCCAGCAGGGTCGCGACGGCCGCGTGGCCGCGCTGGCACACGATCTCGGAGGCCCCGCCGTCCGGCCGCAGCGCCGTGACGGTGACCAGGTCGGTGCCGTCCTCGGCGCGGGCGCGGCTCACCGTGAAGCCCGTGAGGTCCGAGTCCTCGGGCGCCCGCTCGGCGAGCTGCTCCAGCAGCGCGCTCTCCAGGTGGGTGCCGAGCCAGTCGTAGGCGATGGACAGGGGCGTGTCGCCCTCGCCGTCGGCCCGGGTGGGGTCGGCCCCGGCGTCCAGCAGGAGGCGCACCACGCCGAGCGCGCCGCGCCGGGTGGCCAGGGTCAGCGCGGTCTCCCCGCCGTCGTTGGCGTCCTCGGCGGAGGCGCCGGCCGTCAGCAGGGCCCGGACGGTCCCGGCGTGGCCGCCGGCCGCGGCCCACAGCAGGGCGGTCCAGCCGTGGCTCTCCCTGCGGCCGGGGTCGGCCCCCGCGGCCAGCAGCGCCTCCACGGTCTCGGTGCGGCCCCAGGAGGCGGCGCCGCACAGCGGCAGACCTTCGTCCTCGCCTCCGCTGATCCGGTTCGGGTCGGCCCCGGCGTCCAGCAGCGCCCGCACGATCGCCGTGCGACCGCCGGTCGCGGCTTGGTAGAGGGCGGTCGTCTCCCCGGCGTCGTCCGGGTCGGGCGAGGCGCCGCCCCGGAGCAGACGCCCGACCTCCTCGGCGTCGTTCCCGGTCACCGCGTCCAGAAGTTCTGCGTACATCCTCCGGATGATAGGCGCCGGACGCGTTCTCCTGCCGCAGAGGGATCCACGGACCGCCTATATCGCGATATGTTGTGTTTCATGAGTGATCCGGGTGCGATGCGAGTCTCCGACGCCGAGCGGGAGGCCGCGGTCGAGCTGCTCCGCATCGCCTCCGTCGAGGGACGGCTCACCCTCGGAGAGCTGACCGAGCGCACCGAGGCCGCCTATACCGCCGTCACCCACGCCGACCTCGCCGTCCTCACCTCCGATCTTCCCTCGGCGCAGGGCCCCGGGCCCGCCCCGGCCCCGGCCCCCTTCCCGGCTCCGGCGCGGCCGGAGGGCGGCCGGGCGCGGCGCTGGCTCGTGGCCGTCATGAGCGAGTCCAAGCGCCGCGGCAAGTGGCGGATCGACCGGGAGCTGGGCGCGGCCGCGGTGATGGGCGAGGTCGTGATCGACCTGCGCCAGGCCGAGGTCCGCACCGACGTGGTCGACATCATCGCCACCGCGGTCATGGGATCGGTGAAGATCATCGTTCCCGACGGCGTGGACGTCGAGATCGACGGCTTCGCGATCATGGGGGAGAAGAAGGTCCAGGTCATCGAGGCTCCCGAGGGCATGCGGGCGCCGCTCGTCCGGGTGCGGGCCTACGCGCTCATGGGCGAGATCAAGGTGGTCGGCGACTCGCGGGCACGCCCGATCGAGAAGGCGTGGGCGGCCTGGAAGGAGCACTGGCAGCGGGCGTACGGCGAGCTGCCGGAGCGGCCGCGGCCGCCCCTGCCCCCGCACGGATGGGAGGACCGCCGGGAGGACCGGTGGGAGCGTCGTGAGGAGCGGTGGGAGCGCCGCGCCCAGAGGCGCGACGAGCGGCGCGACCGCCGCTACTGAGCCTCCGGCCCGCCCTCGGCGCGGGCTCCGGCCGTGCCGTCCGGCCCGTCCCCGGCGCGGGATTCCGCCATGTCGTCCGGCCCCGAGGGCGAATACCCGTCCGGTGGATCCGGATCCCGGTGGGGATCGCGGGACGTGACCCGGAGGCCGGGGATGGACGGCTCGTCCGCGTGGCCGGGTGTGCCGTTCATTGCGGAGAGTAAAGAATTTTATCACGGTGCGATAAAGACGTTGCCCGGGATTTGAGGGTTTAGTCTGCTCTGACCTGGGGAGACGCATAGAGGCCGTCCTTTTCGCGGGCTTGATCACGTCCGTATCGATGACTAGCGTCACACAGAGTGTCCGGCCGCCGGGTCCGAACGGATGCTTCATCCGCATGCCCGGACTAGCCTGGCTCAGGCTGGGCCCTGATGAGTAGTGGTCACGAACGCGCACGTAGCAGGCACCGACGAGGAGTTCTCCCCGATGACGCACAGCCCCCTGACCCGACGCGACTTCTTCCGGCGCACCGGCGCCGGATTCGCCATCGCCGCGGTTCCCGCCCTGCTCGCGGGCTGCACGGCGGTCGACAACGGCACACCCTCCGGGGGAGGAGGCGGACAGGGGACGCTCGACCGGATCAGAGCCGCGAAGAAGATCAAGGTCGGGTTCGCCAACGAGGCCCCGTACGGCTTCCGCGACAAGCAGGGGAAGCTCACCGGTGAGGCCCCCGAGCTGGCCCGCGCCATCTTCAAGAACCTGGGGGGCGTCGAGCTGGAGCCCGTGCTGGTCGACTCGTTCGGCGCGCTGATCCCCGGCCTGTCCGCCGGCCAGTACGACATCATCGCGGCCGGGATGTCCATCACCCCTCCGCGCTGCGGCCAGATCGCCTTCTCCGACCCCGACCACGCCGGCATGAACGCCTTCATGGTCAAGAAGGGCAACCCCAAGGGGATCACCACGTTCAAGACCGCCGCCTCCTCCGGCGCGACGATCGCGGTGCTGGAGGGCGCCATCGAGCAGGAGTACGCCACCAAGGCCGGTGTGGAGCAGGACCGGATCCGGGTCTTCCAGAAGGCCAACGACGCCGTCCGCGGCCTGTCCGACGGCCGGGTCGACGCCGTCGCGCTCACCGCGATCACCCTGCGGTGGGCGCTGAAGGAGAACCCCTCCTACGCCGGGAGCCTGGAGGTGACCGAGGCGTTCGCGCCCGAGGTCGACGGCAAGGAGCAGTTCGCGGCCGGCGCGTTCGGATTCCGCAAGAACGACGGCGACCTGCTGGCCGCGTTCAACGCCGAGCTGAAGAAACTGCAGGACGGCGGCGGCGTCCTGCCGATCGTGGAACCGTTCGGGTTCGGGCAGGCCGAGATCGACAAGGCCAAGGGGCTGACCGCGGCGCAGCTCTGCGCCGCCTGACCGGGTCCCCGTCATGCTCCTGTCCGCAATGGCCGCCGAGCCGGTCCTCGACACGGTCGGCGAGATCTGGCCGTACCTCATGGAAGGGACCTGGGTCACGGTCCAGGTCGCCCTGGGGGCGACGCCGCTCGCCCTGCTGCTGTCCTTCGCCGTCGGGCTGCTGTCGACGTCGCGGCGCCGCTGGATCCGCGGGGCCGCCCGCGGCTACCTGGAGTTCTTCCGCGGCACCTCGGTGATCGTCCAGATGTACTGGATCTTCTTCGCGATGCCCGCGCTCACCGGCTACCGGCTGGACCCGATCCTCGCCGGCGTCCTCGCCGTCGGGCTCAACCTGGGCTCCTACGGGTCGGAGGTCGTCCGGGGCGCGATAGCCGCCGTCCCCCGGGCGCAGTGGGAGGGCGCGCTCGCGCTGAACTTCAGCCCGTGGCAGCGCATGGTCCGGATCATCCTGCCGCAGGCGTGGCGGGGCATGATCCCCCCGCTGAACAACCTGTGGATCGAGCTGATCAAGGCAACCTCCCTGGTCTCGGTGATCTCGGTGTCCGACGTCATCGCGGAGAGCCGGATCCTGCGCAACACCGGATACGACCCCCTCCTGGTGATGAGCCTCGTCATGGTCATCTATCTCGCGCTCGCGATGATCGTCACGCTGGTCATGCGGTTCTTCGAACGCCGCGCCGCCGCCAGGGCCGGCGTCGACGTCCCGCCGCTGTTCGTCAGACGCCGGCGGCCCGCACCGGTGGGAGGCTCCTCGTGAACTGGGACTGGGACTACGCCCTGCGGATCGCCCCGGAGATGCTCAGCCGGGGCCTGGTCGTCACCGCGCAGGCCACCATCGCCGGAGCGGCGCTGGCCTTCGCCCTGGGACTGGTGCTGGCGCTGCTGCTGCGGTCGGAACGGCGCTGGATCGCGACGCCGGTCCGGCTGTTCGTCGAGTTCATCCGCAGCACCCCGCTCGTGGCGCAGCTGTTCTTCGTGTTCTTCGTCTTCCCCAGCGCGCTGGGGATCACGATGTCCGCCCTGACCACCGGCATCCTCGTCCTCGGCGTCCACTACGCGAGCTACACCGCCGAGGTCTACCGGGCCGGCATCGACGGGGTGCCCAAAGGCCAGTGGGAGGCGGCGACCGCCCTGAACCTGCCCCGGTTCCGCGTCTGGACCAGTGTCGTCCTGCCGCAGGCCGTACGGCGGGTCCTGCCGATGCTGGGCAACTACCTGATCGCCGTCTTCAAGGAGACCCCTCAGCTGACGCTGATCACCGTGGTGGACGTCCTGGGCACCGGCCGCATCCTCGCCTCCGGCAGCTACCGCTACCTCGAACCCATCACCATCGCGGGACTGTTCTTCCTGGTCGTGGCGATCCCCGCGTCCATCCTCGTCCGCCGTCTGGAGCGCCGTCTTGCCCAGTGAAACGCACATCGCAGCAGATGAGTGGAAGATCCGCTTCGACAAGGTGGTGAAGCGCTTCGGCTCCCTCACCGTCCTGGACGAACTGGACTTCCACGTCCGCCCGCGCGAGCGGGTCACCCTGATCGGTCCCAGCGGCTCGGGCAAGACGACGATCCTGCGGCTGCTGATGACCCTGGAGAAGCCGACCGGCGGCCTGATCGAGATCAACGGCGAGCCGTTCAGCCACATGAGGAGGAACGGCGGGCTCGTGCCCGCCGACGAGAAGTACCTCCGGCGCGTCCGCTGCAAGATCGGCATGGTCTTCCAGCAGTTCAACCTCTTCCCGCACATGACGGTCATGCGCAACCTCACCGAGGCGCCCGTCCGGGCGCTCGGGCGCTCCCGCGAGGAGGCCGAGGCCAAGGGCGCCGAGCTGCTGGAGCTGGTCGGCCTGGCCGACAAGGCCGACGAGCATCCCCTGCGGCTGTCCGGCGGCCAGCAGCAGCGCGTGGCCATCGCCCGCGCGCTGGCGATGGAGCCGGAGATCCTGCTGCTGGACGAGGTCACCTCCGCCCTCGACCCCGAGCTGGTCGCCGGCGTGCAGTGCCTGCTGCGTGACATCGCCCGCGAGTCCGACCTGACGATCCTGTGCGTGACCCACGAGATGCACTTCGCCAAGGAGTTCTCCGACCGGGTGCTCATGTTCGACCAGGGCCGCATCGTCGAGGACGGCCCTCCCGGGCAGATCTTCGACGACCCTCAGGAGCAGCGCACCCGCGACTTCCTGCAGGCCGTGCTCCAGGCGACCTGACCGGCGCTCCGGACACCGCGCGGCCCGCACCGGCTTGAGGGCGGCGTCCGGGACGGCCCATGCTCAGGCCGGTTCAGGCCCCCGGCCGGTGCCCGTCCTGGTCCGCGCCCGTCCTGATCCGTGTCCGTCCTGATCCGTGTCCGTCCCGGTCCCTTCCGGACCGGGACGGACCCATTTCCGGGAAGATCCATTCCAGGGGCGTGCAACGTCCCGGGACGGCCGGAGCGTAGTGATCGGTGGAAGGTCACCGAGACACCGAGGACGGCGAGTGCGAGACAGAGCCGATTTCGAGCGGTACGTCGAGCAGCGCTCGGCCCGCCTGCTGCAGGCCGCCTACCTGCTGTGCCGCGACTGGGGCACGGCCGAGGACCTGCTGCAGACCGCGCTGGCCAAGGCATGGCTCGCCTGGCGGCGGGTGGGCGACGACCCCGACCCCTACGTCTACCGCATCCTCACCAACACCCACGCCTCCTGGTGGCGGCGCCGCTGGCGGGGCGAGGTGCCCACCGGGGCGCTGCCCGACACGGCGGGGGAGGACCGCACCGGCGAGGTCGGCACGCGCGAGGCCGTACGGCAGGCCCTGGCGGCGCTGCCCGACCGGCAGCGGGCCGTGGTCGTGCTGCGTTACTTCGCCGACCTGCCCGACCCGCGGATCGCCGAGATCCTCGGCTGCTCGGTGGCCACCGTCCGCAGCCAGGCCAGCCGGGCCCTGGCGAAGCTGCGCGTCGATCCCGCGGCGATCGCCGCGACCACCTCAGGGGAGCCGAGTTGACGATCACAGAGCCGGAACTGCGCGAGATCCTGGCGGCCGAGGGCGACGACGGCCACCGCGGGGGCGTGACCGTCGCCGCCGTCGACCGGCGGGTCCGGCGGATCAGACGCCGCCGCGCCGCGGCGCTGGGCGGGACCCTCGCGGCGGGCCTCGCCGCCGTCGCGACGCTCATCCTGCCGGGGACCGGCGCCACCGTCGTCCCCGACGACGTCTGGACCGGCGTCATGGCCCAGCCGACGCCCCGGTACGGCGCCCGCTACGTCGACGATGTCGTTCTAGAGAAGCGGTTCTCCACGATGGGCGAGCGGCTGTCCCTCGACCTGCCCGCGCGGCCGTACGGGACGATGACGCAGGTCGCGGTCCACTGCCCGTTCGGCGCGGAGGTCCTCTACTGGGAGGACGGGAAGTACCGCAACGCCCAGACCTGCCGCGAGGGGCTGGAGGACCGGGAGCGCTCGAAGAGCATGACCATGCTGTTCCCGGAGTCCGAGATCGGGCGGCTGGAGATCGCGGTGGTCCCGCCCGGCTCGGTGCGGCGGCAGGGCCTCCCGTTGGCCGGCGACCGGGACGCCCGGCAGGTCGTCGCGGACGCCCCGAAGACCCGGGCCGACATCAGCGTCACCGTCACGCTCACCCGGACCGAGCCCTGCGACGGCGGCCCCGGCTGCCGCTTCGCCGACGAGATCGGGGTCGGGCCCGTCTGTCCGGGCGCCGTCGTCGTGACGGACCCGCTCGACGGCCGGATCGTCGCGGTGCGCTGCCCCGGGGACGGCCGGGACGGCGCGAAGCCGAGCCCGGGAAGCGGCGGGGACGGCGGCTGAGGCACCGGCCCCTGGTGCCTCGGACTCCGGGATCGCAGGTCTCGGGGCCTCGGGGTACGGGAACCGTCGAGGTTCGCGGGCCCGGCCTCGGCGGGTCCCGGTCTCACCGGGAGGCCAGGCCGAGGTCTCACCGGGAGGCCAGGCCGAGGTCTCACCGGGAGGTCAGGCCGAGGCGGACGCCGGGCGGCGCCGTACGGCCTCGTCGTAGCGCTCCGCCAGGACGGCCGCGACCTCGGGGGCCGCGCCGAGCACCCCGGCCACGACGGACGCGCCCGCGGCGAGCGAGGCGTCGCGGGTCCGGTCGGCGAAGTGGCCGGGGGCCAGCAGGTAAGGAGCCACCGCCACCCGCGGGGCGCCGGCCGAGAGCAGGCGGCGGACCTCACGCTCCGGGGCGGGCTCGGCCGCCGAGGCGTAGGCGACGCCCACCGACCACCAGCCCCGCAGGCGGGCCCAGTCCGCGGCGACGGCGGCGACCGTCGCGTTGGCCCGCGGGTCGCTGGAGCCCGCCGACACCAGCACCACCGCGGTGTCCGGGTCGCCCGGCTCGACCCCGGCCTCGGCCAGCCGGCGCTCCAGGGCGGTGACCAGCAGCGGGTGCGGCCCCAGCGTGCCGCCGACCCGGGTGCGCAGCGCCGGGCGGCGGGCGGTGATCTCGGCCAGCGAACCGGGGATGTCCACCCGGCTGTGGTAGGCCGCGGTGAGCAGCAGCGGCACCACCACCGCCTCGTCCAGCCCCGACAGCGCCGCGGCGAGCGTCGGGGCGGCGTGGTCGAGGTAGGCGGCGCGCACCGGAAGCTCCGGCCGCTCCCGCCGCAGGAGGCCGAGCAGCTCCTCCACCGTCGCCGCGGCGCGCGGGTCACGCGACCCGTGCGCCACCGCGACCAGCGGCGTGACCGGCGGGGCGCCGGGGCCGGGCGGCGTCAAAGATGCAGCCCGCATTCCGTCTTGCCCATCCCGGCCCAGCGGCCGCTGCGCGGGTCCTCACCGGGGGCGACCTGCCGGGTGCAGGGCGCGCAGCCGATCGAGGGGTAGTCGTCGTAGTGCAGCGGGTTGATCAGCACGCCGTTGTCGGCCATGTAGTTGTCGACGTCGTCCTGCGTCCAGCGGGCGATCGGGTTGATCTTCACCATCTGGCGCTTGGTGTCCCATTCCACGACCCTGACGTCCGAACGGGTGACCGCCTCGTCGCGGCGGATGCCGGACACCCAGGCGAGGTACGGCTCCAGCGCCCGGTTGAGCGGCTCCACCTTGCGCAGGTAGCAGCACAGGTCGGGGTTGCGGCCGAACAGCCGCGGCCCGAGGTCGCGCTCCTGCTCGGCGACCGTACGGGACGGCTTGACGTCGATCACGTTCACGTCGTAGACCTGCCGCACCGCGTCACGGGTGCCGATCGTCTCGGCGAAGTGGTAGCCCGTGTCGATGAACAACACGTCGATCCCCGGCTTCACCCGGCTGACCAGGTCGATCAGCAGGGCGTCGCTCATCGAGGAGGTCAGGCAGAGCCGGTCGCCGAAGGTGGCCGCCGCCCACCGGATGATCTCCAGGGCCGGGGCGTCCTCCAGGAACACGGCCGCGGACTCGGCGATGTCCTGCAGGTCGAACCCGGCCCGCTGCCGGTTCAGGCCGATCTCGATGTCAACGATGCTCACGTTCATCACTCCCAATCCGCCGTGAGGGCCGCCCGTGCCGCTCGCGCCGCACCGGCCACCCCGTTCACCCCGCTCGTCACGCCGTTCGCCGAGCCGTTCGTCGTGCCGTTAGCCGTGCCGTTCATGACGCCGTCCACCGCGCCGGGCCCGCGCCGGCCCGTCCCGCCCGCCGTACCGTCCGCCGTGCCGCGGCCGGTCACGACCGCACCCCGATCCCGAAGAACTTCAGCTTGAAGGCGCGGGCGCACGAGCGGCAGTACCAGCCCCCGTCGCCCTCGTAGGGCTCCAGGTCCTCCTCGCCGCAGTACGGGCAGTGGAAGGGGGCCATCCGCTCGCTCATCGCCGCCCCCTCCCGGAGCCCCGCCGTACGGCGCCGCGTCTCACTTGAGGTCCGCCTCGTCGGCCCGCCGCACCCACTCGGAGAACGTCTCGCCCTCGTCGCGCTGCTTGGTGAAGTTGCGCGCCACGCGCTCGACGTAGTCGGGCAGCTCCGCGGCGGTGGCCTTCAGGCCCCGGACCTTGCGGCCGAAACCGGCGTCGACCCCCAGAGAGCCGCCCAGGTGGATCTGGAAGCCCTCGACCTGCTCGCCCGCGTCGTTGACGACGAGCTGGCCCTTCAGGCCGATGTCGGCGACCTGGATGCGCGCGCAGGAGTTGGGGCAGCCGTTGACGTTGATGGTCAGCGGCTCGGTGAAGTCCGGCAGCCGCCGCTCCAGCTCGTCGATCAGGTCGGACGCGACGGCCTTGGTCTCGACGATCGCCAGCTTGCAGAACTCGATGCCGGTGCACGCCATGGTCTGGCGGCGGAAGGTCGAGGGGTTGACCCGCAGGTCGGCGGCCTCCAGCTCGGCGACGAGGCTGTCCACCCGGTCGGGCGCGACGTCCAGGATGACCATCTTCTGCTCGACCGTGGTGTGCACCCGGTCCGAGCCGTGCCGCTCGGCGATGTCGGCGATCAGGTGCAGCGTGTCGCCGCTGAGCCGGCCGACCCTGGGCGCGAAGCCGACGTAGAAGTTGCCGTCCCTCTGCGGGAAGACGCCCACGTGGTCGCGGCGGCCGCCGCGCGGCGTCTCGGGCGCCGGGCCGTCGGGCAGGGCGTACCCGAGGTACTCCGTCTGCAGGACCTCCCGGAACCTCTCCACGCCCCAGTCGCTCACCAGGAACTTCAGCCGCGCCCGGTGGCGCAGGCGGCGGTAGCCGTAGTCGCGGAAGATGCCGATCACGCCGCCGTAGACCGCCGAGACCTGCTCGGGCGTGACGAAGACGCCCAGCCGCTTGGCCAGCATCGGGTTCGTGGACAGGCCGCCGCCCACCCACAGGTCGTAGCCGGCCTCGCCGCGCTCGTTGACGACGCCGACGAACGCCACGTCGTTGATCTCGTGAACCGTGCAGTGCGCCGGGCAGCCGCTCACCGCGGTCTTGAACTTGCGCGGCAGGTTGGAGTACGCCGGGTCGCCGATGTAGGCGTCGTGGATCTCGCGGATGTGCGGGGTGCCGTCGAGCACCTCCCCGGCGTCGATCCCGGCCAGCGGGCAGCCCAGGATGACGCGCGGGGTGTCGCCGCACGCCTCGGTGGTGGACAGGCCCACCGCCTCCAGCCGCTCCCAGATGTCGGGGACGGACTCGATCTCGATCCAGTGGAGCTGGATGTTCTGCCGGTCGGTGACGTCGGCGGTGCCGCGGCCGTACAGGTTGGAGATGTCGGCGATGGCACGCAGCTGCCGCAGGTCCAGGCGTCCGCCGTCGATGCGGACCCGGAGCATGAAGTAGCGGTCGTCGAGCTCCTCCGGCTCCAGGATCGCGGTCTTGCCGCCGTCGATGCCGGGCCGGCGCTGGGTGTAGAGGCCGTACCAGCGCATCCGGCCCCGCAGGTCGGCGGGGTCGATGGAGTCGAAGCCGTACTTGGAGTAGATGTCGATGATCCGCTGACGGACGTTGAGCCCGTCGTCGTTCTTCTTGTTCTCCTCGTTCTTGTTCAACGGTTCGCGGTAACCGAGAGCCCACTGACCCTCGCCGCGCGGGCGCTTGTGGTGCCGGTTTGCCGGCCTGGCCGGGGTCGTCATGCGCGCGTCCTTCACGATCGATGAGGTGATCTCGGGCACGCGCGGGCGGCGCACCTCCCGCCTCGCCGTCGAGTACGGGGGTCGCTTCGCTTCGAAAGAAGGCTTCGCTTCAGGGAAGAAGGACGCCTGTCGCGCGCCCGCAGCCGGATGGAATCAGCGGTGGGCGTCGGTCAACGGACGTCACAACAGATGGCGCTGCGGACACGCAGGAGGTCGACGTGGCGTCGCACGACGAGCAACGGGTCCGCTGGCATGTCTCTGACGATACCGTGATGGTGGGAGATGTCCAATGTGCGGTCCACACTCTGGACCGCCGCCAGGGCCAACCTTGGCCCGCCGTGGAGCCCCTCGCGGGTCCCGGACGTCATCCCGGCCCGCGACCCGCCTGGTACGGCGCGTGGCTCGCCGGTACGGCGCGCGACCCACCCGGTACGGCGCGCGGTTCGCCCGGTACGGCGCGCGACCCACCCGGTACGGCGCGCGGTTCACCCGGTACGGCGCGCGACCCACCCGGTACGGCGCGCGGTTCACCCGGTACGGCGGGCGCCGCAGCCTCACCCCTGGCGCGGCCAGCCCAGCTCCGACTCCTTGTCCTTCCCTGCCTGCTCGGGGGTCTTGTGCTGGCAGTCGCACCACGAGCCGCCCCGGCACTCGTCGTGGCGGCGCTCCTTGCACAGGTCGCAGATCATTCTTCCATTGTGCCGTCTTCATCCGGGCGGCCCCGGAATCCCCGGCTCCGGGTCCCGCCGCGCCCCCGGAAGCGTCCCGGGGCGTTCCTCCCGGAGCCTTTCCGGGACTCCTTCCTCCCCAGGGCCTTCGCGGAGGGACCCAGGGAAGAGCCCGGGACGTACCCGATGGAACCGTCCCGATCCGGCCTGCCATCCTCGAAGTATGAGGACCCTGCTCAACGTGATCTGGCTGGTGTTCGCCGGAATCTGGATGGCCGCCGGTTACGTCCTCGCGGGCATCATCTGTTGCGTTCTGATCGTCACGATTCCGTTCGGAACCGTTCCTCGGCGCCCAGCATCACGCGGGGATCGAACCGTACTTCGATTCGCATGGGCGGGAGGAGTCTGAGCGCGGGTAGCGATACTCGTTCCACCTTCGCGAGTGCCGCGTCGAGTTCGGCCCAAACTCCTTGCGACACCCACTCGTTGAAGTACTTTGAGGCGGTACTCGTCGAGCCGTACTCCTCGCGGAGTGTCGGCCAGGAAACGCCGGTCCGGGCCTTGGCGAAGATCGCGTCGACCGAACGCCGTACGCGGCCGCGTCGTCCGGCGGGGAGCAGGTGGGAGACCAGCGCCCACTGCTCATCCGAGAGGTCGGCCGCCGGGACGTTCACTCCGGCCGACTTATACCAGGACTGCACGGTACAGATGTGGCCCCCGGTTCGGACCGGCACCGGCCCCTCGATGAACACCTTCACGTCGAGTAGACGGAGAATCTTGCTCTGCTCCTCCAACCTCATGTCCATCAGCTGATGCTGAACCAGTTTGGCAAGGGACTTGAGGCCGTGGGCCCGGTGCTCCGCCTCCTTGACTTCGGCCAACCAGGCGGCGGCCTCGGCGCGCATCTCCTCCAACTGTCGTAGCTCCTCGTTAAGGGCCACTGTTGCGGCGGCGATGGCGTCTGCAGACTGCTGCTGCTTGGCGGCAGCCACGACCACGGCGGTGATGGACGCCCTCATCGCGTCGATTTGTTGGTCGAGGCCGACGATCCGCTCGGCGTGTGCCGCCTGATCGCCGTCGGACATAGCGACCCGCTCGGTGGCCAGCGCATTCAGCTTCCGCAAGTTGCCGAGCAGGGTGACGACCTTTAACCAGACGTGCTTCTCCACCGCCTCAGCGTCCATGGACGAGCAGTCGCAGACCCCTTGACCGGGCACGGTGTCAGTTTTGCCGCTGCAACGGTAGTTGCGGCGACCGTATGAGAGAGACTCGCGACTGCTGCCGGTGTACGGCGCTGTGCAGCGGCCGATCAGCCGACCCGTGAGCGGGTAAACCGCTCGGTTACGACTGCTGGTCCTCGCACGGGCGGCGACCTTCTGGCGGAGCGCGGCCGCCGCGTTGTCGGACAGGATCCGGGGGAGCGCGATGGTCACTGAATCGCCCCACAGCGGTCTGCCGTCGGCATCGGTCTTGGCGTGCGCGCCGCGAAAGATCAGTTCGGCGTCGAGTACCGCCCGGGACATGACCCGATCGCGGAGGTTGGCCACCGACCACGGACGGCCCGAACGGCAGGTGAACCCTTCAGCGTTGAGCCGGATGGCGGTCTGCCGCAGGTTCAGCCCTTCGATCACCACCATGTCGTGGACGCGCTGCACGAGGGCACGCTCGGCCTCGTCGACGACCAACCGCGATTCGCCCCTGATGCCCTTCGCCTCGATCCGGTAGCCATACGGGGGCCGGCCGCCGATGTGCGGCGAGCCAAGGTCCTCGGCTTTTTCCTGGAGACCGCCCTGGGTGCGTAGCCGGATGTTCTCCCACTCGGTCTCGGCGTAGTCAGCTTCCCGCCGCATCTGCGCCCGGCCTTCAGGAGTGGTGTTGTCGATGTTCCGGTTGGTGATGGCGACGAAGATTCCAATGTCCTCCAACGCCCAGACCCAACGCCAGAAGGCACGACCGATACGGCCGATTCGGTCGCCCCCCTCTACCACGACAAGGTCGAACTCGTTGAGTTTCGCGTGCTCCATCAGCCGGTCGAAGTCCGGGCGTTCACCCATCTCCTTTGAGCCGGAGATGCCCTCATCCTTGTACGTGCCGATGTGGTGCCAACCCTTGTTCGCAATGTGGCGGCTGTTTTTGCGCGCCTGGCTGGCGATGCCGTAGCCGAGCTTCTGCTCCTCGGTGCTCACCCGGAGGTAGTCCACGGCCCTGAGGACCTGCGGCATCGTGGCGTGGGCGACCGTAGCGGTCGCTGTGCATAGACATGTGCTTGGATTTGTCATGTCGACTCCTGGACAGTCGGCCGGCCCCGGGACGGTTGCAGCCGTCGCCGGGGCACTCAATGCGGGCGATGGTATTCGAATTACTCGCGGCTTGCTGCTGCTTCCGGGTGGGCGCGAGGAGTTACGGAGCTGGACCGAGCAGCAGGGGCAGGAGACGGACACACGCGCCTGAGTCCAGATCGATTCCTACGACCACGTCACGGAGATTGTGAGTCGCTGGGTGCCTAGTGCTCTGACTGCGAAGGCTCGCCGGGTTCTGTCTCGGGGTGTCCGCAGTTTGGCTGGTCGAATCTCAGTGGCCGAACGAATGCTTCTGATCTAGCGTCGCAGCATGGTGGATGCGGAGATGCTGGCGTACTACGAGCACGGCCTGGAGCAGAACCGGTTGGCTTCCGGTGGGCGGCAGATCGAATTCTTGCGGGTGTGGGACTTGTTGGAGCGGCATCTGCCGCCGGCGCCTGCACGGGTACTGGACGTTGGAGGTGGTGCTGGCGCCTACGCGTTGCCACTGGCTGCGGCCGGGTACGAGGTGCATTTGATCGATCCGGTGCCGCTGCACATCGAACAGGCCGAGGCGGCCTCTCGAGTCGCCTCCGTTCCGTTGACCAGCGCGGCCGTCGGAGACGCGCGTGCCCTGGAAGCCGCCGCGTGCAGCATGGATGCCGCGCTGCTTCTCGGGCCGCTGTATCACCTGACGAACAGGGACGACCGCATCACGGCCTTGCGGGAGGCCCGGCGGGTGGTGAGGCCGGGCGGTGTCGTCGTGGCGAAGGCTCTGTCCCGGTTCTATCCGCTCTTCGAGGACATCGCCCGGGGAACGCCGATCGGGCCGGGCGGCTCCGAGGAGAACGTCAGGTTCCTCACCGACGGCCAATACCGGAACCCAAGCGGTGACCCGGCGCAGTTCACCACCTCGTTCTTTCACCGGCCGCAGGATCTCACCGAGGAGGTGGAGGAGGCCGGGCTGGAACTGCGTGTGCTCGTCGGTGCCAGCGGCAGTGTCAAGCTACTGCCCGAATTCGCCCAGCGTCTGGAGGAGCCTGAGCAGCGAGAGCGGGTACTGGCCGTACTGCGTCTGCTCGAGACGGAGCCATCGATCCTGGGTATGAGTCAAAATTTCGTTGCCATCACCCAGGTCCCTGTGGAGGGCTGATGTGCCGTAAATGACTCAGGCGGTCTGCCTGAGTGGGCGATTTTCTCCGCGCATGCCCTTCTCGCTACTCATTGAAGGCGAAGGTCCGCTCCGGGCGCCCGGTCAGCGCGTACTCAATCCAGGTCTTGGTGTGCTGGAAGGTGATTCCCCGGCGCGCCGGCAAGGCCCTGAGGACTTTGTGGCCGATGCAGATCGTCCGGCCGGGAAGCGCCTGCAGATAGGCGGTGAGCTTGCGGATCGACCAGCGGGTGAACGGCTGGCCGAGCTTCACCGGTCGCGTGATGGCCGTCTGGGCGACGAAGGCTTCCTCGTCGTCACTGAGCAGGCGGGGACGGTCTCCCGCCCGCTGAGGCTCCGGCAGGTCAGCCCGCTCCCGTTGAAGTGGTGGGATCACATCACGGACGGTGTCTTCATCGGCTTGGACCAGGCGGGCGATGACCGGGACGGTGTTGCGCCCGCGGAGGCTGGCAGCTGCGAAAGACCGTTCGATCGAGTCTGGGGAACCCCTGGTTTCCCGAGCCAGTGTGCTCCCCGGTCCAACCCTGGGGACTGAAGTCCCGACGGCGTCCCGTGATGCACCCCCGGCCCCGGGGGCGCCGTGGACGGGACCCGGCGTGCCCCCGGACCGGGGAGGGGAGACCGCCGGACACGCGCCGGCACCATGGCCGGACGGTTCGTGATCAAGAGGCACTGGGCATACCGTTGTGTGGCATGACGTCCACTGATGCCCAGGCGCACCGGCCGGGGCCGGAGAAGCCCACATCGCGTGGACGCGTGGCCCGGCTGCGGGCCGGGCTGACCTGGCTGCGCGGCACGGGCACCTGGGCCCTCGCCACCGCCACCACCAACGCGGGCATCGCCTACCGCGTCACCGGCCTGGCCGGGGAGGCGGCCTTCTTCGCGCTGCTGTCGCTGCCGCCGTTCACCCTCGGCCTGATCGGCCTGGTCGGCCGGCTCACCGGGATCTTCGGCCCGGAGACGGTGCAGGACGTCCGGGCCTGGATCCAGTCCCAGGCCCACCTGCTGTTCACCGACAACGCCGTGAACACCGTCGTCACCCCGCTCGTCGACGACGTCCTGAATCCGCAGAAACAGGTCCCGCTGATCTCCGTGGGTTTCGTGCTGGCCCTCTGGTCGGGCTCGCGCGCCCTGTTCGTCTACGTGGACCTGATCTCCGTCGCCTACGGCCTCGGAGAGGAGCGCGGCATCATCCGCACCCGCCTGATGTCCTTCGGCCTCTACGTCGCGGGCCTGCTGATCGGGCTGCTGATCATGCCGGTCCTCGTCCTCGGGCCGGTGGTGCTGCACGGCGTCCTGCCCCGCGACTACGCCTCCCTGGTCGACGGCCTCTACTGGCCGGTCGTCGTCATCGGCTCGGTGATCTTCCTGACCCTGCTCTACCACGTGAGCGTCCCGGTGCGGACGCGCTGGTGGCGGGAGCTGCCGGGGGCCCTGCTCGCCCTGATCATCTGGATCGCCTGCGCCGCCGTGCTGCGCGAGGTCCTCGCCGCCTGGTTCTCCCCGGTGTCGGTGTACGGCTCGCTCGCCGCCCCCATCGCGGTGCTGCTGTGGCTCTACATCACGGCGCTGGCCGTCCTCATCGGAGCCACGCTGAACGCCGAGGTGGACCGCCTGTGGCCCGTGGACGGAGCAGGCCGGGCCACTCGCACCGGTCAGTCCGCTATCGTCTGAAGCGCGACTGGCGCATTGGGTGGGAGCGACCACCGGGGAGCGGAAAGCGGAGGGCCGCGCGCCTGGGTCCTCCGCGCGATGTCAATGCCGACAGGGGAGTGAAGGCGCATGAGTTCTCTTTCGAGCGTCGATCCGCAGATCGCCGAGCTCATCAAGGCCGAGGAGCGGCGTCAGGCCGACACCGTCAAGCTGATCGCCTCCGAGAACTACGTCTCCAAGGCGGTTCTCGAGGCCACGGGCACCGTCCTCACCAACAAGTACTCCGAGGGCTACCCCGGCAAGCGGTACTACGAGGGCCAGCAGGTCATCGACCAGATCGAGACCCTCGCCGTCGAGAGGGCCAAGTCCCTGTTCGGCGTCGCCCACGCCAACGTCCAGCCCTACTCCGGCTCGCCCGCCAACCTGGCGATCTACCTCGCCTTCCTCCAGCCGGGCGATACCGTCATGGGCATGGGCCTGCCGTTCGGCGGCCACCTCACCCACGGCTGGTCGGTCTCGGCCACCGGCAAGTGGTTCAACCCGGTCCGCTACGGCGTGCGCCGCGACACCGGCCGCGTCGACATGGACGAGGTCCGCGAGATCGCCCTGCGCGAGCGGCCCAAGCTGATCTTCTGCGGCGGCACCGCCATCCCGCGCACGATCGACTTCCCGGCCTTCGCCGAGATCGCCCGTGAGGTCGGCGCGGTGCTCGCGGCCGACATCGCCCACATCGCCGGCCTGGTGGCCGGCGGCGCCCACCCCTCGCCGGTCGGCCACGCCGACGTCATCTCCACCACCACCCACAAGACGCTGCGCGGCCCGCGCGGCGCGATGCTCATGGCCACCGCCGACGAGCACGCCACCGCGCTGAACAAGGCCGTCTTCCCCGGTCTGCAGGGCGGCCCGCACAACCACACCACCGCGGCGATCGCGGTGGCGCTGAAGGAGGCGGCGACCGACGAGTTCAGGGACTACGCCCGCCAGGTCGTGGTGAACTCCCGGGCGCTGGCCGAGGAGCTCCTGGGCCGCGGTTTCGACCTCGTCTCAGGCGGCACCGACAACCATCTCATCCTGCTGGACCTGACGCCCAAGGGCATCGGCGGCAAGCCCGCCGCCCAGGCGCTGGACCGGGCCGGGCTGGAGACCAACTACAACACCGTGCCGTTCGACCCGCGCAAGCCGTTCGACCCGTCCGGCATCCGGATCGGCACCGCCGGTGTGACCAGCCGCGGCATGGGCGCCGCCGAGATGCGCCAGATCGGCGCCTGGATCGACCAGGTCGTCTCCGCGCTCGCCAAGGACCAGGACGAGGCCGAGAACGTCATCGCCCGCGTGCAGAACGAGGTCAGGGAGCTCACCTCCCGCTTCCCGGCTCCGGGCCTGTAGGTCGCCCGCGCCGCGCCGGCCGGACGTCCTCCCGAAGGTCCCCGGGAGGGGGCACCCGCTCCCTCCCGGGGACCTTCGGCGCTCCCGGCCGTCCCGGCCGCCCCCGGGGGTTCCCGGGCGGGAGACGGACACGCGGGGACGGGACGGAAAAAGGGTTTGCGCCGGGGGGCGGGTTTCGCGGTATGTTCCGTCATGCGGATCGTCCGCGCGACGGAACCGGTGGGTTCCGGTCACGGCGCCGCCCGGGGACGGGCGGCCACGAGCAACGGAGGTGAGGACTATGCGGGCCTTTCTGAGCAGCCTGCCGTCAACCGACCTCCGGGTGCCCGCCTGACCGATCTTGCCGCGGGCGCCCTCTTTCCGCAAAGGGTGTACCCACGTTGTCCGCTCCGGACCTGTTCGCTTCTTCTGCTTCTTCCGCTTCTCCGGCGTCGCTGTCCCGCCTCGGCTGGGACGACTCCCTCGCCGCCGACCTCCCCGACGGCCTGCTGCCCGCCCGGGTGGCCCGCGTCGACCGCGGCGCCGCCGAGGTGCTGACCGCCGAGGACCATCTCCAGGCGCACTACGGCGCCTCCGTACGGCGGGCCGCCGCCGCAGATCCCGTCGCGCTGCCCTGCGTCGGCGACTGGGCGGGGCTGCGCCGGCTGCCCGAGGGCCGCTTCGAACTCGCGGCGCTGCTGCCCCGCCGTACCGCCTTCGTCCGCGGCGGTGTCGGCAGGACGTCGCGGGGCGGCCTGTCCGGCGACTCCCAGGGGCAGGTGCTCGCCGCCAACGTCGACGTCGTGTTCGTCGCCGAGCCCGCCCTGCACGCCACCGACACCGCCGACCTGGGCAGGATCGAGCGCCTGCTGGCGCTGGCCTGGGAGAGCGGGGGGCGGCCGGTGGTGCTCGTCACCAAGTCCGACCTCATCGGGGACGCCCTGCCCCACCTGCTGGAGGAGGTCGCCGCGGCGGCCCCGGGAGTGGACGTGCACGCGGTCTGCTCCGTCACCGGGGAGGGGGTGGACATCGTGCGCGGCCACCTGGACGGCAGGCGCACCGCCGTCGTGCTCGGCGCCTCAGGCGCGGGTAAGTCGACGCTGGTCAACGCGCTGGCGGGGGAGGAGCTCATGGAGACCCAGCGGGTCCGGGCGGGTGACGGCCGCGGCCGTCACACCACGGTCCACCGCGAGCTCCTCCGGCTCCCCGACGGCGGGCTGATCATCGACACCCCGGGGATCAGGCGCATCGGCCTGTACGACATGGCCGAGGGGGTGGACATGGCCTTCTCCGACATCGAGGACCTCGCCGCGCGGTGCCGGTTCGCCGACTGCGCGCACCGGGCCGAGCCGGGCTGCGCCGTGATCGCCGCCATCGAGGACGGCACGCTGTCCGAGCGGCGGCTGGAGAGCTGGCACAAGCTGCGGCGTGAGGCCGTCTGGATGGCGTCGCGGAGTGATCCGAAGCTGCGGAAGGAACTGCAGAACAGGTGGAAGGCCATCCACAAGGAGATGCGCAGGCCCGGCCGGAACCGGCCCTAGGTTCTACTCCGCGGGTCCTCGCCGTGGCGAGGACCGGTCCGGGCGGCCTGACCCGGGGTGAGACGCCGGAGCCCCCGTCCGGCGGATGGCCGGGCGGGGGCTCCGGGAAGCGGGGAGGTCCGGCGGTGCGACCGCCGGGCCGGAGGCCGCGGGAGGCGTGCGAGGCGAATCCGGCGGGATCGCCGGAGAAGGAGCCGCGGGAGGCGGGCACCGGGGAGGGACTTACCTGCCGGGTGCCCCGCCCGAGGACGGAACACCCTGATCGTGCGGCGACGTGTGATCCCGCGCCGGAACGGCGGGACCACACGCGGGGGAAGCCGGGTGGAGGTGTTGCTCAGGCGACGGCGCTGATGCCGGCGCTCGCGGCGCGGCGCATGCGACGGCGACGCTCGGAGGCGCGCTCGTCCTCGTTCAGGCCGCCCCAGGTGCCGTACTTCTCCGGACGCGACAGCGCGTAGTCGAGGCACTCGGCGCGGACGGGGCACTGGGCGCAGATGGCCTTGGCCTTCCGCTCGCGGATGTCGCGCTCAGGCTGGCGCTCGCCGTCGGGACCGAAGAAGAGCACGAGGTCCTCACCCCGGCACGCGGCGTCATCCTGCCAGCCCCAGCTGGGCCGAGGACGGGCGGTCTGCCGACGTACCTGAGACATGAGAAAACCACCTTTTACGTGAGAGGTAATTCGGGTTGATGCCGCATTGGACGTTTGTGGCGTCCCTGAGTCCAACGCCGGTATTGCCCGTGATGTTCCCTCAGGTCAGGCGAGAGCGGGGGTGGCGTACCGCACAGGCGTGAGCCTGTCCAGCGTGACCAGCCGATAGGTGGTGACCGTCTCGGCGCAAGCCGTACCACATGGCGTTGTGAGCGTCATGGGCTCGACCACCACCCGGAAACGAGCGTCGCCACCGCGCACGAAGGCTTCGGTGGTGACGCCGTCCGACCTGGAGGACTCCACGGCCACTCCGCCGACCGAGAGCTCACCCGTGTGGGCACGGACGAAATGCTCAGCGGCCTGCGACGGCTCGGGGATGCCCGCGCGTCCCCGGAAACGGTCGAGGATGACCTCGCCGGACCGGTACGCATCGACTGCCGCGATCGCAGCAGCCTGAGACATGCTGCCGTAGTAAAGCCCGTGTGGCAAGCACACGAGGTTGGCGGCATAGCGATCGCCGCCAACATGTGATGTTTCCCATATTCTGTCCGGCAAAACCTCTGCCAAGGACCGAGCCAGGGGAAGTCCAATGCGGGCGCAGCACGCGTTGCGCTTGGCATGCGTGCACACCAGAAAAACCGGCTCACTCACAAGTATGCAGGACTCCGGGACCACTCCTGCCACCAGCGCGTCCATGTCAAGATCGGTTGGACCTGCGATGACGCCCTCGGCGATCCACGGCTCGGGGGCCGTGGCGTCGGCGACCATGACGTGGATGCCGCCGGGCACGGGCTTCCGGTGCCCCGGGCGGCGGATGAGCTGGGGCCGGACACCGAGGCTCTGGGCCCGTCTGATAAGCGCGTGAATCTCCTCGCGCAGCCGGCAGTCCTCCAGGTGCGAGGCCCACGGGCCGGAGTGCTCGATGAGCAGCCAGAAGCGGGCCCCCACCGTGGCGCTGGCGAGAACCGGCAGGTCACCGGTGTGACAGCCCGCAGGATGCGAGCAACTTCCGGCCCATGCCCGTCTGTCCGTCCCCGAACCGCACCCCGAGCTCACGCACCCCTCCTTCGACTTAGGTGAGACTAACCTAATTGATCGGCGGGTGTGGCGTGAGATGTGAATGTGCTCTGTTCCGCCGCGCGGCGACCGGCCGGAGCCGGAGGAGGCGAGCGGAGGTCCGGTGTCAAGGCCCCGGGGCTGAGAGATCCCTGTGAGAAATCTCCCGCCGCAAGCACGGTCAGGAGAGCCTGTCAAGGGATGGAGGGGAATCCGTATGCCGTCTGAGGGCCGGGACTTCGCCGGTTCCGTGCCCCGGAGCGGCCGCCGGGTGCCCGCCGGCCTTCCCTGCCTTCCCTGCCTTCCGGGTCCGGAGGGCAGGGAAGGGGGTCAGCCGGTCCCGTGCTCCAGGGCGGCCAGGGCGGCGGGCATGGCCGCCGCCCGGTCCTCGGGGACGAGGCCGATCCGGGTGCGGCGGTCGAGGAGGTCCCCGGCGTCCAGCGCCCCCTCGTGCCGGACCGCCCAGACCAGCTCGGCGCCGGTGACGCCGGTCGGCAGCGGCTCCGCCAGCGCCGGGTCGCCGGCCGCCAGGGACCGCACCGCCGCGGCCTCGGCGCCGTACCGCGCCTCCAGCCGTCCCCGCACCGCCGTGCCCGGCGGGAGGTACCCGACGAGGGGCAGCCGCGCCGTACGGCTCGCCCCGGCGGTCAGGCCCCGCAGTCGCACCGCGAGGTCGACCGCGTCCTCGGCCATCCGCCGGTAGGTGGTCAGCTTGCCGCCCACGACCGTGACCGCCCCGCCGGGGGAGACCAGCAGCGCGTGCCGCCGCGACAGGTCGGCGGTGCGCCCGCCTTTCCCACCCCGCCCGCCGCTCCCGTCCGTCCGGCCGTCCCGGCCCCGTTCGCCCGTATCGAGGAGCGGGCGCAGCCCGGCGAAGGCCCCGGCGACGTCCTCGCGCCGGATCCCCGCCGCCAGCACCGAGTTGAGCACGCCGAGCAGGAACGTGACGTCCTCCTCCGGCGCCTCCGGCACGTCGGGGACCGGCCCGTCCACCGGCTCGTCGGTGAGGCCGACGTAGACGCGGCCGTCGTCCTGCGGCAGGACCAGCGCGAACCGGTTGCCCTCCCCGGGGATCGGCACGTGCAGCCCGGCCCGCAGGCCGGGGAGGGACTCCGGGCGCAGCACGAGGTGGGTGCCGCGCGAGGGCCGCAGCCGGATGTCCGGATCGAGCCCGGCGGCCCAGACCCCGGTGGCGTTGATCACCGACCGGGCGCGGATCGTGAAGACGTCGCCGGTCGGCTCGTCGCGGACCTCGGCGCCGTCCCCGGACAGCGCGAGTGCCCGGCAGCGGGTCAGGATCAGGGCCCCGTGCGCGGCGGCCGTCCTGGCCAGCGCCACCACCAGGCGCGCGTCGTCGCTCAGCCGTCCGTCCCAGGACAGCAGCGCGCCGCGCAGGCCGTCCGGCGCCAGGGGGGCGGCCAGTTCCAGCGCCCGCCGGGCGGAGATCCGCGCGGGGCCCGGCAGCAGGGCGCGGGGCGTGCCGGCCGCCGCCCGCAGCCCGTCACCGAGCCGGTAGCCGGCCATCACCGTCGCCGCCTGGACACGGGAGACCCGCGGGGTCAGCGGCAGCAGGTACGGCGCGGCCCGCACCAGGTGCGGGGCGGTGCGGGCGAGCAGCGCGCCGCGTTCCACCGCGCTCTCCCGGGCCACCCCGACCTGCCCCCTGGCGAGGTAGCGCAGCCCGCCGTGGATCATCTTCGAACTCCACCGGGAGGTGCCGAACGCCAGGTCGCAGGCGTCGATCGCGGCCACCGACAGGCCGCGGGAGGCGGCGTCGAGCGCCGCCCCGGCGCCGGTGGCGCCCAGGCCGACCACCAGCACGTCGACCACGAGGCCGCGCGCCTCGGCCAGCTCGCGCGCCCGGCGGGCGGCGTTGAGGGAGGAGCCCCGCAAGGAGGGGCCGGGGAGGGCGGGGAAGCTCACGGGCGCAGGTACCTCTCCAGGATGGCGGCGAGTTCGTCGTCCAGTTCGCCGGGGGAGGCCGGGGCGAGCACGGCCGGGCCCGACAGCAGGAACGACTGGGCGGTCAGCAGCACGGTCCGGGCCAGCCGCGCCGGGTCGCCGGGCCGTACGGCGCCCAGCTCCTGCCCGCGCGCGACGGACTCCGCCACGAGCGCCAGCATGGCGTCCTGGCTGGCCCCCCGGCGGTGCAGCAGGTACGGCAGGAGCAGCTCGGGGTCCACCTCGACGATCTTGCGCCAGAGCGGGTGTCCGCGCAGGGCCCGCACCGCCCCGACCGACGCGGCGACCGGGTCGTCCCCGGCGAACCGGCCGGCGACGAGCGTCCACTCGCGGGTCATCAGGTCGGCGACCAGGGCGCGGACGTCGGGCCAGCGGCGGTAGAGCGTCATCCGGGACACCCCGGCCCGCCGCGCCACGTCGGTGAGCGTGGTGCGCCGCACGCCCACCGCGAGCACCATCTCGCGGGCGGCGTCGAGGACCGGATCGAGCACGGGATCGGGGGCCGGGCCGCGCGCCGTCTCACGCGCCGGCCCGGCGGCGGGGCCGTGGGCGGGTGGCAGGGCGGGTGCGGATTCGGGTTCGCCGGCGCCGGGCGCGGAGGCGTCGCCGGGAGCCGGATCGCGGGCGGGTTCGCCGGGGTCCATGACCGTATTGTGACGAATGGACGTCATCTGTCACAGTGTAGACGTGGAAACTCCGACGACCGCCGCCGAACCGATGCTCTGGTCCGGCTGGGGCGACCCCGCACGGGCCGCCGAGCTGTCCGAACCGGTCCGCCGCCTGCTGGGCGACCTGCTGGGCGTCCGCGCGCCGGACACCCCCGCCGCGACCCTCGGTGAGGTGCGGCTGCCCGGCCCGGCGCTCCCCGCGCCGGTCACGGCCGAGCTGGAGGAGGCCGTCGGCGCCGGGCACGTCCGCCGCGACCACGAGACCCGCGTCCGGCACACCCGGGGCAAGTCCACCCCCGACCTGCTGCGCCTCCGCGCCGGGGACGGCTCGGACGCCCCCGACGCCGTCGTGCTGCCCGGCTCCCACGACGAGGTGCTGGCGGTGCTGCGGATCTGCGCCGCGCACCGGGTGGCCGTCGTGCCGTTCGGCGGCGGCACCTCGGTCGTTGGCGGCCTGGCGGCCGACCGGCGCGGCTTCGCCGGGGTCGTCGCGCTGGACGTGACACGGCTGAACCGGCTGGTGTCGGTGGACGCCGAGTCCATGGTCGCCGAGCTGGAGCCGGGGCTGCGCGCGCCGCAGGCCGAGGAGCTGCTGGCCGGGCACGGGTTCACGCTGGGGCACTTCCCCCAGTCGTTCGAGTACGCGACGCTGGGCGGCTTCGCCGCGGCCCGCTCCAGCGGGCAGGCGTCGGCCGGCTACGGCCGGTTCGACGACATGGTCGTCGGCATGACCGTGGCCACCCCGCGCGGCACCCTGGAGCTGGGCCGCGCGCCCAAGTCGGCCGCCGGGCCCGACCTGCGCCAGGTGATCCTGGGCTCCGAGGGGGCGTTCGGGGTGATCACCTCGCTGCGACTGCGGGTGCGCCGGATCCCCGCCGAGCGCCTCTACGAGGGCTGGCGGTTCCCGTCGTTCGCGCAGGGGACGGCCGCGCTGCGGCGTCTCGCCCAGGACGGCCCCGTGCCCACCGTGCTGCGCCTGTCCGACGAGACCGAGACGATGGTCGGCCTGGCCAGACCGGACGAGCTGGGCGACGTCGCCCCGGACGCCGGCTGCCTGGTCGTCGCGGGCTACGAGGGCGAACCGGGGGAGGCGCGCGCGCGGCGGGACGGCGCGGCGGCGGTGCTGGCCGGGCTCGGCGGCGTCTGCCTGGGCACGGCCCCGGGCGAGTCGTGGGCCCGGGGCCGCTACTCCGCGCCCTACCTGCGCGACTCCCTGCTCGCGGCCGGGGCCACCGTGGAGACGCTGGAGACGGCCGGTTTCTGGTCCGCCCTGCCCGGCCTCTACGACGCCGTACGGGGCTCGCTCCAGGGCTCCCTGGGCTCGCCGCTGGTGATGTGCCACGTCTCCCACGTGTACGGCACGGGCGCCTCGCTGTACTTCACGGTCGTCACGGCCCAGTCGGCCGACCCGCTGGGACAGTGGGAGGCGGCCAAGAAGGCGGCGAACGAGGCGATCGTCGCGGCCGGGGGCACGATCTCCCACCACCACGGCGTCGGCCGCGACCACCGGGACGCCCACGCCGCCGAGATCGGCGAACTGGGCGTGGAGATCCTCCGCGCGATCAAGGATCGGCTGGACCCGGAGGGCGTCCTCAACCCCGGCGCGCTGGTCGCCCCGGCGCGGGGCTGAGCGCATGGTCGGGCCCCCGGGCCGGGCGTCGGGCTGGACGTCTGGTCGAGTCCCGGGCCGGGCGCCGGGTCGAGCGCTCGTTGAGCGCCGGGCCGGGCGCCTGGTTCGGTGCCGGGCCGGGTGCCGGTCGGGCGCGGGGTCCGGCGCCGGCCGGTTCGGACTTCCCCGTATTTTCCAGGGAAATGTCCCCCTCCGCCGAACGGGCCGATCTATGATCGTCTGCCGTGACGGCTTACGGTCCGCCTCCCGTGCTCGGTCTCGAACCCTCCGATCCGACCGTGCTCGGCCCCTACCGCGTCGCCGGGCGCCTGGGCCGAGGGGGCATGGGGACCGTCTACTTCGGGGAGAGCGCGTCCGGGCCGGTGGCGATCAAGGTGATCAACCCGGTCCTGGCCGCCGATCCGGAGTTCGTGGCGCGGTTCCGCAACGAGGTGGCCGCGGCCCGGAGGGTCAGCCGGTTCTGCACCGCGCCGGTCCTGGACGCGCGGCTGGACGGGGATCCGCTCTGGCTGGTGACCGAGTACGTCGCCGGACCCGACCTCGAACGCGTGCTGCGCCGGGAGGCGCTGCTGCGCGGATCCGACCTGGAGGCGCTGGCCGTCGGGGTGGCGACCGCCCTGACCGCGATCCACGGCGCGGGGGTCGTGCACCGCGACCTCAAGCCCGCCAACGTGCTGCTGTCCCCGCTGGGGCCCAGGGTGATCGACTTCGGTATCGCCCGCGCCCTGGACACGGGTGACGGGCACACCGCGACGAACCAGCTCATCGGCACCCCCGCCTACATGGCCCCGGAGCGGTTCGCCGGGCAGTCGGCGGGTCCGCCGGCGGACGTCTTCGCCTGGGGGTGCGTGGTGGCCGCCGCCGCGACGGGCCGCTCGCCCTTCGCCGCCGGGAGCGTCCACGAGATCCCCTACCGCGTCCTGAACCACACCCCGGACCTCGGCGGGATCGACGACGGGCTGCGCGGCCTGGTCGAGGCGGCGCTCGACAAGAACCCGGCCTCCCGGCCGACCGCCAAGGAACTGCTGTCGGAGCTGGTCGGGCAGAACGACGCGGAGGACACCGCCAAGGTGGCCGGCACCCTGCGGCTGAACCTCCCCGGCCTCCTCGCGCCGACCGTCCGGGGGAGCGAGCCCGGAGAGCCGGGGGAGCCGGGGGAGCGTGAGGAGCGCGGAACCGGCCGGGCTCCGGCACCGTGGCGGCGCCCGGCGGTCGTGGGCGGCGCGGCGGCCGGGGTACTCCTGCTGGCGGCGGCCGGGGTGCTCTGGGCCCGCACCCTCCCTCCGGCTCCGCCTGAGCCCACCGGTGTGCTGTACCGGGACGACTTCGGCAACGACAAATCGGGCTGGTTCAACGACGGAACCCGAACGGACACCTCCCGTGGTTACACCGGGGACGGCCGCTACACGATGGTCACCGACATCTCCAACGACTCCCACATGGTCGAGGCGCCCATCAACGCGGAGCCCGTCGAACACGCGTTGGTCACCGTCCGGGTCGACATCGAGAGTGGAAGGCCCAGCAAGGCGTGGACCGGGATCTACTGTGACTACAAGCCTGACGACGATCACGCTCACTACTACACCCTGGAGGTCCGTCCGGACGGGCGCGCGAGGATCCACAAGACCACCCAGGCGACCGGGTGGGACATGACGCCCGACGTCCTCGCGCCCGCCTTCTCCAAGAAGAAGGCGACGCTCCGGGCCGAGTGCTCCCGGAACGGGGACGAGGTACGCCTGGCGCTCTGGATCGACGACCACCTCGTGGTCGAGGCCGTGGACGAGGACGCGGGCGGGGCCACGGGCAAACCCCGGTTCGGGCTCAGCGTGGCAAAGCTGCCCGGGGACGACCAGGAGACCCGGACCTACTTCGACGACTTCGAGATCGGCTCGCTGCCCTGAACCGGGTGCGCCGACCCGAGACCGGCGCGAACACCTGGTCGCGAGTGCGCGGCGGATCGGGACGAGGGTTTGGCGGTCCTGTTCGGGGGCCCGCCCAGCGAAACGGACATGTCCGAAAAATCTACTTTGTAAAGGCGAGGGCTCGTCACGCGGGATACAGCCGTGACGGCCGGTCGGAGAGCGGCCAGACGTACGGCAGGTCGTTCGAGTCGTCACCGAAGTCGTCGCCGAAGACCGGGTGGTAGAACTCCGGGGACTTGCGCAGCAGCGCCGACCGGTGGCTGAGGTGCAGCTCCGGGTCGCCCAGCCAGGGCGGCAGCTCGCCGGCGGCGGCGAGTTCCGCCTGGGGGCGGGGCGTTGCGACGCCGAGGAGGCCGGACATCTCCCGCGTCAGCGTGTCCGCGCAGGTGTCGGCCCGGCCTCCGGCGCGCCATCGCTCGCAGATCTCCAGCCCGTACCTGACCAGCGCCTCCTCATATCCGGTCCACATCCGCGCCGCGGGGTGGTGGCGCCAGCCGTACCCCGGGACGGTCAGGGCGCGCAGCACCTGGATGGTCTCCACGCGCTGCTTGCCGAGCCGCCGGGGGTCGAGGACCCGGGCGGTGGCGGCGAAGTCGGGATAGGGAAGGAAGGTCTGCATCGAAGGTCTTCCGTACCCCGGTATCGCTGCACCTGTCCGAGATCAACGCCAAGATATGGTCATGGTTGATATCGGTCGGGCCGCGAGTCGCGGGCGTGACGGTTCCTCCCGGGTGTCGGAGGAGGGGGCGGGCTGGTCATGCGCCCGGACGGGTACGTTCCAGGACATGCTCCCCGGCCGAGCGAGCTTCTCCTGGCTGAACCCGCGCACGCTGTGGCGGTCGAGGAACGAGGTCCTGGCGGCCCTGTTCGGGGATCCGTCCGGTGAGGTGCGCGCGCGCTGGGTGGCGGCCCAGCGGGAGCGGGGCGCGGACCCGGGGATGCGGATCCCGGTGGACGTCGGCCCGGAGTTCTCCTTCCTGGTCCTGGGGGACACGGGGGAGGGGGACGCCTCGCAGTACGCGGTCGTCCCGGGGATGCTGAAGATCGGGCGGGACACCGCCTTCGCCGTCATCGCCAGTGACGTGATCTATCCCGCCGGGTCGGGCAACGACTACGACGTCAAGTTCTTCCGCCCGTACCAGGACTATCCTGCTCCGATCTACGCAGTCCCCGGCAACCACGACTGGTACGACGGGCTCGGCGGTTTCATGCGCGTCTTCTGTGAGGCCCCAGCGCTGAAGGCCGAGCGGCGGGGTTTCCGGCTGTCGCCGCCGGGGTTGCGGGGTCTGCTGTGGCGTGAGCCGGACGTGATCGACGAGGCGGCGCTGGAGCGGGCGCGCGGGCGACGGTCCGAACCCGGGCAGCGGGCCGTGCAGCCGGGGCCGTACTGGGTGCTGGAGACGCCCTCGCTGCTCGTCGTGGGGGTGGACACCGGGATCCGCGGCGCGCTGGACGCCGGGCAGACGCGGTGGCTGCGCGAGGTCTCGCGGGATCCGCGGCCCAAGATGCTGGTCACCGGCAAGCCCGTCTACGTCCGGAACGAGTACCTGCCGTCGGCGCTGGAGGGGGGCGGCACGATCGACGACATCGTCGCCGACCCCGCGCACGGCTACGTCGCCGTGATCGGCGGGGACGTGCACAACTACCAGCGGTTCCCGGTGAAGAGGGGCGGGCGGACGATCCAGTACATCGTGGCCGGGGGTTCCGGGGCGTTCATGCACGCCACCCACACGATCCCCAGGGTCACGGTCGGCGGTGTCAGCGAGGACGACTACCGCTGCTATCCGCTGCGCGGTGACTCGCTGTCGTTCTACAGCAGGCTCTACAGCGACCGGCTGCGGATGCGCCGGCTCTACCTCACGCCGGCCGAGAGCGCGGCGGTGATGTCGGAGCGGATCGGCGTCACCCCGGTCCGGGGGGCTGCCTCCGTGCCCGTCACGGCGCGGATGAGGTGGGCGGCGCGGATCCTCGGGGGTCTGCCGATGCCGTTCCGGCTGCCGGTGGGTCGGACGTTCCACCGTTATCTGTCGGAGTTGTCGGACTGGGACACGCCGCCGTTCTTCAAGAGCTTCCTGCACGTCTCGGTGACTCCGGAGGCGCTGACGATCCGGTGCTTCGCGGCGACGGGCTGTCTGGAGCAGGAACTCGAACCCCCGCTCGAGGATGAGGTGGTGATACCGCTCGTCTGAGCGGAAGTGTCGGGGCGGCGTGGCAGGCTGGCCTCATGTACGTGGCAGTGGCGGCCGGTCCGGGGGGCGGGGGCGTCCTGCTGCCCCCGGGGGGTGAGTCGCGGGCCGTCGCGGATCTGGCGGCGGCCGTGCGGGAGGTTGAGACGGGGTCCGGGGCGGGGCCCGGTACGAGCGCGCCGGGGCTCGGTGCGCGGGCCGTTCCGGGGTCTGGCGCGGGGGCCGTTCGAGGGTCCGGCGCCGGTCGGGAGGCGGCTGCGGGCACGGTGGCCGGGCCGGTGGGCGGGCGTCCGCGCTGGGTCTGGGCCGACACTCGCGCGGTCTATCCCGCCCTGCTCGGCGCCGGGGCACGGGTGGGCCGCTGTCATGACCTGGCGCTGACCGAGGGCCTGCTGCTGGGATACGAGGGGCGCTACGGCGAGCCGCGGTCGGCCGCGGCGGCGTACGCCCGGTTGCACGGTCTGCCGGTGCCCGGCGACGACCACCACGCGCCCGGTGGGGAGCGGGCGCGTCAGGCCGCTCTGTTCGAGGAGGAGCCGCCCCCGCCGGACGCCGGTCCGGTGGCGGAGGTCCTCGCCGACCAGCTCTGGCGGATCGAGGCCACCGCCGACCCGCACCGGTTCCGGTTGCTGGTGGCGGCCGAGTCGGCCGGGGCGCTGGTCGCCGAGGAGATGAGCCGCGAGGGCATGCCCTGGCGGCGTGACGTGCACGACGCGCTGCTGACCGAGCTGCTCGGCCCGCGCCCGGTGCACGGCATGCGCCCGGCGAAGCTGCAGGCGCTGGCGGATCGGGTGTCGGCGGCGTTCGGCACGCCGTTCAACCCGGACTCCCCGCAGCAGATCGTCCGGGCCTTCAAGGCGGCGGGGGTGCCGGTGGCGTCCACCCGGGCCCACGAGATCAGGAAGGTCGACCATCCGGGGGTCGAGCCCCTGCTGGCCTACAAGGAGCTGGCGCGGCTCCACAGCTTCCACGGCTGGGCGTGGGCCGACCAGTGGGTGCGCGGTGACCGTTTCCGGCCTGAGTACGTCGTCGGCGGGGTCGTGTCGGGCCGGTGGGCCACCAGTGGCGGCGGGGCGTTGCAGATCCCCAAGGTGATGCGCCGGGTGGTGGTGGCCGACGAGGGGTGGGTGCTGGTGGTGGCCGACGCGGCGCAGCTTGAGCCGCGGGTGCTGGCCGCGATGGCGGGGGACGGCGGGCTGGCGCGGGCGGCCGGGGAGGCCGACCTGTACCAGGCGCTGTCGGGGGCGTTCGGCGGTGACCGGGCCCACGCGAAGATCGCCCTGTTGTCGGCCATGTACGGCGGGACCAGCGGTGACGCCCCCAAACTGCTGGCCGTGATGCGGCAGCGCTTCCCCCAGGCGTACCGGTTCGTGGAGGAGGCGGCGCGCAGCGGCGAGGAGGGTCGGCTGGTGCGGTCGTGGCTCGGCCGTACCTGTCCGCCGCCGTCGGCGCGGTGGCGGGAGCTGGTCTCGGGTCCGGAGGGCAGGCGTGCGGCGCGTGACCGGGGGCGGTTCACCCGTAACTTCGTGGTCCAGGCGACGGCGGCGGAGTGGGCGCTGTCGCTGCTGGCGGTGCTGCGCGGGTTGCTGCCGGATCCGGCGCGGCTGGTGTTCTTCCAGCACGACGAGGTGATGGTGCACTGCCCGGCCGAGCTGGCCGATGAGGTGGTGGCGGCGGTGGGCCGGGCGGCCGGGGAGGCGTCGCGCCTGCTGTTCGGCGCGACGCCGGTGCGTTTCCCGATGCAGGCGGCCGCGGTGCGCTGCTACGCCGAGGCCAAATGACGAGGGGCGCGGCGCCGCGAGGGCCGGTGCGGCGGCTCAGGGGTCCGGGGGCGGTGCTCCGGCCGGCGGTCCGGGAGGTCTCACGGTGCTCCACGGGTCCGGCCGGCGGCGCGGCGCCGCGCGGATGCCGAGGGCCGGTGCCCGTACGGCGGGCCGGGAGGTCAGGCGGTGCGTGACGGGCGGCTGGTGAGGGCCAGCCAGGCGGCGGTGACGGTCACCATGACGGCCACGGCCGTGCCGAGGGTGCCGTAGGACAGGCCGCTCACGATCAGTCCGGCGATGATCGTGCCGCCCGCGCCGCAGACGTTCATCAGCAGGTCCGACAGGCCCTGTACGGCGGGGCGGCGTTCCAGCGGCACGGCCTCGGTGAGCATCGCCGAGCCCGCGATCAGGCCGCAGGACCAGCCGATGCCGAGCAGGCCGAGGCCGACGGTCACCTGGCCGATGTCGTGCGGCCCGGCTCCGCCCGAGAGGAGGGCGGCGGCCAGGAGGATGCCCATGCCGAGGACGAGTACGCGGGTCCGGCCGATCCGGTCGGCCAGCCAGCCGACGACCGGCGACAGGACGAACATCCCGGCGATGTGCACGCTGAGCACGAGGCCGATGGTGCGGTAGCCGGCGCCGTCGTGGTCGAGGTGGACCGGGGTCATGGACATGACCGACACCATCGCGGTGTGGGCGATCGCGATCGCCACCAGTGCCCGGGAGGCGGCGGGGCTCTCGCGCAGGGCCCGCCAGCCGGCGCGCAGGCCGCCCCGGCCCCGGGCGCCGGCCGGGGTGGTCCCGGGTGCGGCGGGGGAGGCCGAAGAGGCCGGAGCCGAGGAGCCCGGAGAGACCGGGGAGCCGGGAACAGGGCTGGGAGGGACCGGGGAGTCCGGAGAGACCGGGGAGCCGGGGGAGCCGGGGGAGATCGTGCGGGCCAGCAGCAGCGGGTCGGGCCGCAGCGCCACCAGTACGACGGCCAGGGCGATCGCGAACGCCAGCAGGGAGAGCGCGAAGGGGCCGGCGTCGGGGGCCAGGCCGATCCGGCGGCCGAGGCGTTCGGCGGGTTCGGCCAGGTTGGGGCCGGTGACCGATCCGATCGTGGCCGCCCAGACGACCCACGCCAGGTGCCGGGCGGAGTGGCCGGGGGCCGACAGGTCGGTCGCGGAGTAGCGGGAGGCGAGGTTGCCCGCGCTGCCGCCGCCGAACAGCGTCAGGCCGACGAGGAGGATGGGCCACACGCGGGTGGCGATGCCGAGCAGCGCGACCAGGCAGCCGAGCACGGCGCAGGCGTAGGCCAGGGTCAGCCCGGCCCGCCGCCCGCCGCGGCTCGCGGCGCCCGCGGTGGGCAGGGCCAGCAGCGCGGCGCCGAGCACGGTGGAGGTCCCGGCGAGGCCGCTGAGCGCCACGGAGCCGGACAGCTTGGCGACCAGCAGCGAGCTGAGGGCCGTGCCGACGGCGACCCCGATCCCGCCGGTGATCTGCGCGGCGGACAGCACCACGAGGGTCCGCCGCTGCACCGCCGCTAGGTCGGCAGGGCTTTCAAGGGGAACGGCGTCTTTTTCGGGGGTGGGGGAGGGGGTGCGTGTCACGCGTGAAGTCTGCCATCACTCATGACTCCATCTGAAGCGATATTCCGGTCTCCCGAGGCTCGCGGGCCCGGACGCCCGCCCGGGAACCGGGACGCGGGCGGCGGGGCGGCGGGCGTGCGGGACGCGGCCGGTGACGGCCGACGAGGCGGATGAACGGGCGGGACGACGGGGCGGGTGGCCGGGCGGTCAGGCGTTCGGGGTGAAGGTGTCGAGGAAGACCTGCCGGAACGCCGAGCTCTTCCCCCAGTCGAGGTCCTGCACGGCGAACGTGATCCGGTAGGCGGTCGCGTCGTCCACCGCGACGTATCGGGTGAGCCCGTGCATGGGGACGGCGCCGCCGGACACCGCGTAGGTGTACTCCAGGTCGGCGGCCTTCCAGTCGCGGTAGGGGGCCCGGGAGAGTCCGATCTCGGTGTACTCGTCCAGGCCGTTGCGGTCGGCGCGGCGCAGCGCGGTCATCGGGTCGAGCACCGGGACGGGGGTGACGGTGACGCTCCGCCCGCTGTCCCGGGGGCCGGTGAACACGGCGCCGCCGTCGTCACCCGGCTTGGCGGTCCAGCCCTTGGGCAGCGCCGCCGCGACGCCGGCCTCGCTGAGCCGCCGGTATCCGTCGGGGACCTCGGTCCGCGGCCGGTCCGGGGCCGCGGGGTCGGCGGTGTCACCGGGGTCGGCGGGCGTCGAGACGGCGGCGGAGGCGCCGGGGCCCGCGGTGGTGGCCGGAGACTCCGGGGCATCGGATGAGCGGGGCAGCAGCAGGACCAGCGCGACGATCACCAGAAGCAGCGCCACGGCCCCGCCCGCGGCCAGCGTGCGCGGTGTGAGGCGGCCGCCGGATCGGCCGTTCCGCCGTACGCCGAGGGGGTCGGGGTCCTCCGGCGCCGCGTGCCGCCGGCCGCGCGGGGACGCTCCGGCGGCCCCGCGGACCGCTGGAGCGTTCCCCCCGGACGGCCGCGGGGAGGCGCCGGCCGTACCGGCGGGGGCGTCGGGCGGGGGGTCGCCGAAGAAGGGGGAGGAGAAGTCGGCGGAGGAGCTGCGCAGCGCGTCGTAGCCGCGCATCCCGGCCGGAGGGCCTCCGGGGCCGTCGGACGGCGGGCCCGGGAAGGGGGCGGTCTCGGCGCCGGACGCGGCCTGCGGGTCGTAGGGCACCCGTACCGGGCCGGAGGGGGTCTCGATGATCCGCGACGGCATCGGCCCGGGTGAGGGGGTCCGCGAGGACGCGGGGCGGACCGCCGGGACGTCGGGGGGGAAGGACGGCTGGGAGCCGAAGGCGGTAAGCCGCTCAGAGGAGGTGGAGAAGGGGTCCTGCGCGGGGGGCGCCTGCCGGGAGGAGGCGGGGAAGGGGTCCTGGGAGGAGTGGGAGGGGAAGGACGCCTGCCCGGGAGCCGCGCGGAAGGGGTCCTGGGCGGAGGGCGAGGGGGAGGCGGGGAAGGGATCCTGCGGGGTGGGGGCGGGCAGCGGCGCCCGCGCGGCGCCGTGGCCGGACGGCTCGGCGTCGCGGCCCGGCAGACCGGGCAGACCGGGCAGACCGGACGAGCCGGGGGGATCGGACGGGGCGGGTGGGCCGGACGGGACGGGCAGCGCCCGCTCCAGCAGGCGGGCCGCTTCGGCGGCGGTCATCCGGCCGTCGGGATCCCTGCGCAGCAGCCCCTCCAGGACCGGGGTCAGCGAACCGGCCCGCACCGGCCGGGCGGGTTCGCCGGAGAGGATCTCGTTGAGCACCGTCATCGCGTCGGGCCCCTCGTACGGGGGGCGGCCCTCGACCGCGGTGTACAGCGTGGCGCCGAACGCCCACAGGTCGGCGGCGGGGGTGGCCGCCCGGCCGGTCAGGCGCTCCGGCGGGACGTAGGCGGGCGAGCCCACCAGCAGGCCGGCCAGCGGGGCGCCGCCGTCGTCCTCCAGCGCGGCGAGGCCGAAGTCGGTGAGCACCACCCGGTCGGCGGTCAGCAGCACGTTGCCGGGCTTGACGTCGCGGTGCAGGATCCCGGCGGCGTGGGCCTGGCGCAGCGCGTCGAGGACCCGGACGCCGATCTCGGCGGCCTGCGCCACCGGAAGCGGCCCGCCCTGCCGTACGGCCTGCTCCAGGGACCAGCCGCGGACCAGCTCCATCACGATCCAGGGGCGGCCGTCCTCCTCGGCGACGTCGTGGACGGCGGCGATGCCCGGGTGGTTGAGCCGGGCCGCCGAACGGGCCTCGCGGATCATGCGCCGGTGGGCGGCCCGCGCGCCCGCGGGATCGAGGCCCGGGGGCAGGATCAGCTCCTTGACCGCGACGTCGCGGTCGAGGAGCACGTCGTAGGCGTGCCACACCCGGCCCAGGCCGCCGCGGCCCACCGGTGACACCAGCCGGTAGCGCCTGCCGATCAGCCTGTCGGGTCCCGGGGCCGCGCCCGGCGGGACAGGGCCGCCGTCCGGTCCGGCAGGGGCGTCACCGGTCAAGCGATCGGTCATCGTATCCAGTCCCCCCGGAGGCAGCCTGATTTATGAGGCTGGACACAATATAAGTCTTACATTCAGTAATGGAAGTTGATGTTTGGGAAACCATTCGCAGGTGGCATCGCCCGGTGATCGTCCGCTGCGGCACGCCGCCTCCGGCACGGTCGGGCTGACGTCGTACGACGCGCCGCGGCCCGGGGCGGCCCGCGGGTCCGGCCGCCGCGTTCCCGGCCCCTGAGATCAGTCTCCCGCGCCGCCGCCTGGCCCGGCCGCCTCGGCGAGGGCTGTCAGGGCCGTTGTGAAGGCCGACGCGGGCGGGCTCACCAGGCCGGCGCCCACCTGTCCGGTGCCCGCGACCCGGCCCGCGATGCCGGTGTTGACCGCGGGCAGCAGCCCCGTCCGGGCGACCAGGGTGACGTCGACGCCCACCGGCGTGCCGCGGAAGCCGAGGACGGGGATCCGGTGGACGGGGTGCTCGGCGAGGGTGATCTCGTACATGGACCGGGTGGCCCGCATCGCGTCCGGCACGTCGCCGCCGACGAACCTGACGATCGCCGGGGCCGCGGCCATCGCGAAGCCGCCCAGGCCGGCCGTCTCGGTGATGGTGGAGTCGCCGATGTCGGGGTTGGCGTCGGCCGGGCCGTACGCGCCGAGGTACAGCCCGTCCGGCACGCCCGCCGGGCCGGTGAACCAGCGGTCGCCCAGCCCGGAGACCTGGATCCCGAAGTCGGTGCCGTTGCGGGCCATCGCCACGACCACGGTGGATCCGGGCACGTCCCGGGCGGCGTCGGCGCTCACCTTGCAGGCCGCCATGCCGGCGTTGAGGAAGAAGTGGTCGTTGCCGTGCACGAAGCGCAGCACCTCGGCCGCCCGGCCCGGCGCGGCGTCCACGATCGCCGCGGCCAGCTCGCGCACCAGCAGCGACGTGGCGGCGCGGTTGCGGTTGTGCAGCTCGTCGCCCATCTGCAGGGCCTGGGCGATCAGCGTCCCGAGGTCCAGCGGTCCGGTCAGCTCCAGCGCGGCCCGCAGCACCGGGCCCAGGACCTCACCCATCCAGGTGAGCCGCCGCAGCACCTCCGGGCCGTAGGCGCCGTAGCGCAGCACCTTGCCGAGCCCCTCGTTGAGCGAGCAGAAGGCGGTGCCGCCGTGCTCGGCGTCGCGCACCTCCAGCATCCACATCGACGGGCTGACCACCCCGGCCATCGGCCCCACCGCCCGATGCCGGTGGCAGGGCTCCAGCCGGACGCGCCCGGCGGCCAGCAGCCTCCCGGCCTCCTCGGGGTCGCCGGCCAGCCCCTCCAGCAGCGCCGCCCCGACGAGCGCGCCGCGCATCGGCCCGGAGGCCCGTTCCCAGGTGATCGGCGGCCCGGCGTGCAGGAAGACGCCCGGCGGCAGGTCCAGCGCCTCGCGTGCCGGCCGTACGGTGACCAGGTGGGGGCGGGCGGAGACCAGGCGGCCGACGGCCATCTCGTTGGCCCTCGTCCTGCGCGGGTCGGCCAGCACCCGGGCGAGGGCGTCGCCGGTGCCCGGCATCGGCGGGCGCCAGTCCACCCGGACCCTCGGCACGGCCTGCGCGTCCAGCGCCTCGCCGAGCGGCTCGGCTCCGACGGTGATCACGCGGAGCTCCCCGGAGAGCAGCGGCGTCGTCACGGGCGTCGTCGGTGTCGGTGGCGTCGTCATGGGCGTCCTCCGCGTGCGGAACGGCTCGCGAGCCGGTCACCGGGCCGGTGGGCTCCCACCGGGTGGTCGCCGGGCCCGCGGGTTCTCATCGGGCACCCGCCGTCAGGTCCGCGGCGTGCCGGGCCGCCTGCGCGTTGGAGGCGAACACCGCCGCCCCGGCCGCACGCAGCGCCTCGGCCTGCCGGGACAGCCCCTGCGGGTCGCCCTCGGCGCCGACCAGCGCCACCACCGTCGCCGTCCCCCGGGCGACGGCCGCGGCGACGGCGGGGGCGAGCCGCTCCGCCGGGTCGGGGTCGGCGCCGTGCCCGAGGACCACGTCCAGGAGCGCGACGTCGCCCGCCGGCACGCCGGCCAGGGCCTCCAGCCGCAGCGTGGGGTCGATCATCGGGTGGGCCCGGCCGCGGGTGTAGGCGTCGTCGCCGAAGTCGGTGAACCGCCCGGTCCCGGCCACCAGCCGGGCCTCGGCGCACAGGGTGCCCCCCGCGTACAGGCCGTGCAGCGTCGCGCCGTCCCGGCGGGCCGGTCCGCCGGGGCCGTTCAGGCCGCTCGTTCCACCCGTTCCGTCTGTTCCGGGCGAGACGGTCGTCCCGTCGCCCGGTTCCGGCGCCCCGCCGTTCCCGGTTCCCCCGCGGGCCGGTTCGAGGTCGGGCCGGGAGGACCAGGAGGGCCAGGCGGGGACCGCCGCCCCGAGTGCGCGCAGGGCGCTCTCGGCCGCCGCGGTCAGGTCGCCGCCGCCGGGGCCGAGCAGGGCGCTGACGACCGGCGTGGCGAGCCCGGCGATGGCGTCCCGCACCGTCCGGGCCGCCTCCGGGGCCGGTGGCTTGGAGACCAGGACGATCAGCTCGGTCGCCGGGTCGGCGTCGAGCTCGGCGAGGGCCCGGAGCGTGGACAGGCCGCCGACCTCCGCCGACAGGTCCCGGCCGCCCACGCCGAGCACGTGCCGCACGCCCACGCCCGCCAGGTCCAGAAGGCAGGCGATCTGCTGCGCGCCGGTGCCCGAGGCGGCGACCATCCCGACCGGGCCGGGCCGCAGCACGTTGGCGAAGCCCAGGCCGGTCCCGCCGATCACCGCGGTGCCGCAGTCGGGCCCCATGACCAGCACGTCCCGTTCGGCGGCCCGCCGTTTGAGCAGCACCTCCTGCTCGACGGGCACGTTGTCACTGAAGATCATCACCGGCAGGCCGGCCTCGATCGCGTCCATCGCCTCGGCGAAGGCGTACGGCCCCGGCACCGAGACCAGGGCCAGCGCCGAGCCGGGGCCGGCGGCGAGGGCGCGGGCGGCGGCGCCGACCGTGCGCGGAGCGTACACCGCCGCGCCGCCGAACCCGCCGGGATCGTCCGGGCCATCACCCCCGCCGCCCGCCGTACGGCTCGCGAGACCGGCCAGCAGCCGGTCCAGCTCGGCGGCGGCGGCATCCAGGGCGGCGTGGTCCTCACCCCGCAGCGCGACCAGCAGGTCGCCGGGACCGGCCTCGGGCAGGCCGAAACCCAGGTCGGCGGCGACGCCGCGGTTGAGGCCGGTGGCCATCGCCACTAGGGCGACCTCGACGCCGGGCAGCTCGGCGGCCGTCCGGCTGACCCGCATCAGGGTGACCGAGTCGTGGTAGGCGCCCGCGCGGACCCGGACCAGATCGACGCTCATCGAACCCGCTCTCCGTCCCGGGCGAGATCTCCGGCGAGATCTCCGGCGAGATCTCCTGCGAGATCTCCGGAGGGGTTTCCGGAGGGGTTTCCGGCGAGCGCGACGACGGCGGCCAGGCCGACGCGCAGGCCCCAGGCGAGATCGGCCCCGGAGGTGTGGCCGAGCCCGAGCAGCCGCTCCAGCGCGGGCTCGGGGGACCTCCCGCCGGTCACGCCCCGCAGGACGGCCAGCACCTCCGCGCACGCCTGGCCCCTGGTGGCGCAGTGCAGCAGCGTGGCCGAGACCGCGGTGGTCCGGTCGCGCGCGTCGAAGGCGACCGCGGCGCCCAGCCAGTCGGCCAGCCAGACGGCGCGGGGCGTCCCGGACGCCGTTCCGAGGTGACGCAGCGTCACGAGCGTCCCGGCGAGCACGTCGTCGCCGCTCGGGGTCAGCCCGGGACCCAGCCCGACGAGCTGCTCGGCGGCCGTGACGCAGTCGAGCAGCGAGGCCCGCGCGCACCCGGCGGCCAGCAGCCCGGCGGCGGCGGAGCCCTCCAGCCCCGGCCGCCGCGGCGACCGGTCGCACACCCCGGCCAGCACCGGCAGCGCGGCGGCCAGCCTCGCCGGGCCGGCCCGTTCCGGCGGCGGCGCCGGATCCCACCAGCGCCGCACCCGCAGGCGCAGCCGTCCCAGCTCCACCGCGCCGTCGCCCACCCACGCCTCGTCGCCCACGGCGGCCTGCGGCAGCGCCCCGGCGGTCACCAGCGCGTTGGGCAGCCGGACCGCCGCGCCGGTCGTCACCGCCACCACATGCGGCTCCAGCTCCGCGCGGACCTCCAGATAGATCGCCGAGGGGAACACCGCCAGCACCCGCGCGGGCCGCCGGGGCGGATCCAGCACCGGCCGCAGTGCCACGCTCGCCGCGCCGGTCGCGTCCACTCGCACTGGGAACGGCCGCGGTCTCCTCGGGCGTGCCGTGACGCTCATGTCGCGTCCGCCCACGCCGGAGCCGGTCGCGGTCTCCTCGGGCGTGCCGTGACGATCATCCCGCCTCCCCGCCGGCCGTCCCCCTCGTCGAGCCGACCGTAGAACGGCAGGTGAGCCGGGCCGTACGGGTAAAGATGCCAATGCTCGGACGGAGAGTTGGCTCTTCCTGACAGAGGTCACATCGGTCAGAATCAGCGCATGGAACCTCCCGTGCGGCCGGCGAGCACCGGAACGATCATCCACGGTGTCGCGGTCGGCGAGGTGCTGGGCGTCTCCGCGCTGGCCGGGGCGCGGCTGATCGCCGGGGAGAGCGGGCTGGGCCGGATCGTGCAGCGGCTCAACGTGATGGAGGTACCCGACATCCTGGCCTGGGTGAAACCGCACGAGCTGCTGCTCACCACGGGCTACCCGCTGCGCAACACCCCCCAGTCGCTCGGGCGGCTGGTGGCCGACCTCGACGAGCGGGGCCTGGCGGCGCTCGCCGTCAAGCCGGGCCGCTACCTCGACCGGCTGCCCGCGGAGATGGTGGAGCAGGCCGACCGGCTGGGGTTCCCGCTGATCCGGCTCCCCGACGGCGTCGGGTTCGACGACATCCTCAACCAGGTCCTCACCGACATCCTCAACCGGCAGGCCGCGGTGCTGGCCCGCGCCGAGGAGGCCCACCGGGCGCTGGTGCAGGTCGTGCTGGCCGGCGGCGGCCTGCGGGAGGTGACGGCGGAGGTCGCCGGGCTGCTCGGGGTGGCCGTGGCCGTGCTCGACCGGGGCGACCGCACGCTCGCCGCCGCCGGGCCCGCCGAGTACCTGACCGCGCTGCGCAGCGCCCCGGAGGGCAGCCGCACCTCCGTCCCCGTCGTCGCGGGCGGCCACCATCACGGCCGCATCGTCGCCTGCGGGCCGGTCGGCTCGATCGCCGACAGCGACGTCGGAATCCTGGAACGTGCCGCCACGGTCGCCGCGCTGGTCGTGACCCGGCAGGAGGCGGTCAACGCGGTGGAGAGCAAGTACCGCGCCGACTTCCTGCGCGACGTGCTGACCGGCCGGGACGGCGACCCCGCCCGCGTCGCGGCGCGCGCCCGGACCTTCGGCTGGGAGCTGGAGCGCCCGGTGACCGTGCTGGTGGCCGAGCTCGACCCCGGCGGCGACGAGCGCGCCGTCCAGGACCGCCTGCCGGCCTGCTGGGCCGCGGCGGTGCGCCGCCACGACCCGCGCGGCGCGGTGGCGGGCTTCTCCCACGAGGTCGTCGCCGTCGTGGACGCCGCCGCCGACGTCGCGCGCCTGGCGAAGGACGCCGCCGCGGCCTTCGCCGAGTGTGCGCCCGCGACCTTCTCCACCGGCGCCAGCCGTACCGCGCCGGCCGTGGAGGGGCTGCCCGGCGCGTACGGCCAGGCGCTTAAGGCGGCCCGGGTGGGCCGGCAGCTCCACGGTTCCGGAGCGGTCGCCCATTTCGACCAGCTCGGCGTCTACCGCCTGCTGTCGCTGGTCGGCGACACCGACGAGCTGCACGCCTTCGTCCGTGAGACCCTCGGCCCGCTCGCCTCCGACGACGACGCCGAGAACGCCGACCTGCGACGGACCCTGCAGGTGCTGCTGGAGACCAACCTCAACGTCGCCGAGACGGCCCGCAGGCTGCACTTCCACTACAACACGCTGCGTTACCGCATCGGCAAGCTGGAACGCCTGCTGGGGGGCTTCACCGAGGACGCCCACCTGCGGCTGAACCTCACGCTGGCCCTGCACGTCCTGCGGATGCGCGGCATCTAGACTCTGGAGGGTGAACGAGACCTTCGAGCTGGAAACCGACTACATCCCGCTCTGCGACCTGCTGAAGTACTGCGCCGTCACCGACACCGGGGGCCAGGCCAAGCATTTCATCGCCGAGGGGAACGTCATGGTCGACGGTGAGGTCGAGACCCGCAAGACCCGTAAGATCCGCGAGGGTCAGGTCGTGGCCGGCGAGGGTTTCGAGATCCGGGTGATCGCCGCCCGGTGAGGTCGTCACGGCCCGCGAGACCCACCTGATCCGCCCGGCGGCCGGGGGTCCGCCTGCCGACTCGGATGATCGGTTTCGGCAGTTCGTGCCAGTGCGAGAAGTGACAGGACGGGCCTAAGGTGCCCGCAACGAACAGCTTGGGATTCGGGAGGGATGCCTACGGGGCGGCCACCGACCGACCGCCCGTTGAAAGGCAGGGCTTGATGGTTGCAGGTTGGACCAAGCACGGTGACGGCAAACACCTCGCGCCGGGCGAGGTGGTACGGCCGGACGAGCGGCTGTCGTGGCCGCGGATGATCGGGTTCGGGGCCCAGCACGTCATCGCGATGTTCGGCGCCACGTTCGTCTTCCCCCTCGTCATGGGGCTCGACCCCAACGTCGCCATCATGTTCTCGGGCGTGGCGACGATCATGTTCCTGCTCATCGTGCGCGGGAAGATCCCCAGCTACCTCGGCACCAGCGCCTCGTTCGTGGGCGGCGTGCTGGCCATCCGGGCGCTGTACGGCGGCGACACCCCGGCCGGGGACGCGGTGGTCACCGGGGCGATCCTGCTGGTCGGCCTGGTGCTGGCCCTGGTGGGCCTGGCCATCCACTTCGTGGGCGTGCAGATCATCAACCGGGTGTTCCCGCCGGTCGTCACCGGCGGCGTCGTCATGCTGATCGGGTTCGGCCTGGCCTACGTCGTCGCGGACGTCTACTGGCCCAGCGACCAGTGGCTCGCGCTGATCACCATGATCGTCACATTCGTGATCATCGTGGCGTTCCGCGGGTTCGTCGGGCGGATCGGCATCCTCCTCGGGCTGGTCATCGGCTTCGCGCTGTCCTGGGCGGCCGACCGCGTCTTCGGCGACATCACCGCCTTCAACGCCGGGACCGGGAAGATCGACACCCATCCCCGGGTGAACCTCGACGCGGTGGCGAGCGCCGACTGGATCGGCCTGCCGCACATGCACCTGCCCGACATCAAGGTCTCGGCCGCGCTGCTGGTGCTGCCCGCGGTGATCGCGCTGATCGCCGAGAACGTCGGCCACGTCAAGGCGGTCGGCGAGATGACCGGCACCGACGTCGACCCCTACCTGGGCCGGGCGATCGCCGCCGACGGCGTCACCACAGCGGTCGCCACCGCCTTCGGCGGCTCCCCGACCACCACCTACGCCGAGAACATCGGCGTCATGGCCGCCACCCGGGTCTACTCCACGGCCGCCTACTACATCGCGGCCGCCATCGCGATCCTCTTCGGCCTGTGCCCGAAGTTCGGCGCGCTGGTGGCGGCCACCCCCAACGGCGTGCTGGGCGGCATCACGGTGATCCTCTACGGCATGATCGGCCTGCTCGGCGCGAAGATCTGGATCGAGAACCGCGTCGACTTCTCCAACCCGGTCAACATGGTCCCGATCGGGGCGGGCATCATCCTCGCCATCGGCCCGGTCAAGCAGATGTTCGGCTCCGACTTCGCGCTGGAGGGCATCGCCTTCGGCACCATCGTCGTCGTGGGCGGTTACCACCTGCTGCGGGTCGTCTCCCGGCAGACCGGGGCCGTGGAGGTCCCCGCCGAGGAGGCCGGGCAGACCCGGGAGACGTCGGGATGACCGGCGGGCGCGGCGGGTCCCGGCCCGGACGGCCGGGCGCGGGCGGTTCCGGGCCGGGCGCGCGGGCGCGGGAGACCTCCGGATGAAGCCGCCTCCGTTTGAATACCACGCCCCCCGTTCCGTCGCCGAGGCGATGGAGGTCCTGGCCGCGGCCGGGCCGGAGGGCAAGGTGCTCGCCGGAGGCCAGAGCCTGATCCCCCTGCTGAACATGCGGCTGGCCGCCCCCGGCCACCTCGTCGACGTCAACCGGCTCACCGCGCTGGACACGGTCGAGGTCGAACCGGGGGGCGTACGGGTCGGCGCGCTGGCCCGGCACGCCCGCGTGGAGCGCTCGGCCGAGGCGGCCGCCGCCCAGCCGCTGCTGCGCCAGGCGCTGCGGCTGGTCGCCCACCCGGTGATCCGCAACCGGGGCACGGTCGTCGGCAGCCTGGTGCACGCCGACCCCGCCGCCGAGCTGCCCGCGGTGCTGGCGCTCCTCGGCGGCTCGGTACGGCTGGCCCGGCCCGGCGCGGTCCGCGACGTCCCGGCGGCCGGTTTCTTCACCGGCCCCCTGGAGTCGGCCGCCGAGCCGGGCGAGCTGGCCGTCTCGGCGTTCTTCCCCGCGTCCGGCCCGCGCTGCGGAACCGCCTTCCACGAGGTGGCCCGGCGGCACGGCGACTACGCCCTGGCCGGGGTCGCGGCCCTGGTCCGCCTGGACGACGGCCTGCGCGTCACCGCCGCCCGGGCGGCGTGCGTGAGCGCGGGCCCGGTCCCGGTCGTGGTGGACGTCACCGGCCACGCCCGCGCGGACGGGTGGGCGGCGGCGGCGCGGGCCGTGGCGGAGCGGGCCGAGCCGGAGGACGACATCCACGCGAGCGCCGGCTACCGGCGGCACCTGACCGGCGTCCTGGCCGAGCGGGCGCTGCGGGAGGCGGCGCTGTCCGCGGCGAGCGGTGAGGAGCGGTGAGCCGATGACGAACATCGCGGTCACACTGACCGTGAACGGGGTGGTCCGGAGGGCCGAGGCGCCCGGAAGGCGTCTGCTGTCCGACTTCCTGCGCCACGACCTCGGACTGACCGGCACCCACGTCGGGTGCGAGCACGGGGTCTGCGGCTGCTGCACCGTGCTGCTGGACGGCGAGCCGGTGCGTTCCTGCCTGACGCTGGCCGCCACCGCCGACGGACACGAGATCACCACGGTGGAGGGGCTGGCCGGGCCGGAGGGGGAGCCGTCGCCGGTGCAGCGGGCCTTCGCCGAGTGCCACGGCCTGCAGTGCGGCTTCTGCACCCCGGGTTTCCTGTGCACGGTCACCGCCCTGCTGCGGGACAACCCGGCGCCGAGCGAGGAGGAGGTGCTGGAGGGGCTCTCCGGCAACCTCTGCCGCTGCACGGGTTACCAGAACATCGTCAGGTCCGTCCACCGCGCCGCCGAACTCATCGCCGGGGAGGGCGACGACGCCCCGGCCGGATGGCCGTCCGCGTCCCTCCGGGACACCGGACCCGCCGGGGAGGCCGGACCCGCCGGGACCACCGGCCTCGCCGGCACCGGATCCGCAGGTCCCGCCGGATCCACCGGGGAGCGTGCCGGGGCGGAGGGGGCATGACGACCAGGCTGTTCGGCGAGCCGGTGCCGCGCCGCGAGGACCCCCGTCTGCTCACCGGGCGGGGCCGCTACCTGGACGACCTCGGCGCGGGCGCGCTGGAGGCGGCCTTCGTCCGCTCCCCGCACGCCCGCGCCCGCATCCTCGACATCGACGTCTCCGCGGCGATCGAGGTCGAGGGGCTGGTGGCGATCTACACCTGGGAGGACCTGCCGGAGGAGGTCGGCGCGCCGCTGCCGCTGCTCATCCCGCACCCGGCCCTGACCCACGGCCGCACCGCCCGCCCCCTGGCCCGCGACGTCGTCCGGCACGTCGGCGAGCCGGTCGTGATGGTCGTCGCCCGTGACCGCTACCTCGCCGAGGACGCCTGCGCGCTCATCCGGGTCGACTACGAGGTCGCCGGGGCCGTCGTCGGGGTGGAGGAGGCGACGCGGTCCGACAGGCTCGTCCACGACGACGTGCCGGGCAACGTCGGCGCGCACCTGGTGCAGGAGGTGCCCTCGGCGGCCGGGCTCGGCGCCCGGGAGGCGATCGAGGCGGCCCCGCACGTCCTGTCCTTCCGCCTCGACATCGAGCGCAGCGCCTCCATGCCGCTGGAGGGCCGCGGGGTCTACGCCCGCTGGGACGCCGACGACCGCTCCCTGCGGGTCTACTCCAGCACCCAGACCTCCACCAGCGTCCGGATGGCGATCGCGGCCCGGCTTGGCCTGCCGCCGACCAAGGTCGAGGTGATCGCCCCCGACGTGGGCGGCGGGTTCGGCGTCAAGATCGTTCATCCGTGGCCGGAGGAGGTCCTCGTCCCCTGGGCCGCCGTGCTGCTCGGACGCGAGGTCAAGTGGACCGAGGACCGGCGTGAGCACTTCGTCTCCTCCGCCCACGAGCGGGCCCAGGTGCAGCACGTGCGGGTCGGTTTCGACGACGCCGGGCGGGTGCTGGGCCTGGACGTGACGATCCTGCACGACCACGGGGCCTACACGCCGTACGGGATCATCGTGCCGATCATCACCGCCACCCAGCTTCCGGGCCCGTACCGGATCGGCGCCTACCGGGTCGAGTTCTCCTCCGTCTACACCAACACCGTGCAGGTCACGCCGTACCGGGGGGCGGGACGGCCGCAGGCGGCCTTCTGCATGGAGCGGACCATGGACCGCATCGCCGCCCACCTCGGCCTGGACCGTACGGCGGTGCGCGAGGCCAACTTCATCCAGCCCGGCGAGTTCCCCTACGACCAGGGACTGACCTTCCAGGACGGCCGGCCGCTGATCTACGACAGCGGCGACTACCCCGAGTCGCTGCGGATGCTCAAGGAGCTCATCGGCTGGGACTCCTTCGGCGAGCTGAAGGCCCGCGCGGCGGCCGGGGGGCGGCGCCTGGGCATCGGGCTGGGCTGCTACGTGGAGGGCACCGGCGTCGGCCCCTACGAGGGCGGCCACGTCCAGGTCACCTCCGACGGCCGGGTGCACGTCTCCACCGGCCTGACGTCCCAGGGGCAGGGCCACGAGACGGTGTTCGCCCAGATCGCCGCGTCCGAGCTGGGCGTGCCGCTGGAGCGGGTCTCGGTGGTCACCGGCGACACCCGCAGGTTCGGCTACGCGGTCGGCACGTTCGCCTCGCGGGCCGCGGTGATGAGCGGCAACGCGATCGCGCTGGCCTGCCGCAGGGTGCGGGAGAAGGCGCTGCGGATCGCCGCCGACGCGCTGGAGGCCGACCCGGGCGACCTGGAGATCGTCGACGGTGAGGTCCGGGTGGCCGGCACGCCCGGTGCGGCGGTGCCGCTGGCCACGGTGGCGGTGCTGGCCAACCCGCTGCGCTACGCCTTCGACGCCGAGGCGGCCCGCGCCACCCAGTTCGCCGGGACGGCCTCCCCCGACCGGCCGCCGGTGGCCGAGGGGGACGAGCCGGGGCTGGAGGGGCGCGACTACTACTCGCCGGTCCGCTCGACCTTCGCCTCCGGCATGCACGCGGCGATCGTCGAGACCGACCCGCTGACCGCCGAGATCCGCGTCCTGCGCTACGCCGTCGTCCACGACTGCGGCAACCTGGTCAACCCGATGATCGTCGAGGGGCAGATCCACGGCGGCGTCGCCCAGGGCGTGGGCGGCGCGCTGTACGAGCGGATGGTCTACGACGAGCACGGGCAGCTGCTGAACGCCTCGTTCATGGACTTCCTGATGCCCTACGTCACCGAGGTGCCGCGGATCGAGACCGCGCACCTGCAGACCCCGTCCCCGCTGAACCCCCTGGGCATCAAGGGCGCGGGGGAGGCCGGGGTCATCCCGGTGTCGGCGGTGATCGCCTCGGCCGTGGAGGACGCCGAGGGCATCCGGATCGACCGGATGCCGATCTCCCCGTCGGAACTGTTCGACCTGCGCCGCCGGTGAGGGGCCCGCCCGTCCGGTCGCGGCGGGCGGAGTGCGCCATCATGATCCCGCGGAACCGCTCGCCGAGGAGAGACATGGTCATTCCCCCCGCCCGGCATCGTGACCGGCGGCCCGCCGGAGCCCCCGCTCCCGCCGCCTCCACCGGGGCCCCTGAACCCGACGGCCTCCGCGGCCCGCACGGTTCCGGGGTCCGTTGATGGGCCTGCAGCCGCCCGGCGAACTCGTCGCCGTCCTCCACCTGGTGGGCATCCCGTGGCCCGCGTCCGACGAGGAGACACTGTGCGGCGCGGGTGTGCGGTGCCTGGCGCTCGCCGGGACGTTCGAACACGCCGGGCACACCGCCGACGACCACGCCGCTCCCGTCTGGACCAGCAACTCCGGGCAGGACGTGGCGGCCTTCCGGACGCGGTGGACCGCCGCCGACGGACCGGGCGCCCAGGCCGACGACGCCGCCAGGGCGGCCCGGATCCTGGCCGGGGCACTGGTGCTGTCGGCCATGCTCGTCTTCGTCCTCAAGGTCTCCATGATCAGGACGCTCTTCCGGTTGCTGCTGCGGCTCCTGACGAGGAACGTCGGTCCCTGAGCCGCCGTGACGGCGGTGGAAGGCGTCATGTCCGCCCAGGTCCTGCTACGCCGGCTCCACCGCCAGGTCCTGGAGCGACTCGGCCGCGAGGTCGGGCCGGCCTTCTCCAGGGCCGGCCGGCTGCTGGACGCCCCCGCTCCCCGCCCCAGGGCGTGGGAACGCCCGTGGACCACGCCCGGCCCTTCCCTGGGGCCGCCACCCGCGTCGGCCCGGAGCAGCTGCGGCGCCCGTCGTCCGCCGCCGGGGAGTCCTCCCGGCAGGTGGCGCCGGAGGAGATCGTCTGGCGTACCGGCCGCGAGCCCCTGTGGGTGGGCGTCCGCCCCGGACAGTCGCCGGAGGACATCTTCAGAAACGGCCTGCGGCCCGCCGACCCGCACGGTCCGATCGACTTCGTGCCGGGCGGGATCGACTCGGACGCCGTCGTCCGGGCGAGGCCCCACGCCGCCCCCGGTGACTACTACCTGGTCAAGGTCGATCCGCCCGGCGGCATCCACGAGGCGGAGACGCTGCGGGCCCTGGGACTGCCCGCCGGCCCGGCGGTCGAGGGCCGCGTGGTCTTCGGCGGAGGCATCGACCGGCGTCACATCGCGGGGCTCTACCCGCCGGGGGTCCATCCGTCGGAGGCGGGGATGTTCTTCCGCAACCACCGGTGGTACGAGCGTCCCCCGGACTGACCGGCGACCGGGTGACATCCGGCCCAGGGAGGCGGGCGCGGGGCGGGTGACGCCCGGCCCGGGGAGGCGGCCGGAGGTGACGCCCGGCCCGCCGTGACGCCTCAGGCCGACGACGAGTGCCGGCGGGCGAGGGCGGCCATCACCTCCTCGGCGCCGGTCTGGGCCGCGCGATGCGTCCGGGAGGCGGCGGCGACCTCCTCGGCGGCCGCTTCGTACCGTTCCGCGATGGCCTCTCCCCGGGCCAGGGCCTTGCCGACCAGGTGCCGGTAGGCCGCCCCGATCTGGCCGACCAGGTCGCCTTCGCCCCAGGGGTCGCCGTCACCGGCGAACCCGTCGCCGAGGATCCGCAGCTCCTCGCGCAGGACCTCCGCCGCGTCCGCCAACCCCGAGGCCGAGCCCAGCAGGTCGTGGTGGGAGACCTCGAGTTCGCGCATCCGCCCTCCTCGCGTGCGGCCCGGGAACCGCGGAGCGATCATAGCCACCGCCGTACATCCGCGCCGGGCCGTGCCGCCCGCGCCGCCCGTGCCGTGCCGTGCGGGCCGGGCCGTCCGCGCCGGAACCGGTGCCCGGCGGGATCGGTCGCCGCGTCGCTCGTCCCGGCCGGGGCCGGTGTCAGGAGCCGTCGGCGGGATCCGGCCGTCCGGTGTCGTCCCGTACGGAGGTCCCGTCTCGGCCGGGGTCGCCGGCCGGCGTGGAGCCGGGGACCGGATCGGAGGCGGGGTCGTGCGCCGGGACGGAGGCGGGGTCGTGCGCCGGCGCGGAGCCGGGGACCGGGCCGGAGGCGGGGTCGTGCGCCGGGGCGGGCCGCTCGGTCACGGGGATCCCCGCCACCGTCTCTCCGATCAGCGGAACCTCCGCCGCCTCCCCGGTCGCCTGGTCCTCCGTCACGGTGCCGCCGCCCGCCGCCCGCTCCTTCGCCGGTCTCCCGCTCGGCGGGCCCTCCGCGGCCGGGTCGCCGGCCTCCGGCTCCTCCGCCGCCGGCTGCTCCGTCATCGGACCGGCCGCCGGGTCCTCCGCCCCGGGCCCGTCCGGGTCCGGGACCTCGGGCAGGTCGCGCATGGTGCGCAGCGGGGAGAGCACCGGCGGCACCACCGCCAGCAGGGTGACCCCCACGACGACCCACAGCGTGGCGCGGGCGCCGAACTGCTCGCCCAGCAGACCGCCGACCAGGCCGCCGATGGGCAGCGTGCCCCACACCAGGAAGCGCATGGTGGCGTTCATCCGGCCGAGCATGCGCTCGGGGGTGACGCTCTGACGGAAGGTGACCTGGCCGACGTTGTAGAGCACCACGCCGATCGACTGGATGAACGCGCCGATCGCGAAGAGCGAGACCCGCCAGCCCGGCTCGGTCAGCGGCACCAGGGCGGTGAACGGCGACGTCACCATGATGGACAGCCAGATGATCCGGGCCGAGCCGATCCGGCGGCTCATCGGCCCCACGAGCGCCGCGCCGGTCAGGCCGCCGACGGACACCACCGAGAACAGCACGCCGATCGCGCCGGGGGACAGGCCGACCACCCGGGCCAGGAAGATCATCTCGACGGCGACCATCATGCCGTTGGCGAAGTTCGCCAGGGCCGTGGAGGCGGCGATCAGCCGCAGGATGCGGTGGGAGACCACGTACCGCAGGCCCTCGCCGATCTCCTTCAGCAGTCCCCGCCGTTCGCTGCGGTCCGGGACCTGCTCGGTGGCGTCGATCCGCCCCAGCATCAGCGCCGAGCCCAGGAAGCTGACGGCGTCCAGCACCACCGCGACCGGCGCGGTGAGCAGCTGGATCAGACCGCCGCCGACGGCCGGGCCGGCGATCTGCGCGGAGTTGCGGACGATCTCCAGTTTGGCGTTGCCCTCCATCAGGCGGTCCCTGCCGACCAGGCTCGGCAGGTAACTCTGGTAGGCGACGTCGAAGAAGACCGTGGCCAGGCCGGTGCCGAGCGCCACGCCGTACAGCTGGGGCAGGCTCAGCGCGTCGAGCCACCAGGCGAGCGGCACCGAGGCCAGCAGCACGGCCCGGACCACGTCGGCACCGACCAGGATCCGCCGGCGCGGCATCCGGTCCACCCACACCCCGGCCGGCAGTCCGACCAGCAGGAAGGCCGCCGTCTGCGCGGCGGCCAGCAGGCCGGTCTCGAACGGGCTCGCGTGCAGCGCGAGCACCGCGACCAGCGGCAGCGCGAGGGTGCTGACCTGCGTGCCGATCTGGCTGATCGTGTCCGCTCCGAACAGGAGCGAGAAGTTCCGGTGCCGGAACAGACTGGGGGTGGTCACCGAGGCATGTTTGCGATCTTTTCACTGGAAGTCAATGCCTCTGTTTCCCAACTCCACCGCCCGGAAAATGTCAGATCTCACAGTGATAACGGTGGCCGCCGGGCTCGTGGAGACGGCCACGGCCGCGGTGGCGGCCGTGGCCACGGTGTTCCCGGTACGGCGTCGGCGGCGCGGCGGACGGGGAGGGCGGCGCGCCGCCCGCTGTCAGGACGCCCCGGCCCGGGCGACCCGGGCCGCGAGACCCCGACGCGAGGGCCGGTCCGGGAGGCTCCGGAGCGGGGGCCTGATCCGGGAGACCCGGGCCGGGGAGTCAGGCCCGGGAGACCTCGGCGACCAGGCGCCTGCGGAATACCCAGTAGGTCCACGCCTGGTAGCCGAGCACGAACGGCAGCGCGATCAGGCCGATCCAGGTCAGCATGCCCAGCGTGTAGGGGCCGGAGGCGGCCCCGGCGACGGTCATGCCCGGCATGGGGGCTTCGAAGAGGGTGGCGAACAGCGCGGCGCCGGTCAGGACGATGGCGGAGGCGGTGGCGGTGAACGCCCAGCCGTCCCTGCCCCGCCAGGTCAGCGCGACCCCGGCGGCCAGGGCGGCGACCGCGGCCAGCGCGCCCGCCCACGGCCACGGCGCCGCGGCCCAGCCGCTGCCCGCCGGGGGGATGCCCGGCAGCGCCACCACGGCCGCGGGCAGCGCCACCGCCGAGGCGGCCATCGCGGCGCGGCGGGCGCGGGCCCGTACCGGGCCGGTGGTCTTCAGCGCGACGAAGACCGCGCCGTGCAGGGCGAACAGCGAGAGCGAGAGGATCCCGCCGGCCAGCGCGGCGGCCGCGCCGCCCCGCAGCAGGTCGGCGAAGACGGCGCCCCACAGGAACGCCGGGAGCGCGCTGCCCGCCACGATGCCCAGGTCGCACCAGCGGCGGTCCGTGGCGTGGTGCACCTTGCCCCGCCACTCCAGGCCGACGCCGCGCACGATCAGCCCGACCAGGACCAGCGTGAGCGGCAGGTAGAACTCGCTGAGCAGACCGGCGTACCAGGCGGGGAACGCGGCGAACATCGCGCCGACCGCGGTGATCAGCCACACCTCGTTGCCGTCCCAGACCGGGCCGATGGTGCCGAGCACCTGCCTGCGCTCGGCCTCGTTCCGCGACAGCGCCGGGGCCAGCATGCCGACGCCGAAGTCGAAGCCCTCCAGGACGAAGAAACCGGTCCACAGGAAGGCGATGACGATGAACCAGAAGGTCGTCAGTTCCATGTCCGTTGTCCGCTCAGTACATCAGGGTCGGCTGGAGCAGTGCGGTGCGGTCCTCGTCGCCGTCGCGCGAGGGCGGGGCGAGGGGGCCGGGGGCGGCGGGCTCGGGGCCCGCCTTGACGTGCCGGACCAGCAGTACGGCCTCGGCCAGGGCGAGCGCGCCGTACAGGACGGTGAAGACCGTCAGTGAGATCGCGACCTCGGCGAGGCTGACGCCGGGGGAGACGCTCGCGGCGGTGAGCAGCTCGCCCTGGACGGTCCAGGGCTGACGGCCGATCTCGCTGAGCAGCCAGCCGGCGATCATCGCGAGGGTCGGCAGTGGCAGGGCGAGCAGGCAGGCGCGGGCGAACCAGGAGGGCACCGGGCGCGGGTCGCGGCGGCGACGGCGGGTCAGCCACAGGCCGAGGACCGAGAGGGCCACGGTCGTCATGCCGAAGACGATCATGACGCGGAAGGACCAGTAGACGACGGTCAGGTCGGGGACGTAGTCGGCCGGGCCGAACTGCCGGGCGTAGGCGGCCTGGAGGTCCTCGGTGCCCCGGATGACGGCGCCGAAGTCGCCGGTGGACAGGAAGCTGAGCACGCCGGGCAGCTCCACCCCGGGCACGGGGGAGAACGGCGCGCCCGCCGTGCTGTGCCGGAGTCCCTCGGCGGCGGCCAGCTTCATCGGCTGCTGCTCGTTCAGGAGCTTGGCGGAGGCGTCGCCGGTGAAGGCGACGACGGCCCCGGCGATCGCCGTCATGACCAGCGCGGCGCGCATCGGGGCGCGCCACATGCCCTCCCGGTCGTGGCGGAGGGGAACGGCGCGGCCGGGGCCCGGACGCCGCTCGCGCAGGACGCGGTAGCCGCAGACGGCCAGCACGAACCCGCCGGCGACGACGAACGCCGCGCCGACCACGTGGGGCACCTGGGCGAGGGCCGTGGGGTTGGTGAGCACCGCCCACAGGTCCGTCATGCGGGCCCGGCCGCCGACCACCTCGTAGCCGACCGGGTGCTTCATCCAGGCGTTGGCGGCGAGGATGAAGTAGGCCGAGAGGTTGGAGCCGATCACCGCCGCCCAGATCGTGGCGAGGTGGACGCGCTTGGGGAGGCGGTCCCACCCGAAGATCCACAAGCCCAGGAACGTCGACTCCAGGAAGAACGCCAGCAGCGCCTCCAGCGCCAGCGGGGCGCCGAAGACGTCGCCGACGAAGACGGAGTACTCACTCCAGTTCATCCCGAACTGGAACTCCTGCACGATGCCGGTCACCACGCCCATCGCGAAGTTGATCAGGAAGAGCTTCCCGAAGAACTTGGTGAGCGTCAGGTACTGCTCCCTGCCGGTGCGGTGCCAGGCGGTCTGCAAGCCGGCCACGAAGACGCCCAGGCCGATGGTCAGGGGTACGAAAAGAAAGTGGTAGACGGTGGTGATCCCGAACTGCCACCGCGCCAGGTCCAGTGCGTCCATCTTCCCCTCACGGGTCAAAGCTCTACAAGCGGTAGTGCTACCTCCAGTAGTACTACAACGTGTAGAGCAAAGGGGGGCGCCGGTGCCGCGAGCTGATGCGATCTTCGTCACACGGCCGGTCCGGACCGCACTCCGGCTCGGATCCGGGTCAGGACCGGCGGCCCGCGGCCTCCAGGTAGGCGTGGAGGTTGCCGAGCTCGAAGCCCCGGCGCTGGATCTTCTTGACCAGGACGCGGAAGTCGCGGGACAGGTTCGGCCGGAAGTGCAGCAGCAGCACGTCGCCGGGGCGCAGCTTCTTGTCCGGCACCTGATAGGCGATCTTCCCGCCCGGCTGCACGGTCGCCGTCCAGAGCAGCAGCGCGTCCATGCCGCACGCCTTGGCCGCCCTGCGCGTCAGGGTGTTGAAGGCGCCGAACGGCGGGCGGAACAGCCTGGGCGACTCGCCGGTGTGCCTGCGGACCAGCTTGGCGGTGCCGCAGATCTCCGCCTTCTGCCGCTCATAGCCGAGCGTGGGCATGCTGGGATGGGTGAGCGTGTGGTCCTCGATCGTCGCCCCGGCCTCGCGCAGGTCGCGCACGTAGTCCCACTTCCCGGCGCCGAGGTATCTCCCTCCCTGGGCGGTCGGGTCGGTCGCGCCCCTGGCCTCGACGGCGTCGCGGGTGACGAAGGCCGCGATCGGGATCCGCCGCTCGCGGACCTGCGCCAGGAACCCCGGGTCCTGCTCCCATCCGTCGTCGATGGTGAGGAAGACGACCTTTCGCTTGGTCGGGATGGAGCTGATCACGGGCGGCAGTCCGTCGGCGGGCACGGGGATCCGGGCCACCTCGCCCGGCCTGGGCAGCACCCCGGGCGGGCCGGTGGGGGACGGCGAGGCGGACACGGCGGGGGAGGGGGCGCGGGCGGCGCCGTCCCTGCCGTCCGCCGCGCCGCCGTCCGCGCCCGTGCTCCCCTGGCCGCAGCCCGCGCCCGCCGTCACGACCGCGAGCGCGACCGCCGCCCCGGCCATTCGTGATCTCCCCGATGCCATGGCGCACCATCCTGCCAGGGGCCGGGGACCGGTAATCGCATAAATGGCCATATGGGGCATTTGTCGGTGACGAGATCCGGCGGCCGGGGCCGGCGGAGAGTCCGGCGATGTTGGGATCTCCTGACCCATTCCGGACCGGAGAATCAGCGTCTTCCCATGTCAGAGGGGTAATACCTGCGGTTACCGGGAGGTTCGCCACCGGCCGTTCCCGCCTGCCGGGCCGCGCCGGACGGCGGCGGCGCCGGTGCGGCGTGGCGGCCGGAAACGGCCGCGGGGCCGAGCCGACGGCGGGCCGGAATCGGAGAAGCGACCAGCCATGCGAGGACCATATGACCCATGAACATCAGCACACCGCCGACCCGCTCGCCCGCGTGCTGGGCTGGGCCGGCCTCGGCCTGGGCCTGGCGCACGTCGTCGCGCCGAAGACCGCCGAGCGGATCCACCGGAGGCTGACGCCGACGAGCGGCCGGGAGTTCATCCAGGCCATGCCGATGATGGGCGGCACGCCCGGCCGCGGCCCGAGGCGGAGGCTCATGCCCACCGGCGGCCGGGAGTTCCTGCACACGCTCCCGCCGCGCGGAGCGGGGGGCATGCTCAGCGGGATGCCGATGGCGGGCGGCCGGAGACTTCCCCGCGGCCTGCGGCGGACGCTGGCGCCGACCGGCGGCCGGGAATTCCTGCACGTCATCCCGCAGCACGGGGCGCGGGGTCTGCTCCACATGACGCCGCCCGGCACGGGCCGCGGCATCGCCGGCCGGATCCGCGCGATGCTGGCGCCGACCGGCCGGCGGGAGTTCCTGCACGTGATCCCGTACCCGGGAGGCCGCGGGCACGCCCGCGGGATGGGGGACCACCACCGCATGGGCGGCGCGATGCGCATGATGGCGCCGGGCCGCCGCATCGGCGGGATGAGGCGGATGACGGCGTCCGGGCACGGCCTGGGCGGCGCGATGCGGATGATGGCGCCCGGCCGCGCGAAGACCGGCCGGGGCGGCCGCTCCGGCGGCGGAGGCGGCCGCATCGGGACCCTCACGGCGGCCACCGGGCTCGCCGCCGCCGTGTACGCCGCGATGCGGGCCGGCCGGCGCACCACGGCCACCCGGGGCCCTGAGGGCCGGGAGGGCCGTGAACTGGGCGATCGGATCCGGGACCTGCGGGCGGCGGTGACGATCAACCATCCCCGCGAGGAGGTCTACCGGTACTGGCGGGACTTCGGGCACCTTCCGCGGTTCATGACGCACCTGGAGTCGGTGGAGGTGACCGGCGACGGACGGTCGCACTGGACGGCGCGGGGCCCGGCCGGCAAAAGCGTGCAGTGGGACGCGGAGATCGTCGAGGACCGCCCGGGTGAGCTGATCTCGTGGCGGTCCACGGGACGGGCGACGGTGCCCAACAGCGGGACGGTGCGGTTCGCCGACGCCCCGGGCGGGCGCGGCACCGAGGTGCGGGTGAGCCTGAGCTACGACCCGCCGGGCGGCAAGGCGGGCCTGGCGCTGGCCCGGCTGCTGGGCGAGCACCCCGAGCAGCAGGTCCACGACGACCTGCGGCGGTTCAAGCAGGTCATGGAGACCGGGGAGGTGGTGCGCTCCGAGGGCAGCCCGGAGGGCACCCGCGCGCTCCGGCAGGCCGTACAGCGTCCCGCCCAGCCGGTGGGGTGAGGGGAAGACATGAAAGCCACATGCTGGATGGGCCGCAACACCGTCGAGGTCCGGGACGTCCCGGACCCGGGGATCGTCAACGCCCGCGACGCCGTCGTCCGCGTCACCTCGACCGCGATCTGCGGCTCGGACCTGCACCTGTACGACGGGTACATGCCCACGATGAAGAAGGGCGACATCCTCGGCCACGAGTTCATGGGCGAGGTGGTGGAGGTGGGCCCGCAGGTGCGCAACCTCAAGGTCGGCGACCGGGTGGTCGTCCCGTTCCCGATCGCCTGCGGCAACTGCCTGTCCTGCCAGAACGGCATGTACTCCGTGTGCGAGAACTCCAACCCCAACGCGGGCGTCGCGGAGAAGGTCCTGGGTCACTCCCCGTCGGGGATCTTCGGTTACTCGCACATGCTCGGCGGCTACGCCGGGGGCCAGGCGGAGTACGCCCGGGTGCCCTTCGCCGACGTGGGGCCGATCAAGGTCGAGGACGGCCTGCCGGACGAGAAGGTGCTGTTCCTGTCCGACATCCTGCCCACCGGCTGGATGGGCGCGGAGATGTGCGAGATCAAGCCCGGCGACGTCGTCGCCGTCTGGGGGGCCGGGCCGGTCGGCCAGTTCGCGGCCCTCAGCGCCCGCCTGATGGGCGCCGAACGGGTCATCTGCATCGACCGCCTCCCCTACCGGCTGCACCACGCCGAGCGCGCGGGCGCCGAGACGCTCAACTACGAGGAGGTCGACGTCATGGAGGCGCTGCGGGACATGACCGCCGGCCGCGGCCCGGACGCCTGCATCGACGCCGTCGGCATGGAGGCCCACCACGGCAACCCGGCCATGTACGCCTACGACCGCACCAAGCAGGCGACCCGCCTGGAGACCGACCGGCCGTACGCCCTGCGCCAGGCGATCATGGCCTGCCGCAACGGCGGGACCGTCTCGGTGATCGGCGTCTACGGCGGCATGGTCGACAAGTTCCCGATGGGATCGATCATGAACCGGTCGCTGACCCTGAGGGCCGGCCAGTGCCACGTGCAGCGGTACATGAGGCCGCTGATGGAGCGGATCCGCAACGGCGACATCGACCCCAGCTTCGTGATCAGCCACCGCATGCGGCTGGAGGACGCCCCGCAGGCCTACGAGATGTTCAAGCACAAGGAGAACGAGTGCAACAAGGTGGTCCTGACCGCCTAGCGGGGCTCCACCGCCTCGCCGTCCGCCGCGCCGAGGGCACATGCCCTACCGGCGCGGCGGGCGGATGCCTACAGTATCTGGGATGAAGGTCGCAGGCAGCGCCGTGCTCGGCGTCGACAGGGACCGCGTGTGGTCCGCGCTCCAGGACCCGGCCGTGCTCGTGCGCACGATCCCGGGCTGTGAGCGCCTGGAGGAGACGGGGCCCGGCGCCTACCGGATGACGGTCACCGCCGGGGTCGCCTCGATCAAGGGCGTCTACCAGGGAGAGGTGACGCTGACCGAGCCGGACGCGCCGGAGCGGTTCGTGCTCCGGGCCCGGGGGCAGGGCGCCCCCGGCACGGTGGACGCCACCGTCGAGATCCGCCTCAGCGACGCCGGGGGCGGCACCCGGGTCGACTACGACGCCGAGGCGGTGGTCGGCGGCATGATCGGAGGCGTCGGCCAGCGCATGCTCGGCTCGGTGGCGAGGAAGACCGCGGGAGAGTTCTTCACCGCCGTCGAGGACCACCTCGCCGCCGTCGTGACGGCCCCCGCGGTCCCCGCCGCCTCCGTGATCGGAGTCATCGGGACCGCCGGGACCGCCGGGACCACGGCGACCGTCCCGGAGACAGCCGCGATCCCCGTCCAGGCCGGCCCGGCGGCCCTCGCCGGAGAGGCCGCCCGGCCCGGCCCGGCGGCCGTCCCCGCCGGAGAGCAGGCCCAGGCCGCGCCGCGGGTCTTCGAGCGTCCCGCCGCCCGCCCCGCCCCGCGACCCGCCGCGAACGGCCCCGCCTGGCCGGTCCTCGCCGCGTTCGGGATGGGCGCCGGGGTCGCGCTCGGCAGCGCGGTGATCGGCTGGCTGCTGGGCCGCGCCGGCCGCCGCTGAGCCGTACCCGGCGGGTCTCATGTCCCGGTGAAGGACCGGGACTTTTCCCGTCAAGCGGCCGCGCGCCCGTACGGCGGCGCGGCGGATCCGGTGGCACCGTCGGGTCGTCGGCCGACGACGGGCCCGGGAGACCATGGAGCCGCTGCTGATCCTGCACGCCGTCGCGGCGGTGTGCGCCCCGGCCCTGGTGCGCAGGCTCGGCCGCGACGCCTTCCTCGTGCTCGCCCTCCCGCCCGCCTGCGGGTTCGCCTACACGCTGTGGGCCGTCGTCACGGGCGCGCCCGTCTCCTCGCGGCACGACTGGGCGCCCGCCCTGGGGATGAGCCTGTCCTTCCGCGCCGACGCGCTGGGCCTGCTGATGATGACGCTGGTCACCGGGATCGGCGCGCTGGTGCTGCTGTACTGCTCCCGCTACTTCTCCGCCGGCGAGGACGGCCTCGGGAGGTTCGGCGGGGCGCTGACGGCCTTCGCCGGGGCGATGCTCGGGCTGGTGGCCGCCGACGACCTGCTCCTGCTGTACGTGTTCTGGGAGCTGACCACCATCTTCTCCTACCTGCTGATCGGTCAGGACCCGGCGAGCCGGGCCGGGCGCAGGGCCGCGCTGCAGGCGCTCACCGTCACCACCTTCGGCGGGCTGGCCATGCTCGCGGGGTTCGTCATGCTGGGCGAGGCGGCCGGTACCTACCGGGTCTCGCAGCTCGTCGCGCACCCGCCGGCCGGCGGGACGGTGCCCGCCGCGCTGGCGCTCGTCCTGACCGGGGCGCTGTCGAAGTCGGCGATCTTCCCGTTCAGCATGTGGCTGCCCGCCGCGATGGCCGCGCCGACCCCGGTCTCGGCGTACCTGCACGCCGCGGCGATGGTCAAGGCCGGGATCTACCTGCTGGCCAGGCTCGGCCCGGCCTTCGGCGAGGACGTACCGTGGCGGGCGGCGGCCGTGTCGCTCGGCCTGCTCACGATGGTGCTGGGCGGCTGGCGGGCCCTGCGCGAGAACGACCTCAAACGGCTGCTCGCCTACGGCACGGTGAGCCAGCTCGGCTTCCTGACCGTGCTGTTCGGCGCCGCCACCCGCGGCACCGCGCTCGCGGGCACCGCCATGCTGGGCGCGCACGCCCTGTTCAAGGCGTCGCTGTTCCTGGTCGTCGGGATCGTCGACCACGCGGCCGGGACCCGCGACCTGCGCGCGCTGAGCGGTCTGCGGCGCTCGGCGCCCTGGCTGTGCGCGGTCGCGACGGCCTCCGCGGCCTCCATGGCGGGCGTGCCGCTCTTCTTCGGGTTCTCCGCCAAGGAGGCGGCCTTCGAGTCGCTGCTCGGCGGCGGGCCCGCCCAGGTGGTGACGCTGGCCGGGGTGGTGATCGGCTCGGCGCTGACCGCCGCCTACAGCCTGCGCTTCCTCGCCGGGGCCTTCGGGGGACCGCCGGGCCGGGAGCCGACCCCGATGGCGCACTACGGCGTCGCGACGTTCCTGCCGCCGGCCCTGCTCGCCGCGCTCGGGCCGGTCGCCGCCCTCTTCGCCTCCCGGTACGGCCATGCCATGGAGCCCTACACCGCCACCTTCGCCGACCCCGGCCACGAGGCCCACCTCGCGCTGTGGAGCGGCGCGCCCGTCCCGCTGCTGCTGTCCGCCGCCGCCCTGGCCGGGGGTGCGCTGATCTTCGCCGCCGGGGACCGGGGGGCGCGGGCCGGGCGGCTGCTGCGCACGATCGACTCCGGACGGGTCTACTGGGCGCTCGTACGCGGCATGAACCGCTTCGCCGGGCAGCTCACCGGCGTCGTCCAGCGCGGGTCCCTCCCCGACTACCTGATGATCGCGTTCATCACCCTGGCGGGCATCGCGGTCTTCGCGCTGCTGTACGGGCCCGTCACCACGGTGGGACCGGCCGTCGTCCTGTGGGAACGCGCCGAGCAGCCCGTCGTGGGGCTCCTCCTCGCCGTCACCGCCGTCCTCGCGCCGTTCGCCCGCTCCCACGTCGTGCTCGCGCTGCTGGTCGGGCTCACCGGGTACGGCACCGCGCTGCTGTTCCTCTCCCACGGCTCACCCGACCTGGCACTGACCCAGCTCCTCGTCGAGACGCTGAGCCTGGTGGCTTTCGTGCTGGTGCTGCGCAGGCTCCCGATCGTCCCGCAGGAGGAGCAGCGGCCCAGGGTGCCGCTGGCCGTACGCGCCGTGCTCGGGGCGGTCACCGGCCTCGTCGCGGCCGGCGCCGGGACACTGGCGGTCAACGCGCGGTCGGAGACGCCGGTCGGGACGCTGCTGGCCGGGCCGACGGAGCAGGCGAAAGCCTCCAACATCGTCAGCGCGCTGCTGGTGGACATCAGGGCCTGGGACACCCTGGGGGAGAGCACCGTTCTCGTCGTCCTCACCCTGGGGGTGACCAGCCTGGTCTTCCTGCGCCGCCGCACCTACGCGCTGGAACGGCCCCCCGCCGGGCACCGCAGGCCGCCGGGCCGGACCTACTGGCTGACGGCGACCCTGCCGCCGGGGGAGCGGGCGGCGGTCCTGGAGGTCATCGCGCGCATGATCTTCCACACCCTGCTGCTCGTCTCGGTCTTCCTGCTGTTCACCGGGCACGGCTCGGTGGGCGGCGGGTTCGCCGGCGGCATCGTGGCCGGGCTGTCCCTGGTCGTCCGCTATCTCGCCGGGGGCCGGTACGAGCTGGCCGTCGCCGCGCCGACCGGCGCCGGGGTGCTGATGGGGCTGGGCCTGGTGCTGTCGGTGGTGTCCGCGGTCCTGGGCCTGGCGTTCGGCGGCGCGCCGCTGCGCGCGTTCTCCGCCGACCTGGCAGTCCCCCTGGTCGGGAAGGTCCACCTGTCCACCGTCCTGCTGTTCGACCTCGGGATCTACCTGACGGTGTTCGGCATGGTCCAGGACATCCTGCGCAGCCTGGGCGCCGAGCTGGACCGGCAGATCGAGGAGGAGGAGACCCGGTGAGCGTCCCGCTGCTGCCGATCGCCGCCTCCGCGATCCTGATCGCGGTCGGGGCGGCGCTCCTTCTGGAACGCAGCCTGGTGCGGCTGCTGGCCGGCGTCATCCTCCTCGGCAACGGGGTGAACCTGCTGATCGTCACGGTCTCCGGCCCGCCGGGGGAACCGCCGATCCTCGGCGTCTCCGATCCGGCCCGGATGGCCGACCCGCTGCCGCAGGCGATGGTGCTCACCGCCATCGTGATCACCCTGGGCGTCACCGCGTTCCTGCTGTCCATGGTCCACCGGTCCTGGCAGCTCACCGGCGGCGACGAGGTGCAGGACGACACCGAGGACCGCCGGGTGCGGCTGCGCTCCCGGCGCGGCGAGATCGCCGAGGCGGTGCGCGAACGGCGGAGGGCCTACCGCAGGCTGGTCGCCGGGCAGCGCGCCGAGCTGGCCCGCCTGGACACCGCCCGGCACGAGCGCGAACGCCGCGAGGCCCGGGAGATGCGGCAGCGGATCGACGAGGCCGGCGCCGAGCTCGACCGCTGGGTCCGCGAGCACGGGGAGGCGCAGTCCCCCGAGCGGATCGCCGAACGGCGCGCCGAGACCCGGCGCGCCGAGGAGGAGTCCCGCCGCGAACGCCGTGAGCGGGTCCGCCGGATCCGCGAGGACTTCGCCCGCCGGGAACGGGAGCTCGCCGAGCGCGAGCGGGAGGTCCGCGAACGGCTCAAGGCTCGCCGCCGCGAGGCCCGGGAGGCGATGCGGGCCGCCATCCGGGCCGACCGGTCACGGCAGGCCAGGGCCGACGACCCGGACCTGGAGGGCGAGGACTGATGGAGGCCCTGATCCCCGTGCCCGTGGTGCTGCCGCTGCTGGCCGCCGGACTGAAGCTGGCCATCGGCGGCCGGCTGCGCCGGACCCAGGCGCTCATCAGCGTGGGCACCCTCGCGATCGTGCTGGCGGTGTCGCTGGCCCTGCTGGTGGCGGCCGACCGGCGGGGGCCGCTGGTGACGGACGCCGGCGGCTGGCCGGCGCCGTTCGGCATCTCACTGGTCGCCGACCGGCTCGCCACCGTCATGCTGGCGGTCTCCTCGGCGGTGACACTGTGCGTGATGATCTTCGCCCAGGCGCAGGCGTACGCCGACCAGGAGCAGGCCGCACCGCTGGCGATCTTCCACCCGGCCTACCTGATCATGTCCGCCGGCGTGTCCGACGCGTTCCTGACCGGCGACCTGTTCAACCTCTTCGTCGCCTTCGAGATGCTGCTCAGCGGGTCGTACGTGCTGCTGACCTTCGGCGGGACGGAGTCGCGGGTCCGGGCGGGCGCCACCTACGCGGTGGTGGCCCTGGTGTCGTCGATGCTGTTCCTGGTCGCCATCGCGGTGACCTACGGCGCGACCGGCACCGTCTCGATGGCCCAGCTCGCCGAGCGGTTCACGCCGCTGCCGGGCTCGGTGAGGCTGCTGGTGGAGCTGACGCTGCTGCTGGTCTTCGTGGTCAAGGCCGCGGTGTTCCCGATGTCGGGGTGGCTGCCCGACTCCTACCCGACCGCGCCCGCGCCCGCGACGGCGCTGTTCGCCGGGCTGCTGACCAAGGTCGGCGTCTACTCGATCATCCGGCTGGAGGCGCTGCTGTTCCCCGGCGGCCCGGTGGGCGGCCTGCTGATGTGGGCGGCGCTGGCCACCATGCTGCTGGGGGTGCTCGGGGCGGTCGCCCAGACCGACATCAAGCGGATGCTCTCCTTCACCTTGGTCAGCCACATCGGCTACATGGTGTTCGGCGTCGCGCTCTTCTCCGTCGGCGGGGTGGCCGGCGCGGTCCTCTACGCGGTCCACCACATCACCGTGCAGACCAGCCTGTTCCTGGTGGCCGGGATGATCGAGCGCCGCACCGGCACGACCTCGGTGGACCGCCTGGGCGGGCTGCTGGGCCTCGCGCCGCTGATCTCGGTGCTCTTCTTCGTCCCCGCGATGAACCTCGCCGGGATCCCCCCGATGTCGGGCTTCCTGGGCAAGCTGGCGCTGGTCCGGGCGGGGGTGGCCGACGGGAGCCCGGTGGCGCTGATCCTGGTCGCCGGGGGGCTGGTGACCAGCCTGCTCACCCTGTACGCGGTGGCCATGACCTGGAACAGGGCCTTCTGGCGGACGCCTCCGCCGGACGTGACCGGGGCGGGCGTCGTGCTGGAGGGGGAGGAGCCTTCAGAGGGTCCGGAGGGCTCAGAGGGCTCCCAGGGTTCGGAGGGCTCGGAGGGCGCGGGAGGCTTCGGGGGCGCCGGGGAACGCGGGGGGCCGGGCGGTGCCGGCGATTCCGGCGGACCCGGCGGACCCGGCTCCGGGGAGCCGGGCGCGGGCCGGGCGCGGGGCACCGAGGGGATCACCGGCCGGGAGATCGTCACCAGCGTGCGGATGCCTCTCCCGATGATCGGCGCCACGGCCGCGCTGGTGGCGCTGGGCCTCTCCTACACCGTGCTGGCCGGGCCGCTGAGCGCGTTCACCGTACGGACCGCCGCGGAGCTGCTGGCCCGTGAGCCGTACGTCTCGGCCGTCCTGGGGGGCGGCCGGTGAGCCGGCCGGACGGCGGCCGCGCGCCCCGGCTGCTCGGCAGGCCCGTCCCGCCCCGCACGGTGGCCTGGCTGACGCTGGTCTGGCTGCTGCTGTGGGGCGAGCTGAGCGTCGCCAACATCCTCGGCGGCCTGCTCGCCGCGCTGGCCGTCGTCTGGCTGCTGCCACTGCCGGCCCGCGAGCCCGCGCTGCGCGTCCACCCGGTCGGGCTGCTGGTCTTCCTGACCGGCTTCGCCGCCGACCTGGTGGTCTCCAGCGCCCGGGTCGCGTTCTGGGCGCTGCGCTTCGGCACGGTGCCGCCGATGGAGATCGTCGAGGTACGGCTGCGCACCTCATCGGAGGTGATGGCGGTGCTGACCGTGGTGGCGCTGTCGGCGCTGCCCGGCAGCCTCGTGCTGGAGGCCCGCCTGACGGAGGGGGAACTGCTCCTGCACGTCCTCGGGCCCACCGGCGATGTGCAGGGGATGGTACGGGCGGATGTGGCGAAGCTGGAGGCGCGCATCGTGGCGGCCTTCGGCACCACCGCCGACAGGGAGGAACTGCGATGACGGCGATGGTGTACCCGGTGGTACTGGCGCTGCTCGGCGGCGCGGCGGCGATGACGCTGTACCGGCTGGTGCGCGGCCCGTCCATGCTGGACCGTGCGATCGCCCTGGACGTCATGACCGCCGTGGTGATGTGCGTGATCGGCGCGGCGGCGGTCGCTCGCGGCCAGTACTCGGCGCTGCCGCTGCTGCCGGTGCTGACCCTGCTGGGGTTCGTCGGATCGGTCTCGCTGGCCAGGTTCTTCGCCGGGCGGGCGCGGTGACGGCGGCCGGGGGGCGGGCGGTCCCCGTCGCGGCCCCCGCCGCGGTGATCACGGCCGGTTTCGCAGCCGGGCGGGCGCGGTGACCGTCCTGGACGCCGCCGCCGCGGCGTGCCTGCTGCTGGGCGCCGCGCTGGCGTTCGTCGCCGGGGTGGGGATGGTCCGCTTCCCGGCCACCCTCGCCCGCATGCACGCCGCGACCAAACCCCAGGTGCTCAGCCTGCATCTGGTGCTGCTCGCCATGTGGCTGCGCCGTCCCACCTGGGCGACGGCCGGGCCGCTGCTGCTGGCCGCGGTCTTCCAGGTGATCACGGCGGCGGTGGCCGCCTACATGGTCGGCCGCGCCGCCTACCGCGGCGGCGCACCGGAGGACGGCACGGCCATCCCGCCCGGTGAGCCTCGCGCCTGAGGGTCCTCCGGCGTAACGTGGCGGGTATGCGGGAGGCACGTGCGGAGGATGCCCGGACCGAGGCCAGAAGGCTCGTCACGAGTCTGCTGGGCACGGAGAGACCCCAGGCCGGCGCCCTGCTCCGCGAGGCGGAGACGGCGCTGGGGGCCGGTCGTGTCGAGCGATGCGCGGAACTGGCGCGCGGAGCGCCGCTCACCCGCCGCTCCACCGAGCTCTCGGCGGTGGCCGCCCTGCTGGTCGGCACCCGCGACCTGGGGGAGGAGTGGTGGCGGCGGGCCCGCGGCGACAAGCTGCCCGCGCCGGACGAGGCGCTGTCGGCCGCGACCGCCATCGACCCGTGGACCGACCTGACCGTGCTGGAGATGCTCGCCGCCTGGATCGCCGACGACGCCGCCGACGAGGCGTGGGGCCCGCCGGCGGGGGCGGCCGACCTGAACTCCTGGCAGGCCGAGGACCGCGTCGGCCTGCCGCGGGACGCCGAGCCCGGCCGGCGCCTCGTCGTCGCCTTCGACGCGGGCGGCCGGCTCGACGCGCTGGTGGTCAGGCGCCCCGACGGTGAACTGGGCTCCAACCTCGACTTCGACTCTTTGCGCTACTCCCGCCCCGCCGAGGCCCAGTGGAGCTGGGGTGTGGCGGCGGGCCTCGGCCCGCACCCGCTGGGGGAGGACCCCGACCCCTACGCCGAGCCCGTCGACGACGCCGCCGCCCGGACCCTGCGCGCCTGGGCCCTGGACAACGGCGCCTCCGCGCGGCAGGCCGGTGAGCCGTGGCGGACCAGGGGCGACGTGGTGGCGGCGGTCGACCGGGTCGACTGGATGTGGCGCAGCGGGGAGTGGTTCGCCTGGTGGCGGGCCGTGTCCGCGCTGGTCGACGGAGACGTCGACCGGCTCGCCGCCCGGCTTTCGGACATCGCTGACATGTCCTGATAGCGGCTGTCCGTTTCATCGGTGGAACGCCGGGCAGAGGAGCGCTCCCTCACCCCATCTCTCGCGCTCCGTCCGGTGTCCGCGGGCCGCGCCGCGCGGCGGCCGTCCGCCGGAGGCGGCGGCCGGAAGGACAACATGACGATGTTCCGCCGAAGGACACGACTCCTCGCCCTCGCCCTGCCGGTCGCCGTCCTCCTGTCGGCCTGCGGAGGAGAGGGGGGCGAGGGAGGGGAGGGCGACGGCTCCGACCGGTCACTGACGGTCTGGACGGTCGAGGACGTCGCCGACCGGGTGGAGGCGCAGAAACGCATCCTCGCCGACTTCACCAAGGCCACCGGGGTTCCGGCCAAGCTGGTGCCGGTCGCCGAGGACCAGCTCACGAGCGTCCTGTCGTCGGCCGCCGCGGCCGACGACCTGCCCGACGTGATCGGCGCCCTCCCGCTGACGGCCGTCAACCGCCTGCTCACCGACGACCTGCTCGACACCGAGACCGCCGCCGCCGTCGTCGGCGACCTGGGGGAGGGCACCTTCACCGAGCAGGCCCTGAAACTGACCCGTGGCAAGGGCGCCCAGCTCGCCGTGCCCAGCGACGGATGGGCGCAGCTGCTCTTCTACCGCAAGGACCTCTTCGACAAGGCCGGTCTGGCCGCCCCGGACACCTACGACGCGATCAGCAAGGCCGCCCGGACGCTCGGCAGGGACGGCACGACGGGTATCGTCGCCGGCACCGCGCCCGGCGACTCCTTCACCCAGCAGAGCTTCGAGTCGCTGGCCCTGGCCAACGGCTGCGACCTGGTCGGCGCGAACGGCGACGTCGCCCTGGACAGCCCCGGCTGCGCCGAGGCGTTCGGGTTCTACTCCGGACTGCTCCGCGACCACTCGGTGCGCGGCAACCAGGACGCCGACACCACGAGGGCGTCCTACTTCTCCGGCAGGGCCGCGATGACGATCTGGTCGTCCTTCCTGCTCGACGAGCTGGCCGGGCTCCGCGACGACGCCCTGCCCTCCTGCCCGGAGTGCAAGGACGACAAGACCTTCCTGGCGAAGAACACCGGCGTCGTCAGCGCGCTGCGCGGCCCGAAGGGCACGGCCCCCGTCACCTTCGGCGAGATCGTCTCCTGGGCGGTCGTCAAGGGCGCCCCGAGCGCCGAGGCGCGGAAGTTCGTGGGATACATGATGGGCGACGGCTACGAGAAGTGGCTCGCCGTCTCCCCCGAGGGCAAGGTCCCGGTACGGCAGGGCACCGAGGACGACCCGCGGCGCTACCTGACCGCCTGGAAGGACATGAAGGCGGGCGTGGACCGCAAGGAGCCCCTCTCACGCTTCTACGGCGAGGACGTCCTGGAATCGGTGATGAAGAGCCCCGAGTCCTTCGCCCGCTGGGGCGTCTCCCAGGGACAGGGCGAACTCGCCGGGGCCGCCGCCGGCCAGTTCATCGTCCCCAGGGCGCTGGCCGACCTCATCGGCTCGGGCGGTGACCCGGCGAAGGCGGCCGGCGAGGCCGCCCGCAAGGTCAGGTCCCTCAAGGAAGAGATCGGCTCCTGACGCGCCCGGGAGGCGACCCCATGAGAAAGAACCGCCCGGAGGAACCGGCGGGCGGCCTCCGCAGGAGGGACGCGCGCACCGGGCTCCTGCTCATCTCCCCGACCCTCGTCATCGTGCTCGCGATCGTGGTCGTCCCGCTGCTGTGGTCGCTGCTCATCGCGTTCCAGCGGATGCGCCTGCTCAGCATCGGGCGGGTCGGGCTGTTCGAGAACCTCACCCTGGCCAACTTCCAGCGGGTCCTCACCTCCGAGGAGCTGGGGGAGGGCCTGGTGACCACGCTCGCCTACACCGCCGGGGCCACGGCGCTGTCCGTCTCACTGGGGCTGGCGGTGGCCCTGGCGCTCCGGCGGCCCTTCCGCGGCCGGGGACTCGTCAGGGCCGCCATGCTCCTGCCGTACATCGCCCCGGTGGTGGCGGTGACCTTCGTGTGGCGCGTCATGCTCAACCCCGAGTTCGGGATCGTCAACGCCGTGGGCACACGCCTGCTGGGGTGGGACGACCCGGTGGCGTTCCTGTCCCAGCCGACGGGCGAGCTGTCGCTCCTGGGTCTGCACCTCACGGTGCCGACCGCGCTGCTCACGCTGATCGCGTTCGAGGGGTGGCGGTACTTCCCCTTCGCGTTCCTGTTCCTGCTCGCCCGGCTGCAGGCGATGCCCCACAGCGTCGAGGAGGCCGCCACCGTGGACGGCGCCACCCCGCTGCAGTCGTTCCGCCACGTGATCCTCCCGCAGCTGATGCCCGTCATCGCGGTGCTGGTGGTGCTGCGCACCATCTGGACGTTCAACGAGTTCGACGACGTCTTCCTCCTCACCGGAGGCGGCGCCGGGACGGAGGTGGTCAGCGTGCGGGTCTACGAGCTGCTCACCGTGCAGCGCAACGTGGGCGCGGCCGCGGCCCAGTCCGTGGTCCTGGCCGCCGTGCTCGTCGTCCTCATCGGCGCCTACATGTGGCTGCTGCGGCGCCGCGGAGAGGAGTCACCGTGACGACCGCAGAGGAGAGCCGGGCGGCCGCCCCCGCCCGCCCGGCGCGCCGGCCCTGGAGCCGGGACCGCGTCGAGCGGACGGCACTGGGCGTCGCCCGCCCGGTGGTGATCGTCCTGGCGCTGGTCGCCACCCTGGTCCCGTTCGCCTACATGCTCGCGCTGTCGGTGCGGCCGATCAGCGACCTGCTGCGGGACCCGCTGGCGGTGTTCACCGCCCTCGGCGACCTCACGACGTCCACCTACCGGCAGGTGCTGGCCCCGGTGGACGCCGGAGGGCAGGGCTTCCTCGGCCTGCTGGGCAACAGCACCCTCGTCGCCGTCGGCTGCGTGCTGGCGACCCTCCTGGTCTCCATCCCCGGCGCGTACGCGGTGAGCCGGCTGCCGTTCTTCGGCCGCCGGAAGGTCGGCGTCCTGTTCCTGGCCGTCTACCTGTTCCCGAGCATCGTCGTGGCGATCCCGCTCTTCGTGCTCCTCACCCGCCTGCACCTGCGCGGCTCGCTGGCCGGCCTGGTGCTCGTCTACGTCGCCCAGACGGTGCCGGTGGCCGTCTACATGCTGCGCAACTACTTCGACGCGTTGCCCGAGAGCGTGGAGGAGGCGGGCCTGGTGGACGGCCTCGGCCGGCTCGGCGTCATCCGCCGGATCAGCCTGCCGCTGGCCATGCCCTCCGTCATCGCCACCGCCCTGTTCGTCTTCATGATCGCCTGGAACGAGTTCCTGTTCGCCCTGCTCTTCCTCGTCGACCGCCGGGAACGGTGGACCGTGTCGCTGGGGCTGTCCCAGCTGTCCGGCGGCGCGGAGGTCCCCACCACCACGCTCATGGCCGGATCGGTCATCATCACGGTGCCGGTGGTCCTGCTGTTCCTGTTCACCGAGCGGCTGCTCACCGAGGGACTGACCAGCGGCGCCGAGAAGGGCTGACCCGCCCCTTCCGCCGGGGCCACGGAGAGAGGCGGCCCCGGCGACCCGGAGGCGGTGGCCCGGCGGTCTGGTGGCCCGGTGAGGACGCCGGGCCCGGTCAGCTCCCGCCGAGGTCGCCCGCGCGGTGGTGCCGCCGGCACAGCACCCGGTAGCGGATCGGGGCGGCGTCGGTGTCGCCGATGACGACCTGCTCGCCGGTGTGGACCATCTTGTCGCCGACCACGCGGGCGTTCAGCAGGCCGGGACGCCCGCACCAGCACAGGACCTCGACCTGCAGACGGCTGATCTCGTCGGCCAGCTCGAACAGGCGCTGGGCGGCGGGGAACATCTGCGACCGGAAGTCCGAGGCCAGCCCGAAGGCGTAGACGTCGACGCCGTGGTGGTCGGCGAGGTCGGCGAGCTGCTCGATCTGGTCCACGGTGTAGAAGCACGCCTCGTCGCAAACGACGTAGTCGACGGGCTCGTGCCGCCGGACCAGAGCCATCAGGTCGAGGTCGTCCTCCACCTCGATGGCCTCGCTGTCGAGCCCGATCCGGCTGGTGACCTTCGGCCCGCCCGAGCGGTCGTGCTTGGTCAGCACGAGACCGCGCCTGCCCTGACGGCCGTGGTTGTAGTTCATCTGCAGGGCCAGGGTGGACTTGCCGCAGTCCATCGGGCCGAAGTAGAAGCGCAGCACCCCGTCCCGGGTTCTGGGGGGAACGGTCGAAAGCGCGGACGATTCGGTCACGGGCCGCCAGCCTAGTGGGTCGGGGCGGGGTGTTTGGGCGGACGGTGCGCTGGTAGGAATTAACAGGTCCTTTGCCGGTACGGCCGAGTCCGGCCGGATCCGGCACCATGTGAACAGAGAGGGAGATCCCCTTTTGACCTTGAGAGAGTGGGAGAGCCCGTGACGACCACGAAACCCTCCATGCCCCCCGTCGACGGCGTCGACAGGAACTCCACGGGCCGGAAACCCGCCGCGACCGCCCCTGCGCCTTCGGGCGCCGGTCCGGCCAGGGCCGCCGAGACCGGGGAGATCCCCGCGCTCACCGCGATGATGACCGAGGACGAGGTCGTCGCCGCCAAGGCCGAGGCGGCCCGCTGGCGCTACGGGTTCTACGTCGTCCTCACCGGACTGCTGGTCATCCTCGTCGCGTTCGTCGTGATCGCCCTGCGCGCCGGTGAGAGCGCCGCACCGTTCGCCGGCCTGGTCGGGGTGTCGGGCGCGATCATCGGCGCCTACTTCGGCGTCCAGGTCGGCCAGTCCGGCAAGGACCGGGCCGAGGCGGAGCTGCGCCGTACCAACGAGATGGCCATCCGGCTGGCCGCGAAGGTCCACGCGCACGACGCGGACGCGGTGATCGGCTCGATCATGAGCCCGCGCCGCCGCTGACCGCGCGTCGGTTCCGGGGGCGGGCCGCGACCCGCCCCTCGCGGACCTTCGCGTGAAGGGCCGCCCGGCGGGAGAGGTTCCCACCGGGCGGCCCTTTCGCCGCTTCCGGGCGTCTTCCGGCGCCGCTCACCCCTGCCCCGCGCCTGCCGGGGCCGCCCGCCGTCTTCCGGGCCCCTCGCCCCTTCCCGGCCCTGCCGCCTTCCGGCGGGTCAGCCTCGCGGCTGCGGCACGATCGGGCCCTCGCTCGCCTGGACCAGGACGAACCCCTGCCCCTGGAAGGCGAGCTGTACGGCCTCGCCGCTCCCGCGCCCGATGAGCGCCGCCGCCTTGAAGGTGCGGTTGATCCCCACGCCCAGCCCGGCGCTCCAGCACACCGCCGACTGGCTGTCGGCGAACGTCGGCCCCCAGGAGGTGTCGAGCAGCGCCGGCGTGCCGTGCGCGGTGACCGCGACCCAGCCGGTGCCGGTGAGCGTCGTGTTGAACAGGCCCCCGGCCGCGATGCCCGCGCCCTGCACCCGGTGGATGTCCCAGGAGAGCTGCGGGTCGAAGGCCAGCAGGTTCGTCCCGTTGACGGTGATCGCGTCGTTCTCCAGGTAGAACAGGTGCACGTCCTGGGCGTTGTCGGCGAGGAAGAGCATGCCCTGCCCGCGGACCCGCATCAGCGGCGCGCCCTCGCCGGTGACCATCTTCTTCAGCAGCTTGCCGACCCCGCCGCCCTCGTAGTCGAAGTCCATCTTCCCCTGGAAGGCCACCATCGACCCCTGGCGCGCGAGCACCTCACCGTTGAGCTGGACCCGCAGCATCTTGGCGTTCTGCAGGACGAAGTGGCCGGGGACCTGGTCCTGGTCCAGGTTGCCGAAGAACGAGCTGCGCACGGGCGATGCCTTCCGCGTCGGGGATGCGTCGGAGACGACGGTCACCTGTTCAGCGATCGCGACGGCCCTGGAGTTCCCGCCGGTCTCCGGGAAGCCACCGCCCGGCGAAGATCCGCCGTCACGCACACGCGCGGCTCCTGCCCGAGCCCGTGGGGCTTCTGGTCTCCCGCCGTGACCAATACTGTGGCGCTCATGGGCGAAGGCGAACCATCCCTGCGGCTGACGGACGTCATGACCACGCTGGACACGGCGCTCACGGCCCTGAGGGCCACAGGCGCCGATCTCGATTACCGGGTGGGCGGCACCGGCGCCGCTCTCCTGCAGGGCGTCCGTCTCCCAGCAGGGGACATCGATCTCCTGGTGGCCCGGCGGGAGGACGTGGACACGTTCGCCACGGCCCTCTCATCGTTCCCATGCCTCTACCCGGCCGCCTGGATTCCGGAGTCTTCCCAGTACTTCACCAGATACGAGATCGACGGGGTGACGACGGAGATCAGCACCGTCGAGCGGCGGACCGACTCGGACGGGCTGGAATGCGTCGGTCCCGGCCCATGGCGGCACTACGTCGTGATCCCGTGCGGCTCTCACCGCGTCCCCGCGGTCCGTCTGGAGCTCCGGCTGGCCACGGAGCTCCTACGGGATCGGCCCGATCGCTACGAACCTCTCCTCGACCACATGGGCTCCCACGGATTCGATCCTGATCTCCTGCGGACGGCGATGAACGCGTGCCGCCTTCCAGCGGAACGCCGACGACTGGCCCAAGATCGCCTCACACGCTTCTCTGCCGGCCTCGAATCGTGAAGCGGCGAATGGAAAGAAGCCGGTTCGATCAAGGCCTGAAGTCGTAGGCTCGTGGTCATGGGGGCCGGACACGCCGATGAGGAGCTTCGTCGTCTGGTGGACCGGGTTTCGCCGGCCCAGGCGCGTCGCCTTCTGCCTTCGGTGAAGGCAGATCCCGAACCGCCTGAGCCGGTTCGACGTCGTCTGTCGATCGCCGGGATCGGCTCATCCGGAGAAGGTGATCTGTCGGAACGGGTCGAAGACCTGCTGATGGAGCGGTTCAATCGATCGGGATGACCGCCACGCTCCCGGACACCGGCCCCATCTCAAGGCATGAAAGTTCCCGCCGGTGGAGAAACAGCTGGGATCGAAGGCCGGGCTCGTCATCGCCGTGGTCGTCGACGAAGGTCCGCCCGTGGGTTCCCCGCCGGTTCGCCGAAGAGTGCCCAACCGCTCCGGGTCGCTTCGGCATTCTCCGCCGATTCGCCGGGACCGCCGTACTGGGTAGACACGGGAGCATGCGCAGCGTCCGTATCGGGGTCGACACCGGCGGCACGTTCACCGACGTGGTCGCGGTGGACGAGCGGACCGGGGAGATCACCACCGTCAAGACCCCCTCCACGCCCGCCGACCCGGCGGACGGGTTCATGGAGGGGGTGCGCAAGGTCCTCGCCGCGGCCGGAGCCGAGGCCGAAGCTGAGACAGGAGCCGAGGTCGGGGCCGCGATCGGGACCGGGAACGAGGACGGGGTCGGGAGCGAGGACGGGGTCGGGAGCGGGGCCGAGGGCCGGGCCGACGGGTTGGAGGGCGTGACGGCGGTCGTGCACGGCACGACCGTCGCCACCAACCAGCTCCTGGAGGACCGCGTCTCCGGCCTCGGGTTCGTCACCACCGAGGGGTTCGAGTTCATCCTGGAGATCGCCCGGCAGAGCGTCCCGGACGGCTACGGCAACTCCTACTTCTGGGTGAAACCGCCGAGGATCGTCCCGGTGCACCGGGTCAGGACCGTCGGAGGGCGCCTGGACCACACCGGCGCCGAGGTCCGGCCGTTCGACGACGAGGAGGCCGTGGCGGCGGCCAGGTGGTTCCGGGAGCGGGGGATCACCGCGATCGGCGTGTGCTTCCTGCACTCCTACGCGAATCCCGCGCACGAGCTGCGCATGCGCGAGATCCTGGCGCGGGAGCACCCCGAGGCGGTCGTCTCGATCTCCAGCGACGTGCTGCGTGAGTACCGCGAGTACGAGCGGTCCGTCACGACCCTGGTGGACGCCGCGGTCAAGCCGACCGTGCGCCGCTACATCGCCGGGCTCGCCGAACGGCTCGGCATGCCGTTCTCGGTCATGAAGAGCAACGGCGGCGTGCTGTCGGCGGCCGAGGTCGTCCACCGGCCCGTCACCACGGTGCTCTCCGGCCCGGCGGCGGGCGCGCTCGGCGCCGCGCTGATCGCCTCCACCGCCGGGCACCCGTCGGTGATCACCCTGGACGGCGGCGGCACCTCCACCGACGTCGCGGTGGTGATCGAGGGCGAGCCGTCGCTGACCACGGAGGGCTCCGTCGGCCGGTACCCGTGCAAGATCCCGATGATCGACATCGTGACCGTCGGCGCGGGCGGGGGCTCCGTCGCGTGGATCTCACCCGAGGGCACGCTCAAGGCCGGGCCCCGGTCGGCCGGGGCCGACCCCGGGCCGCTCTGCTACGGCCGCGGCGGCACCGACGTCACCGTCACCGACGCGCACGTCTTCCTCGGCCGGGTCCCGCCGTACCTGCTGGGCGGGGAGATCCCGCTCGACGCCGGCGCCGCGCGGCGGGGCGTCGAGGAGCTGGCGGGCAAGCTGGGGCTGAGCGCCGAGCGGACCGCCGCCGGCATCCTGGAGATCAGCGCCTTCAACCAGTCCAACGCGATCCGCCGGATCACCGTCGGGCGGGGCCTGGACGTGCGCGACTTCCCCATGGTGGCGTTCGGCGGCTCGGGCCCGCTGCTCGCGTGCCGCCTGATCGACATCCTCGGACTGCCGTCGGTGCTGGTGCCGCCCGACCCGGGCAACGTGTCGGCGTTCGGCCTGCTCACCGTGGACGTCAAGGACGACTACGTGCGCACCTTCGTGACCCGGGACCTCTCCCTCGCCGACGCCGCCGACGTCTTCGGTGAGCTGGAGGAACGGGCCGCCGAGGCCCTGACCCGCGAGGGCTTCCCCGCCGACCGGCACGTCTACGCCCGCAGCGCCGACCTGCGCTACTACGGCCAGGCGTACGAGGTGCGGGTGCCCGTACCGGCCGGGCCGCCGGACGAGGCGTGGCGGGCCGAGGTGCTGGCCCGCTTCCACGAGGCCCACCGGCGGCTGTACGGGTACGGCTACCCCGGCGACCCCCGCCACGGCGTCGAATGGGTCAGCCTCCGCGTCTCCGGCATCGGCCCGATCACCCGCCCGGCCATCCGGCGCAGGCCGTACGGCGCCGCGGAACCTCCGCCGCCGGCGGCGGTCCGGGAGGTCTTCTACGACGGGTGGGCGCGGGTGCCGATCCACCGTCGCGCCGCGCTGGCCCCCGGGACGACCGTCCGCGGCCCGGCCGTCATCGAGGAGTACGGCTCCACGCTGCCGCTGCACCCGGGTTTCACGGCGCGGATGGACGAGTACGGGAACCTGGAGGTGCGCCGTGGACCCTGAGCGACCGATGAGCGGGGGCGGGGTCGGCGCGGAGAGTGGAGTGGTCCGCGAGGGACGAGCGGCCCGCGGCGCGGGCGAGGAGTGGTGAGCGACCGATGAGCGCGGCCGATCCGGTGCTGGTGGAGATCGTCGAGGGCACGCTCGCCTCGGTGGAGCGGGAGGTCGAGACCGCCATCGCCCGTACCGCCCGCTCGCCGATGATCCGTGACGCCCACGACTTCCGCGCGGGCATCCACGACGTACGGCTGCGCAAACTCACCGGCAGGTCGTACTCGGCGCTGGTCCAGCCCGTGGTCCGCGACTTCCCGGTCGCGGAGATGAACCCCGGCGACGTGTTCTTCCACAACGACGTCTACCTGTCCGAGGGCGGCATCGGCCACCTGCCCGACCTGTGCGTGACGGTCCCGGTCTTCCACGACGGCGCCGTGGTGGCCTTCGTGCAGGCGTTCGGGCACCACGACGACATCGGCGGGGCGGTCCCGGGGTCGATGCCCTCGCACGCGCGCAGCGTGTTCGAGGAGGGCCTCATGGTCCCGCCGATCAGGCTGTGGGACCGGGGCGTGCCCAACCGGGCCGCGCTGACCATCATGACCCGCAACTCCCGCATGCCCGACTCGCTGGCCGGCGATCTGGACGCCGAGTGCTCGGCCTGCCTGATGGGCGCCCGGCGGCTGGCGGAGCTGTTCGCCCGCTACGGGCGCGAGGCGGTCGAGGCGTGCTTCGACGCGATCATCGCGAACACCACCGAGACGTTCCGCAGGGAGCTGCTGGCGAAGATCCCCGAGGGGGTCCACGTCTGGGAGGACTACGCCGAGCACGACGGCGTCGACCCGCCCCGGCTGCACGCCCAGCGGATCACCCTCACCGTCGACCACTCCGCCGCCGTGCCGCTGGTCATCGACTTCACCGGCACCTCACCGCAGGCGAAGGGGCCGATCAACCACGCCGGCGACTACGCCGACGGGGTGTTCCTGAAGAAGTGGCTCGCGCCGATCCTGCGCAACCTCGCCGACACCCCCGAGCGGATGGCCGGGCTGGACGTCAACGAGGGCGTCGTCCCGCTGATCGGGATGCGCTTCCCGGAGAAGGGCACGCTGCTCACCCCGATCTTCCCCGCCCCCACCAACGCCCGCACGTTCGTGATCCTGCGGCTGCTCGGCGTGCTGGCCGGGGTGCTGGCCAAGGCGACCGGCGGGCGGATGCCGGCCGACCAGGAGACCATCCGCTACACCGGCGTCCACGGGACCGGCGCGGACGGCGCGCCGTACCTGATGCGGGAGGTCCTCGGCGGTGGCTCGGGCGGCCGGTGGTACGCCGACGGCGAGGACACCATCCACGTCGTGCCCGACTCGCGGAACATCCCGGTGGAGTTCGCCGAGTCCCGCTGGCCGCTGCGGGTGGAGCGGCTGGGCCTGGCGCGCGACTCCGGCGGCCCCGGCCTGCACCGGGGCGGCCTCGGCTACGACAAGCACATCCGGTTGCTGCGCGACGCCTCGTTCATGTCCATCGCCGACCGGTCGATCCTGTCGTGCTGGGGGGTGAACGGCGGGCGGGCCGGGCGGCCGTTCTCCGTGGAGATCGAGGGCCGGGCGATGGAGGGCCTGGTGGACGACGCCCCGGTCCGCGCGGGCGAGGTCATCCGGGTGCGCACCACCGGGGGCGGCGGCTGGGGCTGCCCGCTGGACCGTGACCCGGAGGCGGTGGCCGCAGACGTCCGCGACGGCAAGGTCTCGCCGGAGAGCGCCCGCGACGACTACGGGGTGATCCTGCGCCTCCCCGGCGGGTCCGGCGCCGCCGGCACCCCGGACGACCTGTTCGGCTCGGGCGGCCCGTACGGCTCACCCGGCGCGGGTGGCGCGGGTGGCGCGGACGGCACGGATGGCCCGGGCCCCGTGGACGCGCCGGCGGTCGACGCCGAGGCCACCGCCCGCCGCCGAGCCGAGCTCCGCGCCCTGCTCCCCGGAACCGCCCCCTTCTTCGACCGCGGCCCCGGCTTCCCGTCACTGTCCGGCGGCCTGCCGCACGCCGACGTGGACTTCGGGTGACGGCTCCGGGCGATCAGGGTGCCTGCGCGGGGCGGTTCAGCCGCGGTGGCGGAGGATGCGCATGACGGCGAGGGCGCCGAAGGCGAGGGCGGCGGTGAGCAGGATGGCCGTCTCTGTCCACTGGAAGCGCCAGAACCGGTCCACGGGGTGGTGGTAGACCGCCCGGCGGTAGCCTCCGGCGGCCAGGCAATCCTCCCTGAGGATCTGGGCCCGCTCGGAGCGGACGTCCACCCCCGCCGGGGGTGGGCAGGCGGCGGGCGGCGGAGCGGCGATCTCCCTGCCCGAGGGGGCCACCCAGGACTCCTCGACCAGCAGGTCGCCGCGTTCGTAGAGCGCCGTCCGCTCGGCGGTGACGGTCCGCACCGGCTCGGCGTAGGCGTCCCTGGAGAAGAAGACGGCCGGGATGGCGACGGCGATCACCGCAACCGTCACGGCCATCGCCGCGAGGGTGCGGCGCACGAGCGCCCCGGCGGCGGTGCCCAGCATGAAGGCGAACAGCCACCACGCGGCCGGGACGACTCCGATCACGGTGAACGTCCCCGCCTGCAGCTTCCGCTCGCCGACGGCGTCCTCGAACACCGTCAGCCACAGACTGATCATCACCGACACGGTGAGCGCGGCGGCCACGACGATCCCGCCGAGCGTCGTCAGCTTGACGGCCAGCCACCGCCGGACCGGCACCGACTGGGTCCAGGCGAGGGCGTTGGTGCCGCGCTCGAACTCCGCGGCGAGCACCGGCGCGCCCCAGAACGCCCCGACCAGCCCGGCGCCGAGGAAGGGGAGCAGCCCGAAGACCAGGTAGACGGGGTTGTAGTACTCCTCGTAGAGGACCGAGTTGACGCTCCGGCACGCGACGCCGGAGCCGGGGCAGCCGGGCGGCGCGTGCCCGGCGATGTAGGCGGAGGCACGCAGGCCGGAGACGAGCAGCAGGATTCCCAGGGCGAGCAGCAGCCCGCCCGTCACCAGGATCTGCGCGCGGTGCTGCCGCCAGGTCAGCCAGAACAAGGGGGGTTCCTCTCGAAGGGACTCGAGGTCAGGGCGTGGGGGACAGGGCGGGACGGGGGAGCGCCGCGGCGTCGGGGGCGCGCAAGTAGGCCAGGACCATCTCCTCCAGCGTCACGGGGCGGGCGCTCCAGCGCGGGTCGGCCGGCGGCGCGGCGTCGCGGACGAGCAGGGTGGCCTGCCGCCCGGTGCCGCCCCGGGAGACCGTCGGCAGCCGGGCGGCGAGCGCGCCGGCGGTGTCGGACGGCCCGGTCAGCAGGCTGTGCCGGGCCATCAGGTCGTCGATGTCGCCGCTGACCTGGACCCGGCCCCCGTTGACCACGACCAGCCAGTCGCAGACGCCCTCCAGTTCGGAGACGACGTGCGAGGACAGCAGGACCGTCAGCCCGGTCTCGGCCACCGCGCCCATCAGGCCGCGGGTCACGTCGTCGCGGGCCAGCGGGTCCAGGTCGGCCAGCGGCTCGTCCAGCACCAGCAGGTCGGGGCGCTTGGCCAGCGCGACGGTCAGCGCCACCTGGGTCCGCTGGCCACCGGAGAGCCGGCCGACCCTGCGGTCGAGCGGGATGCCCAGCTCGGCCAGCCGCCGCCGGGCCGCCGCGTCGTCCCAGCGGCGGGGGTTGAGCCCGCGCCCGAACCGCAGCATCTCCGACACCCGGAACCCGGGGTAGAGCGGCTTGTTCTGGGCCACGAACGCCATCCTCTCCCCGTTCTCGCGGGCCGGGCGGCCGAAGACGCGCACCTGCCCCGTGGTCGGGGTGAGCAGGCCCACGGCGAGCCGCAGGAGGGTGGTCTTGCCCGCGCCGTTCGGCCCGACCAGGGCGGCGACCCGGCCGGCCGGGACCGCCACCGAGCAGTCGCGCAGCGCCCAGGTGCGCCGGTGGCGCATGCCCAGGCCGGTGGTCTCCAGCGCGTTCATACGGTCTCCTCCCGGAAGAAGACGGTCTCCCGCCGAATCTCCCGCCGGGTCTCCTGACGAAGGGAGGCGCTCTCCGGCGGGTTCATGCGGTCTCCTGCCGGAAGGAGTCGGTCAGGACCGAGGCGATGAGCGCCTCCAGGTCCTCCAGCGTCAGACCGGCCTGGCGGCCGTCGCGCACCCAGCGGACCAGTTCGGTGCGCAGCCGGGCGCGGTCGTCCATGGAGGTCTGGCCCAGCGACCGCTGCACGAACGTGCCGAGGCCCGGCCGCCCGGCGACCAGGCCCTCCCGTTCCAGCTCGCGGTACGCCTTGAGCACGGTGTTGGGGTTGATCGCGAGCTGGGCCACGACCTCCTTGGCGGTGGGCAGCCGGTCGCCGGGCCGCAGGACGCCGAGGCGGAGGGCGTGCCGTACCTGCTGGACGAGCTGGAGGTAGGTCGCCACCCCCGACCCCCGGTCGAGGCGGAATTCGATCACGCCGCCACCTTTCACTAATGGATTAGGGGAATAGTGGAGACCTTCCCGGCGCGTGTCAAGCCACGCCTTCGCCCTTGCGGTCTCTTACAACGGGTTCGACACGCTTTGACGTCATCCTGTGATCTCCCATTGACGGGGAGATCGTCCTGGGTTCTGCTTCGGTTGGACATTTGTGATCGTCGCCGGGCCAGGGACGATCCGGGAGACGGGATGGGACGCGCATGCGCCTTCGATCGGTGGCGGCGAGCCTCGCGCTGGCCGCGGCGTCCTTGACGATCACGGCCGTTCCCGCCCCCGCGGAGACCGGCCCCGTCCCGGCGAAGGCCGCCGCCCGGTCCGTCACGAAGACCGTCTCGGAGGCCGCCGCGGCGTCCGTCTCGGAGTCGGCCTCGGAGACCGCCGCGAGGGCCCCGGCGAGGACCCTTCCGCAGATCACCGCGCGGACCCTCCCGGAGTCCGTCGCGAAGTCCCTCTCCGAGACCGCCGCGCGGTCTCTTTCGAAGGCCGTCGCGAAGTCCCTCTCGAAGACCGCCGCGCACGCCGAGCCCGTCCGGCCCGCGACGCCCGCCCCGGGAACCGCCGGATGCGATCCCGTCGCCGGCGTCGAATGCCTGCTGCCGTTCCCCAACGACTGGTTCACCACCCGGGCACGCACCCGTACCGGCCTGCGGGTGAACCTCGCGGCCGAGGCCATGCCGCGCAACGCGGCGGGCGTCCCCGTCGATCCGGCGCAGTGGAACGCCGCCGACGGCTTCTCACCCGGGTCCATGCTGCTGGCCCACGCCCCCGGGATCGACCTGGGCAGGACCGGCGCCGCGCCGGTCACCGACATCGGGTGGTCGCTGCGCCGCGACGCCCCCGTCGTGATCGTGGACACCCGCACCGGGGAGCGCTGGCCGTACTGGGCGGAGCTGGACGCCAACGCCGCCGACCCCGCCCGGCGGGCGCTGATCGTGCGGCCGGCGCGCAACTTCCGGGAGGGGCACCGCTACGCCGTCGCCCTGCGCAGGCTCAAGGACGCCGACGGGCGCGACCTCCCGGCGCCGGAGACCTTCGCCCGGCTCCTCGGCGACGATCTGCCGGCGCGGGACCCGCTCGCCGCCCGGCAGCGGGCGCTGCGCCGTACGGTCGAGGATCTCGGGCGGGCCGGGGTGGACGCCGGGGACCTCTACCTGGCCTGGGACTTCACCGTCGCCAGCGAGCAGGGCATCGCCGGGCCGGTGCTCGCCATGCGCGACCGGACGCTGCGCTCGCTGCGCGGCCGCTCGCCGGAGTTCACGGTCGGCTCCGTCACCGACCTCACGCCCGAGCAGGACCCGGGCATCGCCCGCGAGGTCACCGGAGAGATCTCCGTCCCCAACTACCTCGACAGGCCCGGCGGCCCGCCCGGGTCGAGCCTCAACCGGGGCCCAGACGGGCTGCCCCGCCCGCTCGGCGACACGCTGAAGGCGCAGTACCAGTGTGAGATCCCGCGCTCGGCGTTCCGGCGGCCCGCCAGAGCCGCCCTGTACGGCCACGGCCTGCTGGGCCGGGCCACCGAGGTGCGCGCGGCCAACGTGCGGGCGATGGCCGCCGAGCACGGCTTCGTCTTCTGTGCGACCAAGTGGATCGGCATGGCGGAGGAGGACGTCCAGCACGTGGCGGGCGTTTTCTCCGATCTCTCCCGGTTCGGCACGGTCACCGACCGCCTCCAGCAGAGCCTGCTGGATTTCGTCCTCCTCGGCCGGGCGATGACCGCCGGGGACGGCTTCGCGGGCCACGACGCCTTCCAGGACGGGCACGGCAGGGCGCTGATCGACCGGCGGGCCGGTCTCGCCTACGACGGCAACAGCCAGGGGGCCATCGCGGGCGGCGCGCTGGTCGCCGTCTCGCCCGACGTGCGCAACGCCGTGCTGGGAGTGCCGGGGATGAACTACAGCACGCTGCTCAACCGCAGCGTCGACTTCCAGCCGTTCCAGCGGCTCATGGACGCCTCCTACCCCGACAAGCTCACCCAGCAGGTCTGCTTCGCGCTGATGCAGATGCTGTGGGACCGGGCCGAGACGAACGGCTACGCCCAGCACCTGACCGACGACCCGCTGCCCGGTTCGCCCCGCCACCGCGTGCTGCTGCACGCCGCCTTCGGCGACCACCAGGTCTCCACGGTGACCGCCGAGGTGGAGGCCCGCACGATCGGGGCCCGGATCCACCGGCCCGCGCTCGCCGCGGACCGCAGCCCGGACGTGGTGCCGTTCTGGGGGCTGCGGGCGCTGCCCCGCGAGCCGTACGAGGGGTCGGCGCTGGTGGTCTGGGACAGCGGCACGCCCGTCCCGCCGACGGTCAACGTCCCCCCGCTCGGCCCGCAGTACGGTCACGATCCGCACGAGGATCCGCGCAACGACGTCCGCGCGCGGGTGCAGAAGGCCCACTTCCTGCGGGACGGCCTGGTGGTCGACGTCTGCGGCGACGCCCCCTGCACGACCGCGCCGGCCCGGGACTGAGCCGATGGTCAGCCGGGGGAGTCCTCGCCGGCCGGGTCCAGCAGGACGAACTCACCCGGCACGGCGGCGCCGTCGATGAGGAGGTCGGCCCGCTCGCGGGTGCCGTCGGCGGTGAACCACTCCTGCTCGGACCGCGTCCACTGCTTCCACTGCGGCGCGAACCCGGCGCCGTCCCGGGCGAGGGCGCGCGCCAGCCGCAGGTCGCCGGGCGCCTCCACCCAGACGGTGAGGGCGGCCGGGGTGGTGCGCCGGGCCGTGCTCACCCCCTCCAGGAGCAGCACCGGCGCGACCGGCACCGCCACCCAGTCGGCGTAGGTCTCCCGGACCCAGTCGTAGCGGCGGTACCCGCCCGGCTCGCCGGCGGCCAGGGGGGTGAGCACCCCCTCCTCCACGTGCCGGAACCACGCCACCGGCGGTTCGTTCCACGGCACCGGGAAGTCGTCGCTGTGGACCACCTGGGCGTTCAGGGTCCGTGCCAGCCGTCCGGCGAAGGTCGTCTTGCCGGACCCTCCGGGCCCGTCCACCGCGACGACGCGGACCGGGCCGCACGACGGCGGCAGTTCCAGAACCGTCCGGGCGAGATTCTCGAAGGAGATGACATCCACCTTTCCATTAGAAACCACCGGAAAGCCGGGGAAAAACCTGCGGATCCCCAGAGAGGCCGCGGTTTCTGACAACATTTTTCACTTCTGTCATGGTTTAGTGGGAAGCCGCGGCGATCCGGGGTACGGAGCGGCCCCGCCGATGGCGGAGAATGATTTCCCCGCCTCGGTTCGACTAGGCTCGACCACCACCGACGGAGGTTGATCTTGCACGGAGCCCTCGGCGACATCGTCGTCCTCGACCTGTCGCGCGCGCTCGCGGGGCCGCACGCCGCGCAGATGCTCGGCGACCTGGGCGCCCAGGTGATCAAGGTCGAGCACCCCGGCGGCGGCGACGAGTCACGAGGCTGGGGTCCGCCGTTCGTCGGCCCGGACGCCGACGTCTCCACCTACTTCCTCGCCGCGAACCGCAACAAACGCTCGGTCACCGCCGACCTCAAGACACCCGAGGGCAGAGCCCTCGTCGAACGCCTGGTACGGCGGAGCGACGTGCTGGTCGAGAACTTCCGCACCGGGGTCCTGGACCGCCTGGGCTTCCCCGTGACGCGGCTGCACGAGCTCAACCCCCGCCTGGTCATCCTGTCGATCACCGGGTTCGGCCACGACGGCCCCGAGGGCGGCCGCCCCGGATATGACCAGATCGCCCAGGGCGAGGCCGGGCTGATGAGCGTCACCGGCCCGCCCGGCGAGCCGTACCGGGTCGGCTCTCCCATCGCCGACCTGCTGGCCGGCATCCACGGCGCCTACGGCGTGGCCGCCGCCCTCTACGAGCGGGAGCGGACCGGGCGCGGCAAGGTCGTGCGCACCTCCCTGCTGGCCTCGGTGACCGCCGTGCACGCCTACCACGGCACCGCCTGGACCGTCGCGGGCGAGGTCCCCGCGGGCGTCGGCAACCACCACCCCTCCATCGCCCCCTACGGCGCGTTCCGCTGCGCCGACGGCATGATCCAGATCGCCGCGGGCAATGACGCGCAGTGGCGGAAGGCGGCCGCGCTGCTGGGCCTCGACCCCGCCGCCCCCCGGTACGCGACGAACCGCGACAGGTGCGAGCACCGCGACGAGCTCGTCGCCGACATCGAGCGGGCACTGGCCGCGCACGATCGCGCCCACTGGCTGGCCGCACTCGACGCGGCCGGCGTGTCCGCCGGGGCGATCAGGTCCATCGACGAGGTCTACGCCTGGGAGCAGACCCGCTCGCAGGGCCTCCTCGTCGAGGTGGACCACCCCGTGCTCGGCGCCATCGAACTGCCCGGCCCGCCGTTGCGCTTCGACGGCGAGCCGCCCGCCCGGCACACCGCCCCGCCGACACTGGGCCAGCACAACGACGAGGTCCTCGCGTGGCTGGAGGACCGTGAAGGCTGACGCCCTCCTCCCGGCCCGGACCGGGGGAATCCGATGAGCCCGAACCGTCCCGACGTCCGCACCATGATCGGCATCGTCCTCGACCCGGGGACGTGGCGGTCCTGGGACGCCCCGCCCGCCGAACCGGCCGGGCACGGGTCCGACTACGCCGAGGAACTGGCCGCGGCCCGCGCCCGGAGCGGATACGACGAGTCGGTCGTCACCGGCGAGGGACTGCTGGACGGCCGCCGGGTCGCGGTCGTCGCCTGCGAGTTCTCCTTCCTCGCCGGGTCGATCGGGGTGGCCGCGGCCGAGCGGCTCACCGCCGCCGTCGAGCGGGCCACCGCCGAGCGGCTCCCGCTGCTGGCCGCGCCCGCCTCCGGCGGCACCCGCATGCAGGAGGGCGCGCTGGCCTTCACCCAGATGGTGAAGATCACCGCCGCGGTCGCCGCGCACCGCGCCGCGGGCCTGCCGTACATCGTCTACCTGCGCCACCCCACCACCGGCGGGGTCTTCGCCTCCTGGGGATCGCTCGGGCACGTCACCGCGGCGGAGCCGGGCGCGCTCATCGGCTTCCTGGGGCCCCGGGTGTTCGAGTCGCTGCACGGCTACCCGTTCCCCGAGGGCGTCCAGGTCGCCGAGAACCTCTTCGCCCACGGCCTGATCGACGCGGTCGTCTCCGCGGAGGACGTCCGGAAGGTCGCCATCGGCGTGCTGGCGGTGCTGTGCGCGCCGCGCGAGGTGCGGGTCAAGGAGCCCGAGGCGGACGAGCCCGTCCAGCCGGTCGAGGCGTGGGATTCGGTCATCCGCTCCCGCCGCGACGACCGCCCCGGGGTGCGGGCCCTGCTGCGCCACGGCGCCTCCGACGTCACCCCGCTCAACGGCACCGGCGAGGGGGAGAACGACCCCGGCCTGCTCATCGCCCTGGCCCGCTTCGGCGAGGCCCCCGCCGTCGTGCTCGGCCAGGACCGCGAGCGGGGGCGGTCGGGGGCCCAGCTCGGCCCGGCCGGGCTGCGGGTCGCCCGCCGCGGCATGCGCCTGGCCTCGGAGCTGGGACTGCCGCTGGTCACCGTGGTCGACACCTCCGGGGCGGCGCTGTCGAAGGCCGCCGAGGAGGGCGGCCTCGCCGCCGAGATCGCCCGGTCGCTGGCCGACCTGGTGACGCTCGACGCCCCGACCGTCTGCCTTCTGCTCGGCGAGGGGGCCGGGGGCGCCGCCCTCTCGCTGCTCCCGGCCGACCGGGTGCTGTGCGCCCAGCACGCCTGGCTGTCCCCGCTGCCCCCAGAGGGCGCCTCGGCGCTGCTGTACCGCAGCGTGGACTTCGCCCCCGAGATCGCCGCCGCCCAGGGTGTGAAGTCCACCGACCTGCGGCGCGACGGCATCGTGGACCGGGTCATCCCCGAGCTCCCCGACGCCGCCTACGAGCCGGAGGCGTTCTGCCGCCGCCTGTCCGCCGCCCTCGAACACGAGATCGCCGGCCTGCTGGCCGCCCCGCCCGCCGACCGCCTCACCGCCCGCCTGGCCCGCTACCGGCGGCTCGGGGTGGGCTGAGGAGGCTCCGTCTCCCTGGGAGCCCCGGAGATCTCGGGGGCGGGCTCCGGGCGGATCGGGGTGACGGCCGGCACCGCATGCCGCCAGACCTCGGCCCCCGCCGCGTCGTAGCCGACGACCTCGAAGCCCTCCAAGTAGGGGTCGGAGCGCCGGTAGGCGCCGGAGAACAGGGCGACGCCGCCGCCCCACGGGTCGGCGACCGCGTCGGCGCCGGCCGACGTGCCGTCCCGGAAGACCAGCGCGACCCGGGCGGTTCCGGCGCGGGCGACGCCGTACCAGAGGCCGTCGGACAACCCCAGGCCGACCGGTGCCTTCCCGCCCGGGGGACCGGCCAGGGGATACCTGGACCCGATGAGGTCCATCCCCGTGACCTCGCCGCCGCGCCACCAGACGACGGTCCGGTCGGCGTCGTCGGCGTACAGGCGCGCGGTGAGGCCGCCGGGCATGCCGGCGGCGGGCCCGATGGGCCGCCCCGCGACCTCGGGGGGCAGCATGGGGGCGTCCTGCCTGATCCGCTGCACGACCCTGCCGTCACCGTCGAGGAACTCGATGCGCGTCACCTCGGTGCCGGCCGGGAAGGACAGGGTCCATACGGCCAGCGGCGCGCCGCCGGGCCGGTGGATGACACCGGGGATCCGGGCGCCGTCCCCGGTGACACCCTCGACCCGCGTCACGGCAGGGCGGGCGGCGCCGTAGGTCAGCTCGGCCGGCCGGCGCGGCCAGCGCGAGTGGAAGCGGTCCAGCTGCCAGGCGCTCTCCCGCTCGTGACCCTCCGGAGGCACCTTCGAGCAACCGCTCGACGCCCCACCGGACGCCTGCTGGACGATGTCGCAGAACCGGTAGCCGCCCGGGGCGGCCCCTCCGGCGAACCACATGATCACCGGCCTGTCCTCCACCGGATCGCCGACCGTCATCGGTTCGCCGACCGGCGGGTTCTCGGCGACGGCCCGCCGGTAGAGGTCCTGTCCCCCGGCGGCTCCGATGGCGACGCTCACCCCGGGACCGGAGCCCGCGTTCAGGAACACCGCCACGGCGGTCACCGCGGCCGCGGCGGCGGCCACCGGGACCAGGACGAGCCTGCGGCGCAGTGGCCTGCGAGCGGTCCTGCGGGCGCGGGAGACGGTCTTCGCGTAGGCGTCGGGGGCGGTGCCGTAGGTTCCGGCGCGGGCGTCGAGTGCGGCGCGCAGCCGCTCCTCCAGATCGTTCATGATTCCTCCCCGAGAGCCCTGCCGAGGGCGGCCAGCCCCCGGCTGGTGTGCGTCTTGACGGAACCGGGGGAGACGCCCATGGCGTCGGCGATCTCCCGTTCCGAGAGGTCCAGCCAGTAGCGCAGGACGACGGCCTCGCGCTGGCGGCGGGGGAGCCGGTCGACGGCGGCGAGGAGCTCCCGGTGCCGTTCGGCGACCAGGGCGAGGTGCTCCCCGCTGTGCGCGTCCGGCGGCGGCTCGGGGCGGCGCAGCCGTGCCAGCCGCAGGTGACGCAGCCGGTTGCGGGTCAGGTTGCAGACGGTGGACCGGACATAGGCGACGGCCGCGCCGTCGTCGCGCAGCCGGGCCCGCCGCGCGTGGAGGCGGGCGAACGCCTCCTGGGCGATGTCCTCGGGGTCGTCGGCGCCGAGCAGCCCGGCCAGGCGCACCATCGACGGATGGTGCGCCGCGAACAACTCGGCGAACGAGGGCGGCGTCCCGGACGAGACGCCTGGGATGTCGGAAACGTCGATCACGGTAGCGAGACACCCGGAGGGCCCGCCGGTTGACAGGACCCCACCGGGAAAAGACCACCGGGGCCGGGTCATGCCGGGAGCCGGGGCCGAGGTGTCAGGACCGGCCGGGAGAAGCCGCCGGGGCCGGGCTGGGCCGGCCCCGGGTCACTCCTGGGCCTCGGGTCACTCCTCGGCGGCGGGGAGGGTGAGGGGGATGGGGACGCGCTCCACACGGACGGAGAAGACCTCCTCGCGCGGCACGACGACCTCGTAGGCGCCGTGGTCGACCATCCAGTAGCCCAGCGCCTCGGCCTTGAGGCCGCTGTGGCCGGTGTAGGCGATGTGCAGGCTCTCCTCGCCGTTCTCCTCGGAGACGTCGAGGATGAGGCACGGCTCGCCGCCGAACGAGCCCACCGTGCGGACCAGCGTCAGCCGTTCGAGGTCCTCGCGCTCCACCACGGCCCGCCAGTACCCGGAGGCGGGCTCGAAGCCCTCCAGGGCCTCCTCGTCGAACAGGGTGACCTCCGAGGCGCCCGGGCCGAGGGCCGCGACGTGGGTCCGCCCGCCGTAGTGGGCGACGAAACCCGACGCCACCGGCTCGATCTCGTCGCTCATGCCGCCGGCCGCCAGGTCAGGCCGTCGTAGACGCCGAACGGGCGCTCGCCGCCGGAGGTCACGTGGACGATCTCCGCTCCGGCCGGGATCGGCGCGGGCAAGGTGTGGAACTGCGGTATGCCGTGCTCGCGCGAGGTCGTGAAGCCGTTCCCGGTGAACGGCGGTGCATCGTTCCAGTCACCGCCCATGTGCGGGCCGTACGGCACGACGTAGTCGTCGATGTCGCGGGCGAACCAGCGCATGAGGTAGATCTCCGGGGTCGTGGCGGTCAGCTCCGAGCCCTCGAATCCCAGGTCGAGACCCGTGAAGAGCTGGGCGGGGGTGGTCAGGCGGGCGCAGTCCTGCACCCGGTAGACGTATCCCGAGATGACGGTCCGCCTGCCTGACAGGTAGGGCACGAGCAGCCGAGGCGGGATGACCTTCTGCATCTGCGTTCTGCGCCCAGGTGGATCACTCACGGTCGCATTTTACGATCCGCCGGCTCCGAGCCGCCGGTGTTCCAGGCACGGCAGGGCATTCCGGGTGTCAATCGTGATCTGAGGGTCGAGTACGGACGTCAGCACCCCAGGGGCCGGCCCCAGGCCGGCGCGGACGACGCCCATCGGGTCGACCAGCATGCTGCGGCCGACGCCGAAGCCGTCACGGTAGGCGGGGTCGGGGGCCTGGCCCACGGCCGCCACCCAGACCGTGTTCTCGATCGCCCTGGCCCGGACCAGGGTCGCCCAGTGATCCTCCTTCATCGGGCCGGACCCCCATGCCGCGATCACCGCCAGCACCTCGGCCCCCCGGTCCACCAGGGCGCGGCCCAGTTCGGGGAAGCGGACGTCGTAGCAGGTGACGAGGCCGACCCGCAGGCCGGCCAGCTCCACCACGACCGGCGCGTCACCCGGCGCGACCAGCTCGGACTCGCGGGCTCCGAAGGAGTCGAACAGGTGGATCTTCCGGTAGGCGGCCGCGATCTCACCGGACGGGCCGAGCGCCACCGCGGTGTTGTGCACCAGGCGGGTCCCCGGCCCCGCCGACCCGCCCGCTCCGTCCGGCGCGCCCGGCTCGAACACGCCCGCGATCACGGCCATGCGGTGCGCGCGGGCCGCCTCGGCGAGCCCGGTGACGAAGGGGCCGTCCAGCGGCTCGGCCAGGTCGGTGATCCGCTTGCCGTACCGGGTGAGCGTCGCCTCGGGGAAGACCGCCAGCTCGGCGCCGTCGGCGGCGGCCCGCTCCATCGCCTCGCGCGCGCGGCGCAGGTTGACGGCGGGCTCCTCATCGACGGGGATCTGGCACAGGGCGATGCGCGTCACCGGTTGCCTCCTGCTCGGATGTGGCCCCGCTCGCCGGGACCCGCCGGGTTGATCCCCGCTACGGCGGGGAGTCACACGAGGGGTTCCGGGAGGAGGGGACCGTTGACGACTGCGACCCTACCCGGCGGTTCGGCACCCGCTCCAGCCATGTCAGGCACCGCCACAGCCATTCGGCGGGGCCGTAGCGGAAGCGCCGCAGCCACAGGCGGCTGAGGACGATCTGCGCCGCCAGCACGACCGCCGACAGCGCGAGCACACCGGCCCTGGTCGGATCGGCCGTCAGCAGCGGCAGCGCCGCGAGGATCGCCGCGGTGCTGAGCAGGTAGTTCGTCAGCGCCATCCGGCCGAGCGGCGCCAGGGCCGCCAGCAGCGCGCGGCGGGCCCGGGTCCGCAGGAGCAGCAGCAGACCGGTGCAGTAGGCCGCCGCCGCGGCCAGCCCGGCCGCCGGGTAGACGGCCCGGTGGAACAGGGCCGGGTCGGCGGCGGTGCGGACCCACCAGGTGGTGAGCGTCACCGCCAGGACCGCCGAGACGGCGAAGGCGGGCGGCAGCAGCTGCTCCGGCGGGGCGTAGCGCATCAGCGCCGCGCCCAGCAGGAACAGCCCCGGCACCAGGATTAGCCCGCCGCCCTCCTGCGCCGCCCAGGCGGTGGCCGCCGCGCCCAGCGCCGCCACCGCGGCCCGGGGGAGGTAGGAGGCGGGCAGCAGGACGGCCGCGCCGAAGATCGCGTACGGCAGCAGCACCTCACCGGGGTTGACCAGCTGGTGGAGCGCGCCGAAGCAGGCCAGCACCGCCAGCCTGCGCAGCAGCACCGCCCGCGGATGCCGCGCCCGCCCGGCGGCCGACCGCAGGAACAACACGAAGCTCAGCCCGAACAGGAACGAGAAGATCGGATAGAACCTGCCCTGCAGCAGGTTCTCCACGCCCCAGTCGACCGCGTCGCGGCCGGCGGACGGCAGGCGCGCGCGGGTGTGCTGCCAGGCGTTGACCACCATGATCCCGCACACCGCGAAGCCGCGCAGGACGTCCAGCTCGTGCAGCCTGCGCGCCGCGGCGGCCGGGGAGGTCCCGGCGGGTCGGGTCTCGCTCATGCGATCCAGACAACCAGACCGGCCCGCCGTACGGGGAGGCCGCCCGGAGGGAACGTCCCGCGTGCCCGGCCGGGCCGCGTGGGTCCGGGCGCGTCGTACGGGGATCACCCGGCGCGGGGCGGCCCGCTCGTCTCGCGGACGACCAGCCGGGCCGGCAGCACCGTGGGCGGCGGCGCGGGGGCGGCCGGGTCGTCGATCATGGAGATGAGCGCGGCGGCGACCGCCTCGCCGAACCCCGCCTTGTCCTGGGCGACGGTCGTCAGGGCGGGCCGGACCAGCGAGGCCAGCTCGATGTCGTCGAAGCCCGCCACCGCGACGTCACCGGGGACGTCCAGCCCCGCCTCCGCGGCGGCCCGGACGGCGCCGACCGCCATCTCGTCCCCGGCGGCGAAGACGGCGTCGGGACGCTCGTCCAGTGCCAGCAGCCGCCGCATCGCCGCGTGCCCGCCGCCGAGGTAGAAGTCGCCCTCCACGACGTACTCGTCGCGGACCGGCAGGCCGAGGGCGGCGAGCGCGGCACGGTAACCGGCCAGCCGCTCGGTCCCCGGGTGCGTGCGGCCGGGCCCGGTGATCGTGGCGATCCGCCGCCGGCCCCGCTCGTGCAGGTGCCGTACGGCGGCGGCGGCGCCCCCCGCGTTGTCGGAGGTGACGTACGTCGCCCGGCGGCCGGTGACCGGGCGGTCCAGCGAGACGCAGGGCACGCCGGCCCCGGCCAGCCGGCTGAGGGTGGGGTCGGCGGTTCCGTCGTCGATGAACACCACGCCGTCGAGGCTGTGCCGCCGTACGGCCCGCAGGTGGCCGTCGGCGTCCTCGCTGGAGGCGAGCATCAGCAGGTGCCGTCCCCGCTCGTTCAGCGCGGTCTTCAGGCCGACGAGGATCTCCTGGAGGAAGGGGTGGCGCCATCCGGGGCCGCGGTGGCCGGTGTCCCACGCGAGGCCGATCATGTCCGACCGCTTGGTGGCGAGGGTCCGCGCCGGCGCGCTCGGGGTGTAGCCCAGGAGCGCGGCGGCGCGCAGGACGGTCTCGCGCGTCTCGCGGGTCACCGCGTCGGGGTTGTTGAAGACGCGGGAGACGGTCGCCACCGACACGCCGCACTGGCGGGCCAGGTCTCGGATCGTTGCCACCCCCGCACGCTACCCCATCTCTGTAACCGGTTACATGTAACCGGTTACAGAGAAACTAGCGGCCAGGGACGGAGAGACGACTCCGCTGATCACGACGGGTTCGGGAGATCGGTCAGGAATGGTGAAAAGGGTTGACAAACGGGGCGTTCCAAATATGAAATTCAATGAGTCGCTCGTTTTCCGGCGGGCAGGCGCGTTCTCCGGAACGCCCCGCCCGCCGGGACGGCCGGTCGCGTCCTCTCCAGGGGGCGGTGACTCCGTCGCAGGGCGAGCCGGGGTGGGCCGGGGGAGCCGGGGGCGGTCAGGGCCGCCGGCTCCCCTTCCTCTCCTTCTCCGACCTTTCCGCGACCGGGTCTTCCAGGGGGTTTCTCGATGACGGCGACCGAAGAGCGCGCCCCGGCGGCCGGGGGCTTCCCGGCCGGGTTCGTCTGGGGCGTGGCCACCTCGGCCTACCAGATCGAAGGGGCCGTCGACGCCGACGGCCGGGGCCCGTCGATCTGGGACGTCTTCTGCCGGGTCCCCGGCGCGACGGCCGCGGGGGAGTCGGGCGACCCCGCCTGCGACCACTACCGCCGCTGGCCCGAGGACGTGGAGCTCCTCGCCGGTCTCGGCGTCGGCGCCTACCGGCTGTCGGTGGCCTGGCCGAGGATCCTCCCCGAGGGAGGCGGCCGTCCCGAACGGCGCGGCCTCGACTTCTACCGCCGCCTCGTCGGCGCGCTCCGCGAGCGCGGCATCACGCCGTTCGTCACCCTCTACCACTGGGACCTGCCTCAGGCGCTGGAGGAGCGGGGCGGCTGGCGGGCCCGCGACACCGCCGAGCGGTTCGCCGACTACGCCGCCGTCGTGCACGAGGCGCTGGAGGGCGTGCCGTACTGGACCACGCTGAACGAGCCCTACTGCTCCGCCGTCACCGGATACGCCGAGGGCCGCCACGCGCCCGGCGCCCGCGAGGGGCACGGGGCCCTGGCGGCGGCGCACCACCTGCTGCTCGGGCACGGCCTGGCGGCCGCCCGGCTGCGGGAGCGGGCCCGCCCGGGGGAGCGGATCGGCATCACGCTCAACATGTCGCCCGCCGTGCCGGCGAGCCCGTCGGCCGAGGACGCGGCCGCCGCGCGCCGGATGGACCTGATGGTCAACCGGCAGTTCACCGAGCCGCTGCTCGGCGGCGTCTACCCCGGGGACATGGCCGAGGTCTACGGGGAGATCAGCGACTTCTCCTTCCGCCGCGACGGCGACCTCGCGGTGATCTCGGCGCCGCTGGACTTCCTCGGGGTCAACTACTACTACCCGATCCACGCCGCCGCCGCGCCGTACGACCAGCCCGACCCGGCGCTGCGCCCCGCCTTCGACATCGGCGTCCGCACGGTCACACCGGACGGGCCGCCGGTCACCGGGCTGGGCTGGCGGATCGAGCCGGACGGCCTGCGCGACACCCTCACCGGCCTCGCCGCCCGCTTCCCCCGCCTGCCGCCGGTCTTCGTCACCGAGAACGGCTACGGCGACGACGGCGACCTCGACGACACCGGCCGCGTCGCCTACCTCGCCGCGCACCTGGACGCCACCCGCGCCGCCCTCGACGAGGGGGTGGACGTGCGGGGGTACTTCTGCTGGTCGCTGCTGGACAACTTCGAGTGGGCCCGGGGATACGCCGCCCGGTTCGGCCTGGTGCACGTCGACTACGCCACCCAGGCCCGCACGCCCAAGGCCAGCTACCGCTGGTACCGCGACGTCATCGCCGGCCGCGCCTGAGCCTCCCCGTCCCGGACGGGGTCCGCGCCCGGGGGGACCGCCCGAGGGCGCCCAAGGGGTCTCGCATCCGGGTGGAAGCCCCGAGTCCGCGTCCGGGTGCGGCCGGCGCCGGTCACCGGTACCCCGCCGCGGAGGCGACCAGGCGGGCGACCCGCTCCGGCGCGATCCCGGTCGTGTCGACGACCTCCGCCGCCCGCCGCAGCCAGGGCAGGGCGTCGCGGTAGCGGGGGAGGTGGTCCAGGCGCCACCGCAGGGCACCGGTCTCCACGAGGTCGGTCTCGATCCGGTGGGTGAGGGTGTCCTCGTCGGTGTGGAGCAGGAAGTGGCGGACGGGGACGCCGGCCTTCCCCAGGCCGTCGCGGATCTCCGCCCAGTACCCCTCGACCAGGACCGTCTGCGGGGCGACGAGCACCCCGCCGACGTGGTCGAGCAGCCGGACGGCGGTCTCCACGACCAGGTCGCGCCAGGCGGGCCACTGCTGGAAGTCCGGCACCTCGGGCAGGACCTTGAGGTACCGGAGCATGAAACCGACCACCTCGGGGTCGAAGACCCGCGCGTCCGGGACGATCTTGACGAGCTCTCCGGCGGTGGTCGTCTTGCCCGCGCCGAAGGTGCCGTTCAGCCAAATGATCATGTGGTGACCGTACCGGGGCCCGGGGACCGGTTCGTACTCGATCGGCGGATCCGGCGCCGGTTACCCTGGGCGGATGAACGATCCCCTGGTGGCGCGGATGCGCGGGTTCGGCACGACGATCTTCGCGGAGATGTCGGCGCTGGCCGTACGGACCGGTTCGATCAACCTCGGGCAGGGCTTCCCCGACACCGACGGCCCGGCGGCGATGCTGGAACGGGCGGCGTCGGCGATCCGGGAGGGGCACAACCAGTACCCGCCCGGTCCGGGCGTCCCCGAGCTGCGCCAGGCCGTCTCCGAGCACCGCAAGGAGCACTACGGCCTCGCCTACGACCCCGACGGGGAGATCCTGGTGACCGTCGGGGCCACCGAGGCGGTCGCCGCTTCGGTCCTGGCGCTGTGCGAGCCCGGCGACGAGGTGATCGCCTTCGAGCCCTGCTACGACTCCTACGCCGCCGCGATCTCCCTGGCCGGGGCCGTGCTGCGGCCGGTCACGCTGCGCCCGGACCGCGGGCGCTTCACCTTCGATCCGGCCGAGCTGCGCGCCGCCGTGGGTCCCCGTACCCGGGTGATCCTGGTCAACTCCCCGCACAACCCGACCGGCACGGTCCTCACCCGCGCGGAGCTGGAAGAGATCGCCGGACTGTGCCGGGAACGCGACCTGGTCGCCGTCACCGACGAGGTCTACGAGCACCTCACCTTCGACGGCGTCGAGCACGTCCCCCTCGCCACCCTCCCCGGCATGCGCGAGCGCACCGTGACGATCTCCTCGGCGGGCAAGACCTTCTCGGTGACCGGCTGGAAGACCGGCTGGGTGTGCGCGCCGCCGGAGCTGGTCCGTGCCGTGCAGACCGTCAAGCAGTTCCTCACCTTCACCGCCGCCGCCCCCTGGCAGCTCGCCGTGGCCCACGGCCTGCGCCACGAGATGGAGTGGGTCGCCGCGCTGCGCGACGGGCTGCAGGCCAAGCGCGACCGGCTGGCCGCCGGGCTGGCCGCCGCCGGGTTCGACGTCTACCGCCCGGCCGGGACCTACTTCGTCCAGGCCGACATCCGCCCGCTCGGCTTCTCCGACGGCCTGGCCCTCACCCGCGAGCTGCCGTCGCTGGCCGGGGTGGTGGCCGTCCCCACCCAGGTCTTCTACACCCGCCAGGAACGGGGCGCCCACTTCGTGCGCTTCGCCTTCTGCAAGAAGGACGAGGTCATCGACGAGGCCGTCCACCGCCTCACCCGCCTCGGCAAAACCGAAGGCGACGATGGGTAATCGTGATTATACTTTCCGTGCCTGGTATCGCACTGATACCAGGCACGTTTTACGATGGGAGGCATGGCTATGACCTTGCGACTCTCGGACGACCAGGCTGAAGCTCTCCGGCGGCGAGCGGACAAGGAAGGACGGAGCATGCAGCAGGTGGCACTGCATGCCATTGAGGAGTACCTCGCGCGGGCGGCCGACGACGACCTCACCGACGAGATCGCAGAGCGGGGGGCCCGTCGCTTTGCAGACCTATTGCGCAGGCTCGGGGAATGACGGTCTTCATCACCCTGGAACAGGGGCTGCGGATCGCACGTCGGTCGGTCGGAGGGCCGATCCAGGTCCGTGATATCGGGCTTCTTGAGGCGGCGTTGCTTCGTCCGCAGACCTCTCTGTTCGGTCAGGACGCGTATCCCGATCTGTTCTCCAAAGCGGCGGCGCTGCTCCACTCGATCGTCACCAATCATCCGTTCGTCGACGGTAACAAGCGCGCGGCATGGCTCACCATGTATGCCTTCTGCGCCAAGAACGGCGTCGAGGTCGACCCGGAGGACGACGACGCAGCCTATGACTTCGTGATCGAGATCGCCTCAGGCAAGCTCACCGAGATCAATGAGATCGCCGAGGCGATCCGGAGCTTCGCGAGGTAGCTCATCCGGCCGGGTGGTCAGGGGGTGATGCGGATGGGCAGGCGGCGGGAGCGGAGGGCCGCGCGGACGGCGGCGGCGATCCGGGCGTACTCGGCGGTGCGGGCGGAGCTGGCGCGGTAGGCCAGGCCGATGGTGCGGCCCGGAGCCGGGTCGCGGAAGCGGCGCAGCGCGAGCCGTGAGCGCCTGCCCGTCTCCACCTGGACCGCCGACTCCGGCAGCAGGGTCACCCCGAGCCCGCCCGTCACGAGTTGCACCAGCGTCGGCAGGCTGGTCGCGTACGTCGTGGCGGTGGCGCGGGCACCGACCTCGCGGCAGACGTCGATGGCCTGCTCGCGCAGGCAGTGGCCCTGGTTGAGCAGAACGATGTCCAGCCCTTTGAGCGTCTCGCGGTCCACCGGTCCCGACCCCCCGGCCAGCGGGTGGTCCGCGGGCACGGCGAGCAGGAAGTCCTCCTCGTAGAGGGGCTCCTCGACCAGTCCCGCGGCGTCGGCCGGCAGCGCGAGCAGCACCATGTCGAGGCGGCCCTCGCGCAGTTCCTCCAGGATGGTCTCGGTCCTGGCCTCGTGCACGGTCAGCTTGAGCCGGGGGAACTCCCTGGCGAACATCGGCAGCAGCACGGGCAGCACGTACGGCGCGACCGTGGGGATCACCCCGAGGTGCGCCGGGCCGCGGAACGGCTCCCGGGTCTGCGCCACCTCCGCCATCAGGCCCTCCACCGCCGCCATGACCCTCGCGGCGTGCTCGGCCACCCGCTCGCCGGCCGGGGTCAGCAGCACCTTCCTGGTGGTGCGCTCCAGCAGCCGGGCCTGCAAAGTCTCCTCCAGCGCCGAGACGGCCCCCGACAAAGCGGGCTGGCTCATCCGGAGCGACGCGGCGGCCTCCCGGAAGTGCAGATGGTCGGCCACGGCGAGGAAGGCGCGCAGCTGGGCGAGGGTGGGGGCGGGATCACTGATAGGAAACACCTCTCGGATTGGTCCAGCCGTTCGATTTCACGGATCAATGCTAGATGCGGCAGGGTAGGGCCCCGACAACGAAGTCGTCTTCAAAGGAGATCCGGACTTGCTCACCATCGGTGACCACTTCCCTGAGTTCGAACTGACCGCGTGCGTCTCCCTGGACGCCGACAACGCGTTCGCCGATATCAACCACAAGTCCTACGAGGGCAAGTGGAAGGTCTACTTCGCGTGGCCGAAGGACTTCACCTTCGTCTGCCCGACCGAGATCGCCGAGTTCGGCCGGCTGGAGGGCGAGTTCGCCGACCGCGACGCCCAGGTCCTGGGCTTCTCCGTGGACTCGGAGTTCGTCCACCGCGCCTGGCGCAAGGACCACCCGGACCTGCGTGACCTGCCCTTCCCGATGATGTCCGACATCAAGCGGGAGCTGTCGGAGTCCCTGGGCATCCTGGGCGAGGACGGCGTCGCCCAGCGCGCCACCTTCATCGTGGACCCGAACAACGAGATCCAGTTCGTCATGGTGACCGCGGGTTCGGTCGGCCGCAACGTCAAGGAGGTCCTGCGGGTCCTCGACGCGCTGCAGTCGGACGAGCTGTGCCCCTGCAACTGGAACAAGGGCGAGTCGGGCCTCGACGCCAAGAAGCTGATGGCCGGCGCCTGATGCCGATCGACAACCTGAAGGACGCCCTGCCGGCCTACGCCAAGGACGTCAAGCTCAACCTCGGGTCGCTGGTCACGACCTCCTCGCTGACCGAGCAGCAGCTCTGGGGGACGCTGCTCGCCTGCGCGGCGGCCACCCGGTCCCAGCGGGTGATCGCCGAGATCGCCTCCGAGGCGGCCGGCGCCCTGTCGGCCGAGGCGTTCACGGCGGCCAAGGGCGCCGCCGCGATCATGGCGATGAACAACGTCTACTACCGGTCGACGCACCTGATCGGTGACGAGACGTACGCCACCATGCCGGCCAGGCTGCGGATGACGATCATCGGCAACCCCGGCGTGGAGAAGATCGACTTCGAGCTGTGGTCGCTCGCGGTCTCCGCCATCGGCGGCTGCGGCCGGTGCCTGGAGTCGCACGAGCAGGTGCTGCGCCAGTCCGGCATGCCCCGCGAGCAGATCCAGGAGGCGATCCGGATCGCCGCGGTGGTCAACGCCGTCGCCGCGACGCTGGAGACCGAGGCGGCCCTGGCCGCCGTCTGAGGTCCTCCTCCCGCACGCGGGAAGGGCGGGCGTCCTTTCGAAGGACGCCCGCCCTTTCGCGTCTCACGGGACGCGGGTCAGACGCGGGTCACTCCACCGTGACCGGGGGAGCCGAGGGGTCGGCGGTGTCGGGGCGGGGGCCCCGGGCCGAGCGCAGTGGCACCTCCTTCAGCAGCAGGGCGGTCACCACGGCGACCAGGGCGATCGGCACGCCGACCAGGAAGACCATCTGCATGGCCCGGGTGAAGGCCTCCAGGATGACGTCCAGCACGGGGGCGGGCAGCCTGCGGATGTCGGCGGGAGCGCCGAGGTTGGGCGTGGCGCCGCCGGTGAGGCGCAGGTGCGCCTCACGCGCCAGCGCGACGATCTCTGCGCTGAGCCGGTTGGTCAGGATGGCGCCGAAGGCCGCCACGCCGACCGCGCCGCCGAGGGAGCGGAAGAACGTCACGCCCGAGGTGGTGGAGGCCATGTCGCGGCGGGGGACGGAGTTCTGCGCGGCCAGGATCAGGATCTGCATCGTCGCGCCCAGGCCGATGCCGAGCACCGCCACGTCGACGCCGACGACCACCAGCGAGCTGTCCACGTGCAGGCGGGAGAGCATGAACAGGCCGGCCGCGACCAGCAGCATGCCGAGGATCGGGAAGATCTTCCACCTGCCGGTCCGGGTGACGACCCGGCCGGTCGAGATCGAGGCGGTCAGCAGGCCGAGCACCATGGGCAGGGTCATCAGGCCCGAGCCGGTGGGGCTCATGCCCTTGACGATCTGCAGGTACTGCGGCAGGAACATCAGCGCGCCGAACATGGCGGCGCCGACCAGCAGGGAGGTGACGCTGGTGAGCACGAATGTGCGGTTGCGGAACAGGTGCGGCGGCAGGATGGGGTCGGCGGCCCGGCGCTCGGCGAAGACGGCGACCACGAACATGACCAGGCTGAGCCCGCCCAGGGCGTAGGTCCAGCCGGAGTTCCAGGCGAACTCCTTGCCGCCGAGGGACAGCAGCAGCATCAGGGCGGTGGTGCCGCCGGTGATGAAGGTGGCGCCCCACCAGTCGACCTTGGTGTCGCGGCGGACGAACGGCAGTTTGAGCACCTTCTGGATGACGACGAACGCCACCACGGCCAGCGGCACGCAGATCCAGAACGTCCAGCGCCAGGACATGTTGTCGACGATGAAGCCGCCGAGCAGCGGCCCGGCCACGGTGGAGACGCCGAAGACGGCGCCGATGTACCCGGAGTAGCGGCCCCGCTCGCGGGGCTCCACCACGTCGCCGAGGATGATCTGCGGCAGCGCGGCCAGGCCGCCGGCGCCGATACCCTGTACGGCACGGGCCGCGATGAGCTGTCCCATGTCCTGGGAGAAGCCCGCGGCCACCGAGGAGAACAGGAAGACCAGCAGGGCGGCCTGGAACATGAACTTGCGCCCGTACAGGTCGGACAGCTTGCCCCACAGCGGGGTGGACGCCGTCATGGTCAGCAGGGTCGCACTGGCGACCCAGGAGAGCTGCTCCTGACCGCCGAGCTTGCCGACGATGGTCGGCAGCGCGGTTCCCACCACGGAGGTCGAGATCATCGACGTCAGCATGGCGAGCATCAGCCCGGCCAGAATTTCCAGCACCTGTTTGTGTGTGAAGTGCGGTGCGGTCTCGGCCTGGACCTGTTGTCCAGTCAGCATGAAGCAGCCCCCAATGTATGTACGATACATATGAAGTTAGTAGACGCTTGTTTACTGGTCAAATCGGAAGGACCCGAGGTGGACGAGACACGGCAGCGAGACCGGGAGGGCACCCGGCGGCGCATCCTCGACGCCGCCCGCCGGCTGTTCACCGAACTCGGCTACGACCAGGTGACGATGCGGCTGATCGCCGCCGAGGCCGATGCCAACATCGCGCTGATCAACCGCTACTTCGGCAGCAAGCGGGAGCTGTTCGCCGAGGTTCTGGCCATGCAGGGACGCTTCCCAGGTGTGCTGGAGGTGCCGCCCGCGGAGCTTCCCCGCCGCCTGGCGGAGTACGTCGCCGACCGGCTCAGGTCGGACCAGGGCAGCCTGATCATGTCGGCGCTCGTCAGGTCGTCGGGCTGCACCGAGACCCACGAGATCATCCGCGACCGGGTCGGCTCGGCGATCCTGGAGCCGCTGGCCGCGCGGCTGCCCGGCGGCGACGCGGCCTTCCGGGCGACCGCCGCCACCGCGATGATCACCGGGGTGAGCATGCTGAGCCAGCTCTACGGCAAGGGCGAGCTGGAGACGCCGGACCGGGAGGCCGTGGTCGGGCGGCTCACCGCCGTCTTCGAGGCGTGCCTGGCGCCCTGACCCCGGCCGGCCGCGGCCCGGATCCGGTTCGTCGCGGCTCAGGGCCGGTCCGTCACGGCGCGGGCCCGGTCCGTTGCGGCGCGGGCCCGGCTCCCTGCGGCCCGGTTCTCCGCGGCCCGGTTCTCCGCGGCCCGGTCCTCCGCCGTCCGGGCGGGACCGTTACGGCCTGGCCCCGGCGATCCGGCAGGTGGTGCCGGGGACGTGGTCGACCTGCAACGTGGTGTGGTCGATCTGGAAGCGCTCGTGCAGCAGTTCGGCGAGCTCGCGCCGGACCCGGTGGCAGTCGCCGCCGGGCCGTACCGACACGTGGGCCGACAGCGCGGGGAAGCCGCTGGTCACCGTCCACACGTGCAGGTCCTCCACCCCAGTGACGTCGGGGTGGCCGCAGATCGCGGCGCCGACCTCGGCCGGGGGCGCACCCGAGGGCGCGGCCTCGAACAGCACGCGGCCGGCCTCGCGCAGCAGGCCGTACGCGGCCTTGGCCATCAGCGCCGCCACCACCAGTGCGGCGACCGCGTCGGCCCGGGACCACCCGGTGACCCAGACGACGACGCCCGCCACCACGGTCGCGATGAAGGCGTACATGTCGTTGAGGATGTGCTGGAAGGCGCCCTCGACGTTCAGGCTGGTCCGGTCGGCCCGGGAGATGAGCCAGGTGGCCACCGCGTTGACCGCGATCCCGGTCAGGGCCGTGCCGACCACCAGGGGGGCCGCCACCTGTGGCGGCTCGATGAGCCGCCGCACCGCCTCGTAGACGAAGTAGGCGACGAGCAGCACGAACGTCAGCCCGTTGGCCGCCGCCGACAGGATCTCCGCGCGCTTCCAGCCGAAGGTGTAGGCGCCGCTGGCCGGGCGGGCGGCCAGGCGCATCGCGAACAGGGCGAGCGCGATGGAGGCGGCGTCGGTGAGCATGTGCCCGGCGTCCGAGATCAGCGCGATGGAGTTGGCGATGACGCCCACGACGACCTCCGCCGCCATGAAGACGACGAGCAGCACCAGCGCCGCCGTCAGCAGGCGGCGGTCCGAGCCGGCGCTGTGGCCGTGACCGTGTCCGTGACCCATTCCAAGACCCGTCTCGTCAACACTTGAACAGTTGCTCAGACATTATGAAACCACGCCGGGCCGGGCAAGAGCCGGACAAGGGCCGGACCGCCGGTGGACGGGCGGTGTCCGGCGCGGCCCCCTCAGCCCCCGGCCCCGCCTTCGCCCCGGTTCCGGACGCGGCCCCTCGCCCCGGCCCCGGTTCCGGGCTCCGCCCTCACCCCGGCTCCGGTTCCGGTTCCGGTTCCGGGTTCGGGTTCGGGTTCGGGTTCGGGTTCGGGTGGAGGCTCCCGGTGTACTCGGGCACGGTGATCAGCGGCGGTCGCTCGTGCACGCTCACGTCGCTCACCCGCGGCCACCGGTCGTCGCCCGCCGTAGGGAACTGCAGGATCTCGTGGTACGGCGGAGCCGCGGACACCCGCCCCTGGCGTTCCAGCCGCGTCCAGGCGGTGAGCATGATGTGCGCGGCCATCCGCCCCAGCGCGTCGAGCGGCTGGTGGGAGTGGGCCCGCACACCGAGATCCACCTGTGCGAGCGCGTCCAGCCCCACCAGGCCGAGCAGGTCGATGAGCAGGCCCAGTTCGACGCCGTACCCGGTGACGAAGGGGATCCGCTCCAGCACGGCGCGCCGGCCCGCGTACTCGCCCGCCAGCGGCTGGCGGAAACCGGCCAGCTCGGGCCAGTGCAGGTTGATCAGCGGCCGGGCGACCAGCTCGGTGACCCTCCCGCCCGCGTGCGGCCGGAGGGCCTCGCCCTCGGTGAGCGGCCGGTCGTAGCAGCCCTTGACGTAGGCCACCGAGGGGTCCGACAGCAGCGGGCCGAGCAGCCCGGTGACGAAGTGCGAGGAGAAGCCGCGCAGGTCGGCGTCCACGAAGACGACCACGTCGCCGGTCGTGACGGCGAGCGCCTTCCAGAGGGCGTCGCCCTTGCCGGTCATGGCGCCGTAGCGGGGCAGCGGGGCGTTCTGGAAGACGACGCGGGCCCCCGCGTCCGCGGCCCTCCGCGCGGTCGCGTCGTGCGAGTGGGAGTCCACCACCACGAGCTCGTCGACCAGCGGAAGGCGTTCCTGCAGGTCACGCCGGATCAGTCCGACGATCTCCCCGACGGTGCGCTCCTCGTTCCGGGCGGGCAGGACGACGCTCACCCGGTGCCGCCCCTTGGCCGCCGTCACCGCCTCGGGGGGCCAGCCGCCTGACAGGCTCGTACGGGCCTCCAGCCAGTGGCCGACCTCAGTGAACATCACCCGTCGAGGGGGCGGGTCCCGGTGTCGTCATCGCTCCTGGCTCCCCTCCGCTGTGCGACCGTATTACCCGTTTTGCCCTGATATGAGGTGTTTAACCCGGTATATGGGTGTTTGTGGAGCAGGGGCGGCCGGGACGGAGAACCCGGCCGACCCGCGGACGACCCCGGTGAGCCTCGGTGAGTTCTGTCGAAGAGCGGTCCCGCCTTGGGCAAGGAGTGCCCATGAGCCTGGCCGTACCGGCCGTTAGCGTCGCGGTGTGGGCGGACGGTCCGGCGGAGGCGAACCCCCGCCGGCCCCGGCCGGGCGATCCCCGCCGCGCCCGGCCGCGCGTGGCGCGCACCGCGGCCGGGCCGCCGGGGGCAGCATGGAAGTCGCGGCACGGACGCGGACACGACCCGACGGAAAGGCGGCAGGGATGCCGGAACCCATCGAAGTGCGGAAGGTCGCCATCGAGAGCGTCACCGACGCCTCCGGGCTGGCCCGGCTCATCGACGACGGGGTGATCGAGGCCCACCGGGTGCTCGCGGTGATCGGCAAGACCGAGGGCAACGGAGGGGTGAACGACTACACCCGCATCCTGGCCGACCGAGCCTTCCGCGAGGTCTTGGCGGCCAAGGGCCACCCCTCGCCCGAGAGCGTGCCGCTGGTGTGGTCCGGCGGAACCGACGGCGTGCTCAGCCCGCACGCCACCGTCTTCGCCACCACGGCCGACGCCGAACCGGGCGACGAGCCACGCCTCAGCGTCGGCGTCGCGATGAGCGACGTCATCCTCCCCGAGGACATCGGCCGCCCGGCCATGATCGAGAAGGTCGCCGCCGGCGTGCGGGAGGCGATGAAGACCGCCGGGATCGACGACCCGGCCGACGTCCACTACGTGCAGACCAAGACCCCCCTGCTGACCCTGGCCACCATCGAGGACGCCCGTTCCCGCGGCAAGGAGGTGGTCACCGACGACACCGGCGCGTCGATGGACATCTCCAACTCCACCACCGCGCTCGGCGTGGCGGTCGCCCTCGGTGAGATCGAGATGCCCTCCGCCGACCGGATCCACCGCGACCTGTCGCTGTACTCCTCCGTCGCCTCCTGCTCCTCCGGCGTCGAGCTGGACCGCGCGCAGATCGTGGTCGTCGGCAACGTGCGCGGCATCGGCGGCCGCTACCGCGTCGGCCACTCCGTCATGAGGGACGCCCTCGACGCCGACGGCATCTGGGCGGCCATCCGGTCCAGTGGCATCGAGCTGCCCGAGCGCCCGCATCCGTCCGACCTGGGCGGCAGGCTGGTCAACGTGTTCATGAAGTGCGAGGCCGACCCGTCGGGCAGGGTGCGGGGACGCCGCAACATCATGCTGGACGACTCCGACGTCCACTGGCACCGCCAGATCAAGGCGGCGGTCGGAGGCGTCGCAGCCTCCGTCACCGGCGACCCTGCCGTCTTCGTCTCGGTCGCCGCGGTCCACCAGGGTCCGAGCGGTGGCGGCCCGGTGGCGGCCATCGCGGACCTGGGATAGCTCCGGTCACGGCCGCGTCGCCCGGATCCGGCGCGCCGCCCGGTCACGGCCGGGTGACCCGGAGGTCCAATGGCCCGGTGGCCGGAGGCCCGGCGGTTCGGACGGCCCAAGCGACCCAGGCGGGTGGCCCAAGCGGCCTAAGCGGCCCAGGTGGTCCAGGCGGGCGGCCCTGGAGGCCCGGGTGGCCGGTGCCGCCCGCCGTCCTGGCCGGCCGGGGGCGCGGGTAGGCTCCGGGTTCGTGCCGAGCATCCCGCAGCCCCTGGTCCCCGACGACGACGGCGCCGCCGACGCCGCCCTGGCGTCCGCGCTCGCCGCGTTCGCGTCCGGCGCCGCCGACGCCGGCGCGGTGGTGACGGCGTTGTCCGGCGCGCGGCTGCTCGTCCCGGTGGTGGCCCTGCTGACCTCCTCCGAGGTCGGCGAGCACGGGCTGCGCCAGGAGAAGGAGAGCGAGATGGCCCTGCCGAAGCTCGTCGGCAAGGACGGACGGGAGGCCGTGCCGGCCTTCACCGGGGCCGAGCCGCTCCGTCTCTGGCGCCCGGACGCCCGGCCCATCCAGACCACCGCCCCGCTGGTCTGCCAGGCCGCGGTCCACGAGGGGGCCGCCGCGGTGGTGCTCGACGTGGCGGGGCCCGTGCCGTTCGTGGTCGAGGGAGCGGTTCTGCGGGCCCTCGCCGCGGTCGCGTCGGGCGACGTCGGCGGGCTGGGCCCGGAGGTCACCGTGGCCCGGATGGCGGACGTCCCTTCCGCCCCCGATACGCCCGAGGCCCCCGAGGCCTCCGAAGCGCCCGAGTCGTCCGAGGCCCGCGAACCCGTGCGGATCGCCGGGGCGTCCGGGCGCGGGCGGTTCGGCCTGCCCTGGCGCAGACGCGCCTGACCCCGGCCGCACGCCGGGCCCCCGGACTCCGGCGTGCGACCGTCCGGCCGGTGGGCCGCACAGGCCGGGCACCGGGCGCAGCGCGCGGTGGGCCGCGACCGCCTGGCGGACACGGCGGGCCTGCCCCCGGCCCCGACCTCGGCGTACGGCGGGCGTGGCCGGCTCGTCCGGACTATGGTCGAGCGGTGGTCCTCCTCCCCGCCGCCGCGGCCCTCGCCGGAGCGCTGATCGGGCTGTGGTCGCGCGTCCTGGTCGTACGGCACTCCGTTCCCGAGGGGGAACCTCCCCGGCGTGATCGCCACGGGTGCGCCGCCTCGCCACCCGGACCGTGCGACCCCGGACCGTGCGACCCCGGACCGTGCGACCCCGGACCGTGCGACCCCGGCCTGTGCGACCCCGGCCCGCGTGCGGCCTTCGGCGGCCGGTGCCGCAGGTGCTCCGCCCGGTCCGGGCCGCCGCCGTTCACCGTGGAGGCCGTCACCGGGCTGGTCCTCGCCGCGCTCGCCTGGCGGGCCGTCACGCCCGGCCCCGCCGGCCCCGCCGGCCGTACGGGCACTCCGGGACCCCCGTGGACCGCCGGCCTGTGGACCGGCGGCGCATGGAGCGGCGGCGCACCGGCCGCCGCCCAGGCCGCCGAGTTCCTCGCGCTCTGCTGGCTGGCCGGGGTCTGCGTCGTGCTGGCCTTCGTCGACGCGGCCGTCCGCCGGCTGCCCGACCGGCTCACGCTCGCCTCCGGCCTCGGCACCGGCGCCCTGCTGACGGTGGCCGCCGCGGCCGGGGACCGGTGGGACGACCTGCTGCGAGCCGGGCTCGGCGGGCTCGCGCTGACCGCCTTCTACCTGCTGCTCTTCCTGGTCAACCCGGCGGGGATGGGGCTGGGCGACGTCAAGCTCGCCGCGGGCCTCGGCGTCGCGCTCGGCTGGCTCGGCTGGGGCGTCCTCGTCGGCGGCACGTTCCTCGGCTTCCTGGCGGGAGGCGTCTACGGCGTCGCCCTGCTGGTCACGCGCCGCGCGGGCCGCCGGAGCGAGATCCCGTTCGGCCCGTTCATGGTCCTCGGCACGTTCGCGGCGATCCTCGCCGCGCCGCTCCTCTGACGTTCGCGGCGGCCTCGCCGCTCCGCCCCTCCGGGGGAGATCCACCTGACGGGAGACGCCGGGCCGGTCCCACCGGCGGCCCCGGCGCCTGGAGCCGCCGGTGGGTGAGCACCTTCCTCCGCCGGACCGCGAGCGGCCCCGCCCGGATCGCCGGCCGTGTGCCGGAACCGGACGTTCCACGCGCGGAGGTCCGTACGGCGCGGCCCGCCGTACGGGGCCGATGTCTCACCTGGTGAGCTGCGGCCATTCCAGTGGGCGGCACATGGAAGACTTGTCGTCATGTTGCGCTGGTTGACCGCAGGAGAGTCCCACGGCCCCGAGCTCGTCGCGATCCTCGAAGGCCTGCCCGCCGGGGTCGAGGTGACCACGGCCGACATCGACGAGGCGCTGGCCAGACGCCGCCTCGGCTACGGCCGCGGCGCCCGGATGAAGTTCGAGCAGGACGTGGTGACGATCGCCGGCGGCGTACGGCACGGCCGCACACTCGGCAGCCCCGTCGCCGTCCGCGTGGGCAACACCGAGTGGCCCAAGTGGGAGACGGTCATGGCGGCCGACCCGGTGGACCCGGCGGTGCTGGAGGGCCAGGCCCGCAACGCGCCGCGCTCGCGCCCGCGCCCCGGTCACGCCGACCTGGCGGGCATGCAGAAGTACGGCTTCGACGACGCCCGCCCGGTCCTCGACCGCGCCAGCGCCCGCGAGACCGCGGCCCGGGTCGCCCTCGGCCAGGTCGCGAAGAAGTTCCTCAAGCAGGCCCTCGGCGTCGACATCGTCAGCCACGTCCTGTCGATCGGCGGGGCCGGCACGGACTCCGACGTCCTGCCCGGCCCGGAGGACCTGGCGAGGGTCGACGCCGACCCGGTGCGCTGCGCCGACCCGGCCGGCAGCGCCGCCATGGTCGCCGAGATCGACCGGGCCCACAAGGACGGCGACACCCTCGGCGGCGTCGTCGAGGTCGTCGCCTACGGCCTGCCGCCGGGCCTGGGCAGCTACACCCACTGGGACCGCCGCCTCGACGCCCGCCTCGCCGCCGCCCTGATGGGCATCCAGGCGATCAAGGGCGTCGCCCTCGGCGACGGCTTCGAGACCGCCCGCCGCCCCGGCTCCCGGGCCCACGACGAGATCGAGAACACCTCCGGCGGGGTCCGCCGGATCACCAACCGCGCCGGCGGCGTCGAGGGCGGCATGACCAACGGCGAGCCGCTGCGGGTCAGCGCGGCGATGAAGCCGATCTCCACCGTCCCCCGGGCGCTGGCCACGATCGACGTGCTGACCGGCGAGGCGGCCAAGGCCCACCACGAGCGGTCCGACGTGTGCGCCGTGCCGGCCGCCGCGATCGTCGCCGAGGCGATGGTCGCGCTGGTCCTGGCCGACGCCGCGCTGGAGAAGTTCGGCGGCGACTCGGTCGAGGAGGTCGCCCGCAACCTCGCCGGCTACCTGTCCTCGCTGGTGATCAAGTGACCGGACGGACCGCCGCGCACGGGACGGCCCGCCGCGCCGCGGAGGCCGCTCACGGGGCCACGCGGAAGGCCCGAAGGGAGACCATGGAGATGACCATGGAGATGAGCAGGGAGACGGCCACGGAGAAGGAGGCACGGTGAGTCCCCGCGCAGTTCTGATCGGCCCCCCGGGAGCGGGCAAGTCGACCGTCGGCAGGCTGCTCGCAGGGCGGCTCGGCGTCGCCTTCCGCGACACCGACGCCGACGTCGAGGCCGTGGCGGGCAAGCCCGTCGGCGACATCTTCGTCGAGGACGGCGAGGAGCGCTTCCGCGAGCTGGAGGCCGAGGCCGTACGGCGGGCCCTCGCCGAGCACGACGGCGTGCTGGCCCTCGGCGGCGGCGCGGTCCTGGCCGGGGAGACGCGGGAGCTGCTGGCCGGCCACCCGGTGGTTTACCTGGAGGTCGGCCTGTCGCAGGCGGTCCAGCGGGTGGGCCTCGCCTCGGCGCGGCCGCTGCTCGTGCTGAACCCGCGCAGCCGGCTGAAGAAGCTCATGGACGAGCGCCGCCCGGTCTACGAGGGCCTGGCAGGCGTCGTCGTGGCCACCGACGACCGCGAGCCGGCCGAGGTGGCCGACGAGATCGCGAAGGGACTGGAGCCGTGACCGCCTCCAGGATCAGGGTCGGCGGGGCGGCCCCGTACGACGTCGTCATCGGCGCCGGCGTGCTCGGCGAGCTGAGCGGCCTGCTCGGCGCGGGGGTCCGCACCGTCGCGGTGGTCCACCCCGTGAGCCTGCCGGAGATCGCGAGCCCGGTCCGCGACGCCCTGGAGTCGGCCGGGTACGAGGTCGTCGCACTGCCGGTGCCCGACGGCGAGCGGGCCAAGACGGCCGAGACGGCCGCCGCCCTGTGGTCGGAGTTCGGCCGGCACGGCATGACCCGGTCCGACGCCGTGGTCGGCGTCGGCGGGGGAGCGACCACCGACCTCGCGGGGTTCGCCGCCGCGACGTGGCTGCGCGGCGTCAAGGTCGTGCAGGTGCCGACCACCCTGCTCGGCATGGTCGACGCGGCGGTCGGCGGCAAGACCGGGATCAACACCCCCGAGGGCAAGAACCTCGTCGGCTCCTTCCACCCGCCGGCCGGCGTCCTGTGCGACCTCACCACGCTGGCCTCGGTGCCCCGCGACGACTACGTCGCGGGCCTGGCCGAGGTCATCAAGGGCGGCTTCATCGCCGACCCGGAGATCCTGGCGCTCGTCGAGGACGACCCCGAGGGGGCCCGGCGTCCGGAGGGGCGGCACACCCGCGAGCTGATCGAGCGCAAGGTGCGGGTCAAGGCCGACGTCGTCGGCGCCGACCTGCGCGAGAGCGGCCTGCGGGAGATCCTCAACTACGGCCACACCCTCGCCCACGCCATCGAGCGGGTCGAGGACTACCGGATGCGCCACGGCGAGGCCGTGGCCGTCGGCATGGTCTACGCCGCCGAGCTGTCCCGGCTGGACGGCCGGATCGGCACGGCGATCGTGGAACGGACCCGCTCGATCCTGACGTCGGTCGGACTGCCCACGACCTACCGCCGGGATGCCTGGCCGGAGCTGCGCGACCACATGCGGCTGGACAAGAAGAACCGCGGCGCCAGGCTGCGTTTCGTCGTCCTGGACGACCTGGCTGAGGTGTCCCCGCTGGAGGATCCGCCCGAGGAGCTGCTCGAGGCCGCCTACCACGAGATCTCCCGGTGAGCGACCTCATGAGATCCGTCTACGTGTTCAACGGCCCCAACCTGGCGCGGCTCGGCACGAGAGAGCCCGACGTCTACGGCGCGGAGACCTTCGAGGACCTGGTGGAGCTCTGCCGGGAGGCCGGCCGGGAGCTGGGCCTGTCGGTGGAGGTCCGGCAGACCGACGACGAGGCCGAGCTGGTGGGCTGGCTGCATGAGGCGGCCGACTCGCGGACCCCGGTGGTGCTGAACCCGGCGGCGTTCACCCACTACTCCTACGCGTTGCGCGACGCCATCGCCCAGCGCACCGCGCCCCTCGTCGAGGTGCACATCTCCAACCCGGCCGCGCGGGAGGAGTTCCGCCACAACTCGGTCGTCGCGGCGGTGGCCACCGGAACCGTCGCGGGCTTCGGCCTGCGGTCCTACGTGCTCGCGCTGCGGGCCGTCGCCGAGATCACCGAGGAGGCGTGATGGGCTACCGTTCCTTCGTCGCCGTCGGCGACAGCTTCACCGAGGGCATGAACGACCCCGGGACCGGCGGGGCCTTCCGCGGCTGGGCCGACCGGGTGGCCGAGCGGCTCGCCGTGCTCGACCCGGAGTTCCGCTACGCCAACCTGGCCGTCCGCGGCAAGCTCATCGACCAGATCATCGCCGAGCAGCTGCCCCGGGCGATCGAGATGTGCCCCGACCTGGTCAGCTTCTGCGCCGGAGGCAACGACCTGCTGCGGCCGGGCAGCGACCCCGACCGGATGGCCAAGAAGGTCGCGGGGGCGGTGCGCGAGCTGCGGGCCACCGGCGCCGAGGTCCTGCTGTTCACCGGCGTGGACCCGCGCGACACCCCGATCATGCGCCGCGCCCGCGGCACCTTCGCGATCTTCTTCATGCACCTCCGGTCCATCGCCGACCTGCACGGCTGCCACCTGGTGGACCAGTGGTCGATGCAGGGGCTGCGCGACTGGCGTGCCTGGAGCGCGGACCGCCTGCACATGAACGAGGAGGGCCACCGGATGGTGGCCGCCAAGGTGTGCGAGGTGCTCGGGATCGACTGCGACGACGACTGGCGGAAGACCTGGCCGCCGCTCGGCCGCGTCGATCCGGCGGCCAAGCGCCGCGAGGACGTCCAGTGGCTGCGCGAGCACTTCGGCCCGTGGGTGGTCCGCCGGATCCGCGGGCGTTCATCCGGCGACGGACTCGACCCCAAGCGCCCCGGTCTGGAGCCGTTCCGCTGATCCTCCGCGGCTGAGGGGCCGCCCGCCGGTACGGCCCGGCGCGGGACCGTGACGGGACCGGGGCGCGGCGCCCGCCGTACCCGGGGCTGAGCACGGGCCGTCAGCGCTCGCCGTACTCGGGGCCGGGGGCGGGTCGTCAGGGGGCCGCGAGCCGTCGCAGCGCCTGGCGGACCTTCTCCGGGTCGTTGGTGGGCCAGAACGGCGGCAGGGAGTCACGCAGGAAGCCGGCGTAGCGGGCGGTGGCCAGCCGGGGGTCGAGGACCGCGACCACGCCCTTGTCGTGCTGGCTGCGCAGCAGGCGGCCCGCCCCCTGCGCGAGCAGCAGGGCGGCGTGGGTGGCGGCGACCGCCATGAAGCCGTTGCCGCCCTTGGCCGCCACGTGGCGCTGGCGGGCGGAGGTCAGCGGGTCGTCCGGCCGGGGGAACGGGATGCGGTCGATGATGACCAGCCGCAGCGACGGCCCCGGCACGTCCACCCCCTGCCACAGCGACAGGGTGCCGAACAGGCAGGTCGGCTCGTCCTCGGCGAACTGCTTGACCAGCAGCATGGTGGAGTCGTCGCCCTGGCACAGCAGCGGCACGCTCAGCCGGTCGCGCAGGGCCTCGGTGGCGGCCTTGGCGGCGCGCATCGAGGAGAACAGGCCGAGGGTCCGGCCGCCGGCCGCCTCGATCAGCTCGGTGATCTCCTCCAGGTACGCCTCGGGCAGGCCGTCGCGGCCCGGCTGGGGCAGGTGCCTGGCGACGTAGAGGATGCCGCTGCGCGGGTGGTCGAACGGCGAGCCGACGTCGAGGCCGGTCCAGCCCTTCGCACGCTTCCCGCCCTTCTTGTCCGGCTTCCCGGCGGCTTTCCCGGCGATCTTGTCCGCCCCGCCGGCGCCCTCCCCGGAGTCGCCCTCGGCGTCGTCCTTGGAGCGGTCGCCGGTGCCCAGGCCCCACTGGCGGGCCAGGCCGTCGAACGCGCCGCCCAGCGCGAGCGTCGCGGAGGTCAGGATCACCGTACGGTCGCCGAAGAGCTTGTCGCGCAGCATCCCCGCCACGGTCAGCGGGGCGATCCGCAGCACGGGCGGGCGGCGGTCGGTGCCGGCGTCCAGCCAGACGACCTCGGCCCGGTCGATCTCCTCGGCGTGGCCGAAGGCGTCGAGCATCCGCTGGGCGGTGTCGTGGACCTCGTCCAGGGCGGTGAAGGCCGCCTTGCGCAGCCCCGCGCCCTCGGGGTCGTCCTTGTCGCCGCCCTGGCGCGGGCCCAGGGAGGTGATGCACGCCCATGCCGCGTCGCGGACCAGGGCGAGGGTCATACCGAGCACCTGGGGCAGCTCGTCGAGCCGGCCGGGCGGCGCGGCGGCCAGCAGGGCCTTGAGGTCCTCGCCCGCCTCCATGAGGCGGTCGGAGGTCGGCTGGTCGATCAGCCGCCCCACCCGCCGCACGGCAGCCGTGACCATCGTCTCCGACAGCTCGCCGCTGACCACGGAGGTGACCCTGTCGACCAGCTCGTGGGCCTCGTCCACCACGACCACCTCGTGCTCGGGCAGCAGCGGGAAGTCCTCCATCGCGTCGATCGCCAGCAGCGCGTGGTTGGTGACGACGATGTCGGACTCCCCGGCGCGGGCGCGGGCCAGCTCGGCGAAGCACTCGGCCCCGCTGGGGCAGCGGGTGGCGCCCAGGCACTCCCTGGCGCTCACCGAGAACTGCCGCCAGGCCTGCTCGTTGACGCCGGGCACCAGCTCGTCGCGGTCGCCGGTCTCGGTCTCCTCGGCCCACTCCTGGATGCGCTGGACCATCCGCCCGGTCGCGCTCACCTCACGCGGGTCGAAGAGCTGGTCCTGCTCGTCCTCGGGCCACCCCGCGGTGGCCTTGTACCGGCACAGGTAGTTGCGGCGGCCCTTGAGGATCGCGAACGCGGGCTCGTGCGGCAGGTGCGGGGCGAGCGCGTCGGCCAGCCGGGGCAGGTCGCGGTCGACGAGCTGGCGCTGGAGCGCGATGGTGGCGGTGGAGACCACCACGGCGCCGTCGGAGGTCATCGCGTGCCGGACCGAGGGGATCAGGTAGGCGAGGGACTTGCCGGTGCCGGTGCCGGCCTGGACGGCCAGGTGCTCACCCTTGTCGATGGCCCGCTGGACGGCCCGCGCCATCGTGAGCTGGCCGGGCCGCTCGACCCCTCCGACCGCCTTGACGGCGGTGCTCAGCAACTCCTCGACGGGCGGCAGGAGCTCCTGCGAGGAGTCGTCGTCGGCTTCGGCGTGGGCGATGGAGTCGGTCGGCACGACAGCCAACCGTACTCGGTCCCCACGACGATCGCCGCCGCTCCGGGCGGTTCCGGGCGGCGAGCCTCGCGACGGCCGCCGCCGCTCCGGGCGGGGAGCGCGCGGGCCCGTCCCGGCATTCCGGAAGCCATGTCCCATGTCGCGTGGCAGACTGGCACCGGCACCCGGCCGCCGGAACGTCCTCGGTCGAAAGGAGATCGTCCGTTTCGGTGTCACCGGGGCGAAAGATGGGGACGGAAGGACCGGTTCGGTAGAGTTTCCCGGGGTCGAGTGGACGAATAAAGGCTGGTTGAAGCACGATGTCCTCCATGTCGGAAGTTGTCCCGTTGCCGTCATTCGGCGAGGTGTTCTTTGACGAGCGTGGCCAGGAGCGGGTTCTACGGGTCACCTGGCACGAAGGCACGCTGGTCCTGAGCCTGTGGCGCGGAGAGATGTGCACCGCCAGTTTCCGCATGCCGCTGAACGACGTCGGCCGCCTGGTGGACGCCCTCGACGAGGGGTTCATCCAGGCCGGGGGCCAGTACCCCGACGAGGTGGACGACCAGCGGCAGGCCGCGCCCCCGGCGGCCCGGACCGGCCAGGAGGTCCCGGCCACGCCCGCCGGGCACGGCGATCCCGGGGGCTTCCCCGTCTCCGGAGAGTTCCCGGCGGCCGGCGAGCTGCCGGGCACGGGGCAGTACGCCCGTCCCCGCCCCGAGGAGTACGCCCAGCCGCACCCGTACCCCGACCCCGACCGGCCGTATCCCGACCCGGATCGGCGGTACCCCGACGCCGCCGCCCAGCCCGAGCCGCCGGACGAGCGCCCGGTGCCCGCCCACGGACCCAACGACGTGCTGGTGGCCCGCGGAGCCGTGCCGGCGCCGCCGGACCGTCCCGCGGCCCGCGCCGCCGACTACGAGTACGGCTCCGGCGACGCGGTACCCCGGGAGAACATGATCGTGGGCGACTCGCTGTCGTACGGCGGGTATCCCGCCGACCCGCTGGGCCCGGCCTCCGGCGACCCCGCCTACCAGTTGCCCGGCGGCGACCGCTACGAGCCCCGGCAGCCGGACCCCTTCGCCGTCCCGCCCGCCGGATCCGACGCCTACGGCGCGGCGCCCGAGCCCGACCTCTACGGCGGGCCGTCCACGCAGCCCGGCCCGTACGACTCCCCAGCGCCCCGCCGGCGGCCCGGCTCCCACGCCCCGCACGACGAGTACGCCCCGCACGACGAGCGGTACCCATCCCGTTCCGGGCATTCCGACCACTACGCCTCCCCGGACGCGGCGTCCCAGGGGCAGCACTCCACCGACCCGTTCGGCTTCGCGGCGCAGCAGGCACAGCAGGCGCAGCAGCGGCAGCCGGCCTACGAGGCCGGCCCGCCCGAGCTGTCCGACCCCTACGGCCACCCCGCGCCGCAGTCCGACCCGTACGCCGGCGGCGTCCCGGGCGCCCCGCAGCCGGGTACGGCCGGCCACCCCGCCGACCTGCGCGACCTGTACGGCTCGCCGCCCGCCGGATACCAGCAGGGGGTGGACCCGTCCGACCCGCTCGGCCTGCGCGGCCGGCAGCCCGACCCCGACCCGCTGGGCCTGCACGGCCGGCAGGATCCGCGGATGTCGCGCCCGTACGTCCCGGACCCGCCGCACTCCACCGGTGAGCGGCTCCGCCCCGACCAGGGGTACGAGGAGCACCGCCGCGACGAGCGGGACGACCGTCACGACTGGTGATCCCGGGAAGGACATTCGGGATCACCGCGCTCGGGGGAGCCATGAGTCAGGAGTCCGTACTCCAGCTGCTGCTCGTTCCGGTCATCGCCATCGCGGTGGCCGCCGTCGCCAGGCGGCGCGAGTGGTCCGCGCCGCTGCTGCTGGTGCTGGCCGGGCTGGTGCTCTCGCCGCTGGTGCCCGGCTACCAGCTGGATCCCGAGCTGATCCTGCTGGTGTTCCTGCCCCCGCTGCTCTACTCCGCCGCGATCGACAGCTCCTACACCAGGCTCAAGGCCGTCCGCAGGCCGATCGGGCTGCTGTCGGTCGGGCTGGTGCTGTTCACCACCCTGGTCGTCGGCTGGGTGACCCACCTGCTGCTGCCCGAGCTTCCGGTGGCGGCGGCCTTCGCGCTGGGCGCGATCGTGGCGCCGCCCGACGCGGTCGCCGCGGTCGCGGTGGCCCGCAGGCTCGGGCTGCCCCGCAAGATCGTCTCCATCCTGGTGGGGGAGAGCCTGTTCAACGACGCCACCGCGCTCACCGTCTACCGGGTGGCCGTCTCCGCCGCGCTGGGCGCCGGGATCACCTGGCCGGAGGCGGTGGGCAGGTTCCTGTACGCCGCGGTGGGCGGCGTGGTGATCGGCGTCGCGCTCTCCTGGCTGCTGAACCGGCTGCTGCGGCTGCTGCGCGACCCGCTCACCGAGAACACCGTCATGCTGCTCATCCCGTTCGGGGTCTACCTGGCGGCCGAGGTCGCCCACACCTCCGGGGTGGTCGCCGTGGTGATCGTCGGGTTGTCCATCGGGCACAGGATGCCCTCGGCGGGCTTCGGCACCCGGCTGCTGTCCGGCGCGGTGTGGCGGGTCATGGGGTTCTTCCTGGAGACCATCGTGTTCATGCTGATCGGCCTGCAGCTGTGGCCGATCATGAGCGCGCTGGGCGGGGAGGACCCGTTGAGGCTCGCCGGGATGGCGCTGGCCGTCTTCGTGGCGACGGTGCTGGCCAGGGCCGTGTGGGTCGTACCCGGCCTCCACCTGCCGAGGAGGCTGTCGGCCCGGATCCGGCGGAACGAGCCGAAGCCGCCGTCCTGGCCGGCGACGCTCATCGTGAGCTGGGCCGGCATGCGCGGGGTGGTCTCGCTCGCCGCGGCCTTCGCCCTGCCCGAGGACTTCCCCGGCCGGCCCACCATCCTCTTCCTCACGTTCACGGTGGTGATCGGCACGCTGCTGATCCAGGGCCTGTCGTTCCCGGCGCTCATCAGCCGGCTGAGGGTCTCCAACGAGCAGGAGATCTTCGCCGACAACCTCGCCGAGGCCGGAGCCAAGCAGCAGGCCGCCACCGCCTCGCTCACCCGGCTGGAGGAGCTGGTCGGCGAGGGGGTCCCCGAATCCGGCGAGCACGTGGTGCGGCTGCTCAGGAAGCGGACCGAGCACCAGCCGCTCGCCGCCTGGGAGCGGCTCGGCGGCGGGACCGGCCAGGAGGGCGAGGAGACGCCCAGCGGGCTCTACCGGCGGCTGCGCCGGGAGATGCTGGCGGTCGAACGCGACGTGCTCGTACGGCTCCGCGACGAGGGCCGCCTCGACGACGAGGTGCTGCACCGGGTCATCAGGGAACTCGACTTCGAGGAGGCCAACCTGGAGCGCGAGTAGGGGCCCGTTCCCGGAGGCCGCCGGCGTGCCGTACGAGGCCGCACGGCTCCGGAGCCCGGACGGCTTCCGTACGCGGGTGCTATCGTGGACGGGACCCGTGATCGCGATCGATGAGGAGACCGGGAATGGCAGGGGACCTCGACATCTCCGGGTGACACCGGAAGTGGCCGGCCCGCGGCAGGCGTGTGACATCCGCCGCCGCCGGGGCCATGTCGTCGTCTCATCGATCCCTGCCGTCCGCCGGGCGTCCGCTGACGCGCCCGCTTCCGTACGAGGTCATCTCTCATGTCCGACGCTTCCGTCGTCTGCTCCGACCTGTCCTTCTCCTGGCCCGACGGCACCCCGGTCTTCCGGGGGCTGTCCTTCACCGCGGGCCCCGGCCGTACCGGCCTGGTGGCCCCCAACGGCGCCGGGAAGACCACCCTGCTCAAACTCATCGCCGGCGAGTACCGGCCGACCGGCGGCGGCGTCACCGTCGGGGGCGTGCTCGGCTATCTGCCGCAGAGCCTCCCCCTGTCCGGCGACCTGACCGTGGCCGAGGTCCTCGGGATCGCCCCGGTGATCGCGGCCCTGGACGCCATCGAGTCCGGCGACGCCGCCGAGGAGCACTTCACCGTGATCGGCGACGACTGGGACGTCGAGGAGCGCACCCGCGCCCAGCTCGACCGGCTCGGTCTCGCCGGCCTCGACTTCGGCCGCCGCCTGCGCACGCTCAGCGGCGGTCAGGCCGTCTCCCTGGGACTCGCCGCACAGCTGCTGCGACGGCCCGACGTGCTCCTGCTCGACGAGCCGACCAACAACCTCGACCTCGACGCCCGCCGCAGGCTGCACGGCGTGCTCGACGACTGGACCGGCTGCCTGCTGCTGGTCAGCCACGACCGGGCGCTGCTCGACCGGATGGACCGCATCGCCGAGCTCGACCGGGGGGAACTGCGCTCCTACGGGGGGAACTTCACCGCGTACGAGGAGGCGGTGCGCGCGGAGCGGGAGGCCGCCGAGCGGACCGTCCGCAGCGCCGAGCAGGAGCTGAAGCGGGAGAAGCGGGAGATGCAGCAGGCCCGTGAGCGGGCCGAACGCCGGGCGGGCAACGCCGCCCGCAACCTGAAGAACGCCGGCCTGCCGCGCATCTTCGCCGGGAACATGAAGCGCGGCGCGCAGGAGTCGGCGGGCCGGGCGGGGCAGGCGCACGCCACGCGGGTCGAGGACGCCAGGACACGCCTCGACGAGGCGAGCCGGGCCCTGCGCGACGACCAGCGGATCGCGCTGGACCTGCCGGGGACCGAGGTGCCGGCCGGGCGCACGGTCTTCCACGGCGAGCACGTGCGGGTCCGCCGCGGCGACCGGCCGATCTTCGCCGGGCAGGGGATCGACCTGACCGTCCGGGGCCCCGAACGCATCGCGCTGACCGGGCCCAACGGAGCCGGCAAGACCACCCTGCTCCGCGTGCTCGGCGGCGACGTGGAGCCGGAGGGCGGCCGGGTCACGCGGGCCGCGGGCCGCGTCGCCTACCTGTCCCAGCGGCTGGACCTGCTCGACCTCGACCGCACCGTGGCGGAGAACCTCGCGGCGTTCGCGCCCGCGATGCCGCAGGCCGAACGGATGAACCTGCTGGCCCGCTTCCTGTTCCGCGGCCCCCGCGCCCACCTCGCGGTCGGGGCGCTCTCCGGCGGCGAGCGGCTGCGCGCCACGCTGGCCTGCGTCCTGTACGCCGAGCCGGCGCCCCAGCTGCTGCTGCTGGACGAGCCCACCAACAACCTGGACCTGGTGAGCGTCGGCCGGCTGGAGAGCGCGCTTCAGGCGTACCGGGGGGCGTTCGTGGTGGTCAGTCACGACGAGCGGTTCCTCGCCGAGATCGGGGTGAACCGCCGGCTGCGGCTCGCCGAAGGCCGCCTGCTGGAGGAGGGGGCTCCGCAGGACGCCTGACGGCGCGCCCCCGGCCCCGGGCCTCCGGGACCCGGGGGCGCGCCCCCGGGTCCCGTTCTCGCGGACCGTCCCGCCTGCCGCGGGGAACCGCGGAACGGGACCTGGTTCTCCTTCGCGGATCCTCTCCGTGGCGGGGATCCGCAGGACGGGACCTAACCGAGCGTCTCGTCGACGAAGCACCACCGCCAGGTCTCGCCCGGCTCGAACGAGGCGATGACCGGGTGGCCCTCGTCCCGGAAGTGGGCGGTGGCGTGCCGGCCGGGCGAGGAGTCGCAGCAGCCGATGTGCCCGCAGTCCAGGCACCTGCGCAGGTGGACCCAGCGCATTCCGGTCTTCAGGCACTCCTCGCACCCCTCGGGGGTGCGAGGGGACGGATCCCCGGCCTTGGTCAGGTGTTCGCAGGTGGTCATGTGTTCCCCCTTGGTCGAAGACGCCTCACGGAGATCGTACGGTCACCGCCCGGGACGTCCGGCGGCGGCCACGCGGCCACCGCCGGGGCGGTCCGGCGGTGACCGGCCGGCCCCGCCGAGGGGACCGATCGTACGGTCCCCGCCGCCGGACCGGCCGCCCCGGCGGGACATGCGTCCCGGCGGCACCGCTCGCCGTACGGGTCCGCCGGGTAGGGTCTTTCGCATGCGACCCCTTACGCGACGTGTCCCCGCTCTCGCCGCCGCCGCGCTGGCCGCCGCCCTGTTCGCCACGGGATGCTCCGAACTGCAGGAGGTGAGCCAGGGCGTCGACAAGGCGCAGCAGTGCCTGCAGGCCACCGGCATCGTCACCGAGACGGTGAGCAAGATCTCCGGCCTGACCGACGACCCCGCCGCCTTGGAGAAGGCGCTGAACGACGGCGCCTCGAAGCTCAGCGGCCTCGCCGACCAGGCCGCCAACACCACGCTGAAGGAGGCCGCCGACGGGGTGGCCGCCGACCTGCGGAAGGTGAACGTCACCGACGCCAACAGCGCCGTCGACGCGGCGCAGAAGACCGCGACCGACTCGGTGCGCTGGATCGAGCAGCTGGGCTCCGCCTGCTCCTGACCCGCCTTTCCCGGCCTGCCGCGCGAAAGCCCGCCGGTCCGCTGCCCGCCGGTCCGCTGCCCGGGGTCCGGCGGGCCGGGCGGAAACGTCCGGTCCGCGTGGCGGAGATCCCGGCTTCTCACGGTGCCCGCGATCCGTCGATGAGGAGGCCGGTCCGCGCGAGGAAACCCCCGAGCCGGGCTCCAACGGGATCCCGGGTTCTCTATGGGAAATATCGGGGAAATACCGTCGATTGCATGAGCGCCCCTGGTCACGAACCGGATCCCCGGTTCACACTCGCGAACGAACGCACCTTCCTGACCTGGCTCAGCACCTCGCTGGCGCTGAGCGCGGGCGGCGTCGCCATGGCCGCGGTACCCGAGGACGTGTTCGTGCCCTGGATGCGGACGGCCCTCGCCGTCCTCCTGGTGTTCCTGTCGGCGGTGTCGGCCGCGATGGCCTACCCGCGCTGGCGTCGCGTGCAGCACGCGCTGCGCAACGCCTCCCCGCTCCCGGCGCCGGCCCTCGCCCCCGTCCTGGGGTACGGCGTGGCCGCCGTGGCGGCGCTCGCCCTGATCCTCATCCTGCTGGGCCGCTGACCCGGTGCCCGCCGCACCGGAGGCCGGAGCCCGCGCCGGAGGTGACCCGATGAACCAGCTGTGGGACGAGGGCCTGCAGAACGAGCGCACCCGGCTGGCCTGGATGCGCACCGCCGCCACGCTCGCCGTCGGCGGCCTGGGCGCCGGGGGGATCGTCCTGCGCACCGGTATCCGGCCGGTCGTCGCGATCCCCTTCGTCCTGGCCGCCCTCTGCGGGGCGCTGCTGCTGTCCCGCGTCGGCGTCCGCTACCGGCGCGTGCAGCGGGCCCTGCACGAGGGCCGCCCCCTCGACGACCGCGCCGACGCTGTCATCGCCTGGCTCGGCACGATGGCCGTCGCCGCCGGCGCGATCGGCTTCGTCCTCGTCCGTTAGAGGGACCGTGTGGGGAGGGCCCGCGTGTGAGGGCTCATGTGGGGAGGGCCCGTGTGGGGAGGGCCCGCGTGACGGCCGGTCCCGCGCCGGTGGCCGACATGGTCCGGATGCGCGTCCACCGCCCTGCGTCACGCCCCGGCCGGCGTGCCCGGCCTCTCATGATCCGGCGTCCGGGCCGTGGGGGCGGGGGCGTCTGGCGTCGACGTTGTCGGTCAGCGTCCGGAGGACGCCGGGCAGTTCCGTCACGGTCCGGACGGGCAGACCGGTCACGGTTTCCTCAGCCAGGGCGCACCACAGCAGTTTGATCCGGTCGGCCAGGGCTCTGCCGCTGTCGGTGAGTTCGACGACGCTGGCGCGCCTGTCGGCGGGGTCGGGCGTGCGGCGGATGTGGCCGGCGGCTTCGAGCTTGCGGGTCATGAGCGTGACGCTGGGCGGCTCGCAGCCGAGTGCCTCGCTGAGCTGGGCCTGGATTCTCGGGCCGGTCCGGGCGAGTTCGAGCAGGAGCGCCTCCTGCCCGGGGTGCAGGCCGAGCGGGGCGAGCAGCGCCGCTGCCCTGGCACGGTGACGCAGGCTCAGCAGGCGGATGGCCTGGTTGAGCGCGTCCGCTTCCTCGAAGTCCATGGGCCCTCCTTGACATATTAGTTATGCGCATAATATTTATCTGCTTAACTAATCCTACTCGACACCGAGGGACCGGCGCATCCGCTGTGACGCCGGGGGCCTGCGCGTCCGCCCACGACCGGACCGTCCGCGGAGCCGGAACCGGACCGTCCGCGGAGCCGGAACCGGACCGTCCGCGGAGCCGGAACCGGGCCGCCTGCGGAACCGCGGCCGGGCCGCCTGTGGAGCCGGGACCGCGACGATCTCCCCGTCCGCGTGAGCGGCGGGACGGCAAGGGAGAAGAACCCATGACGAGCACCCGCACCACGACCCCACGGGCCAGGCCGTACGCGACCTGGCTGGTCCTGCCGCTGGCGTGCGCCTGCCAGTTCATGGTCATCCTGGACTCGGCCATCATCAACGTCGCCCTGCCCTCGGTCCGCGAGGACCTCGGCTTCACCCCCGTCGGCCTGGCCTGGGTCGTGAACGGCTACCTGCTCACCTTCGCCGGTTTCATGCTGCCGGGCGGGCGCGCCGCCGACCTGTTCGGCCCGCGCCGGATGCTGGTCGCCGGGCTGCTCCTGTTCTCGGTCGCCGGCCTGGCCGCCGGCCTGGCGGCCACCGCGGAGGTGCTGGTGGCGGCCCGGGTCGCGCAGGGTGCCGGAGCCGCCATGATGGCCCCGGCGACGCTGGCCGTGATCAACACCTCGTTCACCGAGCCGGGCGCGCGAGCCAGGGCGTTCGGCGCGTGGTCGGCCTCGGGCGGTGTGGGCGGGACGGTCGGCGCGGTCGCCGGCGGCGCCATCACGACCGGCGTCTCATGGCGGTGGGTCTTCCTCATCAACGTGCCGATCGGCGCGGTGCTGATCGGCGCGGCCGTGATGTCGCTCGCCGGCACGCGGACCGGCCGGCGCGGATCGCTCGACCTCACCGGCGCGGTCACCGGGACGGCGGGGCTGGCCGCGCTGGTCTACGGGGTCATGCGGGGCGCCGACGGCGACTGGGCGTCCGTACCGGTCGCCGGGCCGATCGCCGCGGGACTGCTCCTGCTCGTCGTCTTCACGGTCGTGGAGGCGCGTCTCGCCGACCGGCCCATGGTGCCCCTGCGGCTGTTCAGGATCCGAGGGGTCGCCGCCGGCAGCGGCACGCTGCTGCTGTTCGGCGGGATCACCATCGCGATGTGGTACTTCACGTCGCTCTTCCTGCAGAACGTCCTCGGCTTCAGCGCGCTCCAGGCCGGGCTCGCCCAGACACCCGCGGCGGTGACGTTCCTGCTGGTCACGCGATGGGCGGCCGTCCTGCTGCCCCGGTTCGGGGCACGCCTTCCCGTGATGGCCGGCGGCGCCTTCCTCCTGGCCGGTTTCGGGTGGCTCGCCCAGGCCCACACCGGCAGCGGTTATCTCACCGGCGTGCTCGGGCCCATGCTGCTCGTCGCGGCCGGCATCGGGCTGACCTTCCCCACCCTCATGGCCGCGTCGACCGCCGACGCCCCCGAAGGCGACGCGGGGATCGTCGGCGGCCTGGCCCAGACCGCCGGTCAGGTGGGCGGGTCGATCGGCCTGGCGGTGCTCGCGACGGCCGCCGGCGCCAGAGCCGCCTCCGAGGCCGGCAGCGGCCCGGTGACCGCCCTCGCCTCCGGCTACGCCCTGGTCTTCCTTCTGGCGGCCGGGCTCGGCCTGGCCATCGCGGCGGCCGGTCTGCTCCTGCCGCGGCGCCGATGAGGCCGGTCGCCCGCGACGCGGCGACGCCGCTCACCGTGACCTCCGTACGACCCCCGTACGACCCCGTATGACACCCGTACGTACGACCCGCCGGCCCGTGCCCGGCGGATCGGCTGATGGGTCGGCCGACAGGCCGGCCGGCGAAGAGGAGACAGCATGACCAGCGCATTCGATCCGATCACCGTCGGCGGCACGCGACTCGCCAACCGGGTGGTCATGGCGCCGATGACCCGCAGCCGCGCCCCCGGCGGACTGGTGACGGAACTGACCGCGGAGTACTACGTCCAGCGCGCCTCCGCGGGACTGATCATCACCGAGGGCGCCCAGCCGTCGGTGACCGGCCAGGGGTATCCGTTCACCCCCGGCCTGCACTCCGCCGAGCAGGTCTCCGCCTGGCGCAAGGTGACCGACGCGGTGCACGCGGAGGGCGGAAAGATCTTCGCCCAGCTGCTGCACACCGGCCGGATCGGCCACCCCGTCCTGCTGCCCGGCGGCCTGGTCCCGGTGGCGCCGTCACCGGTCGCCGCGCGGGGACGGCTGTTCACCCCCGACGGCATGAAGGACTTCGTCACCCCGCGCGAGCTGGAGGCCGCCGAGATCGAGCAGATCGTCGCCGACCACGCGAGCGCCGCCCGCAACGCCGTCGAGGCGGGCTTCGACGGGGTGGAACTGCACGGCGCCAACGGCTATCTGATCCACCAGTTCCTCGCCCCCGGCACCAACCGGCGCACCGACGGCTGGGGAGGCTCGGTCGCGGGACGCATCCGGTTCGCCGTGGAGGCCGTCTCCGCGGTCGCCGCCGCGATCGGCGGCGACCGCACCGGCCTGCGCCTCTCGCCGGGAGGAACGAGCAATGACATCCACGAGCCCGACCCGCACCCCGTCTACCAGGCGCTCGTCGAGCGGGTAGCCACCCTGGACCTGGCGTACCTGCACGTCATGGAGGCCGGTCACCGGGACCTGACGCACGCCATGCGCCGGAGTTTCCCCGGCGCGTTCATCCTCAACCCGTACACCGGCGACCGTCCGACCGGCCCTGAGGAACTCGCGCTGATCCAGGACGGGACCGCCGACCTGATCGCCTTCGGACGGCTCTTCCTCGCCAACCCCGACCTGCCCCGCCGGCTGGCGACCGGCTCCCCCCTCAACACCGCCGACCCGGCCACCTTCTACGGCGGCGGCGCGGCCGGATACACCGACTACCCGGCCCTGCCCGCCTGACCGGGCGGGGCCGGACGGAACCGGGCGGGGCCGGGCACAGCCGGCCTCGCCCGGCGGGAGGCGGCGGCCGAGCGCGACGGCCCCGCCTCCCGGCAGGGGAGGCGGGGCGGGCACCGTACGGGAGAGGTCAGGAGGAGCCGCCGAGGGCCACCGTCTCGGCCACCTCGTCGTGGCGCTCGGCCTCCTCGGCGGCGAACCGTTCGGCGTCGAGCCGCTCGGCGATGTCCTCGTCCTGCTTCATGAGCGCGTCCAGGCTCTGGCCCGCCATGTCCAGGACGCCCATGTCGGCGTAGGCCTGCTGCAGGCGCGGGCTCCACAGCCCGATGTCCTTGACGCAGGGGACGATGCGGCTGAACAGCAGGGAGCGGAACAGCTTCATGTACTCCGACTGGTCCACGGACTCCATGGCCTGGGCGACCTCGGCCTTGTTCAGGCCGATGGTCTCCCACGTCTCCCGGCCGCGCAGCCGGTCGCGCATGAGGTAGCAGCCCTCGATGACGAACTCCTCGCGCTCACGCAGCTCGCTCTCGCTGAGCTGGCGGTAGTAGTCGCGCAGCGCCATCCGGCCGAAGGCCACGTGCCGGGCCTCGTCCTGCATCACGTAGGCGAGGATCTGCTTGGGCAGCGGCTTGGTGGTGATGTCGCGCATCACCCCGAAGGCCGCCAGCGCCAGGCCCTCGATGAGCACCTGCATGCCGAGGTAGGGCATGTCCCAGCGGGAGTCGCTCAGCGTGCTGTCCAGCAGCGACTTCAGGTGGGGGTTGATGGGGTAGGCGTGGCCGACCTTCTCCTGCAGGAAGCGGGCGTAGGTCTCGGCGTGCCGGGCCTCGTCCATGGTCTGGGTGGCGGCGTAGAACTTCGAGTCGAGGTCGGGGACGGACTCGACGATCCGCGCCGAGCAGATCATCGCGCCCTGCTCACCGTGCAGGAACTGGGAGAACTGCCACGAGGCGTTGTGCAGGCGCACGTCCTTGCGCTGCTGCTCGCCCATCCTGTCCCACAGCGGCGTGCCGTAGATGGCGATGGTGGTGTCGGGGACGCCGAGCACGTCGTACGGATCGACCTCGAGGTCCCAGTCGATGCGCTTGACGGAGTCCCACTGCTTGTCCTTGCCCTTCTGGTAGAGGGCGAGCATGCGGTCCCGGCCCTCGTCGTACTCCCACGTGAAGCGGGCGGCTCCGGCCGCCTCGACGTCCCACGTGGAAAGCTCGGCGGGGATCGCGTACAGGTCGTGCGTCGACATCTGGCCTCCAGGGACGTACACCGTACGTACACTGCGAGACTGGCACCCGTGCCGCGCGCGCGTCAAGAGACGAAGAGACGCGTGCGCCGGGAGAACCAGGAGAAGGAGACAATGGCGCCATGCCCGCCCAGCCGCTGTCCCGCCCGCGCATCGTCGCCGCCGCCGTCGACCTGATCGAGCGCGAGGGCGCCGACGCCGTGTCCATGCGCAGGATCGCCGCGGACCTGGGCGTGGGCGTGATGTCGCTCTACAACCACGTGCCCAGCAAGTCGGCCCTGCTGGACGGCGTGGCCGAGGCGGTGCTCTCGCAGATCGAGTTCGCCGACGACCCGGACGCCGAGTGGACCGACCGGGTGCGGATGCAGGCGCGGGCGTTCCGGCAGATCGCCCACCACTACCCGCGCTGCACGATGGTGGTGGTCAGCCGCCAGCTGAGCTCGGCCGCCGGACTGCTGCCGGTGGAGCGGGCGCTGTCCACGCTGCGCGACGCCGGGTTCGGCGGGCGGGAGGCCGTGCGCGTCCTGCGGGTGTTCATCGCCTACATCGTGGGCTCGCTGCTGCGCGAGGTCGGCGTCACCCCGACGTTCGCGCCGGTGCACCGGCCCGACATCGCGGTGGCCGACGCGGATCCGCTGCTGTTCCCCCAGGTGAGCGAGCTGGCGGGGCCGCTGGCCGACTGCGACCACGAGGCGGAGTTCGAGTTCGGCCTGGAGATGCTCATCCAGGCCGTCGCCGTGCGGCTGAGGTCGTCGGCGGGGTGACGCCCGGGGCCTCGTGAGCCCCGGGCGCCGGTGGTCCGGCTCCGGCGGGAGTGCTCCCTTCCCCTGGGCACTCCTCGCCCGCGTCAGTACCAGTTGCTCGCCTGGAAGTGACCCCATGCGCCGCACGGCGTGCCGTAGCGGTTCTTGATGTAGCCCAGACCCCAGTGGATCTGGGTCGCGGGGTTCGACCGCCAGTCCCCGCCGCTGCCGCTCATCTTCGAGCCCGGCAGGGCCTGGGGAATGCCGTAGGCGCCCGAGGCGGGGTTGTGGGCCTGGTGGTTCCAGCCGCTCTCCCTCGTCCACAGGCTGTCGAGACATCGGAACTGGTCGTATGACCATGCGCGCCGGGCCAGCAGGCGGAAGGCGATCGCCCTGTTCCTGCTGCTGGCCGTCCTCACGGCGACTCTGACCGGCCTGGCCCGGGTGAACCAGGTGCCGCGGTGCATCATCGCCCCGGTCTGCTTGCGCAGAACGGGCTCCGCGAGCTCCTCGGCCCACCCGATCGCCGCCGGGCCGACCATGGTCGAGGTGGCGAGCATGGTCACAACTGCGTTACGCAGAACGCGATAACTGTCCACATCTGTCCTTCTTCGCTGGCCGCGTGCGGGAGGCGGCGGGGGAGACGGTGCTCCCCCGCCGCTCGGCGTTCCGGCACCCGTGGCTCGGATGCGGAAGCCCGCGCGGTCTCGCCGGCCCGATTCCGGCATGAGGCCCGCGGCGATCTCTCTACGGCGCTTTCTAGTACGCGCGAAGAGCGCCGGTCGCCGACTGCGGCACGCGGAGGAAGGATGTTTGCGGGTTCTTACCGGTACCCGGGCGGTTCGGCGACGTCTTCCTTGCCGGACGTCGTTCCCCTATGCGAGGGGAAGGAATGAAGATCAGCCCGGGATGGGGTTTCGATCAGTACCAACCGTGGGAGCGGAAGTGGCCCCACGCGCCACACGGCGTGCCATAACGCTGCTTGATGTACGAAAGGCCCCATTTGATCTGGGTCCTGGGGTTGGTCCGCCAGTCGCGGCCGGCGCCGGCCATCTTCCCTCCGGGGAGGGCCTGGGGGATGCCGTAGGCGCCGGAGTGGCGGTTGTGGGCGCGGTGGTTCCAGCCGCTCTCCCTCGCCCAGAGCAGGCTCAGGCAGCCGAACTGCGTCCTGCTCCATCCCCGCGCGGCGACCATGGAGGCGCCGATGGCCTTGTTGGCCTGCGCCGAGGTGCGGGAGGCGGAGGCGAGGGCGGGGGATGACTGGGTGGCGACCCCGGCGCTGAGGGCCAGGGCGGAGGAGGCCAGCAGGACACCGGTACGGCGGAGCGTCGGCATAGGCATATCCCTTTCGTCTGGTTCGTCTGGCTGGGGGACTCCGACACGATGCCGCAGTCACCCCGGGACGGACCAAGCCGACAGGGGAAGTCAAGATCCATGTCAAAGATCGGTTAGAGTTCGATCAAGATATCGGCGAGGGGGTGGGCGCACCGCCTATGAGCTGTGTCACATTTCCCAAAGCGGGCGTCATAACTCTCGGATGTGACAGCAGGAATAGGCTGCAGATCATGAGTATTCGTGATATTTCCGTCCGTACGCTCGATGACGCCTCCACCACGCTCGGCGAGCTGGCCGGCGACGGGCCCGCCCTCGTCGTGAACGTGGCCTCCCGGTGCGGCCTCACCCCCCAGTACGCCGGTCTCGTCGAGATCCAGCGCGCCTACCGCGAGCGGGGCCTGACCGTCGTCGGGGTGCCGTGCAACCAGTTCATGGGCCAGGAGCCCGGGAGCGCGGAGGAGATCCAGGAGTTCTGCTCGGTCACCTACGGCGTGGACTTCCCGCTGCTGGCCAAGGCCGACGTCAACGGCGAGGACCGCCACCCGCTCTACGCCGCGCTGACCACGGCCGCCGACGCCGACGGCGAGGCCGGGGACGTGCAGTGGAACTTCGAGAAGTTCCTGGTCTCGAAGGAGGGGGAGGTGCTGGCGAGGTTCCGGCCCCGCGTCGAGCCCGGAGACCCCGCCGTCATCGCGGCGATCGAGAAGTCCCTCTAGGGGCGCAGCTGCCCCGCACGACCAGCTCGGTCGGCAGCAGCACGCCGCGGGGGCGCCGGCCGTCCCCGCGCAGCACCAGCTCGGCCGCCCGGTACCCGATGTCCTGAGCCGGCTGGGCGATCACGGTCAGCGGGGGAGCGCACAGCTCGGCCCAGGGAACGTCGTCGAACATGATCAGCGACAGGTCCCTGGGCACCCGCAGGTCCAGCTCCCGGGCGGCGAGCACGGCCGCCTCGCCCAGCAGGTTGCCCCCGGCGAGCACGGCGGTGAGGTCGGGGCGGTGCTGGAGGAGCCCGGCCGCGGCGGCGTAGGCGGAGTCGCGGCTGCCGCGGGCGAAGACGAGGAGGTCCTCGTCCACCAGGGGGCCGAGCGCCTCACGGAAGGCCGCCACGCGCTGCTCCTGCCCCGGGCCGCCCAGATAGGCGATGCGGCGGTGGCCCAGCCCCGTCAGGTAGTCCACCGCGGTCCGTACGCCCGCCCGGTCGTCGGCCAGGACGGCGGGCACGTCGCCGCGCCCGGCCGGAACCCGGTGGGCGAACACCGTGGTCAGCCCGGTGCGCAGGGTGGGCTCCCAGATCTCCCCGCTCCCGGAGGGGACCGCGATCATCCGGCCCACGCCCTGTTCCAGCAGCATGCCGACCATCTCGGCCTCGCGCTCGGGGTCGTCGCCGGTGGCGCCCAGGATCACCGGCTCGCCGGCCGAGCGGGCGCAGGCCAGCACGCCGTCGGTCAGACGGCCGTGGAAGCTGTCGGTGATGTCGGGCACCAGCAGGCCGATCCCTCCGGAGCGTTGCTGGCGCAGGTTGCGGCCGAGCGCGCTGGGACGGTAGTCGAGCTGGGTCGCGGCCGTCAGCACCCGCTCCCTGGTCTCCGGGCTGGCCGAGCCGCCGGACAGGACCCGCGACACGGTGGCCACCCCGACCCCCGCCGCCTCGGCGACGTCCTTGATGGTCGTGCGACGCATGCTCATGGAAACGATTCCATCATGTTTTCCGTATTCGATCCAGTGCGGAGCGACACCTTCAGGCCGCCGGACAAGGTGAAATCAGGCAAACCCTTGACAGGGATGTCCGGTTCCGGTGAGATGCATGAAAACGTATCCACATCGGGTGAACGCGGGGTTGGCCCGAGGCGCGAAGGACTGTGATGGCATCCATCGTTCTCAGGAACGTCGACAAGATCTACGCAGGTGGCGTGAAAGCCGTGAACGGCCTCAACCTTGAGATCAAGGACGGCGAGTTCATGGTGCTGGTCGGCCCCTCCGGCTGCGGCAAGTCGACCGCGCTGCGCATGATCGCCGGGCTCGAGGACATCAGCGGCGGCGAGATCGTCATCGGCGATCGGGTGGTCAACCACCTGCCGCCGAAGGACCGCGACATCGCCATGGTCTTCCAGAACTACGCGCTCTACCCGCACATGACCGTGGAGGAGAACCTCGCCTTCGGTCTGAAGCTCCGCAAGATGCCCAAGGCGGAGATCTCCAAGCGGGTCAACGAGGCCGCCAAGATGCTCGGCCTGGAGCAGTACCTCAAGCGCAAGCCCGCCGCCCTGTCCGGCGGTCAGCGCCAGCGTGTCGCGATGGGCCGCGCCATCGTGCGTGAGCCGCAGGCCTTCCTCATGGACGAGCCGCTGTCCAACCTGGACGCCAAGCTCCGCGTCTCCATGCGCGCCTCCCTCAACACCCTGCACGAGCGGCTCGGCGTGACGACCGTCTACGTCACCCACGACCAGGTCGAGGCCATGACCCTCGGCGACCGCGTCTGCGTCCTGCGCGACGGCCTGCTCCAGCAGGTCGACACCCCGCAGAACCTCTTCGACAACCCGGTCAACCTGTTCGTCGCGGGCTTCATGGGCTCCCCGTCGATGAACTTCGTCAACGCCGAGCTGGTGCGCGGCGACGGCGGCGCCTCGGTCGCCTTCGCCGGCTTCAACCTCCCGGTGCCGCAGGAGACCTTCACCGAGAAGCCCGGCCTGGACCAGTACATCGGCAAGCAGCTCATCCTGGGCATCCGCCCCTCCGACTTCGACGACTCCGTCGTCGCCAACGGCCAGGCCGGAGGCTGGGCCCGGCTTCCGGTCCGCGCCGAGGTCACCGAGGAGCTGGGCTCGGAGATCAACGTCCTGTTCCTCATCGATGCCCCGCCGGTCCAGCACCAGGACACCGTCGCCGCCGCCGACGCGGGCGACGACGAGGAGGCGACGCTGCCGCTGGTGGGCGACAAGTCGCTGTGGACCGCCCGGGTCAACTCCCGCAGCCACGTCCGTCCCGGCCAGAACATCGAGCTGGTCGTCGACACCCACAACCTGCACTTCTTCGACCCGTCCTCCGGCCTGGCGATCGGGCACCCGGCCCACGCCCGCGTCTGACCCCCGGCGGGCCGAATCCGGCCACCCCGGATAGACCGAAAGGGCCCGTGCCACGACCCCCTCCCGTGGCGCGGGCCCTTTCGCCTGCCCGCGCCCGTTCAGGCGCGCGGCGGGGCGGGACGCGGCGGAACGGGACGCGGCGCGGGACCGGCCAGCAGCAGCCCGCAGGTCAGGACGAGGCACGTGCCCGCTCCGGCCACGACCGCGGTGAACGGCTCGGCGACGCCCGTCGCCACGGCCAGGTTCAGCGAGCACGTCACCGCGGTCAGGCTCGCCGGCAGCGCGGCGACGGCCCACGGACGCAGCCCGATCCGGCGCAGGCGGTGGGAGAAGTGGCCGGCGGCGTCCCGCGCCGGCCGGCCGCCCAGGCGGGCCGTCAGCACCACGGCGGTGTCGGCGAGCGCGACGAGGGACGGCAGGACCAGGCCCGCCGCGGCGTGCGGCGCGGGACGGCCGGTCACCAGGAGAGCCGCCGAGGCGGTGAGCAGGAACCCGGTGAACAGGGAACCGGCGCTGCCCATGAGCACCCTGGCCGGCGCCCAGTTGTGCCAGAGGAACCCCAGCCCCGCCGCCGCCACGGCGATGAGCAGGACCCCTGGGACGGCCCGCCCGGTGAGGAACGCCGCCATCGCCAGTCCCGTCCCGGCGACCACCGCCATCGCGGCCAGCGCGCCGTCGGCGTTGTCGAGCAGGCTGAACGAGCGGGTCGTCACGGTCAGCCAGGCCACCGTGATCGCGAGGTCGAGCCACCCGCCGGTCACCGTGACCCGTACCCCGCAGACGGTCACCGCGGCGGCGGCGACTCCCGCGACCGCCGGCAGCAGCGCGGGGGGCAGCGGGGCGACGTCGTCCACCAGACCGGCCACGGCCAGCGTCAGCGCCCCGGCGAGCACCACGCCGCTCACGGGATCGCGCAGCACCCACGGCGCGGTGACGAGCGTGCCGAGGGCGACGGCGACCCCGCCCAGATAGGGGGTGGGCCGCCCGTGGACGCCCCGGCTGCGGCGGCGGTCGGTCAGCCCGCAGCGCAGCGCCAGCCACCCCAGCGGGGCCGACAGCGCCAGCGTCACCGCGAAGGCGGCCGGGGCGACGCCGAACAGCCAGATCACGTCGCCCGCGGGGTGGTCGCCCATTGACGGAACGTTAGCGGGCGGCCCCCAGAGATCATCCCGGCAACACGCCGGGCACGGGCCGGCCCGTGGAGGCCCGTGGAGGCCCGTGGAGACCCGCGGAGATCCGCGGAGATCCGCGGAGACTAGCGGCGGCCGAGACGGCGGGAGACCTGGCCGGCCAGGCCGCGGGGGATCAGCCTGCCCGCCCCCACGATCACCTTGTAGCGGATGTCCGGGACGCTCACCCGCGCCCCGAGGGCGAGGTCGCGCATGGCCGCGGCCACCACCTTGTCCGCCGACAGCCACAGGAAGCCGGGGATGCCGGAGGTGTCCATCGAGGCGCGGTCGTGGAACTCGGTGCGCACGAACCCCGGGCACAGTGCCATCACCCGCACGCGGGTGCCGGTCAGCTCCGCGGCGGCGGACTCGCTGAAGTTCACCACCCACGCCTTGGACGCGCTGTAGGTGCCGCGGGTGAAGAACGCCGCCACCGACGCCACGTTGACCACCGCGCCGCGGTCGCGCTCGCGCATGCCCGGCAGCGCGGCCAGCGTCAGCCGCAGCACCGCCTCGCAGTGCACCTTCAGCATCCGCACCTCGTCGGCCACCGGGACGTCGAAGAAGGAGCCGGGGTGGCCGAACCCGGCGTTGTTGACGAGCAGGTCCACCCCCTCGCGCAGGCGGCTCTCGACCTTCGCGATCCCCTCGTCGTCGGCGAGGTCGGCGGGCAGGACCTCGGTCTTGACGCCGTAGCGGCGGTGGAGTGTCTCGGCGGAGGCGCTCAGGCGCTCCTGGTCGCGGGCGACCAGGACGAGCGAGAATCCGTCGGCGGCCAGGCGGCGGGCGAACGCGGCGCCGATGCCGGCGGTCGCGCCGGTGATCAGTGCGGTGGGCATGCACGCAGTCTAGAGATCACGCCGCCGCGCGTCCCGTCCAGCCGGAGCGCGCCGCCTTCCGGGTCGATGCGTGGTCCCGACGATCGTCAAATAACGGAGAACAACCGCCGATCGTTCGGCAAGCGCCGTGAGCCGCGCCGTTCGTGTGATGTCTGGGCGAATATAACGGGTTGCGGGGACATGTCGCTCGTGTTCCGACGGCGGAACCGGGGCCTGGATCGACGATACGGGGGAATTCGGAATGAGCAGAAGACACGCCGTGCCCATCCTGCTGGCGGCCGCCCTCGCGGGCGCGCCCGTTGTGGGGACCGCCGGCGCGGTGGCCACCGCCGCCTCGGCGGCGCAGCCGCCCGGCGATGAGATGAAGCCTTACCCGCCGCGTCCTCCCGTGCCGGCGGACTTCTTCGACGACCTGGCGGACGCGGCGCTGCTGAACGCGCTGGCGAACGCGGACGAAAGGGACGAGGACGAGGACGAGGATCCGTTGAACCTGGTGGTCAGGCCGACGGAGGCCGCGGACGACGCCCCGCAGGGAAACGGATGGGATCCCACCCGCGGTCTCGGCGGCGATGACGACGACGATGACGATGACGACGACTGCGGCGGGGGCTGCGGGGGCGGCGGGTGCGGCCCGGGATGCGAGGCGCGGAAAGAGGTGAGCAGCCAGGCCGCGGAACTGCCGTTCACCGGAGCGCCCGTGGGGCTCATCGCGGCCGCGGGCAGCGGCCTGCTGGCCGCCGGAGCGGCGGGCGTCCTGCTCTCCGTGAGGCGCCGCCGATCCTCCGATGCCGGATAGGAGACACCGCCGGACAGCCGTGATGAGCCTGCTGGCTCTCACCGCCGTCACCGTGCCCGCCGGAGGCTGGGCGGCTCATCTCGGACTGGGCGCCCGGGACCATCTGGAGGCGGCGAGGAACGCGCTTCTCCGATTGCGCGCGGTGGCGGCGTCGGGCGACCTGGAACTGACGGCCGGGCCGCTGCGGGACGCCCGATGGCACGCCGCCGAGGCGGACCGGCTCACCGGCGGCCCGGACTGGTCGCTGATCGCGCACGCCCCGGTGGTGGGGGGGATCGCGACGACCGTGCGGGGACTGGCCGAGAGCGCGGTGGAGCTGACCGACGTCCTGGCGGACGTGCGGCAGGCGGGCGCCGCGGTCCTCACGGCCGGGACCCGCACGGGTGACACGGGACGTCTGCTGACGGCGCTCGACGGGGCGGCGCCGGTCCTGGACGACTCGGTCACCCGGCTCGGACGGGCGGGCGCCCGTCTGGCGGCGACCCCGGCCGACACCGGAATCGACGAACTGGACCGGGCGCGGAGCACCGCCCTGCGGGAGATCGACCGGCTGCGTGACGGTCTCGGCGACGCCGCGACGGCGGCCGCCCTGCTGCCCCCGCTGCTGGGTGGCCACGGCCCGCGGCGTTACTTCCTGGCCTTCCAGACCAACGCCGAGGCGCGGGGCACCGGAGGCATGGTCGGCGCGTTCGGCATCCTGACGGCCGACGCGGGCGAGGTCCGCGCCGGCCGGTTCTCCGCCCAGACGGGAACCATCGCGAGCCCCGTCCCCGTCGTCGAGCACGGAGCGCGGTTCCAGGCGCACTACGGGCCGTACGCAACGAAGCTGCTGTCCGTCTCCAACCTCTCCCCCCACTTCCCCTACGCCGCGGCCGCCTGGACCGGTCTGTGGGAACGGCGGCATCACCAGCGGCTGGACGGCGCCGTCGCGACCGACCCGGTCGGCCTGTCCCACCTGCTGGGACTCATCGGCCCGGTCGCCCTGCCCGGCGGCGAGACGGTGACCGCCGCCAACGTCGTCGACCTCACCGAGCGGCAGGCCTACGCCCGCTATCCCGACCCGGCGGCGCGCAAGCGGTTCCTCCTCGGGATCGCCGCCGCCGTCGGCCGTAGGCTGCCCGCCGCGTTCACCGACCCGGTGAGACTGCTGCCGGTCATGACCCGGATGGTGCGGGAGCGGCGGATCCAGGTGTGGAGCCGCCGGGACGACGAGCAGCGGCTGCTGGCCGCGACGCCGGTCGGCGGCGTGCTGCCGCGCCGGCCGGGACCCTTCGCCGGGCTGGTGGTCAACAACTCGGCCGGCGGCAAGCTCGACTACTACCTGAAGCGCTCCGTCGGCTACGAGCTGGGACGCTGCCTGGGCGAGATCGGGCTGCGCCTCAGCGAGGTGCGGGTCCGGCTCACCAACGACGTGCCGGGGGGAGAACTGCCCCCCTACGTCACCGACCGCCTGGACTCCACGCGGGACCGGTACACCCCCGGGACCAACCTGTCATGGGTGTCGCTCTACGCGGCGGTCGGCACGAAGGTCAGGGCGGTGCGGCTCGACGGCGAGCGCATACCGGTCACCCGGAACGAGGAGCGGTCCCACCCGGTCTACTCCGCCCTGGTGGAGCTCGCCCCCCGGCAGACGAGGACGCTGGAGTTCGAACTGGCCGAACCCGTCTCCGCCGAGCCTCCCGTGGTCCCGGTGCAGCCGCTGGTCCATCCGCAGCGCACCCGGATCACCGAGGACCGGCGGGGCTGCTCCTCATGACGGTGGAGGGACGTGCGAGCGGTGACGATGTCGCGGGACGACGCCGGGTTCCACATCCTGTTCGTGTGCACGGGCAACATCTGCCGCTCCCCGGTGGCGGAGCGGCTGGCCAGGTCGATCCTGGGACCGGCCTCACCGATCCGGGTGAGCAGCGCGGGAACCCACGCCGAGCCGGGAGGCCGGATGGCCGAACGCGCGCGGGAGTCACTGGTCCGGCTCGGCGGTGATCCGGGCGGCTTCGCCGCCCGGCCGCTCACCCCCGAGCTGGTGGCCGCCGCCGATCTCGTGCTGACGGCCGCCTCAGAGCATCGCGCCCGGGCGGTGCAGTTGCTGCCCGCGAGTGCCACGCGGGCCTTCACCATCGCCGAGTTCGGGGTCCTGTCCCGGGCCGTGCCGCCCGGGACGGCCCTCCGCCACCGGGACCTCGTGCGGCGGGCGCACACGCTGGTCGCCGAGGCGCGGGCCCTGCGTGGGCTGGTCCCGGTGGAGCGGCCCGACATCCCCGACCCCCACGGCGGCTCCCGGCGGGCCCACAGGACGGTGAGCCGGATGATCGCCGAGGCGCTCGCCGTCCCGCTCCGGCTGCTCACACACCCGCGGGAGTCTTGACCTCGGTGTTCGTCTCGGGTTCGTAGCCGTAACCGTAGCCGTAACCGTGGTAGTTGCTCCTCCTGACCGGGACGAAGTTCAGGACGGCTCCCACCAGGCGGGCGTTGATCGACGACAGCAGTTCCACGGCGCGGACGAGGTGCTCCCGCCGGGTCCTGCCGTACCGCGCGATGAGCAGCGCGCCGTCACAGATCGCCGCGAGCGCCGCGGCGTCGGTCACGGGCAGCAGCGGCGGCGCGTCGATGATCACCATGTCGTGGCTCTCCATGAGCTGGCCGAGCAGCGTGCGCATCGCCTGCGAGGCGAGCAGCTCGCTCGGGTTCGGCGGGATCCGACCGCTCGGCAGGACCGACAGGCCCGGCTCCCCCCAGGTCTGGACGACGTCCCGTAGCGCCATCTTCCCGATCAGCACGTCCGTGAGGCCGACCGCGCCCTCGATGCCGAGGTAGTGCGGGACGCGCGGGCGGCGCAGGTCGCCGTCCACCAGGATCACCCGCCAGCCGGCCTGCGCGAGTGCGATCGACAGGTTGGTGGCGATCGAGGACTTCCCCTCACCCGGCAGGCAACTGGTGACCACCAGCGACCGGGGCTGCCGGTCGACGCCGATGAACTGCAGGTTGGTGCGCAACGAGCGGAACGCCTCGGCCCTGGACGAACGGCCGCGGTCGCGGACGATGAGCGGCTGGCGCCGCGCGTTCCGCTCGTAGCCGATGGTCCCGAGGATCGAGCTCTTCGACGCCAGCCGCAGCACCTCGTGTGTCTTGACGGTCGTGTCCAGGCGGTCACGCAGGATGATCGAGCCGACGGAGAGGAACAGCGCGGCCACCAGGGCGAGCGCCAGGTTGACCAGCGGCCTGGGGCTGACCGGCTCCGTGGGGACGTCCGCCGGGTCCACCATGGTCACCCTGACGACGGGACGCCCGGGGGAGATCGGCCGCTCGATCTCGCTGATCAGCTTGGGGAAGCCGGTTCCCAGGGCGTTGGCCAGCCGCGCGGCGCGCGCGGGGTCGGTGTCGGCGACCGTGGCCCGGATGAGCACCGTGGCGGGGATGGACTCCGCGGTGATGTTCTCCTGGAGGCGCCGGACGTCACCGCCTTCGGCGATCCTGCCGATCATGCGGCGGCTGGTCAGCAGCCGGGCGTACGACTGCACCCGCTGCTGGGACAGCATCCCCGCCTGGTAGGCGGTGGAGAGGCTGCCCTCCCGGTCCTCGCTGTAGACCATCATGGAGATCGTCGCCGTGTACCTGGGCGGGGTGTTCGCGGTCACGGCGAGAGCCGCAGGGACCGCGATGACCAGTGCCAGCAGGATGAGCGTCCAGTTCCTGCGTGCGAGCCGTACGTAGTAGAGCAGTTCCACCGGTCTATCGCCGCCTTTCCAGGATGGTCGCCGGGCGGCTGCGCGCCCGGTCGGAGGAGTAGACCCGCACTCGTTGCGGCAGGCCGATGAGGATGAGGACGGCCCCGGCGACGGCGACGGCCACGGTGAGCGGCGAGATCCAGTTCAGGGCCGTCGCCAGGCCGAGCACGCCGGTGAGAGCCGTCACGAGGGCGAGGACGGCGGCCGTCGCCCTCGTGCCGAGGCCGATCCGGCGCAGGCGGTGGGACATGTGGTCGTTGCCGCCCTGGAGCAGCGGGCGGCCGGCCAGCTGGCGTGACAGGAGCACGACCCCGGTGTCGACGGTCGCGACGAAGGTCGACAGCAGCAGGCCCGCTATCACCGCGCCCGCCCCCTTCCCGGTGACCAGCAGGGCGGATGAGCAGGCGAAGACGAATCCGATGAACAACGACCCGGAGTCCCCCATGAACACCTGCGCCGGCGCCCAGTTGTGCGGCAGGAATCCCAGGCTGGCCAGGGCCAGGGCCACCAGCAGCACCCCGGCCGCCGGTTGGGCGCACACGAAGGCCGTCCCCGCCAGGCAGGCCGCGCCGGCCGCCGAGATGGCGCCGAGGGCGCCGTCCATGTTGTCGAGCAGGTTGAACGAGTTGGTGATCACAACGATCCACAGCACGGTGAGCGGCCCGTCCGCCCACGTCTCGGTCAGCGACGCCTGGACCCCGCCCACCACGACCCCGGCGGCGGCCACCACCTCGACGGCCAGCCGGACGAGCAGCGAGAGCGGCGAGAAGTCGTCGACCAGGCCCAGAAACGCCACGGCGGCGGCCGCGAGCACGAGCGCGGTGACCCGGACGTCGTCCAGGCCCGCCACGGCGGCGAACGGGACGATCGTGCCCAGCATGATCGCCACACCGCCCAGGTAGGGGATCGGCCGCTCGTGCGTCTTGTAGCCCCCCGGGCGGTCGGTGATGCCCCAGCGCAGTGCGAGACGCCCCAGCGGCCGGGTGGACACGGCGGTCAGCAGGAAGGCCGCCACCCCGGAGCCGAGGACGGTGACGCCGTTCACCGCGGCGACGTCGCCAGATCAGCGCGGGCCTCGGCGACGGTGTCCGCGAGGATGTCGTCCAGTGACAGCCGGGGCACCCACCCGGTGAGCGCGCGGAGCCTCGTGGTGTCGGGGACCCGGCGTGCCATGTCCTCGAAGCCCGCCTCGTACGCCTCGGCGTACGGGATGAGGTCGATCCCGGACGTGGTCCCGGTGAACTCGATGATCAGCTTGGCGAGTTCCAGGATGCTCACCTCGTCGCTGGCGCCGACGTTGAAGGTCTGGCCGATCGCGTCCTCGTGGTCGAGGAGCCGGAGCAGCGCGTCGACCACGTCCTTGACGTGGGCGAAGCACCGGGTCTGGGTGCCGTCGCCGAAGACCGTGAGCGGCGCGCCGCTGAGCGCCTGCCTGACGAGGCGGGGGATGACCATGCCGTAGGCCGGGCTCTGCCGCGGCCCCACCGTGTTGAACAGCCTGACGATGACCGTCGGGAGGTCGCGCTCCCTGTGGTAGGCGTTGGCCAGGATCTCGTCGACGGCCTTGGCCGTGCTGTAGGCCCATCTGACCACCGCCGGGCTGCCCAGGATGCGGTCGGAGAGCTCGTGGAGCGGCCCGCCGGAGTTCTTGCCGTAGATCTCACTCGTACTGGTGATCATGATCTTCTTCCGGTACCGGTGCGCGGCCTCGATGACGTTCTCCGAGCCGCGGATGTTCGTCGTCAGGCATCTCAGCGGCTGCTCGACGATCAACTTGACGCCGACCGCGGCCGCCAGGTGGACCACGACGTCGCAGCGGTGGACCAGCTCGTCGACCACGAGTTCGTCCAGCACCGACCCCTGCACGAAGTGCAGGCGGGGATGCGGCCGGAGGTTGTCCAGCCGCCCGGTCGACAGGTTGTCCAGGATCATGACGGAGTCACCGCGGGCGAGCAGCGCGTCGGTGAGATGCGATCCCACGAACCCGCTGCCGCCCGTTATCAGATAGGTGCTCCCTGTTAGCTTGCTCACGGCTTCCCCTATTACGCGCTGGAGATTTCTATGGCCGGGGGGAGAAGGGTGGATCAGGTGCGTGCGCCGGGTCATGTCCCGGTGGGCGGGACCGCCGCCGGCTCGAACCAGGCCGCCGTCAGGCGGAGCCCGTCTTCGAGCGGCACCGGCCGCACATCGGGGAACAGGTCGCGCAGCAGGTCGGGGGAGGCCTGGGACTCCCGGATGTCGCCCGTCCTGGGCGGCAGGAAGTCCGCTTCGATCGGCCTGTCCAGGACCTCGGAGAGGAGCCGCCTCAGGTACAGCAGGGAGACCCGGGTCCCGAAGGCGAGGTTCACCGGCCTCCGGCTCGTGACCCGGCGGACGGCCGCGTCGACGAGGACGTCGGTCACCGACCCCACGTAGGTGAAGTCCCGCGCCTGGTTCCCGTCACCGTGGATCGGCACCGGACGGCCGCGCAGGGCCGCGGAGACGAACGCCGGGATGACGGCCGCGTAGGCGTGGTCCGCGGTCTGCATGGGGCCGTAGACGTTGAAGAACCGGAACGGCAGGACCGGCAGGCCGTAGCTTTCCGCGTACGCCAGGGCGTAGGCCTCGGCGGCGAGCTTGCTCGCGCCGTACGGGCTGAGCGGCCGGGTGGGGAGGTCCTCGTGCTTGTACGGCTCCGGCCGGTTCCCGTACACCGAGGACGACGAGGCGAGGATCACCTGTGGCGCCGTCTCGCGGCACGCCTCCAGGACGTTGAGGGTGCCCGTGGCGTTGACGGTGTGCGAGGCCACGGGATCGGTCAGGGACCGGGGCACCGAGGGCCGCGCGGCCAGATGGATCACCGTGGTGGCGTCGGCGGCGAGGTCGGCCAGGAGGTCCCGGTCCAGGATGCTGCCCTTCACGAACTCCACCCCGACGCCGTCCAGGTTGGCGAGGTCTCCGCTGCTCAGGTCGTCCAGCACCGTGACGCGTTCGACCTCCGGCCGGGCGGTGAACGCCCGGCATGTGTTCGCGCCGATGAAGCCGGCGCCGCCCGTGACCAGGATTCTCATCTGTTCGTCCCCTTCGAGGTATGGCGGTACCGGGGCGCGCCGCGCAGCGACCGGTAAAGGGCTTCGGTGTCCGCGACCAGGCGTTCCACTCCGAACGAGGCCGTCGTCCACCGGTGGGCCGACTCGCCCATCCGGTGTGCGAGCGCCCGGTCGGAGAGCAGCCGGACGGTGTGCGCGGCCAGTTCGCCGGCGTCGGTCGTGGCGAGCAGGCCGGTGTGCCCGTCCCGGACGACCTCGTCGACGCTCCCCACACGGGTGGAGACGACGGGGGTCGCCGCCATCCCCGCCTCGATGAGGCTCAGTGGAGTGCCCTCGTTGTCGGAGGTCAGCAGGACCACGTCGGCCGCGGCGTAGACCGTCTCCACGTCCCTCCTCCATCCCAGGAGGCGGACGGAGTCCCGTATGGGCTCGATGCCCTGCTCGACGTCCTTCCTGAGTTCGCCGCCTCCGCAGACGACGAACCGGCAGTCGGGGAGGCGCCGGAGCACCTCGCCGGCCACGGCGAGGAAGCGGTCGGGCCGTTTCACCCGGGTGAGCCGGCCCACGTACGCGACGACGGGCGTGTCCTGCGGGAGCCCCAGGGTGGCGCGGGCGGCCTCACGGGTGGGGACCGGCCCCAGCCGCACTCCCGGCGCGATCACGGTGTACTGCTCCGGGCGGCCGATCCCGGCGGCGAGCAGGTCGTCGCGGACCCGGGCTCCGACGGTCACCAGCCGGTCGGACCTGGACGCCAGGAACCGTTCCGCCTGCACGTAGAGGCGGCGCCGGGCGGGGGAGAAGTAGCCGTGCAGGAGGTGGCCGTGGAACACGTGCACCCGGGCCGAGCCGACGCGTGCCAGGCCGGCGGCGGTGCGCCCGAGGGCGCCGGCTTTGGCCGTCCGGGTGTGCACGATGTGCGGGCGGAACGCCCGCATGGCCCTAACCAGGTGGATCAGCGCGTGGTAGTCGTCGGACGGCCTGATGGACCGGCCCAGGCCCGGAACCTGGTGCACCGGCACCGCGACGTCCCGCAGCCGGAGATGGTCGCTCTCACCGCCGTCGGTGTGACCGGTGTAGAGGCGGTGGTCGAACTCCTCGGCGTTCAGCCGCTCGCACAGTCCCACGACCTGGGTGGCCGGGCCGCCGACATTCATGCGCGCGATGATTTCCATGACACGAATTCGAGCGTCCGGCTTCATGCGGGCTCCTCAGTGGTGGACCTGGGTCACCCGAAGAAGCTAGCTCGATGTTTGATCCGTTCGCCGCTCGTGTCGCGCTGGCGACGAAAAGTTTCCACATTCCCTACCTGTGCATGATCAGGGCGGTTAGCTCTTAGCCTTTCCCTGCAAAGCATGCGAAGGGCGAAAAAAGGGACATAGTTATTTATTGATTCTTTCTGGGTCTTTCTTGCGCTTCATGTGTATTGCCCTGTCCGTCCCGGCCGATCGGGCGCGGGCCCGCCGCGGAGGCCGCACCCCGGTCTTTCCGGCAGGTGGCCGGCCGATCCGACGGCCCCGCCCCCGGCGAGGGCCGGACCGGCGGCTCCGCATAAAGGAGTGGCAAGGACATTCCGTACGCGAGTGTTCCCGGTGCTCCGGACAAGGGCGGACCGCGAGGATTGCCCCCATGGTCAACGCTTCGCCGCCTCAGGGTTTCACATCCGCGCCGCGCGAATCGCTGGAAGAAGCTCGAACGAGCAGGATTCCTCCGGAAAAGCGGCGTTCTCCATGGCGTCGGACGCCGGGGCGGGTTTCGGCGTTTCTGCCGGCCGTGCTGCTGACCGCCTGCACGGTGGCCGTGCTGTGGATTTACGGAGTCTCCGTCCGGGACATCGCGTTTTTCGGGGTCTATATCGCGCTGTGTCTTGCGCTTCCCGGGGTACTGCTGCTCCGGGCGCTGTACAGAGGCCGCCGTACGGCGGCGGAGGAGATCGCCCTGGGCGTGACGCTCGGCTACGCCGTGGAGGTGCCCGCCTACATCGCCGCCCGCTCCCTGGGCGCGCCGCTGCTCGTCCTGGCGTGGCCGGTCACCACCTACGCGGTCTTCCTCGCGGTCCCCCGGCTGCGGAGACACTGGACCGGCGCGCCCCGGATCCGTACGCCGCTCTGGTGGTCGTGGTCCCTCTCGATGATCCTCGCGTCCCTGCTCGCCTGGAGCGCCCTCACCTTCTTCAAGTACGGCCTCACCTGGCCGCGGATCGGCGGATCCAACACCGACCTGCCGTTCCACCTGGCCCTCGTCGGCGAGGTGAAGCACCACATGCCGCCCACGGCGCCGATGGTCGCCGGGGAACCCCTCCTCTACCACTGGTTCGTCTACGCCCACCTCGCGGCGGCGAGCTGGGTGACCGGGACGGAGCCGCTGGTGCTGCTGTTCCGGCTGGCCATGCTGCCCATGCTGGCCGCACTCGCGGTCATCCTGGGGATGATCGGAAGGCGTGTCACGGGATCGTGGGCCGGGGCCCTGCTGACCGTCACGGGAACGTTCTTCGTGACGGCCCCCGACCTCTACCTCGGCCCGAGCGTCGGGGTGTTCACCTGGAAGGTCCAGTCGTGGACGAGCCCGTCCCAGACGTTCGGGGCGCTGCTGTTCGCCCCGGTCGTCCTTCTCCTGCTCGACCTCCTGGGGCGCCGACGGCGGGGCGCCGGCAGGTGGCTGCTGCTGGGCCTCTTCCTCGTGGCCGTCATGGGGGCCAAGGCCATATACCTTCCCCTGCTCGCCGCGGGACTGGTGGCGGCGGGCACGGTCGAGGCGATCAGGCGGCGCCGGCCGCCCTGGCCCACGCTCGCCGCGCTGGGGATGACCGCGGTGTGTTCCCTCTACGCCGGCTTCGTGCTGTTCGGTCAGGCACGGCAGGGAATGGTGGTCGACCCCTTCGCCCTGATGCGCGTCACCTGGCGCGAGCTGACCGGCCTGGGGGAGACCGCCGAGCCGGCGTGGACCTCGGTGCTGGGCGTCGCGCTCCTGTACCTGATGTGCTGGGCCGTCATCTGGTGCGGGGTCCTGGGGCTGCTGGGCAGGCGGCGCACGCTCGCCGAGCCGGGAGTGGTCCTCATGCTCGGCATGGGCGCCGCCGGGATCGGCGTGCTCTTCGTGTTCGGGCACTGCTCCATGAGCCAGGTCTACTTCCTCGGCGGGGCCTACCCCTACCTGACGGCCGTCGCCGCCTACGGACTCGTCGTGATCGGGAGACGGGCGCGGACGTCCCCCGGTCGGGTGGCCGCCGCGGTCGCCGCCGGGCTGTCGGCCGCCTGGCTGATCCGTGTTCTCTGCGGCGTCCGGGTTCCCCTGGCCTCCGGCCTGCCGTACACCGCCCTGTACCGGCCCTACCTCGCGCTGCTGGCCGCTGTCGCCCTCGCGGTGGCGGTCCTGTTCGCCATCGGACGGCGCGGAGTCCGCGTCTGGGCGTTCGTGATCTTCGCGGTCTCCGCCGCGGGCATGCCCGCCGCCTGGGGCGCCCGCGCGCTCTCCACCGCCGGCGGCGTGGAGGGCGTCGACCGGCAGGCGGGCCGCTGGGTGCCGGTCAGCGCGGTCCCGCCGGGCGCCCTGGTCGCGGGGCGGTGGCTGCGCGACCACTCGGACCCGGACGACCTGGTCGCCACCAACGCGCACTGCCGCTGGGGGTACGAGAGTCCGTGCGACAGCCGCCACTTCTGGGTGAGCGCGCTGACCGAACGGCGCGTGCTGGTCGAGGGATGGGCGTACACGACGACGAACCTGGGCCGCTGGCACCCGGGGCAGCGCTCCCAGAACCTCCCGTTCTGGGACGCCGACCGGATCCGGTCGAACGACGCGGCCTTCCGGACCCCGTCGGAGGCCGCGATCCGGTCACTGCGCGACCGCTACGGAGTGCGCTGGCTCTTCGCGGACGAGAGCGGCCTGGACCCGGGGTCCCGGATCGGGGACTTCGCGCGGCTCCGGTTCCGTTCCGGCGCCTATGCCGTCTACTCGCTGCCGGACGGCTCCGGCGCGTGACCGTCCCGGCGTCCGCGGGGGACGCGGCGGGGGACATGGACGGCGCCCGAGGCGGTGCGCCACCCCTCCGCGGCCGCGGGACGGCGTGGAACCTGACCAGGAGACCTTTGGCCCGCGGCCGCGGCCACACGGAGAGGTTGTTCGAGACATGAGAGAGCAGAGAGAAGACCCGCCCACCCGGGGCGGCGCGGTGAGCGGCGCACACGTCTGCGAGGTGATCAAAACACTCAATGTGGGCGGCGCCGAGGTCCTGCTCGTGGAGCGGCTGCTCGCCACGCCTCCCTCGGGCAGGCGCTACACCGTCGTGTGCATGACGGCGGCCACCGCGGAGCTGATCGGGCGGCTGTGGGCGGCGGGCATCCGTGTCGTCGACCTCACTTCCCGCCCCCGCCTGCTCCGCCCCGTTCACCTCATACGGGAGGTCAGACGGCTGGAGCCCGGCGTGCTCAACATCCACTCTCCCCTTCCGGCGTCGCTGCTCCGGCCGTCGTCCCGGCTGTGGAGGACCCGCCCGGTTCTGATCTCGACCGTCCACAACGTCCGGTACCGGCCCCTGACGATGGTGCTCCACCAGGCGACCGCATGGCTGGACAGCCGGACCGTGGCGGTCTCTCCGCAGGTCGCCGCGGCGCGCACCAGCGCCCGCGCGCGGAACCTGTCCATCCGCGTGCACGGCGTCCGGGTCGAGGAACAGCGCCGCCGGGCGCTGCAGGCGGAACGGACCAGGAGGGAGTGGGACGTTCCCGAGGGGGCCTTCCTCATCGTGCACGCGGCCAATCTCCGCCCGCAGAAGAACCACGCGCTGCTCGTCGAGGCCGCGGCGAAGGTGATCGCCCGGGAGCCGCGCGCGATGTTCCTGCTCGCCGGGTCCGGCCCGCTGCACGCGCCGACGGCCCGGCGCGTCGCCGAACTGGGACTGGACGGCGTGCGACTCGTGGGACACGTGGCGGAGGCCGGTCACCTGGTCGCCGCCGCCGACCTCCTCGTGCTCAGCTCCGACTACGAGGGCCTCCCGGTCGTCGTCATGGAGGCCCTCGCCGCGGGGGTGCCCGTGGTGTCCACCGCCGTCGGCGGAGTGCCCGACCTGGTGGAGCACGAGCGGAACGGCCTGCTCACCCGGCCCGGGGACCCGGACGCCCTCGCCGCGGGCATCCTGCGGGCGATGCGCCCCGAAGTCCACGCGCGTCTTCGCGAGGGCGCCCGCGACAGCGCCGGGCTCATGGACATCGGCCGGGCGGCGGAATGGTTCGACAGGCTGTACGACGAGGTCTGCTCGTGACCGCCGGCCGCGCGCCGGGACGCCGCGGCGTCCGTCGTGAGCCTTACGCGACCCTCCCGGTCCGCCACCCGAATCGCCTCGGGTCCCGGAACCGGATGTCCCCGGCCGGGACCGCGCCCAGCGAGCCGACGAATACCAGGTGATCCGTCATGGAGTACATCGTCGTCGCCGTCGTCGCGGTGACGCTCATTCTCATGGTCCACGCGAGCTTCGAGGCGCGGCTGGCAGGGAGGATCCTCTCCGTGCTGATGGCCGCCTTCGTCGTCCGGCTGGCCGTCAACGTCATGGTGACGCGGTCCGGCCTCATCGACTACGGCGGGGACAACCTCTACTACGAGGCCAAGGCCGTGGAGATCGCCGAGTACTGGAGACACTACGGGGTACAGTTCGTCGGTTCCGAGCAGGTCGGCCCCATATATTCCATCTCGGTGCCCTGCCACCTCTTCGCGATCGTCGTGTACCTGTGCGGTGGGCGGGCACCGCTGGCGTGCACGGCCGTCGTCGCGCTCATCGCCTGCGGGCTGTGCGTCGTCATGTACAGGTTCGCGCGGCTCGTCGGCGCCGACGAGCGCGCGGCGTTCCGGCTGCTCGTCATCACGGCCTTCCTCCCGGGATTCCTGCTGCACACGTCCGACACGTTCAAGGACGGTCTCAACGCGTTCCTCGTCCTGGCCTGCCTCGCCCTCGCCGCCTCGAACATGCAGCGTTTCGGCATGCGCAAGCTGTTGCTGCTCACCCCGCTGCTGTGGGCGCTCTGGCACGTGCGCCCGTACATGGTGTTCATGTGCGGCCTCCCGCTGCTCCTCGGCGTCGCCCGGATCAGGCGCGCCGTCTCCCCACGGACCCTTCTCGTCGTGGCCGCGCTCGCCGTGCCCGCCCTGGTCGCCATCCAGGGCACCGGCGAGCTTCCCGCCGCCGAGATCCTGCAGGAGCAACTGGAGCGCGGCCAGTCGGCACAGGTCCGGTCCGCCAACGCGGAGGGCGGCTCGGGGGTGGTCTTCGAAGACGGCGGCGACGCCTGGAACGCGCTCGGCCCGAAGATCGCCTACACGGTCCTGGCCCCGTTCCCCTGGATGTCCGGCAGCCCGACGCTGCAGTTCGGGAAGGTGGACACCGTGCTCTGGTACTACCTCCTCTACTGCGCGGCCGAAGGTTTCCGCCGGCTGTGGCGCCACGACCGGAGAATGCTGCTGATCATCATGCTCTTCATCATTCCGGGCACGGTCGCGTACGCGACCACCATGTCGAACATAGGTCTCATCTTCCGCCAGCGCATGCCCATCGTGATGGTCACGAGCCTGCTGTCCGCGATCGCGTGGACCAGGACGCCGTTCCGGGAGGACGATCCTCCCGCCCCGGCCGCGGACGCGGCGGCGTCCGCCGTCCCGGGTTCACGGAGATGAGCCCCGCCCCGGGCTCGTCGCGGGACGCGACGGCGCCTCCCGCGAAAGAAGCGAAGGTCGATGTCGTTCCGAGCGAAGGTCCTGTCATGGCGGTGGAAGACGCAACCGAGGTCCAGCGTGTCGTACTCGTCACCGGGCACCTGGGGCTGGGAGGCGCGGAGAAACAACTGGTCTTGCTCGCGGGGGAGCTGCACCGCAGGGGCGTCGAGACGCACGTGTTCGTCCTGTCGAAGGGCGGGCCGCGTGAGGCGGCCCTCCTCGCCGAGGGGATCGCGGTGCACCGTCTCGGCTTCTCCCGCCGCTCGCCCGGCCCGCCGGGCCTCGCCCGGAACCTGTGGGCGTTCCTCGGTCTCGTCAGGCTGCTGAGACGGCTCAGACCCGACGTCCTGCACGGGTTCCTCTACGAGGGTTACGTCCTGGGGGCCCTCGCCGCGCGGCCGGCGCGGGTTCCGGTCGTGGTCGCGGGGCGGCGCACGCAGGGCTACCTCAAGCCGCGGCACCCGGGGCGCGTCGCCCTCGAAAGAGCCGTGACGGCCATCACGGACCAGGTCGTCGCCAACGCGGTGGCCATCGCGAAGGGCACCCGGGAGGTCGAGGGCGTACCGGCCCGCAAGGTGAGCGTGATCTACAACGGGCTTCCGGCCCCGGCGTTCGATCCGGTCGAGCCGGAACACGTCGACACGGCGCTCCCCGTGGTCCTGTGCGTGGCGCGGCTCAGCGGGAACAAGGGCCACCGGTTCCTCATCGACGCCGCCGCGCTGCTCTCCCGGAGCGGCCGCCCGTGCACGTTCGTGCTCGTCGGGGACGGCGCCGAGCGCCGGCGTCTTGAGGAGCAGGCGAGCGCGCTCGGGGTGGACGTCCGGTTCCTGGGATTCCGCGCGGACACCGGGGGACTCCTGGCGCGCGCCGACGTGGTGGTCCTCCCGTCGGTCTCCGAGGGGTTGAGCAACGCGGTCATGGAGGCGATGGCCGCGGGCCGGCCGGTCGTCGCGACCGCGGTGGGCGGCACCCCCGAACTGCTGGAGAGCCGCGGCGTCCTCGTGCCGCCCGCGGATCCGGCGGCCCTGGCGGAGGGCGTCGTCCGGCTGCTCGACGACCCCGGACTCGCCGTGTCGCTGGGGAACGCGGCACGCGCCTGGGCGCGGAAGAACCTCGACATGGACGTCGTCGCCGAGGAGCACATCGGCCTGTACCGCAGGCTCCTGAGGGCCGGCCGTGGGCGGTAGCCGGACACGCGACCCCGGGCGGCCCGTCCTCCCCGCCCCGGTCATGAACGAGGACCACCTCGCGAGGGTCGTCCAGACCATGGTCAGCCAGGCGCTGCCGCTCGCCCTGGCGGCGATGGCGGGGGTCTTCCTGGCACGTGCCCTGCAGCCCGAGGGCCGGGGTGTCTACGCGACGATCACGACCACCGCCGGGATAGCGATCGCCCTGGGCCACCTCTCGGTGGGAAGGTCCCAGATGGTGCTCTGGCCGGTCCGCGAACGCCGCCGGTTCCTCGCGGGCAACGCCCTGATCCTCGGGCTGGCCCTCGGCCTCGCGGCCGGCCTGGTCGCCCTCGGGGTCGTGCTCGCCCTCATCCCCCTCCCGGCGCCGCACCTCATGATCATGGCCCTGGTCACGGTGCCGTTCGGGGTCGCGGCGGTCAACCTCAAGGGAATCCTGCTCCTGCGGTCCCAGAACGGGCTGGTCAATCGATCGGTGGTCATGGCGGCGCTCGTCCTGTACATCCCGATCCTGACGCTCGCGGTCATCGGGCAACTCAACCTTCCGATCGTGGTCGTCTGCTGGTCGGCCTCCACGGTCGTGCCCTTCGCGCTGTTCGTCCGGTCGCTCGGCCGCTCCGCCGTACGCGGGGAGGCGGCGCTCGCCCGCGAGCAGCTCTCGCTGTCCGGCCGCTACCACATAGGGCCGGTCGCCTTCCACCTGCTGCTGACCATCGACGTGCTGCTGCTGAACGCCTTCGTGTCACCGGCCGAGGTGGGCCTGTACACCACCGCGATGGCGTTCCTGTCCCTCGCGAGGATCCCGACGGACGCGATGGCACAGGTCACGCTGCCCCACCAGGCGGTCGAGGACGAACCGTCCGCCCAGGGGGCCACCCTGCGCACGATCCGCCTCAACCTGCTGCTCTCCTCGGCCGGCGTCGGCGCGCTGGCGATCGCCTCGCCGACGCTGATCCCCCTGCTGTACGGCGCCCCCTTCGCGGGGAGCGTGACGCCGCTGCTCGTCCTCGCCCCGGGGATGGTCGCGTGGTCGCTTCTCCGGCCGGTCGAGCAGTACCTGGTACGGCTGCGCCGCCCCATGGCGATGGCCTCCGTCGCCGTGGGCGCCCTCGCGGCGAACCTCGGGATGAACGCCGTGCTGATACCGCGGTACGGCGCCGCCGGGGCCGCGCTGGCCTCCAGCGTGAGCTACACCGCCATGGCGGTGATCGAGGTCCTGTGGTTCGCCCGGACGGCCGGAGCCGGTGCGCGGGACCTGCTGCCCCGGCTCTCCGACCTGCGTTCCGTGATCTCGTTGCTCTCCTGTGCCGGGCGCGGCGTCCGGACGGCGCTCGCACGGCGGCCGTGACCGGCGGCGGGCCTCACCGCCCGCCGCCCGGCCGCGCCGTGTCCAGGGCGACGTCCAGGGCGACGCGGTACCACTCCTCGACCCGGTCCGCGACCGCCGGCCAGCCCAGGCCCGCCACCGCCCGCGGCCCGCGCGCGCTCATCCGGTCGCGTTCCTCCTCGTCGTCGAGCACCGCGCCGAGGGCCGAGACCAGCCCGTCCAGCGAGCCGGATCCGAACGTGCGGTAGGCTCCGCCGTCCTGGACGACCGGGTCGAGGGACGCCTCGGACGAGAGGATCACGGGGGTGCCGAGGGCCAGCGCCTCCAGCGCCGCGGTCGGTACCCCCTCTCCCTTGCCGGGAAGGCGGCGCGAGGCGAGGACGAAGACCTGCGCCCGCCGGAGCAGCCCGTACACCTCGTCCCGGGAGAGCGGGCCGGCCAGCTCGATCGGGCCGCCCGCCTCCGAGAGCCGCGACAGCCTGCTCCGCTCCGGGCCGTCACCGGCGATGACCAGGCGGACCTCCGGCCTGGTACGGCGGACGAGGCGCACCGCCTCGATCACGAGATCGTGGTTCTTCACCGGGTCCAGGGAACCGACGCTGACCACCAGGCCCGGCTCCCGCGCCGCCGGGGGCCCGGGGCACGGCATGCCCGCGAGGTCCAGTCCGCTCGACATGGTCAGGACGCGGCGCGGGTCGGCGCCGAGCTCGACCAGGTCGCGCGCCGGCCGGGACCCCAGGGCGATGAACGCGTCGACCGTGCCCAGCGCCATGCGCGCCGCCCGGTGGTGGCGCCGGGAGAGGGCGCCGTGCACGGTGAGCATCAGCGGCACGCCGCGTCGCCGGCAGAACGGCCCCAGGACGGCCGCCTCGATGTGGTCCCCGTGCAGGTGCACCAGGTCGGCCCGACCGGCGTGCCGCAGCGCGTGCGTCACCTCCGCCGCGAACGCGAGGACGTCGGACCTCGCCGCGAGCGCCCGGGACAGCACGGTCGGCCGGAGCGGCAGCACGGCCGCCCCCTCCGGCACGGTGCTCCCGCGCCGGAAGGCGAGCGTCACCTCGTGGCCGCGACCCAGCTGTTCCCGGGTGAGGCAGTCGACGTGCCGCTCCTTGCCGCCCCGCTCGGGCGGCACCCGGTAGCTCACCCGGACTATTCTCATGCGCGCACTCCGATCCGGTCACGCGAGGCGGGCGGCGGACGGTCCGCCGGCCCTCCGCGGCGAGGGCCGGCCGCTCTCCGGCGCGGCGTCGCGGGAGCCGCCGACGCCCGCCGCGGACGGCCCCGCGGGGTCCGGGGCGGAACTCCGGCGCGCGGCCGCGGCCGCCGCGGCGGCGGCCGGGGTCTGGGTGCCGTCGAAGAGCACGTCGACCCAGTAGTTGGCGGCCTTGTAGGTGCTGGTCGGGAAGACGTTCGTCCCGCTGTAGGTGTACACGCCGTTTCCTCCGGCCGCGCCGTCGGCGAGGGCGGTGAGCCGGCCGCGCGAGTACTGCGTGGTGAAATACGGTCTCGTGACCGAGTAGTACCCCGACGTCGTGTGGTAGGAGATCACGTAGGTGGTGCTCGCGTCGATCGGGATGGGCGTGGGGAAGATCGCCTGCTGCCACCCGGACGCGGTCTCGCCGGTGAAGGTGACGCTCCCGAGCAGCTGGCCGTCGAGGGTCCACAGGCTTCCGGTGTGGAGCCCGGTGTTCTGCGGGCCCTTGTAGAACCTGATCCCCCTGATGAAGCCCGGCACCGACGCCTGGAACTTCAGGCCGAGGGCGACCGCCTTTGAATCGGGCTGGGACGGGACGGCCGGCACCGTCGTGTCGTCCCAGAGGCTGCTCGACGCGGTGAACACCACGTCGACCCACGCGTTGGTCGCTCTGTAGGTGCTGGTCGGGAAGGTGCTCACATTGCTGTAGGTGTACACGCCGTTGCCGCCGTCCGTGCCGTTCGCGAGCGCGGTGAGCAGGCCGTTCGAGTAGGCCTTGTTGAAGTAGTCCCTCGTCACCGCGTAGTTCCCCGCGGGCGCGAAGTAGGAGGCGACGTAGGTGGTGCCGGCGCGTACCGGGACGGGCGTCGGGAAGTTCACCTGCTGCCAGCCGTCCGCCGTCTCGTCGGTGAACGTCGCGGTCGCCAGGAGCGTCCCCGTGTTGGTCCAGAGGCTGCCGATGTGCGTTCCGGTGTTGGTCGGGCCCTTGTAGAACCTGATCCCCGTGATGAAGCCCTCGCTCGCCGAGCGGAACCTGACCCCGATCTCGATCCCCTTGGGGTCGTTCTTCGAGGCTTCGGCGGGCGTGGCGTCCGGCGGCCAGATGGTGCAGGGGCATCCCGCGTTGACGGTGACGTTCAGGACGGTCGGGGTCTTCTGCACGTTGCCGATGTCGTCGACCGCCCGGGACAGGATCGTCACCGGGCCGGGGGCGCCGGTCGTCCAGTCGAACCTCCAGTTCGCGCGGCCTGTCGCCTGCTGCCACGTGCTGCCGCCGTCGACCGAGACCTCGACGCCCGCCACGACGCCGCCTCCGGCGTCGACCGCCGTCCCCTGGATCGAGACGGGTGTCTGGCCCGCCACCGAGGCGCCGCTCGACGGGGAGGTGATGGCCGAGGTCGGGGGGGTGACGTCCGTCGACGGGACCGCCGGGACCAGGCCCGCCTGGAGGGACGCCGGTTGGGCCCGCATGTCGGCGAGCAGGTTGACCGTCGCCTGCTGCATCCGGATGTCCGTGGGGGTTCCGGCTCCCCGGTCGTGGTTGGCGTCCAGGCCCCACGACCACTGGATGGTCCCCGCGCCGAAGACGAGCGCGCCGCTCGTGACCCTGTAGAGCGTCAGGTGGTGGGTGGCCACTCCGGCGCCGTACGTGCCGCCGAAGTCGAGCAGGATCTTGGTGGGGTTGGCCAGCGTCGTCTCGGAGAACTTCACCGGCCCCTGCGGGGTGAACGCGTCCTCCGGTGTCTCGTTCCACTCGTACCCCAGCGTTCCGGCGGGGAACACCGCCTGCTCACCCGGCTGGAGGGTCGCGATCGACGTGTTGCGCCAGAGACGCATGGGGCCGTACTCGGCGGGGACGACTATCGAGTCGCTGACGTTGCCGTTGACCCGGTACAGGGTGCCGGTGACGGCGTTCTCCGGTCTGCCGCCGTTCGAGGGCGGGGAGAAACGGGGGTCCCGCCACGTGCCGGTCCACTGGGGGCTCGGGTCGATCTTGGCGTTGGCCAGGGTCTCCTTATAGCAGACGAGCGTGCGGAACGGCGTGCCGCTGCTGTCGATGCCGTTCTCCCACCTCGTCTTCCAGAAGATGTCGTTTCCGGTGAAGAAGGCGAGGTTGATACCCGCGTCCCGGGCGTTCTGCACGTTGTCCCGCATGTCGTTGGACCAGTACTCGGCGTGGCCCATGGCGAAGAACACCTTGTGCTCCAGCAGCTCCGCGCCCCGTGAGGCGGTGTCGATGCTGGAGGTGTAGCTCACGTCGTAGGCGTTGGCCTCAAGCCACCGGACCATCGGGTACTCGGAGTCGAAGAAGTAGGTCTCCGGCCACTTGGCGCGGGTGATGACCGGGCGGTTGTAGCTGACCTTGAAGGCGCGGCCGGCGGGACTGCCCACGTACAGGCTGTTTCCGCCGTAGGTGTTGTACGCCTGCCAGGTCGCGTCGGCGGTCTGGACCAGCAGGTCCGAGCCGCCCGAGTCGTCCCGGACGATGAATATGAGCTGGCTGACGCCGCTCACCCCGTCCTCCCTGACCATGTTGGCGAGGTAGACCCCGGAGACGGCGTCACCCGGCACCGCCCAGGAGGCGGACACGCTCCAGTTGCCGCAGTCGATCAGCCCGGTCGCCGCGTCGCTCAGGCAGGCCGGCTGCTGCTGGGGCAGCGGCACGGAGGGCCTGATCGTGGTGATCTTCCGCGCCCCCATGCCGCCGTAGTATCCGACGCGGTAGATGTCCATGCGGTAGGCGGTCGCGGGGGTGCTCACCTTGAACTGCGCGGTCTCCCCCTTGTTGACGCTCATCTGGACCGGGTAGCCCTGGATGTTGCTGCTGCCGGCCCCGGGCACGTTCCACTCGCTGTAGGGGTTGCCGGGGAGGCTGTTCTCCAGGCAGATCTCGGAGGTCGGGGGGCAGTCGGCCCTCGCCGTGCCCCGGTCGGCGCCCCGCTCGGCGCCCGGGGTGCGGGACTGCGCCCAGGCGGCCTGGGGCAGGCCGATCGCGACCGCGACGCAGACGCCGAGGACCAGTACGGCGGCCGGAACCGTCCACCGCCGTCTCGCGCCGCGTCTCTTCTCGTCGTCCCGCATGTGCAACCCCCGCTCGCGTACCTGGATGGGCCTTCACCGGTGAGGCCGGTAAGCGAAAAATAACGAGATCACCCTCTGGCCGGTATTACTGGTAGAAGCGGCGATTCCCATATTCGACGGACATCTGACGTGAAATTCCTCTGGAGCGGCGATCACCAGAAGACCCCGGTTCGTCGCGGCCCCCAGCCCGCCTTTCCGGTGATGTGAAACAACTCGGATTCATCCCGGGCTTCGCCAATATAAGGTAAATCCGAACCTGCGCTCCCGGTAAGCCGGTCCGACATTCGTGAGACTGCCGCCATGACCCGCGTATCCGTCGTGATCCCGTGTTATCGATCGGCGCAGACGCTTCCGGCACTGGTCGGCCGCCTCCTCGCCGTTCTGCCGGACGTGACCTCCGCGTTCGAGGTGGTGCTCGTCGTCGACGGCTCGCCGGACAACACGTGGGAAGCGGCCCAAGAGCTCGCCGACCGGCATGAAACGGTCCGTGCGCTGCTGCTGGCCCGGAACTACGGGCAGCACAACGCCCTCGTCGCCGGTATCCGCAGCGTCCGTTACGACGTCGTGGTGACCATGGACGACGATCTCCAGCATCCGCCGGAGGAGGTCCCCCGGCTCCTGGCGGCCCTCCGGCCCGACCTCGACCTCGTCTACGCGGTCCCGCGCTCCGGAACCCACGGACTCCTGCGCGACCTCGCCTCCAGATCCCTCAAGATCGGGCTCTCCGGGCGGTTCGGCGGGGAGAACAGCGGGGACATCTGCTCGTTCCGCGCCTTCCGCAGCTTTCTCCGGGAGGCGCTGGACGGGGTCACGGGACCGTACACCCAGATCGACATCGCGTTCTCGTGGGCGACCACGCGGATCGGGACCGTCCGGGTGAACGTGGAGCACCGGTCCGTCGGGCACTCCAACTACACCGTTCCGATGCTCGTCCGGCACGCGATCGGCGTCCTGGTCGCCTACAGCAGCATCCCCCTCCGCCTGGTCACCTACTGCGGGCTGCTGACGGGGGCGCTCGGCACCGTCCTTCTCGCGGTCTTCCTCTGGAGCTACTGGTGCGGGGACACCACGGTCAAGGGGTTCACCTCGACGGCGACCATGATCTCGCTGTTCGCCTCCGCCCAGATGGTCGCCCTCGGCGTGATCGGGGAGTACCTCGGCCGAATCCACGCGGAGCGGATGGGACGCCCGACGTACATCATCCGCGAACGATCCGAAAGTCACGGCCCCGGTCTGTCGATGACCTCCGACGCCGACGGGAGGCACCTCAGCCCACCCGGGGGCCGGCACTCACGGACGCTGGGACCCGCCCGGTGACCCCGGCGGGGACGAACGCGGTGCCCGGACGGGCCGGAGGGGTGGAGCGCATGAAACGCGTCGCGATAGTGCAGTCGAACTACATCCCGTGGAAGGGGTACTTCGATCTGATCGCCGGCGTCGACGAGTTCATCCTCCTCGACGACGTGCAGTACACCGACCGGGACTGGCGCAACCGTAACCGCATAAAGACGGCGACGGGTCCCCGGTGGCTCTCGATCCCGCTCAGGAGCGGCCCCCGCGGCCGGCTGATCAGCGAGATGACGGTCGCCGACCCGGGCTGGAACGCCGCGCACTGGCGGATTCTCGCGCAGAGCTACCGGAAGGCTCCCTGCTTCGACGAGTTCGCCCCGGTCCTGGAAAGGCTCTACCTCGAATGCGGAGGCGACCGGCTGTCCGAGGTGAACCGGCACTTCCTGGAGGGGATCTGCTCGATCCTCGGCATCGGCACCGAACTGCGCCGGTCCGCCGACTACCGCGCGGTGGGGACCAGGACCGAGCGCCTCGTCGACCTGTGCCGCAAGGCGGGCGCCACCCAGTACGTCACCGGCCCGGCCGCGCGGGCCTACCTCGACGAGGACCTCTTCCGGAGAGCGGGAATCGGCGTCCGGTGGTTCGACTACTCGGGCTACCCCGAGTACCCGCAACTCCATCCGCCGTTCGACCACCAGGTGAGCGTCCTCGACCTCATCCTCAACACCGGGCCGAAGGCCGCCGAGCACCTGAAGACCGCTCCGCCGGGCACGCCGCAGCGGGCACCGGCTCGTCCCTGAGAGGAAGGTCATGGAGATCATGTTGCGGCCGGTCCGCGAGGAGGACCTGGACGCCTTCGAGACGGAACGGGCCACCCCGGAGCTCAGGGGCGAGTTCCAGTGGTACGGGCACCGTTCCCCGCACGCGCTACGCCGGGAGTTCGCCGAGAACGGACTCCTCGGCTCCGGCTCCGGGCGCCTCACCATCGACGTCAACGGCGACCCGGCCGGCTGGGTGGTGTGGTGGATGACCAGCTGGGGGCCCGACTCCACCTGCTGGTGCTGGGCGCTGGGCATCTGCGTCTTCTCCGGCTTCCGCGGCAAGGGGGTCGGCACCCGGGCCCAGGGCGAGCTCGTGGACTACCTGTTCGCCCACACCCGGGCCGAGCGCGTCCAGGCGTTCACCGACGTCGCCAACCACGGCGAGCGGCGCGCCCTGGAGAAGGCGGGATTCGAGTGCGAGGGGATCCTGCGCCGTGCCCAGTGGCGGGACGGCCGCTGGCACGACCAGGCCCTCTACTCGGTGCTGCGCCCGGACCGGTGAGCCCGGGGGCTCCGCGTCACCGGGTGCCGCCACGCGGCGGCACCCGGTGACGCGGAGCCGGCCGGGGAGGCGTCAGCGGGGCGGGTGTCCCGCGGCCGTCCGGGGACGGTGCGCCCTCGCGATGAGGGAGACCCCGGGAAGCGACTTGACCGGCAGGTACCTCTCGGCCATGACGACGGCGCCGAGACTCATGTTGACCAGGTGCGACGTCTCAGTGACGTCGGATCCGGTGAGGCGCTTCCTGCGCCAGGCGACGACCGGTCTCAGCAGGACGTTCCAGCTCCACAGGCGGTCGATGACCAGGCCCTCCCCGGTCAGCAGGGTGTTCAGGCCCTCCCGGGTGTACCGGCGGACGTGGGAGGAGGCGACATCGTGCGCCGACCACAGGGCCATGTCACACGGAACCGTGATCAGCGCGGTCCCTCCCGGCCGGAGCACGCGCACGATCTCGCGGACGGCCTCACGGTCCTCCCTGATGTGCTCCAGCACGTCGAACGCCAGGACGAGATCGAACCGCGTGTCGGGCAGCGGCAGGTCCCGGGCGTCGGCGTGGACCGCCTGCAGACCGCGCGCGCGGGCGAGCTCCACCGCGGTCTCCGAGTAGTCCGCGGCCAGCGCGTCCCACCCGTGCCCGACGAGCACGCGGGTGTTGCCGCCCCCGGCCGCGCCGATGTCGAGCGCCCTGCCGGGCACGCCGATCCGGCGGAGCTCGCGCGCGAGGATGGCGCGTCGCTCGCGATACCACCAGTGCCGGTCCTCCACCTCGACCGTGCGGCGAATCTGAGTGGCCTCCATGACCCACACCTTTCCGGGAACCGTACAGACGACAGGTAGCCGCGGCCTTGCCAGGCGCGCCTGGGTACCCGGGGCGCGGCGGACCCGGGAGACGTGACCGGGGCATCGGGGCCGCCGGGGTGGCCCGGCGGCCGTCAGTCGGCCCTCTTCAGCGGGCGCCACCATTCCTGGTGGTCGCGGTACCACCGCACGGTCCGGGCGAGTCCCTCGTCGAAGCCGACGAGGGGCGCGTAGCCGATCTGCTCGATCTTGCCGCTGTCCAGGGCGTAGCGCCGGTCGTGCCCGAGCCTGTCCGGCACCGGCTCGACCATCTCCCAGCCCACGCCGAAGGCGGCCAGCAGGCGTTCCGTGAGCTCGCGGTTGGTCAGTTCGACGCCGCCGCCGATGTTGTAGATCTCGCCGCCCGAACCCTTGTCCAGCACGAGCTGGATGCCCCGGCAGTGGTCGTCGACGTGCAGCCATTCACGGATGTGCCGGCCGTCGCCGTACAGGGGCACCCGCCGCCCGTCGATCAGGTTGGTGACGAAGAGCGGGATGAGCTTCTCCGGGTACTGGTGGGGGCCGTAGTTGTTGCAACAGCGGGTCACCCGTACGTCGAGCCCGTAGGTCCGGTGGTAGGCGCGGCACAGCAGGTCGGCTCCCGCCTTCGAGGCCGCGTAGGGGGAGTTGGGCAGCAGGGGCTCGGACTCGGTCCAGGACCCCTCGGCGATGGACCCGTACACCTCGTCGGTGGAGACCTGGACGACCGTGCGCACGCCGGTGTCGAGCGCCGCCTGCAGGAGCCGCTGCGTGCCGTGGACGTTGGTGACCACGAAGTCCTCGGGGCCGGTTATCGAGCGGTCGACGTGCGTCTCGGCCGCGAAGTTGACGATCACGTGGTGGCCGGGCACCACGTCGGCGAGCAGCCCGACGTCGGTGATGTCCCCCCTGACGAACGTGAAGCGCGGATGCCCGGCGACCGGGTGCAGGTTCGCCGGGTTGCCCGCGTACGTGAGCTTGTCCAGCACCGTCACCTGGACGTTCTCGTAGCCGGGGTATTCGCCGGACAGCAGTGAGCGCACGTAGTGGGAGCCGATGAATCCGGCGCCGCCCGAAACGAGGATCTTCATGCCCGCACCTGGATTCTGCTGTGGTCGCCGACCATGAGCTGATGTGTGTTGGGAACCCCCCTGGCCCGGCTGACCTCGACGTTCCGGCCGATCAGGGAGTAGGTGAGCCCCGGGACGCCTCTGATGGCGGAGTCCTCCAGAACTATGCTGTACTGCACGTCGGCGTTCTCCAGCACGCACCTCGCGCCGATCGAGGTGTAGGGGCCGATGTACGAGCTGATGATCTTGCTGTCGGCCCCGACGACCGCGGGCCCCCGGATCACCGAGTTCTCCACCAGTGCCCCCGGCTCGATGAGGACGCGTCCCGATATCTCCGAGAACCCGTCCACGGTTCCCCGGACGTTCGGTTCGATCGCCTCAAGGACGATGCGGTTGCACTCCAGCATGTCCTGCAGGCGCCCGATGTCCTTCCAGTATCCGCTGACGAAGTGTGAGCGGACGCGGCCGCCGTTGTCCATGAGCCACTTGATCGCGTCCGTGATCTCCAGCTCGCCGCGGGCGGAAGGCGTGATCGCCCGGACCGCCTCGTGGACGGCGGGGGAGAAGGTGTAGACCCCCACGATCGCGAGGTCGCTGCGCGGGTGCTCCGGCTTCTCCTCCAGCCCGATGATCTCACCGTCCGGCCCGAGCTCCGCGACCCCGTAGAACTGCGGTTCGGCGACCTTGGTGAGCAGGATCTGGGCGTCGTTGCCCGACCCGCGGAAGGCATCCACCAGGCCGGCGATGCCGTCCACCAGGAAGTTGTCCCCCAGATACATCACGAACGGCTCGTCGCCGAGGAACTCCCGGGCGATCAGGACGCAGTGGGCGAGGCCCAGGGGGGCCTCCTGGGGAATGTAGGTCACGTCGAGGCCGAACCGCGAGCCGTCCCCGACCGATTCCCGGATCTCGTGAGCCGTGTCGCCGACGACGATGCCGACGCTGTGGATGCCCGCGTCCCGTATCGCTTCGAGCCCGTAGTAGAGCACCGGTTTGTTGGCGACGGGGACCAACTGCTTCGCCGAGGTATAGGTCAGCGGACGCAGCCTCGATCCCTTTCCGCCCGCCAGAACGAGCGCCTTCATGATCCTTGGGTCCTTCCGTGAGGGATTCCTGGGCGCAGGACGGTCCGCCCGTCCGGATGTCCGTGCGGTTCCGGCAGACGGCTCGACGACGCCCTGCGTTCCGTCGAAGAGCATGGGATGCGTTTCCAGGGCCGGGCCTCCCCGCCACCGGAGAAGGTCCAGGTCCGGTGGACGACGTAGCCCAGCGGCGGGCTCGCGATCAGGATCAGGCCCTGCGCCACCAGGACCGGGGCGCCGGCGAGCTCGACCAGGAGCGGGACGCCGACGACGGATGCCGCCAGGAAACCCAGCCCCACCGCGTAGAACCGCAGGTAACCGATGACCCACGAGCTTCCGGAGGCCCGGAAGACCACCAGCCTGTACCAGGGATAGACGATCAACGAGGTGGCCAGGTGGCCGGTCATGAGCAGGACCACGTAGGGAACCGCGCCGTCGGTGGCGAGCAACTCCAGGCCGAGGAGGACGTGATAGATCACGGCCGTCATCGCGCCGGCCGCCAGATATCCGGCGCGACGTCCCCCGAGCGCGGGGATCGGAGCCCGCCGTCCGGGACGCGCGGTCCCGTCGCGGGCTTGCTGACTTGCGGTTTCGACCATACGGCGGTCACTCCGAACGGTGGTCGGGAGACGGGAGCGGGATCAGCGCACCCGGTGGGCCCGGACGGCGTCGATCACGTGGGTCACGCCGGCCTCGTCCAGGCCGGCGAACAGCGGCAGCCGTACGAGACGGTCCGCGACGTCCTCGGTGACCGGGCAGCCGCCCGGCGCCACCCGCCCGTACCGCACGCCCGCGGGGGCGGTGTGCAGCGGCTGGTAGTGGAACGCCGCCTGCACGCCCCTGCCCGAAAGGTGGGCGATGAACGCCTGGCGGTCGTCCAGGTCCGGCAGCAGCAGGTAGTACAGGTGCGCGGGATGCGCACAGCCGTCCGGGACCATCGGCTGGGAGACCCCGTTCTCCGCCGCCCAGTCCGCCAGCTCCTCGTGGTACCTCCGCCACACGGCGTGCCGCCGGGACTGGATCTCCTCGAAGGACTCCAGCTGGGAGGTCAGCAGCGCGGCGAGGACGTCGGACGACAGATAGCTCGAACCGATGTCGACCCACCGGTACCTGTCCACCTGGCCGCGGAAGAACCGGCTGCGATCCGTCCCCTTCTCCCGGACGATCTCGGCCCGCGCGACGAGGCCGGCGTCGTTCAGGAGCAGCGCGCCGCCCTCCCCGCACTGGACGTTCTTCGTCTCGTGGAAGCTCTGCGCCGACATGCTCCCGAACGACCCGAGGGGTCGGCCCCGGTAGGACCCGCCCAGCCCGTGGGCGTTGTCCTCGACGAGAGCCAGGCCGTGGCGTTCCGCGAGCCCGCCGATGACCTCCATCGCGCAGCCGACACCCGCGTAGTGGACGGCCACCACGGCCCGCGTGCGGTCGGTGATCGCGGCCTCGACCAGGCGTTCGTCGAGGTTCAGGGTGTCGGGCCTGCAGTCGACGAACACCGGTACGGCCCCGCGCAGGGCGTAGGCGTTGGCCGTCGACACGAAGGTGAACGACGGCATGATCACCTCGTCGCCGGGCCGCAGGTCCAGCAGGATCGCCGACAGCTCCAGCGCGTGCGTGCAGGAGGTGGTCAGCAGCGCACGGCCTGACCCGGTCAGCTTCTCCAGGAGGCCGGCGGCCAGGCGGGTGAACGGCCCGTCTCCGGAGGTCGATCCCCCGCGCACGGCCTCCGCGAGATAGTCGAACTCGTTTTCTGAGATATACGTCCGGTTGAAGGGGACTGTCATCACTTGGGTTGGGCTCACTGCCGCAGTGAACAACAAATCGGGCCGTCGCCACACATCACACCCCATTTCCTGGGGAAGGATCACACAGGTTTTACTTTTGCCGCTCGATGCTTTCCAGGCCGCTTATACCGGTATCAGAGATATTCCATGGCTTTTGGGATTCCGCTTTCATGGGGAGCCGGGAGGCCCGGGGTCGCGTCGCGGGGCGCCGGAAGGCGCCTCCGCGACGCGACCGGCCGCACTGGGTGCGGCGTCAGGTGCTTTCGAACACCACGTCGACCCAGTAGTTGGAGGCCTGGACGGTGCTCGTCGGGAAGGCGTTCGCCGGGCTGTAGGTGTACACGCCGTTGCCGCCCTCGGCGCCGTCCGCCAGCGCGGTGAGCGGGCCGTTGACGTACGGCGCGGTGAAGTAGGGCCTGGTCAGCGAGTAGCGGCCGCCGGTGTGGTAGGAGGCGACGTAGGTGGTGCCCGCGGTGACCGGGACCGGTGTGGCGAAGTTCACCTGCTGCCAGCCGGAGGTGGTCTCGTTGGTGAAGGTCGCGTTCGCGAGCAGGGTGCCGCCGCTGGTCCACAGGCTTCCGATGTGGGTTCCGTTGTTCTGCGGCGCCTTGTAGAAGCGGATGCCGGTGATGACGCCGTCCGTGGCGGGCTTGAACTTCACCCCGATCGTGACGTCCTGGGAGTCGGGCTGGGCCGGGACCGCCGGTGTGGCCGAGGCGTCCCACAGGCTGTTCGACGGTCTGAACACCACGTCGACCCAGTAGTTGGAGGACTGGAAGGTGCTCGTCGGGAAGGCGTTCGCCGGGCTGTAGGTGTACACGCCGTTGCCGCCCTCGGCGCCGTCCGCCAGACCGGTGAGCAGGCCGTTGACGTACGGCGCGGTGAAGTAGGGCCTGGTCACCGAGTAGCGGCCGCCGGTGTGGTAGGAGGCGACGTAGGTGGTGCCCGCGGTGACCGGGACCGGTGTGGCGAAGTTCACCTGCTGCCAGCCGGAGGTGGTCTCGTTGGTGAAGGTCGCGTTCGCGAGCAGGGTGCCGCCGCTGGTCCACAGGCTTCCGAAGTGGGTTCCGTTGTTCTGCGGCGCCTTGTAGAAGCGGATGCCGGTGATGACGCCGTCCGTGGCGGGCTTGAACTTCACCCCGATCGTGACGTCCTGGGAGTCGGGCTGGGCCGGGACCGCCGGTGTGGCCTTCTTGTCCCACAGGCTGTCCGACACGGACTGGATCAGCTCGGGCGACGTGCTCGGGGCGAAGTGGATCACGGCCTCGTGGTCGAAGGTGTCCCCGCCCAGGTAGACGGCGGTGATGTGATGGTCTCCCGCCGACAGGCCCGAGGTCGTGAACGTGGCCGGCGCCAGACCGCTGTGGTAGGCCGAGCCGATGATGGTCGGGCCGTCCTTGAAGACCACCTCGCCGGCGGGGACGACCGTGCCGCTGGTCGCCGCCACCGTGGCGGTGAAGGTGACCGGCCGGTCCACCCAGACGGGGTTGGGGGACGAGGCCAGGGTCGTGGTGGTCGGCGGGTCGTTCGGCACGGTGATGCGGGTGGCCGGCGGGCTCGTGGTGCCCTGGGTGCTGATCGTGCCGTTGAGGGCGAACACGCGGCCGAAGACGGCCGCGCCGCCGTTCACCGTGACCGAGTTCCGGTCCAGGAGGTTCCCCCGGAAGGTGGAGTACGTGCCCAGGGTCGTGTTGCCGCTGACCTGCCAGAAGAGGTTGTTCGCCTGCGCGCCGCGAAGGAGGCTGACGTTGCTGACGTTCGCCGTGGTGAGACTGGACGCCTGGAAGATGAAGACGGCGTCCGGGTCACCCTGCGCGTCGAGGGCGAGCGTGCCGTTGATCGCGAAGGTCCCGTCGGTGGAGTTGTAGACGCCCGGGTTCACGGTCGTCCCGCCCAGTTGCGGGGCCAGGGTGGCGTCGGGCGTCCGCCCGGCCGCGTTGTTGTAGGCGGCGACCAGATCGGCCCTGGCCTGGGCCGCGACGGCGTCGGCGCCGTGGATGGTGCCCGACACGGTGCCGGGGGGAAAGCCGACCACCGACGAGCCCGGGCTCACCCCGAGGTCCCCGGTGATCGAGGTGAGGTTGGTGTTGACGACCGCGGTTCCGGCCAGCGTCGCGAAGGGCGTGGCGCTGCCGATGCTCAGGGGCGGTGTCGCCGCCGCGCCGGACTGCGTCCCGGCGACCACGCCCAGCACGAGAGCGGCGGTGACGGACGTCCTCAGCCAGGCGCGGGGACCGTTCCGCGGCAGGACCTTCGACCGGCCGGCTCTCCCCCCGGGCGCGGTGGCGACCCGCCGCGCGGCGCGGCCGGCCGTCCGGCCTGGGCGCGCCAGTGGCCATCGGCGGCTCCTTCCGCGCCGTGGCTCCTGTGGCGCGGCGGTCATCCCGGTCCGCGGGTCGACGGCATCGCGATAGGGATCGGACATACGACACAACTCCTCGCTGGCTCCGTGCCGGGTCAGGCGTCCGGTGTGCCCCGTGGCCTGAAGCCGGCTGTGAGATCTCGCGGCGCCCGCCGGCTCGTGTGTCGTTCGCCGTGTCCGCGGTCCGGCGCGCCCACGGCGGGCGGTGCGGGAGAACGCGCGGATACGCCGTGCCGGCGGAGGGCGCCGCGCCGTACGCTGACGACTGTGCCTCGGTGCAGGTGCGTCCAGGTCTCCGGAAAAGCACGAAAGACGTCTTTTGGTGCGTCGATGGAATATAATTTACCCACCCGCCATTCCGCCCATTATTTGGTTTATGCGTTATGAATGGTGGTCTTTCCGCCGCGCCTCCGGCATCGTCCCGGTCCCGCCGGGGTACGACACGCCCGGGCCGCGGCCGAAACGGCGTCGCAAGCGCACCGGACTCTTACAGTCAGGGGTATATCGCTCTAAGTGACGGGGGTGCGGATATGGGGGAGAAGCTGGTCGTTGTCGGCCAGGGATACGTAGGGCTGCCGCTGGCGATGCGGGCGGTCCAGGCGGGGTTCGACGTGGTGGGCGTCGACGTCGACGACTGGCGGGTCAAACGACTGAACGCCGCCGAGTCGTACGTCGAGGACGTCGAGGACGAGACGCTGTCCGCGGCCCACCGCTCCGGCCGCTACGTCGCCAGCACCGACTACGCCGACGCCGAGGGCTTCGACGTCTGTGTGATCACGGTTCCGACACCCCTGCGCGAAGGTGTCCCCGACCTCAGGCACATCGGCTCGGCCGGCGAGTCGATCGCCCCGCTCCTGCGGCCCGGCGCCACGGTGATCCTGGAGTCCACCACCTACCCCGGGACCACGGAGGAGTACCTGCGGCCGCTGCTGGAGGAGGGGTCGGGACTGTGCACGCCGGAGGACTTCTTCCTCGGCTACAGCCCCGAACGCATCGATCCCGGCAACCCGCGCTGGCACCTGGAGAACACCCCCAAGGTCGTGTCCGGGATCGACCAGGCGTCCCTGCGGAAGGTCTCCGAGTTCTACGGGTGCATCGTGCGGGACGTCGTCTGCGTCTCCTCGCTCCAGGTGGCCGAGCTGTGCAAGCTCCTGGAGAACACCTTCAGGCACGTCAACATCGCCTTGGTGAACGAGCTCTCCATCTTCGCGCAGCAACTCGGGATCGACGTCTGGGAGGCCATCGACGCCGCCTCCACCAAGCCGTTCGGCTACCTGCGGTTCACCCCCGGCCCCGGCGTCGGCGGGCACTGCCTGCCGATCGACCCCTCCTACCTGTCGTGGAAGGTCAAGCGCGCCCTGGGGCACAACTTCCGCTTCGTGGAGCTGGCCAACGACATCAACGACCACATGCCCGACCACGTCGTGCACCGGCTCATCCTCGCGCTGAACCGGCAGGGCCGGCCGCTGCGGGACAGCCGGGTGCTCCTGCTCGGCCTGGCCTACAAGGCCAACGCCGGGGACTGTCGCGAGTCACCCGCGATCGAGGTGGCCAGGGCCCTGGTCAAGCTGGGCGCGGACGTGCGGGCCGCCGACCCCCATGTGGACGCCTACCTCGCGCCGCCCGGGATCGAGCTGGTCGCGGCGACCGAACGGGAGCTGTCGGAGGCGGACGCGGTGGTCGTCCTCACCGACCACGACCGCTTCGACTACGAGCAGGTCCAGCGGGTGAGCCCGTTCGTCTTCGACACGCGCCGCCGCTGCCGGGGGCCCAACGTCGAGCACCTCTGAACCGTCCCGGCCGTTCCCGTACGGCCCGCGCGGGCACGGGCGGCCGGGCTTCGCCGTCTCGCGCGGTGGGCCGTACGGCATGCCGCCGCGCGGTCCGCTACGCGCGCATGACGCGGGCGATCAGCTCCTCGACCTGGGTGTTGAGCCGGGAGCCGCGGGGCCACCCGGCGTAGTGGGTGAGGAAGATGACGATCTCGCGGAGCTCGTCCGGGGTCAGCTCGCCGGTCCGCAGCGCCGCGTCGAGCTGGATCTCCACCAGGTCGTCCATGCCCTGGCCGACGAGGAGGCCGAGCAGGAGGAGCCTGCGGTCGCGCATGCTCAGCCCCTCCCGGGACCACACCTCGCCGAACAGGTGCTCCACGGTCATGCCGAAGAAGTCACCGGCGCCTTCACCGGAGCCCCCGTCCCGCCCCGCACCGGCCGCCGCGGAGCCGTCGCCGGCGTCGTCACCGCCGTGGACCCGTCTCATGATCTCCAACCCGCGCGCCTGGCGGTCACAGGTGCTGTCGTCCGGACACTGGTTCATGCCGCCCTCCGGTCCGTCGCCAGCCGGCCGGGGACGAGCACGATGGATGGCGTCTCACCCCGTCCATCGTTGGTCATTTTCCGCGCCGGGAAAAGCCGTTGCCGACTTTCCATCCCAACATTTATCACTATGTCGTTTAAACGGGCGGTGGACGTTACATAACGATTGTCCCTTCCGTTTGCCGACGGTGGGAACGGAAGGGCCGGGAGCCCCCGAGGGGACTCCCGGCCCTGTTCATGGTGCCGGAGGGAACCTCCGGCCGGGCCGGGGGGACCGGCGGACCGGTCCCCCCGGAGGGAGATCTGTCAGCCGAACTCGCCGTCCTTGACCCCGCCGAGGAAGGCGTCCCATTCACCCTGGGTGAACGCCAGGGCCGGGCCGTCCGGATCCTTGGAGTCACGGACGAGGTAGAGCTCGTCCTCCTGGGCCTTGTGGGCTGCCACGACCGGGTCGCCGGGCACGATCGCCACTTCGACGCAGTTCCCTCCGGTACTGCGGCTGCTCTTGCGCCACGCGACGCTGGACAGATCCATGGTGGACCTCTGCACTCTTTCTTCCTATCGCTGGTTGGAACATTTCTTCGCCAGCTCCGCGATGAAGGCGGCCGAGGCGTCCGCCCTGAGAGCCATCGCGGTGAGGCTCCCGAACATGAGCGTGTACCGGCGCACCTCGTCCGGATCCTCCAGGACGAGCCCGCTCGCCGCCTGCTCCAGATAGACCAGGTCGAGATCGCCGGGCTCGGGAAAGCCCAGCAGGCAGAACGGGCCGTCCATCGCGGCGTGCGCCCCCGCGGAGAACGGGATGACCCGGATCTCCACGTTGGGCAGCTTGCCGAGATCGACGAGGTGCTCCAGCTGCTCACGCATCACCTTCGGTCCGCCGACCTGGCGGCGGAGCACCGCTTCGTCGAGCACGGAGACGAGCTGGATCGGCTCGCCGGGGCCGTGCAGCAACTGCTGGCGTGAGATGCGTACGGTGACCTTCTCGTCGACTTCAGGAGGGGCATGGGTCACTGTGGTCACCTCGATGACGGCACGCGCGTAGGCCTCGGTCTGCATCAGGCCGGGGACGACCAGTGGCTCGTAGGAGCGCACCACCGACGCCTCCGCCTCCAGTCCGATGTAGGAGTCGAAGCCAGGCTTCAGAGCCTGCCGGTGGCGATGCCACCAGCCACGCTGCCGGGCCTCCCTGGCCATCTGCACCAGGGTCTCCCGTGCCGCGCCCGTCACGCCGTACACATCGGTGAGGGCTGCCACGTCGGAGGGTTTGGGACGGGTGAGACCCGTCTCGTATCTCCATACGGTGGTGTCGGTGGAGCCGATCCGCTCCGCCACCTCCGCCCGTGACAGCCCGCTGTCCTCCCTCAACCGAGCCAACTCGGCCATGAGACGGCGATGCCGAGCTGTCGGGCTGCGCCGGGTAGCCATGCACGTATCTCCGTCCTTGGACAAGGAAACTGTGGAATTTCAATATGAGCTATTGAAGTCCCTGGTAGAACAGTTCACCGTGAGTGAGTGTGCCATCTCAGAGCGCGACGCGCATGGGAATGCGCGGGTCCGGGGAGCGAGGCCGATCATGACAACGCGGCAGCAGACGGTTCAACCTCGATTAACGCTCACCCTGCGGGGCGTCCCGGAGTCGGTGTCGGTGGCCCGGCGCCGGGTCCGGGAGCTCCTGGGGGAGTGCCATCCCGCGTACGAGGACGTCGTCCTCCTCGTCAGCGAGGTGGTCACCAACTCGGTCGTGCACTCCGGGTCGGGCGGCGGCGGCGCGGTCACGATGACCATGCAGGTCGGGGCCGGGGTCGTCCTCGTCGAGGTCTCCGACGCGGGCTCGGGCGCCTCGGCGCCCCACGTCCGCAACGACCCCGACGCCGAGAGCGGCCGCGGGATGTTCCTGGTCGACCTGCTCGCCGGCCGGTGGGGCGTCGACGACGGCTGCCACGGCGACCCCCGGACCCTCTGGTTCGAGGTCGACTTCTGACCGGTGACCGGCGGCGGGCGACCGGCGGTCACGTTCCGTGACCGTCTCGCGCGCCGGACCCCCGGTCGCCACCCGTGCCTGCGATCCGGGACCGTTCCCGGCTCCCCCCGAGCCGGTACGCCGGGGTCCGATGGTCCGGAGCCGCCCTTCCCCGGGCCCCGGACCGGGTACGCCGGAGCCGAAATCGGGGTCATCACCCGTCAACGACCCCGCCCGTCTCCCGCCGTGGACGCGTGACGACCGCTTGGATCGGGTGTCCGGGGGGAGACCGATGAGACACCGGCCGATCGTGGCATGCGCGCTCGTGGCCCTGACATGCCTGGGCGGAAGCGTCCTCCCCGCGCGGACTCCCCAGGCCCCGGTCCTCCGCGCGTCGCACGGCTCCCGGGCGGCCCCCTCCGGTTACCACTCCTACGCCGAGACGGCGGCGGAGGTCGCCCGGATCGTCGCCGCGCACCCCGGCATCGCCCGCAGCTCCGTCTACGGCACCTCCTACGAGGGCCGCGACCTGGTCGTCGTCAAGATCAGCGACAACGTCGCCGTGGACGAGGACGAGCCGGAGGTCCTGTTCACCCACCACCAGCACGCCCGGGAGCATCTCACCGTCGAGATGGCGCTCTACCTCCTCCGCCTGCTCACCGAGGGTTACGGCCGGGACCGGCGGATCACCGGACTGGTCGACGGGCACGAGATCTGGATCATGCCGGACCTCAACCCCGACGGCGGCGAGTACGACCTCGCGGGCGGCTCCCGTCGCGGCTGGCGCAAGAACCGCCAGCCCACCCCGGGCTCCTCCGCCGTGGGCACCGACCTGAACCGCAACTGGCCCTACCTCTGGGGCTGCTGCGGGGGCTCCTCCGGCTCGCCCGCCGCCCAGACCTACCGGGGTCCGGCGAACGGATCGGCCCCCGAGGTCAGGGCGGTCGCCGACTGGGTGCGCGGCCGCGTGGCGGACGGCGTCCAGCAGATCAGGGCGCACATCGACTGGCACTCCTACGGCGAGCTGGTCATGTGGCCGTACGGGCACACCCGCGCCGACACCGCCCCGGGCCTGACCCGGGACGACCGGGAGGCGTACGCCGCGCTCGGCCGGAGCATGGCCGCCGTCAACGGCTACACCCCCCGCCAGGCCGGGGACCGCTACATCACGGACGGCTCGCTCGGCGACTGGATGTGGGGCGTCTTCAAGATCTTCAGCTACACCGTCGAGATGTACCCGGCTCGCGGCGCCCCCGGTTTCTACCCGCCCGCCGGGCGGATCGGCCCGCAGACGGCCCGCAACCGGGAGGCCGTGCTCCGCTTCCTGGAGTACTCCGGCTGCGTCTACCGGATCATCGGCGAGGCGGCGCGGTACTGCGGCGCGGGAACGGACCCGGCCGCCGCCCCGGCTCCGGCCCGCGTCCCGGGCGCGCGTCCCGGCACGGGACGCGCCGACGTTCAGGCGCGGCAGACCAGCTCGCCGTGGAGCAGCGACAGCCAGCCGTCCTCGTCGCCCGCCCACCTCAGCCAGCCCTCGGACAGGCGGCGCAGGTCCTCCTCGGTGGCGGCCCCCGAGGAGAGGGCGTGACGGGCCATGTCCGAGCGCAGGATCCGTTCGGCCCACATCCCGCCCCACCAGGCCCGGTCCTCGGGCGTGGCGAAGCACCAGGTCGAGGAGGAGGGGGTGATGTCGGTGAAACCGGCCGCGCGCGCCCACGACAGCAGCCGCCGTCCCGCGTCGGGCTCGCCGCCGCACGCCCTGGCCACCCTCTGGTAGAGGTCCATCCACTCGTCCAGCTCGGGGAGCCGGGGGAACCAGGCGAACGCGGCGTAGTCGCTGTCGCGCACCGCCACGATCCCGCCCGGACGGCACACCCTGCGCATCTCCCGCAGGGCCCGGACCGGGTCGCCGACGTGCTGCAGGACCTGGTGGGCGTGGACGACGTCGAAGGCGTCGTCGGGGAAGTCGAGCGCGTGCACGTCGGAGACGGCGAACTCGACGTTGGACACGCCCCGCCGTCCGGCCTCCGCGCGGCCCAGCGCCAGCGCCTCCGCGGTGACCTCCACCGCGGTGACCGTCCCCGGCGCGACCCGCTCGGCCAGGTCCGCAGTGATGGTCCCGGGGCCGCAGCCGACGTCCAGCACGGACATCCCGGGCCTCAGGTGCGGCAGGAGAGGGGCGGCGGAGTTCTCGGCGGTCCGCCACCTGTGGGACCGCAGCACGGACTCGTGATGGCCGTGGGTGTAGACCGTGTTCTCGGCTGTCATGGGAGATCACTCTTTCGGTCGTCCGGACGCCGGATGGACCGACCGTAACAGGTATCTCATATGCCAAGAAAGAATGTCTCAGATAGTGAAATCACGACCGGCTGGGACAGGCTCGCGGGCCGTGCCGTACGGGTCGGTGGGCTGTGCCGTACGGGTGGGCGGGGGTGCCGTACGGGCCGTGAGAGGCCGCGCCGCAGCTCACGGCCCCCCACGTCTCCCGGCGCGCCTGACGGCCGCCGGGTGCGCGATGGCCCGGCCGTTTTCCGGACGTTCCCGGAGTACGGCACGGGCCATCGTGTCCCTCGCAAAGGGGATGCCGCTCTTCCGATGGGGAGAACCCCCCGGAACGGCAAAGTCAAAGACGGAAGTTCACATCCGGCACGATGTCCGCCACGTCCATCTGGGCCTTCTGTAGCCTGCCGGAGTGGTCCCAGTTCATCGCCTGCCAGCGGGTGAACTGGTCCAGCACCCACATCCCCGACTGGCGGCTGCCGTTGCCGGACCTGCCGTTCCCGCCGAAGGGCAGGTGAGCCTCGGCCCCGGAGGTGGAGTTGTTCACGCTGACCATGCCCGCGCCGATGCCCTCGCGGAACCGGAACGCCGTCGCGGGATCGGTGGTGTAGACGGAGGAGGAGAGCCCGTACCCGGGGCGGTTGGCCAGCTCCAGCGCCTCCTCCAGGGTCGAGAAGGAGGTCACGCCGATGATCGGGCCGAAGGTCTCCTCCAGGAACAGCCGGTCGTCGGGGCGCACGCCGTCCACGATCACCGGGTGGTAGTACAGGCCGCCCTCGCCGGTGAAGTCCCCGCGCGGATTGCCGGCGGTGATCCGCCCGGTCGCGCCGGAGACGACCTTGTGGTGCGGCCGGATCCAGCCGAGGTACTCCTCGTAGCGGGAGGCGAACCTGTGGTCCAGGAGCGGTCCGCACAGCACGTCGCCCGCCGGGTCGCCGATCTCCGCCGCGGCCAGCGCGCGCGTGAGACGGCCGAGGAACTCGTCGTGGACGCTCTCGTGCACGATGGCCGTGCCGAGGGAGGTGCAGCGCTGCCCGGCCGTGCCGAACCCGGAGAACAGCGCCCCCTCCACCGCCAGGTCGAGGTCGGCGTCGGCCGCCACCACCATCGGGTTCTTGCCGCCGAGCTCCAGGCAGGGCGACTGCAGGTGGCGTCCGCACAGCTCGCCGATCCTCCGGCCCACCTCGGTGGAGCCGGTGAACCCGACCTTGTGCACCGTGCCCTCGCCCAGCGCCGCCTCGAGGCCCTCGAACGCCGCGGCCCCGTCGGCGAACACCAGGTTCAGCACGCCGTCGGGCAGTCCCGAGGCGGCGAACAGCCGGTACATCGCCTCGGCGGACGCCGCGGCGTACTCGGCCGGCTTCCACACGACCGCGTTCCCGGCCAGCAGCGCGGGCACGAGATACCACGACGGCACCGCGACCGGGAAGTTGCCCGCCGTGATCACCGCGGCCACCCCGACCGGGACCCGGAAGGTGAACAGGTTCTTGTCCGGCATCTCCGAGGGCACCGTCTGCCCGTACAGGCGCCGCCCCTCGCCCAGGAAGAAGTCACAGGTGTCGACGATCTCCCGGACCTCGCCCAGCGCCTCGGCGTACGGCTTGCCGATCTCGCGCGTCACCAGCCGGGCCAGGGACTCGGCGTTGGCCTCCACCAGCCGCCCGATCGACGCGATCACCCGCCCCCGGACGGGCGCGGGGACCCGCGCCCACTCCCGCTGCGCCGCCGCCGCCGTACGGCAGGCGGAGGAGAACGTCTCCGCGTCGGCCAGCCGGACCCGCGCGACCACCTCGTCGACGCGGGAGGGGTTGATCGAGTCGTATTCCGTGCCGCCCGCCGCCTGCTCGCCACCGATCACGGAGCTGATCTCGCCGGTCACCGTCGACCTCCTCGTCTGGGTTCCTCTGACGGCATTCTCCCCGCGGCCGGCCGCGCCGTCACACCCCGGCGGGCACGCCGTGCCGCGGTGACCGTCGGGCACGCCGTGCCGCGGAGACCGGCCGGGAGGTCGCCGGTCAGATCATCCGGAAGTCGGCGAAGTCGAAACCCGGAGAGACCACGCAGCTCACCAGGACCCCCTCGTCCCCGGCGGGCCGGGCCGCCTGCCAGGTCCCGCCGGGGACCACCGCCTGGGGGACCTGGCCCTCCTCCACCCGCGGCCCGAGGACGACGGTTTCGGACGGCTGCCCCTCGTGGCCGCCGAGGGAGAGGAGCAGCGGGCCGCCCCGGTGCCACAGCCACACCTCGTCGGAGCGGACCACGTGCGGACGCGACTCCTCGCCCGGCTCCAGCAGGAAGTAGATCCCGGTGGCCGTGGCCCGGGGCCCGCCGTACCCGGGAGGGGCGACGTCGAGGGAGGACCGCCAGGTCTCCCGGTACCACCCGCCCTCCGGGTGCGGCAGCAGCCCGAGCGTCTCGGCGAGCGGCGGACGGGCGGGAACGGTCATCGGGCACCTCCGGCGCGGGACGGGCCCCGGCCGCTTCGCGGCGCGGGCGACGGACAGTCTGCCATCCCGGCCGCCATCCCGGCCGCCACTCCGGCCGCCACTCCGGCCGTCATGCCGGCCGCCGTCACGGCGGTGCGGCGGCGCGGGACGGGCACGCCGGGCCGCAGGTCGGGGCGGGGGAGCGCGGAGAAGGGGCATGCCCCGGGAGGAAGGGGACGCACGGGTGAAGGGACGAGCTCCCGGGGCGGGATTTGTCGGTGGGGCTGGCTAGCGTTCGAGGCGTGACCGAACGGTGGAACCGGGACCAGGTGCTGGCGCTCGCGCCCGACGCGTCGTCCCAGAAGGCGGCCCAGGGGGTCTCCTCGCCCGGCAGGTGGTCGGGCGCCGGGGCCACGGCGGGCGCGCTGTGGGGAGAGTGCAGGGGCAGCGGCTCCAAGCCCTACCTGGCGTGCGTGGACCTGTCCGAGCCCGCCTACCGCTGCAGCTGCCCCAGCCGGAAGTTCCCCTGCAAGCACGCCCTCGGGCTGCTCCTGCTGTGGTCGGCCGGCGGCGTCCCGGACGCCGCCGGACCCGCCGACTGGGCCGCGGAGTGGTTGGACCGGCGGCGCGACCGCGCGGCCAGGGCGGCGGTCCGCGCGTCCGCCCCCGCGGACGGCGACGGGACGGAGGCGCACGGCGACGCGGCCGAGGGCGGTGACGAGGCGGCGGCCGGTGGCGGGGCCGCGGAGACCGGCGGTCAGGCGGCCGGTGGCCGGGCGGACGGCGGTGCCACGGCAGGCGGCGGCACGGGCAGGGCGGGCGGCGCGGCCGCGACGGCCGGGCAGGGCGGTCCCGCCGACGCCCGGCGGGCCGCGCAGCGCGAGCGGCGCGTGGCGGCGGGCCTGGCGGAGCTGGAGCGCTGGCTCGCCGACCAGGTCAGGCAGGGCCTCGCCGCGTCCCGGCGGCACGACCAGTGGGACGACCTCGCCAAGCGCCTCGTCGACGCCCAGGCCCCGGCCGTCGCCGGAGCCGTCTCCCGTCTGGGCGCGGTGCTGAGCGGTGACGACTGGCCCGCCCGCCTGCTGGGCGAATATGCCCTGCTCCACCTGCTGGCCGTGTCCCACCGGCGCCTCACCTCGGCCGCCGCCCCGGCCGCACTCGGGGGCGCGCTGCTGCGGACGGTCCGTGAGCGGGTCGGCTTCCCCGTCGCCAAGGAGGAGGTCCTGGCCGGCGAGACGGTCCGTGACCGGTGGGACGTCCTCGGGCGGCGCGACACCGAGCAGGACCGGATCATCGCCCGCCGGGTCTGGCTGCGTGGCCGGTCCACCGGCCGGGCCGCGCTCGTGCTGTCGTTCGCCCCGGTCGGCCAGGCACTCGACGCCTCCCTCGTGACCGGCACCATCGTGGACGCCGACCTGGCGTTCTACCCCGGCTCGTGCCCGTTGCGCGCCCTCGTCGCCGCCCGCCACGACCCCGCACCCCACCTCTCCGCCGGTCCTCCGCCGGGTTCCACGGTGGACGGCGCGCTGGACGAGGTGGCCCGCGCCATCGCCGCGGACCCCTGGACCGACTCCTGGCCCCTGGTGCTGGAGGCGGCGGTCCCCGCCGGGAGCACCCTGAGGGCGCTGGCCGGCCCCGGCGGCGCGCTGGCACTGCACCCCTCCTGCGGCACGCCCTGGCGGCTGATCGCGGCCTCCGGCGGCCACCCGCTGACCGTGGCCGCCGAATGGACGCCGGAGGGTCTGCGTCCCCTCACCGCCTGGGACGAGGAAGGACAGGTGATCGTCCTGTGACCGTCCTGCCCCCCGTCCGTCATGTTCGTTCCGCCCGTCCCGGCGTTCCGGCCGGCGGTCCTCGCGCCGCGTTCTCCGCCCGTCATGCCCGTCCCGCCCGTTCCGCTCCGAAGGCTGAGACGACCTCAGGGAGGTCCCGGTGAACGCCCCGCCCGAATGGGAGGAGCTGGTCTCCGCCGCGCTGGTCGGCACCGACCGCCGCCCCCTGCCCGGTACGGCGGCCCCCGAGGTCGAGCTGCTCGAACGCGCCGCGGTGCACACCGTGCGGACGCGGGCGGGCCGCCGCCCCCTGGCCGCCGAGCCGGTGGACGCCGCCCCGCCCGAGGAACGGCCGGCGGTCTCCCGCCCGGCGGCCGACCGGCTCGCCCGGATCCTCGGCGGCGAGCAGCCGAGACTGCTTCCCGAGTGGCTGCGCGTCGCGGCCGGGCACCGCCTCCGCGTCCCGCCGCACCTGCTGCCCGAGCTGCTCGACCAGGCCGCCCGCGACCGGTCCATCCGGCCCCACCTCGGCGTCCTCGCCGGAAACCGGGGCCGGTGGCTGGCCGGTCTCAACCCTGCCTGGAGCTTCCTGCTGCGCGAGCCCACCGCCCCTGCCGCCGCCCCCGTCCCCGCCCCCGCTTCGACCGGAGTCTCCGCCGGCCCGGCCGGAGCCGGCGTCGTCCCTGGTTCCCCCGGTGACCCGCAGGGCCCTGTCGCCTCCGGTGGCCCCGATGAACCGCGGCGCCCCGGCGGCGCGCCGGACGTCTGGGAGCTGGGCGCCCCCGGCGACCGCCGCGCCTTCCTGGCCGCGCTGCGGGCGGCCGACCCGGCGGCGGCCAGGAGCCTGCTCGCCCGGGGATGGGCGAAGGAGACCCCCGACGACCGCGCGGCGTTCCTGGAGATCCTCGCCGACCGGCTCTCACCGGACGACGAGCCGTTCCTGGAGGCCGCCCTCGACGACCGCCGCCGGGAGGTACGCCAGCTGGCCGCCGACCTGCTCACCCGGCTGCCCGGTTCGCAGCTGGCCACGCGGATGGCCGCGCGGGTCACGGGGTGGTTCGCCGCCGAGGACGGCCGGATCCGGGTCACCCCGCCCGTCGCCTGCGACGCCGCGATGGAGCGCGACGGCGTCCGCGCCAGGCCGCCGCACGGCACCGGCGAGCGGAGCTGGTGGCTCCAGCAGGCGGTGGCGCGCACCCCGCTCGGGGTGTGGCCGCGGCTGCTCGGGCATCCGCCCGGCGAGCTCGTCCGCATGAGGATCGCCGACTGGGGGCGCGAGGTCACGGCGGGATGGGTGCGGGCCGCCGTCCTTCAGGGCGACCCCGAGTGGGCGCGGGAGCTGTTCGACCACGACCCGCTCGCCGACCTGCTGGCCGTACTGCCCGACGCCGAGCGGGAGCGCGTCGCCGCCGGCTTCGTCAGGCGGCACGACCTCGACGGGCAGCTGATCATGGTGCTCGGAGGCGCCGCCGCGCCCTGGGGGCCCGAACTGGCCTCCGCCGTATTGGAGAAGATCATCGAGGTCTCCGGCACGCAGCCCTGGAACCTCGGCGAGCTGACCAGGCTCGCCGGCGAGCGCGTCGACCCCGCCCTGTACGGCGAGGCCGAGCGGCTCTCGCCCGAACCGCCCGTCCAGGAGGTCGCCGCCCTCCTGCGTTTCCGCCACGACATGGTGAAGGAGCTTTCTTGACAACGGTTCTGCGGGCCCACGCCGAAGACCAGTTCGCCGACGAGCTGGAGATCCTCGCCAAGGGCGACGACCGGCCCCGGCCGCCGGGCTGGAAGCTGTCGCCGTGGGCGGTGACGACGTACGTCATGGGCGACGGCGAGACGATCACGCCCAAGTACATCGGTCCCCGGCGCATCGTGGAGGTCGCCGTGGCCACCCTCGCCACCGACCGCGCGCTGCTGCTGCTCGGCGTGCCCGGCACCGCCAAGACCTGGCTGTCGGAGCACCTGGCCGCCGCGATCAGCGGTGACTCGACGCTCCTGGTGCAGGGCACGGCCGGCACCGCGGAGGAGGCCGTCCGCTACGGCTGGAACTACGCCCGGCTGCTCGCCGAGGGGCCGTCGCGCGAGGCGATCACCCCGAGCCCGGTGATGCGCGCGATGGCCGAGGGGCGGATCGCCCGGGTGGAGGAGCTGACCCGCATGCCCTCCGACGTCCAGGACGCGCTGATCACCGTGCTGTCGGAGAAGACGCTGCCGATCCCCGAGCTGAACGAGGAGGTCCAGGCGGCGCGCGGTTTCAACGTCATCGCCACGGCCAACGACCGCGACCGGGGCGTCAACGAGCTGTCCAGCGCGCTGCGCCGCAGGTTCAACACCGTCGTGCTGCCCGTCCCGGCCACCGCCGAGGAGGAGGTGGACATCGTCTCGCGCCGCGTCGGGCAGCTCGGCCGCTCCCTGGAGCTGCCCGAGACCCTGACCGGCCTCGCCGAGATCCGCCGCGTCGTCACGGTCTTCCGCGAGCTGCGCGCCGGCGTCACCGAGGACGGCCGCACCAAGGTCAAGTCGCCCAGCGGCACGCTCAGCACCGCCGAGGCGATCTCCGTCCTCACCGGTGGCATCGCCCTGGCCGCGCACTTCGGCGACGGGGTGCTGCGCCCCGCCGACGTCGCCGCCGGGATCGTCGGCGCCGTCGTCCAGGACCCGGTCTCCGACAGCGTCGTCTGGCGCGAATACCTCGAGACCGTCGTCCGAGAGCGCGAGGACTGGCGCGACTTCTACCGGGCCTGCCGCGATGCGGGCTGAGACGGTGCCCTCCGCCGGGGCCGCGACGCCGGGGCGGATCGCGCCGCGGGCCGGGGCGGCGCGCCCCGTGGGCGGTCCGGCTCGCGGCCGGGCGGCGGTCCCGGCGGCCGGGGGCGGCCGATGAGCGTCTCGGTGCTGGGGATCCGGCATCACGGGCCGGGGTCGGCGCGGTCCCTGAGAGACGAGCTCGAACGTCTCAAGCCGGACGTCGTCCTCATCGAAGGGCCGCCGGAGGCCGACGCGCTGATCGGGTCGGCCGCCGACCCGGGCCTCGAACCCCCGGTCGCGCTGCTGGCCCACGTGCCCGGAGAGCCGTCCAGGGCGGCGTTCTGGCCGTTCGCGGAGTTCTCCCCCGAGTGGCAGGCGATCCGGCACGCCGTGCGGACGGGCGTCCCGGTCCGCTTCTGCGACCTGCCCGCGGCCCACGGGCTCGCCCTCGACCGGGACGACTCGCCGGACGGCGGCCCCGCCGGTGACGGCCCCGGCGCGGGCACACCCGGCGCGGGCACACCCGGATCGGACGCGCCGGGTGACGGCCCCGGTGAGGCCCGGCCCGGGGACGTTCCCGATGACGGCTCCGGTGACGGCCCCGGCGCGGGCACGCCCGGCGACCGGCCGCGGGAACGCGACCGGGACGCGGCGGGGTCCGGGCCGCCGGCCGTACAGATCGACCCGATCGCGGTCCTCGCCCGCGCCGCCGGATACGACGACCCGGAACGCTGGTGGGAGGACGCGGTCGAGCACCGGGGCGACACGCCGTTCGAGGTGATCGCCGAGGCGATGACGGCTGTCCGCGACGGACACGTCCCCGACGCCCGCGAGGCCCGGCGCGAGGCGTACATGCGGCGCACGATCCGCAGGGCCGTCAAGGAGGGGTTCGAGCGGGTCGCGGTCGTCTGCGGCGCCTGGCACGTCCCCGCCCTGACCGGCGTCCCGGGCGGGGGCGGCTCCTGGGGCGCCGGGCTGCCCCCGGCCAGGGCCGACGACGCGCTGCTGCGGGGCCTGCCCAAGGTCAAGGCCGAGATCACCTGGGTGCCGTGGACGTACGGCAGGCTGGCCGCCTGGAGCGGCTACGGCGCCGGGGTGACGTCGCCGGGCTGGTACCACCACCTGTTCGCCTCCGCCGACCGGCCGGTGGAGCGGTGGCTGACCGCCGCCGCCGGCGTGCTGCGGGACGAGGGCCTGCCGGTCTCCTCGGCGCACGTCATCGAGGCGGTACGGCTGGCCGGAAGCCTGGCCGTGCTGCGCGGCCGGCCCCTGGCCGGGCTCGCGGAGGTCACCGAGGCCGTGCGGGCCGTACTGTGCGAGGGCGACGACCTGCCGGTGGAGCTGATCCAGCGGCGCATGGTCGTGGGGGAGCGGCTCGGCCACGTCCCCGACTCAACGCCGATGGTGCCGCTCCAGCGTCACCTGCGCGAGGAGCAGCGCCGGCTCCGGCTCAAGCCCGAGGCCCTCGACCGTGAGGTGGATCTCGACCTCCGCAGACCCCTCGACCTCGACCGCAGCAGGCTGCTGCACCGGCTGCGGCTGCTCGGCGTCGACTGGGGCGTCCCGGCGCGCAGCCGCGGCAAGGGCACCTTCCGCGAGTCGTGGACGCTCGCCTGGCGGCCGGAGTTCGACATCGACCTGATCGAGGCGGGCGCCTGGGGCACCACCGTCCCGGCCGCCGCCTCCGCCCGGGTCCGCGACCTGGCGGACGGCGGACCGCCCCCGGGCCCGCCCGCGGCCGGTGCCTCGGGTCCGGCGGGTTCAGCGGGTCCGGTCGTTCCCGGCGCGTTCCCCGGCGGTCCCGGTGCGTCCTCCGGCGGCCCCGGCGGCTCCGGTGGCCGGGGCTCCCCCCGGGTGTCGCTGGCCGACCTCACCGGGCTCGTCGAGCGTTGCCTGCTGGCCGATCTGCCGGACGCGCTGCCGTACGTCCTCGACACGCTGGCGGCGAGGGCGGCGCTCGACGGCGACGTCACGCACCTGATGGCCGCGCTCCCGGCGATGGTGCGCGCCCGGCGCTACGGCGACGTGCGCGGCACGCCCGCCGAGGGCCTGGCCGCGATCGTCGACGCCCTGCTCACCCGGATCTGTGTCGGGCTGGGCGCGGCGGTCACCGGCCTGGACGACGACGCCGCCCGCGACCTGCTGCGTCACCTCGACGAGGTGCACGCGGCCGTGGCCCTCCTCGACGACGGCCCCGCCGCCCCGGCGCCCCCTTCCGGCCCTTCCGGTGGCGTCTCCGGTGACGAGGCGCCGCGCGGGCGGTGGACGGCCGCGCTGCGCGGACTGTCCGGCCGTTCCGGCCTGCACGGGCTGATCGAGGGCCGGCTCACCAGGATCCTGCTGGACGCCGGCGACCTCGACGACGCGGAGGCCGGCCGGCGGATGGCGCTGTCCATGTCGGCGGGGCACCCCCCGGCCCGCGTGGCGGCCTGGATCGAGGGTTTCCTGTCCGGCGGTGGCCTGCTGCTCGTCCACGACGCCCGGCTGCTCGGGCTGGTCGACGGGTGGCTGACCGGTCTGGCCCCGGAGGTGTTCGTGGACGTGCTGCCGCTGCTGCGCAGGACGTTCGGCGCATTCGCCGCGCCGGAGCGGCGCTCGATCGGCTCCCGGGTCCGGGCGCTCGGCACGCGGGAGACCGCCGCCGCGGCCGACGAGATCGACGAGGCACGCGCGGCCGGCGCGGTGCGGACCGTGCTGGCGCTGCTGGGAAGGACGGAGGGGGCATGACCGCACAGGAGACGGGCGCGGATCCGGCGGACGACGAGAGGCTGCGCCGCTGGCGGCTCGTGCTCGGCGGGGACGCCGACGGCACCGGGTGCGCGCTGTCCGGCGCCGACGCCCGGATGGACGACGCCCTGGCCGCCCTCTACAACCGCGACGGCGGCGAGGGGCCGGGGGAGCAGCGGAGCGGCGGCCTGGGCGCCTCGGCGCCCCGGGTGGCGCGCTGGCTGGGCGACATCCGCTCCTACTTCCCCTCGACCGTCGTCCAGGTCATGCAGAAGGACGCCGTGGAGCGGCTGAACCTCACCCGGCTGCTGCTGGAGCCGGAGATGCTGGAGGCCGTCGAGCCGGACGTGCACCTGGTCGGCACCCTCCTCTCGCTGAACCGGGTGATGCCGGAACAGGCGCGCGAGTCGGCCCGGGCGGTGGTCCGCAAGGTCGTCTCGGAGCTGGAGCGGCGGCTCACCCAGAAGACCAGGGCGGCCGTCACCGGGGCGCTGGACCGTTCGGCGCGGACCCACCGGCCCAGACGCGCCGCCGACATCGACTGGGACCGTACGATCCGGGCGAATCTCAAGAACTACCTGCCCGACCGCGGCACCGTGGTGCCCTCCAGGCTCGTCGGGTACGGCAGGCGGCAGCGCGCCGTCCAGCGCGAGGTCGTGCTGTGCATCGACCAGAGCGGGTCGATGGCGGCCTCCGTCGTCTACTCCAGCGTCTTCGGCGCGGTCCTCGCCTCGATGCGCTCGCTGCGGACGTCGCTGGTGGTCTTCGACACCGCGGTCGTCGACCTCACCGACCGGCTCCACGACCCGGTGGAACTGCTGTTCGGCACCCAGCTCGGCGGCGGCACCGACATCAACCGCGCCATCGCCTACGGTCAGGGCCTCATCACCCGGCCCACCGACTCCATCTTCATCCTGATCAGCGACCTGTACGAGGGCGGCGTCCGGGAGGAGATGCTGCGCCGGGTCGCGCAGATGACGGCGGCCGGGGTCCAGGTGATCGTGCTGCTCGCGCTGTCGGACGAGGGCGCGCCCTTCTACGACCGGGACAACGCCGCCGCGCTGGCGGCGCTGGGCGTCCCCGCGTTCGCCTGCACCCCCGACGCCTTCCCCGGCCTGATGGCCGCCGCGATCGAGCGGCGCGACATCGGCGGGTGGGCCGAGCGGGAGCTGGGCCGCACGGCCACCTGACCACCGATCCGTGCGGCCACCGATCCGTGCGGCCACCGGGCCGTCGGCCATCCGGCCACCAGGTCGCCCGGCCACCAGGTCGTGCGGCCACCTGACACCGGCGGGGACGGGAACGGAGGCCCTGTCCCCGCCGGACGCCGGCCGGCGGCCCCGGTGGATTTTTGGCCCATTCCAACGATGCGTTTGACTTTCCGGGCGAACTATGTGAATCCACCGTCTGATAGCGTCGCCGTCATGCCGGGATCATGTGTCGTGTCCATTGACACGGAATTCGCGTGGGGCGTCGACCCCTCCGGCCTGTCGCGTTATTCGCGGTTTTTCGACGAGGAGCCCCGAACCGTCCGCCGCCTGATCGACCTGCTGGACGAATATCTGATTCCTGCGACGTGGGCGGTCGTCGGGCGCCTTCTGCTGGAACCGGACGGGGAAAGGCGGCGGACCCCAGAGAGCTGGTACCACGCGCCGTACATCCTGGACTGGATCCTCGGCGCACGCGCTCCGCACGAGATCGGCACCCACACCTTCAGCCACCTTCACACCGGGAATCCGTCGGTGACCCGTGAGGAATGGGTGAGCGACCTGGAAACGGCGGTCCGGACGGCCCGCGAACTCGGGGTGGACATACGTTCCATTGTTTATCCCCGCAACCAGGTGGCGTACACCGAAATTCTCCCTGATTTCGGAATCATCGCGTACCGGGGGGTCGAAAAGACCTGGTACGGCAGCGGCCGGGGCGGCCTGCATTTCCTGGACCGGGCCCTCGGAGTGGCCTCCCCGACCTATTCCCCGTCCGGGCTCAGAGAGGGCGACCGCCTGGTCAACATCCCGGCGTCACAGTTCCTCATGGGGGACAACGGCGTACGGAGGATGATCCCGCCCTCCTCCCGGATCAGGCAGGCCAGGCTGGCCCTCGACCGCGCGGCCCGGCGGGGGGAGATCTACCACCTGTGGTTCCACCCCTTCAACCTGGGCGGCGGCGGACGGATGTTCCAGACGCTGGAGCGGATCCTGCGGGACGTGGCCGCGCGCCGCGAGCGGGGAGAGCTGACCGTCGTGACGATGGGCGAGGCGGCCCGACTCGTCCTCCAGGAGACGGCCGGCCGAACCACGGGACGGCCCGATCACATCGTGGGAGGGACCGGCCACGCCACCGGACTGACCGGCAGCACCTCCGGGCGGACCGGCGACGCCTCCGGACGGGCCGGCCACGCCCCGGGACCGGCCGGCGACCCCACGGGGCGGCGGAGCCCGGCGTGAGGCCCGTGGTCGTCCTGGCCTCCCGCAGCAGGACGTCGTACCTGCTGATAAACCACCTGGCGGCCAGGTTCGACGTGGCCGCGGTGGTCTTCGAGAAGAAGCACCGCGGGAGGTTCCTCCGCCACCGGCTGCGCAGACTCGGCCCGCTCCGGGTGGCGGCGCAGCTGGCGTTCGTCCTCTACGACCGCCTGGTGATAGCGCCGAGGTCGCGCGCCACCGTCGAGCGGCTGCTCGCCGGTCACGACGTGCGCCCGCCCGACGGGCGGCTCAGGGTGCTGGACGTCGCCTCCGTCAACGGGCCGGAGGTGACGGACCTCCTCCTCGGGGAGCGGCCCTCGGCGGTCGTGGTGTCCGGCACGGGCATCATCGCCGGACGGGTGCTCGGCCTCGCTCCGGCCTTCATCAACATCCACACCGGCATCACGCCGAGATACCGGGGGGTGCACGGCGGCTTCTGGGCGGTGTGCGAGGGCCGGGCGGACCTGGCCGGGACGACGGTCCACCTGGTCGACCCCGGCGTCGACACCGGCGGGATCCTCTTCCAGGAGACCGTCTCCGTCGATCCCTTCGAGGACACGTACCGCACGCTCCCCGTGAAGCAGTACCTGGCCGCCCTCGACGCCATGGCGGAGGCCGTACGCCAGGTGACGAGCGGGCGGGCGCGGCCGTACCGGCGGTCCGACCTCGGCAGCGAGCAGTGGTACACGCCCACGCTCCGCGACCACCTCCGGTTCCGGCGCGCGATGAGGACGCTCCGCGGGCGGTCCGGCGACCGCTCCACGCCGGAGGCGGCGCCCGTCGCGCAGGGGGATCCGCGGGCCCCGGCCCGGAACCCGGGACCGAGGGGCCGCGCGCCGTACGCCCGGTCCTAGGACCAAGGACCCGTCGTACGGCCGACGCGGTGCGCGGGCGCCCGCCGTACGCTCCCATTCGTGACGACTACCACGACCACCGCGCCGGCGGAGGGGATCTTCGCCGTACGCCACCGAGCCCTCACCGTGGGCCTGGTGGCGATCATCACCCTTGTCGCGTTCGAGTACCTGGCGGTGGCGACCGCCATGCCGGTCGTGGCGGACGAGCTGCACGGGCAGGGACTGTACGCGCTGGCGTTCAGCGGGGCGCTGGCCGCCGGCGTGGTCGCCACGGTGCTGGGCGGGCGGTGGAGCGACGTCTCCGGGCCGGTCGCGCCGCTGTGGACCGGCGTGGCGACCTTCATCGCGGGCCTGGTGGTGGCGGGGGCCGCGCCGACGATGGACGTGTTCCTCGCCGGCCGGTTCGTCCAGGGGTTCGGCGGCGGCGTCTTCCAGGTCTCGATGTACGTGCTGGTCTCCCGGGCCTACCCGGCGACACTCCACCCCCGGGTGTTCTCCGTCTTCGCCACCGCCTGGGTGGTGCCGTCCATGGTCGGCCCTGCGGTCGCCGGATTCGTGGTGGAGAACACCGGCTGGCGCTGGATCTTCGGCGGCGTGGCCGTGCTCGTCCTCCCGGCCGCGCTGCTGCTCCTGCGTGGCCTGACCACCACGCCGATGTCGGAGCGGCCGCCGCGGGGGGAGCTGACCCCGATCGGGCGGCGACTGGGCTGGGCGATGCTGGCGGCGACCGGCGCGGCGCTCATGCAGTACGGCGGCGCGGCCCGCGGCGCGGGCCTGCTCCTGCTCCTCGCCGGCCTGGCGCTGCTGGCCGGGTCGCTGCCCCGGCTGCTGCCCGCCGGCGCGCTGCGCGCCGCCCGCGGCCTGCCCGCGGTGGTCGGGCTGCGCGGGATCGCGGCGGGCGCGATCATGGGCGGCGAGGCGTTCCTGCCGCTGATGCTCAACCAGCAGCGCGGCCTGACCCTCACCATGGCCGGCCTCACCCTGACCGGCGGCGCGCTGAGCTGGTCGTTCGGCTCGTGGGTGGTGGGGCGCAAGCGGATGGACCGGGTGCTCGTCCTGCGGTCGGGCATGGTGCTCATCACCGTGGGCCTCGCGCTGATGGCCGTCACCGTCTTCACGGCGGTCCCGGTCGCCGTCGCGTTCCTCGCGGAGATCATCGCGGGCCTCGGCATCGGCATCGTGTACCCGACGCTGTCGGTGCTGGTCCTGGAGCTGTCGAGGCCGGGGGAGGCGGGGGAGAACAGCGCGTCGATGGGCGTGGCGGAGTCGGTCTACACCGTCGTGTCGATCGCGGTCGCCGGCGCTGTGCAGGCCGTCCTCGGCGCCGCGACCCTGACCTATGTCCTCTCCTTCGTCCTCGTCGCCCTGCTGGCGGCGGCCGGGGCACTCGTCGCGGGCAGAGTCAGAACCTGATTACCGTTGGAGCATGGGAAGAACGCCGCTCTCCTCCGTGTTGAGACGCAAGTCCCGCCTCCGGGCGGGATTCGTGTTTCGGCGCTTCGGGGAGATCAAGGGGGTTTCATGCCGCGCGTACGTGAGCTAGAGGTGTTCCGGGTGGTCCTGCCGTACGGCAGGCGGCCCGAGAGCCTCATGGTCCGGCTCACCGACTACGGGGGCATGACCGGATGGGGCGAGGTCGTCGATCCCGACGCCAAGACGTGGGCGGCGATGGAGGAGGGGCTCGGCAGGGCGCTGATCGGCGTCGACTGGGAGCATCCCGACGAGCTGGGCGTGGTCCCCGGGGGCTCCGCCTCCGACATGGCCTGCTGGGACCTGTGGGCCCGGATGTGCGGCGTGCCGCTGTCCCACGCGCTGGGCGGCAACCGCACCTACCTGACCGCCACCGTCCGGATAGCCGCCGAGCGCGACCTGGACAGCCTGGTCGCCCGGGTGAACCGCCATGTCTGCGCGGGATACACCCACGTCACCCTGGACGTCCACCCCGGCTGGGACATCGAGCCGCTGCGCGCCGTCCGCCGTACGTACCCGGCGCTGGGCATCGGCGTGGACGCCCACGGCGCCTACACCGACGTCGGCGCGCTGGAGGCGCTGGACGGCTACGCGCTCTCCGCCATCGAGCGACCCTTCGCCGGGCCCGCCGGCTTCGCCGACCACGCCGACCTTCAGGAGCGGGTCGCCGCGCCGGTCCTGCTGGAGACGTCCTCGGTGGCCGGATTGTGCGAGGCGATCGCCGCGGGGGCCGGGCGGGCGCTGCTGCTGCGTCCCGCGGCCATGGGGTCGCTGCGCGAGGTGCGCCGGGCACACGACCATGCCGTCGCCGCGGGCTGGGAGATCTCCTGCGCCGGCGGGCAGGGCGGCGGGCTCGCGCGGGCGGCCACGGTCGCCGCGGCCAGCCTGCCGGGCTGCGGCCTGCCGTGCGACGTCGCCGAGCCGCCGCGCAGCGCCCAGATCGTGACGCCGCCGGTCGGAGCGTCCGGCGGGGTGGTGGCGGTGCCGCTCACCCAGCCGGGCCTCGGCCACAACGTCGACGAGACCCGCGTCCGCCGCCTGGCGAAGGAGTCGTACGCGGCCTGACGGCCGGCCGGGGCCCGCCCGGCCCGGTCCGGTTCCGGCGCTTCATCGGCCCGGCCATCAGTGTGAGTGGTTCCGCCATGCCAGAGATTCCGGCCACCCCGTCGACTTTTCCGTAACGACCCGGGCGCGGCATAAGGATAATTTATATTGGCTGCATGGCTTGGGAGATCACGCTGCACACCGAGGTGAACGCCTGGTTCCTCGACATCTGCAAGAACGACCCGGCCGCCGCGGAGAAGATCGAAGAGGCGCTGGACGAACTCGCCCTGCAAGGTCCGAAGCTCGGCCGCCCGCTGGCCGACCGGATCCACCGCTCCCGCGTCCTGCACAACCTCAAGGAGCTACGCCCCCGGGTACCGGGCGGAGCGGAGATCCGCCTGCTGTTCGTCTTCGACCCCACTCGGGAGGCCATCGTGCTGGTCGCCGGCGACAAAACAGGAGAATGGAACCGGTGGTACCGCACGGCGATCCCCTGGCGGAGGAACGCTACGCCGCATACCGTATCGAGAAGGAAAAGGAGGAGCACCGATGAGCGAGTTCGTGAAGTGGTCCGACACCAAGGCCAGGCTTCGCGAGATCGACCCCGAGTGGGACTCCCCCGAGCGCGTCGCGGCACGGGAGGCCGGTCGCGAGCAGTTGCGAGCGGAACTGCGCGGCACCCAGCTCGCCGAGATGCGCAAGCGACTGGGCGTCTCCCAGAAGCTTCTCGCCGAGCGCATGGGGGTCTCCCAGGCGCGCGTGTCCCAGATCGAGCACGGCCGGATCGGCGGTCTGGACACCCTGCGTTCCTATGTCGTCGCACTGGGCGGGACGCTGGACGTGGTGGCGGACTTCGGCGACCACGCCGTGAGGGTCGCCTGAACCGTCTCCGGACGCGGGCGATGGGCGAGCGGCCCCTGTGGAATGGCGGGTGACGTGGATGAACTGATCATGTTCCTGCGCCGGCGCATCGACGAAGACGAGCGAGAATGGCGCAGCCCGCCTCGGAAGCTGAGGTCGATGGCCGCGAAGATGCTCGGTGACGTCGAGACGAGGCGACAGATGATCGACCGCATCTCCAACGGTGAGCGGACCCATGATGATCTCCTGACCTTGATGGCGCTCGCCGGACGCTATTTCGACCATCCCGACTTTCAATCGAAGTGGTGGACATATCCGGATTGATCGCTCGGGCGAGGGTGCTCCGGCTTCAGGATGATCAGGCGCGCTCTGTAGAGGACCGTAGAAGGCTGAGGCGAGGTCCGGTCGGCCCGCCGGTCGCCCTGAAATAGGATGCCGCGCATGTCCTCCCCCGAGACCGGACACGGTGCGGTCGATCCTGAAACCCCCGCCGGGGACCATGGCCGCGAGGGCGACGCCCCGGCGCACGACGTCCTCGGCCCCGGCTACGAGCTCACCGTCCTGCCCATGGCCGACGACGACGAGGGGAAGGTCGTCGCCACGCTGGTGCGCCGGCGCGCCGCGGAGCCCGCGCGCGGTGCCGTGCTGTACGTCCACGGGTTCACCGACTACTTCTTCCAGAGCCACCTGGCCGAGCACTTCGCCGCCGGAGGGTTCGACTTCTACGCCCTCGACCTGCGCAAGTACGGCCGCTCGCTGCTGCCGCACCAGACCCGCGGGTTCGTGCGCAGCGTCACCGAGTACTTCCCGGAGATCGACGAGGCGGTCCGGATCGTCCGCGAGCGGGACGGCCACGGCACGGTCGTCCTCAACGCCCACTCCACCGGCGGCCTGGTGACCGCGCTGTGGGCCGACCGGGTCCGCGGCCGCGGCCTCGTCCAGGGACTGATGCTGAACAGCCCCTTCCTCGACCTCAACGTCCCCGCCCCGCTGCGGATCGCGGCCGACCTGCTGAGGGGGCCGATGGCGAGGATGCCGCGGCGCGCCGTACTGCCCCTCGGCACCGCCACCGCCTACGGCACCAGCCTGCACCGCGACCACCACGGCGAGTGGGACTTCGACCTGGAGTGGAAGCCGATCGGCGGCTTCCCGGTGCACGCGGCCTGGCTGGCCGCGATCCGCCGGGCCCAGCGGCGCCTGCACGCCGGTCTGCGGGTGGACGTCCCGGTCCTGGTGCTCTGTGCCGCCAAGGGGCTGCGGCTGCGTGACTTCGCACCGGAGGCCCAGGCCGCCGACGTCGTGCTCGACCCCGAGCAGATCGCCCACTGGGCGACCAGGATCGGGCACCACGTGACGTGCGTGCGGGTGGCGGGCGGCGTGCACGACCTCGCGCTGTCGGCCGAGCCGGTCCGCGGGCGCGTCTTCACGGAGATGGACCGCTGGCTCGCCTGCTACGTCTGACCGAGCCGTACGGCCGGCCGCTCCCGCGGGCCTGTCTCCTGCACAAGGCCCACCAGGCCGTACGGCGCGCCGCCCCGGGCGGCCCCACCGGATCTACCAGGGGAAGGCGAACAGGCTGTAGTAGGCGCCGGCCACCAGCAGCACGCCGGTGCCGCCCAGCACCCCCGCCGTCGCCACGCGCTGCGCGCGGTTCGGCCGCCAGCCCTGCCCGATCCCGGAGGCGACCGCCGCGACGGCGGTGATCTCCTGCACCAGCATGAGCACCGCGAGGATCCGGATGACGAGCCAGCCCGAGAGCACCGCCGGCCACGCCCCCGCCTGGTTGACCGAGAACAGCACCAGCAACGTGAGGAACGCCGCCACCGCGGCCAGCAACCCCGCGCCGGTCCACGCCATCCGGCGCAGGCGGCGGCGGATCGGCGGCCACACCAGGGCACAGGTCTCGGCGTGCGGCCGCCGCCCGCGCAGCCGCACCACCATCTCCGCCACCGGCCCGGCGACGTATCCGGCGAGGGTCAGGAAGAGCGCGAGCGTCAGGACCGCGCCCCCGGCGTACCAGGGGGCGCTGGGCGGATCGCTGGCCTCGAACCGCTGGACGGGGGTGGCCCCGGCGACGCGCACGGCGGGCCGCGCGGTGCCGGGCAGGCCGGTGACCCAGTTGGCCAGGGTCGGCAGGTAGTCGCGGACGAACGGGCCGCCGTGGACCCGCATCCCGTGGTCGGCGCCGTCCAGGTAGCGGATCGTGTAGTCGGGGTTGCCGCCCGCGGTGAGCGCCTCGGTGAGCGCCCGGCTGCTCTCCACGAACGGGATCGACGGGTCGCGCGTGCCGTACAGGGCGAGGACCGGCTGGCGGACCCGGCGCAGTACGGGCGTCCCGTCGTAGCGCAGGAAGTTCATGTGGACGGCGCTCATCGCCCTGATGATGAGGTCGCGCACCCCGCCGGGCGCGTGCAGCCGGTCGAGCTGCTCGCCCATCGCCCAGGTGACCTGCCGCAGCGGGGAGACGTTGGGCGCCGACACCAGCACGGCGAAGGCGACGTCGGCGCTCCTGGCCGCCGCGATCGGGACCACCCAGCTGCCCTCGCTCACCCCCCACAGGCCCGTCCTGGCCGGGTCGACGTCGGGGCGCTCGCGCAGCAGGGTCAGCATGCGCAGCGCGTCGTCAGCGAGCAGGCCGAAGTCGCGGTCGCGGAAGTCGTAGCCGACCGTGCGCTTGTCGTAGGCCAGGGTGACGACGCCGGCCCTGGCCAGCCATTCGGCCTGGGTGGCGAACTCCCCGCGCAGCCCGGCGCCGGCCCCCTGGACGAACACCATGGCCGGGTGCCGGCCGGGCGTCAGCGGAGCCCGTACGGTGGCCTCCAGGGTCACGTCCCCGGCCTGGACGGTGATGTCCCGCGTGGTGATCGGGGCGGTCGCGGCCACCGGCCGGAGCTCGGCCGGGGGCTGGGCGGGCAGCGCACGGAAGACCGGCCCGGCGCTCAGCGGCGCGGGGTCGAACTGCGGTGGCAGGACGTAACCCACCAGCGCGAGAATGATCATGGCTATGCCTGCGGCGGCGCTCACCGCGCCCCGGCCAACCCGCATGCCGACCCGCTTCCCGATCGTCACCCGCCTCGCGGGAGGACCCCGCCCCCGGTGCGCGACCGGTACGGCCCCCCTGATCATCCAGGGTACCCAGCCCCGTGCCCGCGGGGTATGGGGCGTTTCCCATGTGACGCAAGTAGCCACATTTGCCTCCGTGGCCTGTTAGCTTCAGGTGACATGCGCCTGCTGCACACCTCGGACTGGCACCTGGGCCGTTCGTTCCACCGCGAGAGCCTCCTGGCCGCCCAGGAGGTCTTCGTCGACCACCTGGTCGAGACGGTCCGCGCCGAGAAGGTCGACGTGGTCGTGGTCTCCGGTGACGTCTACGACCGCGCGCTGCCCTCGGTCGACGCGGTGCGGCTGTGCGACGTGGCGCTGCGGCGGCTGGCCGCCGAGGGCGTCCGCACGGTGCTGATCAGCGGCAACCACGACTCGGCGCGCCGCCTCGGGTTCGGCGCGGACCTGATGGACGCCGCCGGGGTCCATCTGCGCACCGACCCCGGCCGGGCCGGTGAGCCCGTGGTGATCGACGACGTGGCGTTCTACGGCATCCCGTACCTGGAGCCGGAGCTGGTCCGCGGGCCGTGGGAGCTGCCCGAGCGCACCCACACCGCGGCCCTCGGGCACGCCATGTCGCTGGTCCGCGCCGACCTGGCGCGCCGGGGCGGCCGGTCCGTCGTCCTGGCCCACGCCTTCGTGACCGGCGGGCGGGCCAGCGACAGCGAGCGCGACATCAGCGTCGGCGGCGTCGCCCACGTCCCGGTCTCGGCCTTCGACGGCGTCGACTACGTCGCGCTGGGCCACCTGCACGGCCGCCAGACGATGAGCGGGACCGTCCGCTACTCCGGCTCCCCGATCGCCTACTCCTTCTCCGAGGAGGGGCAGGTCAAGGGCTCCTGGCTGGTGGACCTGGCGCCCGGCGGCGGGGTGAGCGCCGAGTTCGTCGAGGCGCCGGTGCCCCGTCCGATCCGCACGCTCAAGGGGCGTCTCGACGACCTGCTCACCTCGGCCGAGCACGCCCGCCACGAGGACCACTGGCTCCACGTGACGCTCACCGACCCGGTTCGGCCGAAGGGCGCCATGGAGCGGCTCAGGGCCCGCTTCGAGCACACCCTGGCGCTGTCCTTCGAGCCGGAGGGCGGCGTCCGCGAGACCGTGACGCAGCCGCGGCTGGCCGGCCGCGCCGAGATCGAGGTGGCGCTCGACTTCGTCCGTGAGGTGCGCGGCGAGGCCGCCGACGATCACGAGACCCGGTTGCTCCAGGAGGCCGTCGAGGCCTGCCGCATCAAGGAGGCGATGGCGTAGATGCGTCCGCACCGTCTGTGGATCAGCGCCTTCGGCTCCTTCCCCGGTGAGGAGGAGATCGACTTCGAGGCCCTCACCGAGGCCGGGCTGTTCCTGATCCAGGGCCCCACCGGCGCGGGCAAGACCACGGTGCTGGACGCGCTCTGCTACGCCCTCTACGGCAGGGTGCCGGGCAAGCGCGACAGCGCCAAGAGCCTGCGCTGCGACCACGCCCCGCCCGGCCGGGGGCCCAGCGTCGCGCTGGAGGTCACCGTCCGGGGGCGGCGGCTGCGGATCACCCGCTCCCCCGCCTGGCAGCGCCCCAAGAAGAAGGGCGTCGGCACCACGCGCGAGAACGAGAAGGCCGTGCTGCAGGAGCTCCTCCCCTCGGGGGAGTGGACGGGGCTGACCACCCGGGTCGACGAGGCCGGGGAGCTGATCGGCAACCTGCTGGGCATGAACGCCGACCAGTTCTTCCAGGTGGCGATGCTGCCCCAGGGCGACTTCGCCCGGTTCCTGCGCGCCGACGGGGAGGACCGCCGCCGGGTCCTGGAACGCCTGTTCACGGTACGGCTCTACGCCGCCGCCGAGAACTGGCTGGCCGAACGGCGGACCGAGGCCCACCGCGAGCAGCAGACGCTGCGCAGGGAGGTCGACTTCGCCGTCAAGCGCCTGGAGGAGGCCGCGGGCCCGGCCCTCCTCGCCGCCCTGACCGCCGCCCCCGAGGCGCCGGGGACGCCCGGCGGCGGGGACGCGGTGAACGGGGACGCCGCGGGAAGCACACGGGGCACCGGGGACGCCGGGGACACGGCGGACGGGGACGCCGCCGGGAGCACCGGGGACGCCGAGGGCATCCGGGACACCGAGGACATCGGAGACGCCACCACGGGGACCGGGAAGCCCGGGGACGAAGGGAGGCCCGGGGGCGAGGGGGACCTCGGGGACACCGGGGACACGACCGCCGCCCCCGTCCCGGCGCCGGACCCCGAGGACGACCCTCGGGGCTGGGCCGCCGCCCTGGAGGCGCTCGCCGCCCGGGAGGCCGCCCGGGCGGGCCTGGCCCGCGCCGACAGCGAGGCGGCGGTACGGCGGGCCCGCGCGGAGCTGGAGCGGGGCATGGCCCTGGCCGACCGGCGCCGCCGCCACGCCGACGCGCTGGCACGCGGTCACGCCCTGGAGGAGACCGCCGAGGAACGGGCCGACCTGGAGATCATCCTCGCCGAGGCGGCCCGCGCCGACCGGGTGCTGCCCTTCCTGCAGGCCGTCGAGCAGCGTGCCGGGGTCGCCGAGAAGGCCCGCGGCCTGGCCGCCGACGCCCTCGCCCGGGCACTGCCCCTGCTCGGACTCTCCGGCGACGACGCGGGCACCCCGAACGCCGAGAGCGCCCCGGACATCACGGCCGCCGTGGACGTCGCGTCCGGCGCGATCACCGCCGGCGGCGCGGCGGTCGCGGACGCCGTGGACGTCGCGATCGCCGCGGACGTCACCCCCGACCGCCTGACCGGACTGGAAGGCGATCGCCGCGCCGAGATCAGCCGGCTGGCGGAGCTGCGCGCCGAGGAGGCGCGCCTGGCGCGGATCCGCGAGGAGCGCGAGCGCGCCGCCGTCGAGATCGCCGATCTGGGCGCGGCCCAGGACGAGACCGACGCCCGTCTCGCGGTCCTGCCCGGCCTGCGCGAGGACGCCGAGGCCCGCCTGGCCGCGGTCCGCCTCGACGCGGCGCGCATCCCGGCCGCCGAGGCCGCCCGGCAGGCCGCCGCCGCCCGCCTGGCGGCGGCGGAGCACCGCGACCGCCTCGCCGCCGAGCTGGCGGACGCCCGCCGTGACGTCGCCGCCCGGCTCGCCGCCCTCCCGGACGCCCTCCGCCCGGCCGGAGGCCCCGCCGCCGCGGCCGCCCCCGGTGTGCCGGACGCTCCCGGCGCATCGGGCAGTCCCGGCGTATCGTCCGCTTCCGGCACGTCGGGCGGCCCCGCCGCGCTGCGCGAGGCGCTCGCCGTCCGTGAGCGCGAACGCGGCGAGGAACTGGCCGCACTGGAGGGCCTGCGGGCCGACGAGGACCGCCTGGCCGAGCTGGAGCACCTGCTGGCCGGCCTGGACGCCGAGCTGGCCGCCGCCGAGGCCCGGGAGGCCGTGCTCCAGGAGGCCCAGCGGGACCTCCCCGCCGCGCTGGGCGAGGTGGCCTCCCGGCTGGCCGAGGCCAGGTCGCGGGCGGCCCGGGTGTCCGCCGCGCGGGCCGCCGTGGACGCCGCCGCCGCCCGGCTCGACGCCGCCCGCCGCCGCGACGGGCTCGGCGTGGAGCTGGCGGAGGCCCGTACGGCCCTGGCCGCGGCGACCGACCACGCGCAGCGGCTCCGCGACCGTCACCTCGACCTCCGTCAGGCCCGGATCGACGGCATGGCGGCCGAGCTGGCGGCGAAGCTCAGCCCCGGCGAGCCCTGCGCGGTCTGCGGCTCGCCCGACCACCCCGCCCCGGCCGCCCCCGCCGCCGAGGCCCCCACCGCCGAGGACGAACGCGCCGCCCAGAGCGCCTACGACGCCGCGGCCGAACGGCGCCGGGCCGCCGAGGTCACCGTCACCGCCCTGGACTCCCGGCTCGGCGAGGCACTCAACGTCGCCGGAGACCTCACCGTGGCCGGAGCCGAGGAGGCCGTCGGCGAGGCCCGCCGTGAGCTGGCGGACCTGTCCGCCGCCGCGGAGACCGAGGCCGCGCTCACCGAGGAGGCCGAGCGCCTCGCGGCCGAGCTGGACGACACGCGACGGCGGGCCGCCGAGGCCTCCCGCGCGCTGGCCGAGGGCGGCGCCCGCAGGTCGGGCTGGCGGGCCGAGCACGACCGGCTGACCACCAGGCTGGACGACGCCCGCGGCGCCGACCCCACGGTCCAGGCCCGCCGCGACCGGCTCGCCGGGGAGGCCGCGCTGCTGGCCGCCGCGCTCGCCGCCGCCGTCCGCGCCGCCGACGCCGAGACCGCCCACCGCGACGCGTGCGCCGCCGCCGTCGCCGCCATGCCGGTCGGCTCGGAGCCGGCCGCCGCCGGTCCGACCGTGGCGGACGCCGCGGCCGGGCTGGCGGAGGCCGAGCGGGCCCTGGCCCGGCTGCGGGAGTCCGTCGCCGCCGAACCGGCGCTCGCCGAGCAGGCGGACCGGATCGCGGCCGAGCTGGAGGCGGCGCGGGAACGCTCGCGTGAGCTGGCGGTCACCCTGGCCGCCCGCCGTACGCACGCCGACAAGCTCGCGGCGGAGGAGGAGCGGCTGGCCGCGCGCCTCGACGAGGCCCGCGGTGACGACCCGAGCCTGACCGACCGGCTGGATCGGCTGGCCGACGAGGCGGAGCTGCTCAGGGAGGCGGCCGAGGCCGCCAGGGAGGAGCGGGTCGCCGCCGCCGAGCTGGGGGCGGCCCGGACCCGCGCCCTGGCCTCCGTCGCCGAGGCGGGCTTCCGGAGCGCCGACGACGCCCGTTCGGCGGTCCGTCCGCTCGCAGAGCAGGAGGAGAAGGCCGCGCGGCTGCGCGGGCTCGACGAGGAACGCGCCGCCGTCACCGCCATGCTGGCCGACCCGGAGCTGGTCGCCGCCGCCGCGGAGCCCGAGCCCGACCTCGACGGGCTGCGCGGGGACCACGACGCCGCCGACGAGGCCCACGCCGGCCTGCGGTCCGCCCTGCACGGCGCCGAGGTGCGCCGGGAGCGGCTGGCCGCGCTCCGCGCCGAGCTGGAGGGGTGCCTGGACCGCTGGCTGCCCGCCGCCGAACGGCACCGCCTGACCGAGCGGATGGCCGCCCTCACCGGCGGCACCTCCACCGACAACCGGTGGAACATGCGGCTGTCGTCCTACGTCCTCGGCGAGCGGCTGCGCCAGGTGGTCGCGGCGGCCAACGAGCGGCTCGACCACATGTCCGGCGGACGTTACCTGCTGGAGCACAACCTCGGCCGCTCCGCCGGAGACCGCAGCAGGTCAGGCGGCGGCCTGGGCCTGCGGATCCTGGACGGCTGGACCGGCGTGGACCGTGACCCGGCGACGCTGTCCGGCGGGGAGAGCTTCATCACCTCGCTGGCGCTCGCGCTGGGCCTGGCCGACGTGGTGACCGCCGAGGCCGGCGGAGTGGAGATCGGCACGCTCTTCGTCGACGAGGGCTTCGGCACGCTCGACGAGGACACCCTCGACGGCGTCCTCGACATCCTCGACGGCCTGCGCGACGGCGGCCGGGCCGTGGGCATCGTCAGCCACGTCGCCGAGCTGCGCACCCGCGTCCCGGCGCAGCTGCGGGTCCGCAAGGAACGCCGCGGCTCCACCCTGTCCGTGACCGGCGTCTGACCTCCGGGACGACGCGGTCAGGAGCCGCGGGTGCGGCGGGCCGCCGGGCGCGGGATGAACGGCCTGCGCGCCCGCCGGGCGGCCGGCCGTACCCGCCGGGCCAGGTCGGACCCGGTGGCCGCCCGCACGACCTCCGCGCCGAGCATGACCCCGGCGCCCAGGGCCAGGGCGGTCGACAGGGCCTGCAGCAGGCTGGACATCCCCGCGTCGGCGTGGCCGAGGTTGGCCTCCAGCATGCCGCGGTACAGGGCGGTTCCCGGCAGCAGCGTGCCGATCGCCGGAACCGTGACCACCAGCGACGGCACCCGGGCCGCCCTGGCGTACGCCGCGCCGAACAGGCCCACGGCCGCCGCGGCGACGGCCGTCGCCAGCACGACCGGGACGTCCCCGCCGCACAGCAGCACGAAGACCACCCACGCCAGCGTGCCGCCGATCACCGCGGCCGCCAGGTGCCGGGGCGGTACGAGCAGCGCGACCGCGAACGACAGCGTCACCCCGGCCGACCCCAGCAGCTGCGCCGGCTCCAGCAGCAGCGGCGCGGCCGGCACGTCCTCCACGCTCAGCGGCACGCCCAGGCGGACCGCGGTGTACAGGGTGACGCCGATCCCGGAGACGACCGCGGTGAGGATGAAGAAGACCTCGAACAGCCGGCCGGTCGCCGTGACGTACTCGCCGGCGATGCCGTCCTGCACGCAGGCCACCATCAGCCGTCCGGGCAGCAGCGCGACGACCGCGCCGACCACCACCGCCTCGGCCCGCACCTGCACGCCGAGCGCGATCAGCAGCACCGCGGCCAGCGAGCCCAGCATGGCCGCCACCGCGATCTGGAAGAACTCGGCCACGCCCCGGCCCGCCAGCCACGCGCTGGCCCGGTCGCCCAGCACGGTGGCGGCGAACGCGGCGAGCGCGACCCGCGCGCCACCGCCGACCAGGATGCTCGCCGAGGCGGCCACCGCCGCGACCGCCGTCACCAGGAACCAGTCCGGGTACACCCGCACCCGCCGGGTGATCCGCCGCAGCCGTGCCTCCGCCTCCTCCAGCGGCAGCTCTCCCGCGGCGGCCTCGGCGACCAGGGCGTGCACCGCGATCAGCCGGTCGTAGTCGGGCAGCCGGCGGCGGACCCGCCGCTCGACGGTGACCGGCACGCCGCCGTCCGCCGGGACGTGCGACAGCGTGATGGCCGACAGGTTGACGTCGGCCTCGCTGTGCGGCACGCCGTACGCGTCGGTGATCCGGCGCATGGCGCCGGAGACCGTCTCGTTGGACTCGCCGCTGCCGAGCAGCAGCTCGCCCACGCGCAGCGCCAAAGCCATGGTCAGGTACAGGTCACGCCGCGGAGGTGCCTGCTCCAGCGGTGTCGACGACACCGTTTCCCCCGATACTTCCGAAATAGAATCTGCGCAGAGGCTATCTGCTCACCGCCGCCGACAGTGCACGCACCCGCTCGGCGTGACGGTCGTGACCGATGACCACCGGCGGCTCGTTGTACGGCATCGCGTCGGAGGACCGGCGCAGCTTGACGTACTGGCCGCAGGCGTCGACCGCGTAGGGCTCCATGTCGTCCTGCAGCGCGCCGATCACCGTGATCCCGTACGTCTCACCGATCCGGCGGAACAGCGCCACGGCCTCCCTGCGGTGCTCCTTGCCGAGGTTGCGGCCCAGCTCGTCCAGGACGAGGCACAGGTGGCCGCCGCCGGAGGAGGCGATCGCCGCCGCGCAGACCAGCTTCACCGCCTTCTCGTCCATCAGCGCGGTGTTGGCCCGGCGGTTGTACGGCACGTAGCCCTGCCCCTCGCCGCGCCGCCACCTGGGCGTCACCCGCCACGCCCAGCGCTGCTCGGGGTCGGCGGGCGCGGGCGGCACAGGGAAGTCCAGCGTCGCGCCGTAGCCGCCGTAGGCCAGGTCGAGCCGCTCGAACTCCTCGGCGACCCGCGCCAGCCGCGCCTTGACGGCCGCGGTCAGCGCGGCCCGGTGCACGGCGGTGGACTGCGCCGCCTCCTCCGCCCCCTTGGCGGCGGCGGACAGGTCGCGGCGGCGGGTCTCCAGCTGGGTCTCGATCTGGCGGCGCTGGTGGCGCTCGTACTCCTCCTGACCGCGGAGGTAGGACGCCAGGGCCGCGCAGACGCCGGGGAACGTGGCCTGCTCGCGCGCGGTGCGCCCGGCCCCGGGCTCGGTCCGCTCCCTGATCAGGAACCGCAGTTCCTCGGGCATCTCCTCGTCATCGCCGGGGAAGGTGCCGCGCAGCGCCTCGTCGAGGTGACGCTCGGCCGCCCGCCACCACTCCTCGGCCGTCAGCGGGCGCTCGTCCTCGCCCAGCGCCTCCAGCCACTCGCCGGCCCCGGCGACCGTGCCGCCCCAGTCGGCGGCCATCGCGTCCAGCGCGAGCGCGTCGCGGTCGGACCGCACCTTCGCCGCCTGCTCGGCGGCCTGGTCGCGCTCGGTCTCGTGCCGCGCCCGGCGGCCCTCCAGCCGCTCGATCTCCATGCTCCTGGTGCGGGCCCGGAAGTCGAGCGCGGCGACCTCCCGCTCGGCCTCGGCCACCTGCGGCGCGGTCTCGGCCAGGGCCTCGACGAGCCCGGTGAGCACCTCGCGCCGCTCGGCGAGCCGCCGCTCGACGTCGGCCAGCCGTACCGCGGCGCGAGCCCCCTCCAGCCGCCGGGCGGCCTCCGCCATGCCGTCCTCGGCGGTCCGTACGGCCTCGGCGGCGGCCTCCTGGACGTCCCGCGCCCGGTGCAGCCGCTGCTCGGCGGCCTTGATCCGGGCCTCACGGCCGGTGGCGACCGCCTCGAACGACCCGACGACCGTGATGCCGGCCGCGCTGACCAGCACCGACCCGGGCAGCGTGGCCAGCGTCCGCGCCGCCTCGGGGAGGTCGGCGGCGTCCACGATCACCGCGTGCTCCTGCGGCCAGCCCCGGGCGGCCAGCAGAGCCCCGACAGCGTGGTCCGCCACGGCCTCCTCGTCGCGGGCCTGCTCGGCGACGTCGATCGCGTCGAGCAGACCGGTCGCCCGGAGCCCGGCCGCGGCGAGCGCGTCGAGCTGCGCCGCCGCCGGGCCGCCCTCGGCGTCGTCCAGCGCGGCCTTCGCCTCGTCCACCTCGCGGTCGGCCACGCCCAGCGCCTTCAGCGCCTCGTTGAGGACGACCCTGGCCCGCTCCAGCTCGGTCTCCGCCGCCGCCACGTCGCGGCCGTCGGCCAGCCGCCGCCGCTCCTCCAGCCCGGGGACGCGGGCGCGCAGCTCGTCGGCGGCGTTCTCCGCCACCGCCCGGTCGGCGTCCAGCTTGGCCGCGCGGGCCTGCAACGCGGCCAGCTCCCTGCGGGCCCCGGCCAGGGAGCGCTCCAGCGAGTCGTCCCGGAGCGTGGCGATCTCCGCCTTCACCGTCTCGATCGCCTCGGCCGCGCGGCCGCCCGCCTCGCGCAGCCGCTCCAGCTCGGCGGCGAGCGCCTCGTCCCGGCGGGCCGCGTCGGCGAGCCTGCGCGCCAGCCGCCCCCGCCAGGAACGCATCGCCCCGGCCAGCCGGACCCGCGCCCGGTCACGCCGGTCGAAGGTCGAAAGCAGCGCCCGGGACTCCTCCTCGAAATCCGTCAGCAGCTCCGCGGCCCGCGTCGCCCGCACCCGCCTGGCGTGCTCGTCGCGCCGAGCCTCCCGCTCCTGGTCCAGCTCGGCGTCCAGGCCGGTCAGCGCGGCGATCGCCTCGAACACCCGCTCCGGGGAGATCTCGTTCAGCGGCTGCGACAGCAGGTTCGTGGCGACCTTGCTGCGCACCGAGGTGGACAGGAACGACACGCACCTGACGCGGTCGCCGTACAGGAACCGCGTCAGGTCGCGCGCCACCACGTCGCGGCGGCCCGCCGAGCGCGGCAGCGACGCCCACACCTCGTCGGCCAGCGCCACCCGCTCCGCCTCCGAGGGCGCCGCAGCGAGCCTGATGCCCGGGGTCACCCGGATCTCCAGGTGCGGGGCCTCCTGGTTGACCCGCAGCCACACCGTGACCGCGTCGTCCACCGAGCCGGGCGGGGCGAAGACGCCCACGATGTAGCCGTGGTCGGCGCTGGCCCACGTCCCGGCGCCGCCGCCCGCCGCCAGCTCGGCGTTGAACAGCAGCTCCGCCACCGCCTTGGCGCCGGAGGCGAAACGCCACTGCTCGTCACCGAGCAACGCGGTGATCATCGCGATGAACGACGACTTGCCCGCGCCGTTGGAGTCCTTCGGGCCCGCCCCGGCCACCACGATCAGCGTGCCGGGCACGATCGGCACCGGGTGGGTCGACAACCGCGAGATGTTGACCGCCTGCACGGCGACCAGCACGCGGTCGCCGACCACGTCGTGGTCGGGCGCGGCGGGCCTGACCTCCACCGGCACCAGTCCGATCTGGCTGCCACGCGCCCGCGCCGCCGCCGTCTCAGTCGCACTGGACGGTTTCACGGCCGTGCTTCCCGTGGTACTTCCCACGGTGTCCTCGACGGGGCGGTCGGCCGCGCGGCGGCCCCTCGCGCCCCGTCCCGCCCGCTCCGGCTGTCCGGTCACCCCTGGTATTCCCTTCCTCGACGGTTCGCCCGAATGGCGGCGGCCAGCGGGGTGTGCGGCCCCGCGGCCAGGATGAGCTCCTCCTGCAGGCGGCGCCTGGCCGCCGGGGTCAGCCGGTGGAACTGCGGGCCGGGGACATAGCCGCCCGCCTCCTCACCGGCCTTCACCTGCGTCACCAGGCCCGCGTGGCGCAGCGTCCGCAGCGCCGCGTCCAGCGCGCCGACCGGCAGCCGGGTGTGCCGCCGCAGCTCCTCCACCGGCGCGGGGAACGGCGACAGCCAGCTGTCGGCGGGCAGCACGCCCTCGGCCCGGGGGATCGCCACCGAGTGGACCAGCACCAGCGTCAGCACCGCCCGCTCGGCCTCGCCGACCGCCCCGCTCACCGCGGCGCCCACCTCGTCGGCGTATCCCGAGATCCACGTCTCGCGGCCCTGGACGAGCACCCGGCCGCGCCGCCGCAGCATCTCGGCGACCGTACGGCGCGGCGCCGGGTCGCGCAGCGCCGGGAAGCGGGCCTCGTGGACCGGCTCGGCGGCGTGCTCGACCGCCATGAACGCCGCGACGATCTCGGCCCTGCGCCGCTCGTCGAACGCCTCCAGCAGGTCGGCGTCGAGGTCCGCGGCGGCGGTGACCTCCGAGGCCGCCGCGACCTGCCCGCCCGCCGCGCCCGCAGAGACCTCTTCAGGCTTCCGGGGCTCCCCGGCGTCCCCGTCCGGGCCGTCCGTCGCCTCCCGGGCCTCCTCGCCGTCCCCGGCGAGGACCGGGAGCACGGCGGGCCGGACGGCGCCCTCCGTGCCGGAGGGCAGGCGGCGCAGCAGCTCCCGGAGCTGCGCGTGGGACTCGGCGGGCCAGGACGCGCAGCGCGGGCCGAGCCGTACCACGCCGGCCTCCACCGTCAGCCAGGCCGAGTCGTGCAGGCGGCGCAGCGCGCCGACGGCCCAGTTGCGCATCAGGTCGTCGCCGCGCCCGATGAGGGCGCGGTAGGCGGAAAGCACCTCGTCCACCGGCGCGGGCGAGCCCGGCCACGGGTCGGCGGCGAGGTCGGTCCAGCAGCACCTCAGCGCCGCCGCCAGCACCCGCCGGGTCTCCCCGGAGCGTTCCACCGTCGTCGGCGCGACCTGGTACTCCTCCAGCAGTGACGGCGTCGCGCCGTCGGGCCAGGCGGGCAGCGCCGTACCCGTGCCGTCGCCGAGACCGGCCCGGAGCATGCCGGCCGGGGCGGGCTCGCCGGGGCCCAGCGGCAGCGGCCCGGCGGACCGGGCACGCGCGTGCGTCAACTCGGGCGTCATCGTCCGTCCTCCCCGGGCTTTCCGAACCCTCCGGACGGCCGCGCACCGCTTCGGGCGTCCCGTCCGTGCTTCCCGGACGGCCGCGCCCCGGCTCGGGCGCCGTCTCCGTCCTCAGCCTTCTCCGTCCCCACGTCCGTCCTCTCCAGGCGGCCGTGTGACAGCCACGCGGGTTCCGCGCCGGGGGCCGCGGTCAGGCCGTCGGACCAGCGCAGCCGGTAGGGCGACTCCGGGCGCAGGTCCGCCGAGACGAGATCGGCCAGCAGGCGGCGCGCCGGGACCCACTCGCCGCCCGCGGCGAGCACCTCCTCCAACGGCGCGGACGGCCGCCCGGCGAGGACCGACTCGGCGACGGCGGCCAGGCGGCCGAGGACGGCGTCACCGGTTCCGGCGTCGTGGGAGCCCGCGGGCCCGGGGTCGGGCACGACCGAACGCGGGGGAGTGGGCTGCGCCGGAGCCGGGCGAGGGCTCTCGTCCACCGCCCGGACGATCGCCGCCGGGTCGTGCCAGGGCGCCGGGGCGTCGAAGGCGAAGCCGTCCAGCACGGCCGCGAGCCGCTCCCTGTCGGCGGTCTGCGCGAACGTCCGCCAGGTCTCGGCGGGCAGTAGCGTGAGGTTCCGCGTCGTGCCGGCCGAGTCGGCCAGGCGGCCCGCGGCGCGGCGGGAGGCGTCGCTGTAGGCGTAGATCGCGGCGCGCAGCTCGGTGCAGGTGCGGTCGAGCTCGGGCCAGCGGGTCAGGATGGTCGCGTGCAGGCTCTGCGCCCGGCGGGCGATCTCCTCGGTGCCCCACAGCTTGGGGGCCTGCTCGCGCAGCTCCTCGATGGTGCCGCCGACCAGTGTGATCAGCTCCAGTGCCCACAGCCGGAAGGCCCGCGACAGGTTCCGCGCGCTGAGACGCGCCTCCTCCATGGTCGTGCGGGGGTCGGCGACGTTGAGGTCCTCCAGCGCCAGCAGCCGGTGCATCTCCGACTGGCCGCCGTCGGCCATCATCCGCCGGACGAACATCAGTCCCACCACGCTGGTGAACGACGCCCGGTAGCGGAGCTGGTTGGGCTTGGGGAACACCTCACGGATCGCGCCGAGGCCCTTGAGCACCCGCAGGCGGTTCTCGAACATCTCCACCGGATAGGCGCGGCAGACGTGGCGCATCTGCTCGTGGGTGAGCCACTCCTCACCGGCCTCGGCGAACGCCGCGAACAGCGTCTCGGCGATGTCGACCAGCACCGGGTCGTCCACCACCGCGCCGCTGTCGCGGGCGAGCGCGGCGAACATCCGCCGGTAGGTCGACAGCACGGACTCCTCGGTGAGGGCCGCGTCGAGAGTGATCTCCTGGTCGGTCTCTGGCACGCCCAATACCGTAGGGCCTCGCCCCGACATCCCCGTCCCGGACGGCCTGCCGCCTGTTCACCGGCCGCCCGTTCACCGCTCGCCCGTTCACCGCTCGCCCGTTCACCGCTCGCCCGTTCACCGGGCGTCCGTTCATCGGGCGTCCGTTCACCGGCCGCCGGACGGCGGCGGCTGGACGGGGACGCGGGGCGGCACCCCGTTGCGGAGCGACCAGCCGCCGTCGCTGACGATCGTCTGGCCGGTGATCCAGGAGGCCTCCTCACCGGCCAGCCACCGCACCAGCCCGGCGGTCTCCTCGGCCGTGCCCCACCGGCCCCGCGGATGCCGGCCGGACAGCCACTCCCGGTCCTCGGGCGAGGCGTATCCCGTGTCGACGGGCCCGGGGTTCACGCAGTTGACGGTGATGTCGCGGACGCTCAGCGAGGCGGCGAGGCTCGCCGTCAACTGCTGCACGGCGCCCTTGGTGGCGATGTAGGGCAGCTCGGTGGGCATCGGCTCCAGGTGCTGGCCGGAGGTGAAGGTGACGATCCGCCCGCCGTCCAGGCCGGGCTGGGCGGCGAACTCCTGCACCAGCAGCAGGGTCGCCCGGACGTTGACCGCCCAGCACAGGTCGAGCTCATCGGCGGTCAGCTCGCCGAGCCCGGCCTCGGAGCTGCGGGCGTGGTTGACGACCAGGACGTCCACCCGGCCGAACCGCTCGCGGGCGGCGGCGACGATCCGGGCGGGCGCCGCGGGGTCGGCCAGGTCGGCCGCCAGGTGCGCCACCGCTCCGGCGCCCTCGGGCAGCTCCTCCCGCAGCGCCGCGACGACCCCCTCCGCGCCCAGCGGGTCGGCGCCCCAGGGCTGTTCGGCGTCGTGCGGGGACCACGAGCAGGCCAGGACGTTCATCGGCGCGGAGGCCAGCTCACGGGCGACGGCGTAGCCGATGCCGACGCGCCGGCTCACCCCCGTGACGATCGCGGTCCTCATCGGGGCAGGGGTCATCGTGTTCTCGTCTCTCGCTGCGGACGGCATGGCGGCCCATCATCACGCCGAAATCGCAGAAACGTCCATCCGTCAACGACGGGACGCCGGCCGGGCCGGCGGTCCGCGTCACCGGGGGAGCAGCGCGTCGCGCATCATGCCGGCCAGCCAGCCGCAGAAGGCGTCCGGCGTCCAGCCGCACCCGGTGACCATGGCGTGGTGGTGGGCCGGGTCGTTGAGGAACCACAGGACGTCGACGGCCCGCCCGGAGTCGAGCTCCGGGCGCAGCGGGCCGAGGCTCGCCGCCCGCTCAACCACCATGCGCGCCCCCGCCCGCCGGTTGGCCTGGAGGGAACGCCACAGTTCGGTCACCTCGGGTGCGGCGTCCGCCGCCCGGCGCACGGTCTCGAAGATCGGCGCCGCGCGGCCTCCGATCAGGACGCAGACCCGCGCGTACGCGTCGAGGACGGCGGCCGGGGTGGCGGCGTCCCAGACCGGGCGGAACCACGGGCGCTCGGCCACGGGGACGGGGGCGTCGTCCCCGGCGAGGGCCTGGTCGAGCACCTCCTTCAGCAGCGCGGGCTTGGAGCCGAAGGCCGAGAAGACGGTGGGCCGGGCGACGCCGGCGGCGGCGGCGACGTCGGCCAGCGAGGTGGCGACGTAGCCGTGCGCGACGAACAGCTCGCCGGCGGCGGTGACGATCGCCCGGCGGGTGCGCCGGGCGCCGTCGGCCCGGACGGAGGAGCGGTACGGCCTCCTCCCCGGCTCATCCTTGACCATGACGGGAATACTAGCGTTATATTCACTATACCGTTGTCTGTTGAAAAGTAGGCGGCCATGACCCCAACCTCCGCAGCCCGCCCCTACGTCCGCACCTCCGGGGACGGCCCGTCGATCCGGTTCCTCGGCGGCCTCGCCACCGTCAAGGCCGGGGGCGCCGAGACCCGCGGCCGCCTCACGGTCGTCGAGTTCGTCAACCCACCCGGTTTCGCGCCCCCTCTCCACCGGCACCTCCGGGAAGACGAGATGTTCTACGTGCTGTCGGGCACCGCGACCTTCCACTGCGAGGGCGAGATCCTGCCCGCCGGGCCCGGCGACTTCGTCCTCCTCCCCGTGGGGCTGCCCCACAGCTTCGTCGTCGATCCCGGGGAACCGCTGCGGACCCTGCAGATCACCACGCCCTCGGGCTTCGAGGACTTCGCCGCGGAGGTGGGCGAGCCCGCGGACGGGCGGCCGTCAGACCCTCCCGTGATCGACCCCGTCGCCCTCGGCCACGCCGCCGCCCGTCACGCGATCGAGATCCTCGGCCCGCCCCCGGGGCACGACGGGCCTCCGCGCTCCTGACAGGGCCACCCGTGGATCACGACGGCCCCCCGAGGCGAGGTTCGGCGCGTACGGGCTGTTCGAGGGGAAGTTCGGCGCGTACGGTGAAGCCGCCCTCGGCGCGCGGCTCCGCCCGCAGCCGGCCGCCGAGCGCCGCGACGCGCTCGCGCATGCCGAGCAGGCCCGTCCCGGGCACGGGCGGCGCGGCCGGGTCGGCCCCGCCGTCGTCGTCGACCTGCACGACCAGCTCGTCGTCGGCGTAGTCGACGCGCACCGCCGCGGCCGCCCCGCCGGCGTGCCGGGAGACGTTGGTGAGCGCCTCCTGGACGATCCGGTACGCGGCCCGGTCCGTCTCGGCCGGCAGCTCCCGCCGGGTCCCGGAGACCGTCACCGTGACCGGCAGCCCGGCCGAGCGGGCCCGCTCCACCAGATCGCCGAGCCGGTCGAGCCCGCTGGGCGCGACCCCGGCACCGGAGGCGTCGGAACCGCCGGGACGGCCCGGATCGCCGGGGCGGCCGGGGTCGCGCAGCACCTCCAGGGCGGCGCGCAGCTCACGCATGGCGTCACCGCCTGCCTCCTGGATGGCCAGCAGCGCGGGCGGCACGTCCTCGCCGCGCTTGCGCGCCAGGTGTACGGCCACCCCGGCCTGGACCTTGATGATCGAGATGCTGTGGGTGAGCGAGTCGTGCAACTCCCTGGCGATGCGCAGCCGCTCCTCGCCCGCACGGCGCCGGGCCACCTCCTCACGGGTGCGTTCGGCCTCGGCGGCCCGCCGCTCGGCCTCCGCCAGGTACGCCTGCCGGTGCCGGGTCACCGTCGCCGCCACGCCCGCCGCCACGAACCAGCCGACCAGCAGCGAGGTGTCCTCGAGGATCCGCACAAGCCCGCCGGCGCCGGGGAGCCGCACCGCCAGGTCCACACCGAGGAAGACCACGCCCGCCAGCGCCGGGGCCGTCCGATGGCCGGTCCGGACCGCGGCGAACACCGAGATCAGCACGGGGAAGGCGGCCAGCGGGCCCGGCTGGAGGCGCGCTGTGAGCACGAGCATGCAGGCCGTACCGGCGAACAGCGACACCAGGGGCGCCCGCCGCCAGGCGAGGAGCGCGAGCGAGCCGGCGAGGGCCGCCGCGAGATCCACCGCGCCCGCGCCCGGCGTGCCGAACACGACGGCCGACAGCAGGGCGGCCATCACCGCGGCGAGCACGCCGTCCTGGGCGAGCGGCCGCCACCGCTCCATAGGTCTCATCCGTGCAGATTACGATCTGCCGGGCCGGAGGTCGTCCCCGGTACGTCGCAGCGAATCCCTACTCCCCAGGATGTAGCCGGGCCGGTCCCGTCTCTCCCGGTGCCAGGTGAATGAGCCTTCCCGGGCACGACGACCACCGGCCGGTCCCGGCAGCACGATGTCCGGCATGCACACGATCCGAGCAGAGAGCGGGCTCCGCCACGTGAGCCCGGAGAGCCGCCGGCCGTCACCGTTCCCGCCCGGACCACGCACGGGCGGTTCCGCGGTCACGGGGAGCACGCGGAGGGCCAAGCAGTGCTGAGAGACGCGGGAACCGCGGGAGGACGGACCGTCCGGCCGGGGATCACCCTCGCCGCGGTGGCCGTCGTGCAGTTCATGGTGTCGCTGGACCTGTCGGTGGTGAACGTCGGGCTTCCACGGATCGCCGCCGGCCTGGGGTTCAGCGCGGTGGGCCTGACCTGGGTGATCCACGCCTACGCGCTCACCTTCGGCGGGCTGCTCCTCCTGGGCGGCAAGGCCGCCGACCGGTACGGCCGCAGGCGCGTCCTGCTGTCCGGACTGGGACTGTTCGGCCTCGCCTCGCTCGCCGGCGGCTTCGCCCAGGAACCGGGTCACCTGATCGCCGCCCGCGCCGCGCAGGGCGTCGGGGCCGCCGCGCTGGCCCCGGCGGCCCTGGCGCTGCTCACCGCGACGTTCCCGTCGGGCAGGGACCGCGTCCGGGCCTTCGGGGTGTGGAGCGCGACGAACGCCGCCGGCGGCGCCCTCGGCGTCCTGATCGGCGGCGTGCTCACCGAGTACGCCGGATGGCGCTGGGTGATGTTCGTGAACCTGCCGATGGCCGCGGGCGCGCTGGCCCTGGCCTGGCGCGGCGTCGCCGCCGGCCCGCCCCCGGCCCGCGGCGGCCGCCCGGACGTCCCCGGCGCCGTCCTCGCCACCGCGGGCATGACCCTGCTGGTGTTCGGCGTCGTCCGCACCGACCGGTACCCGTGGACGTCGCCCGTCACCCTGATGACCCTGGCGGTCGCCGTCGCGCTGCTGGCCGCGTTCGTCCACGTCGAGCGGACCACCGCCCGCGAACCGCTGCTCCGGCCCGGTCTGTTCGCCAACCGCTCGGTCTCCCGCGCGAACGCCTACAACCTCCTGGTCGGGGCCGCCATGACCTCGTCCTTCTACTTCATGTCCCTCTACCTGCAACGCGTCCTCGGGACCGGACCGGCCCTGGCCGGGATCGAGTTCCTGCCGTTCGCCCTCGGCGTGGTCGCCGGCTCCGTGCTCGCCGTCAAACTCGGCTACCGCCTCGCGCCGCGGACCCTCATGGTCGCCGGAGGGCTGCTGACCGCGACCGGCTTCGCCTGGTTCGGCCTGATCAGCCCGGACGGCGCCTTCGTCACCGACGTCCTGGGGCCCTCGATCGTCGCGAGCGTCGGCTTCGGGCTCTGCCTCGCGCCGCTCGTCTCCACCGCCACCGCCGGCGTCGCGCCCCACGAGACCGGCACCGCCTCGGGCCTGCTCAACAGCTCACGCCAGATCGGCGCCTCGCTCGGGCTGGCCGTCCTCGGCACCGTCGCGCACGACCGCACCGGCCGGATCGCGACGCCCGAGACCCTCACCGCCGGGTACGCGCTCGGCATGACGATCGGCGCCGTGCTTTTGGCCGCCGCCGCCCTCGTCGCCCTCACCCTCCCGCGCCGGACCGGCCCGCCGTCACCGGCCGGGCAGGCCGGCGGCCGAAGGAAGGAAACCCCCGTATGACGACCGTCGCCCCGATCGACCTCTTCGCGTCCGTCGCCCGCCTGTAACCTCCGGAGCCACCTGCGCCTCGCGGAATCCGCGCAGGCAGGGGAGCGATGAAGGCCGGGAACCTCCCGCGGATACCACCGGGGGAGTACGGCGGCGGCGCGACCCCGAGCGGATGAAAGGCGGCCGGCAGGGCTCTACCGTGTCCGGTATGAGGATCATGCCCCAGTGGTGCCCGGCCGGAGGCCTGTCGTGATCCGGGTGCTCCTGGTCGACGACCAGCCGCTCATCCGCGCGGGGTTCCGCGCCCTGCTGGAGGCCGAGGACGACCTCCAGGTGGTCGGCGAGGCGGGGGACGGCGTCCGCGGCCTCGCCCTGGCCCGCGAGCACCGGCCCGACGTCGCGCTCGTCGACGTGCAGATGCCGGTGATGAACGGCATCGAGACGACCCGGCGGATCGCCGCCGACCCCGCCCTGGCCGGGGTGCACGTCGTGATCCTCACCAACTACGGCCTCGACGAGTACGTCTTCGACGCGCTGCGCGCGGGCGCCACCGGGTTCCTGGTCAAGGACACCGAGCCGGCCGACCTGCTGCACGGCGTCCGCGTCGCGGCGCGGGGCGACGCGCTGCTCGCCCCGGCCGTCACCCGCCGCCTGATCGGCGAGTTCGTCGCCCGCCGCCCGCTGACCTCCGCCACCGGGCTGGACGTCCTGACCAACCGGGAACGCGAAGTGATGGCGCTGGTGGCGCACGGCCTGTCCAACGACGAGATCGCGGCGCACATGGTGATCAGCCCGGCCACCGCCAAGACCCACGTCAGCCGGGCGATGACCAAGCTGGCGGCCCGCGACCGCGCCCAGCTCGTCGTCCTCGCCTACCAGTGCGGCCTGGTCACGCCGGGACGGCCCGGCGCGCTCCCCGGTCAGGGCGCCTGACCGGGGCCGTCCACGACCGGCGGCGCGTACGGCGCCGGCCCGGGAACCCCCGCGAACGGCTCCGATGCGATGCCCGTCCCGAGCCCCGGGCCGGGCTCCGGGGCGAGCCGGAGGCCGGTGTGCTCGGCGAGGAAGGCCAGCAGGTCGCCCGCCAGCCCCACCGACCGGCTCGCCGAGCGCGCCGCGTGCCCGACGCCCTCCTCGTGGCGCAGCAGCACCGGCCGTGTCCCCGAGGTCGCCCACTGCAGCGCCGCGCACAGCTTGCGCGCGTGCATGGGGTCCACGCGGGAGTCACCGCCGAAGGCGGCCAGCAGCGTCGCCGGGTAGTCCACGCCCTCGCGCACCCGGTGGTAGGGGGAGTAGCCCAGCAGCCAGCCGAGCTGTTCCGGGTCGTCGGCGGAGCCGTACTCCGACCGCCAGGACGGGCCCAGACCGGACCGCTCGTAGCGGGCCATGTCCGTCAGCGGGGCCGAGCAGACCGCGGCGGCGAACAGGCCGGGCCGCTGCGTCAGCGCCGCCGCGGCCACCAGCCCGCCGTTGGACTCGCCGCACAGGCCCAGCCGGTCCGGGGCGGTCCAGCCCTCGGCGACGAGGTGCTCGGCCACCGCGACCAGGTCGTCGACGGCGTTCTGCTTGCGGTCGAGCGCCCCGTCGCGGTGCCAGGCCGCGCCCTCCTCACCGCCGCCGCGCAACTGGGCCAGGACGAACACGCCCCCGGCCTCGACCCACGGCAGGATGTACGCCGAGTACGAAGGCGTCATCGGCCGGCCGAACCCGCCGTAGCCGTACAGCACCGCGGGGCGCGGGCCGTCGCCGGGCCGGGCGAGCACCACCATCCGCACCGGCGTGCCGTCCCGCGAGGCGCAGACGAGCCGGCGGGAGACGATCCCGGGCACCTCGACGGCGCCGGGCGCGGCGGCCCACGGCGTGGTCCGCCCGGTGCGGGTGTCGTAGCGGTGCACGCTCGTCGGCCTGACGCCGTCGGTGTAGGTGAACCACACCTCGGGGCCGCCCTCGGGGCGGGTGAACATCCGCCCGGCCGCGCCGAGGCCGGGCAGCGGCACCTCGCCCAGCCTCCCGCCGGTGGCCGGATCGTGCACGGCGATCTCGCTGATCGCGTGCCGGGTGCGGCCGACGAGCAGCACCGGCGCGCCGGGCTCCCCGGCGAACGCGAAGTCCCCGGTCACCGCCTCCGGGTCGGGGCCGACCAGCTCCCGCCAGCCCGCCACGCCGGGCCGCGCCGGGTCGGCGACGCACAACCGGCCCCGCGGGGCGTCCAGCGTGGTCAGCAGGTAAAGACGCCCGTCCGGGCCCACCGCGGGCACCGTCACCGCGGCCGCCTCCTCCTGGACCACCCGCAGGCAGGGGCGCTCCGGCGGCCCGGCCGACAGATCGGCCAGCCACAGGTCGTTTCCGCCGCCGGAGGCCGCCGAGACCGTCAGCCAGCGGCCGTCGGCGCTCATCCCCAGACCGTAGGACCGCTCGTCGCCGCAGACCACCGCGTCGTCGTCGGCGGGGGTGCCCAGCAGGTGCAGGCACACCCGCCGCGAGCGCACGTAGAAGAACGCCTTCCCGCCGGGCAGCCAGACCACCGGCGAGTAGCGGCAGCGGTCGATCGGACCGTCCACCGGCCGTCCGGTGGCGACGTCGAGGACCCGCAGCTCCGAACGCTCGTCGCCGTTCCTGGAGAGCTGGTAGGCCAGCAGCCGCCCGTCCAGGTCGGGCTGCCAGGAGTCGAGGACGGTCAGCCCGGACGGATCGAGCTCCGCCGGGTCGAGCAGCGCCCGCTCGGCCCCGTCGGGACCGGCGGTGTACAGCACGGCGTGCTCCTGGCCCGCCTCGCGGCGCAGGAAGAACCGGCGCCCGCCCCGCCACAGCGGCGGTCCCGCCATCCCCGCGGACATGAGCCGCGCCACCCGCCCGTGCCACGCCGCGCGCCCGGCGAGCGCGTCCGCGTGGCCGCGCCACAGCCTCTCCTGCGCGGCCAGCCACTCCCGCGTCCGGGGATCGCCGGCGTCCTCCAGCCACCGGTAGGGGTCGGCCACCGCGCGCCCGTGCGGGTGGTCGACGATCGGCTGCCGCTCGGCGGGGGGATAGATCACGGCACCATCTCCTGTGGTTTCGCGGGGTCCCAGTGGCCGACCAGGTCGGCGTAGAGGGGAGAGGCGGCGAGCAGCTCCTCGTGCCCGCCGAGCCGCACGCTGGTGCCGTCCATGACGAGGATCCGCCGCGCCCGCGTCGCCGACGTCAGCCGGTGCGCGATGACGACGAGGGTGCCGCCGCGGCGGGCGAACGCCTCCTCCGCGCGGGCCTCCGCCGCCGGATCCAGGTGGCACGTCGCCTCGTCGAGGATCACCAGGCGGGCCGGGGACAGGTGGGCGCGGGTCAGGGCGACGAGCTGCCGCTCGGCCGGGGACAGCGCGCCGGAGGACACCTCGGCGTCGTAGCCGCCCAGCCGTTCCGCCAGCGCGGTCAGGCCCACCGCGCGGGCGGCGGCGTCCAGCTCCTCACGCGACGCCGGCGAAAGATAGGTGAGGTTGTCCCGCAGCGTGCCCCGGAAGACATAGGCCTCCTGGGGGATCAGCACCCGGCAGGCCGGGTCGAGCCGGTCGGCCGGGACGCCGCCGACCTCCACGCGGCCCGCGCCGGGCCGGAGCACCCCCGCCAGCAGCGCGCCCAGCGTCGACTTGCCGATGCCGCTGGGCCCCACCACGGCGAGGTGGTCGCCCTCGGGGATCGACAGGTCCAGCCCGGAGATGACCGGCTCGGCGTGCGGGCCGTACGCGAAGGTGACCCCGCGCAGCTCGGCGCGGACGTTCCGTACGGCGACCCGCCCGGCGGGACCGTACGGCGCCGCCGCGGGACCGGGGGAGGGGGACGGCGGGCCGGCGGGGAGGGCGGGACGCTCGAAGGCGACGGCCGCGGGAGCGGGGAGGGCGAGGGAGACGGGGCCGGGTGGGGCGTCCGGCCGCAGGATGCGGTCCAGCGACACCCGCAGCCGGACGCCGCTGATCCCCAGCCCCTGCACGAGGTTGCCCAGCGCCGGGGCCAGCGACTGCGTCACGTACGCCAGCGCGCCGAGGATCACCCCGGCCCCGGCGCCCCGCGACAGCAGCCAGGGGGCGCCGGCCAGGATCAGCAGGACCGGCAGCCGGCCCCCCACCGCCAGCGACAGCGTGCGCAGGGCGGTCACCCGGGCCAGCGACCGTCCCGCGGCGGCCTGCTCGGCCACCCGCGCGCCGACGGAGGCGGCGACCCTGTCCTCCGCCGCGCAGGCGGTGATGTCGCGCAGGGCGCCCACCGCGCCGGCCAGCGACCCGGCGGTGCGCTCGTCGGCCAGCAGGAATTCCCGCTGCCGCCGGGCCATGGCCGGAAGCGACAGCAGGAACAGCCCGACGCCGGCCGTGAACGGCGGCAGCACCAGGACCAGCACCTCGGGGACCAGCGCGCTCAGCCCCAGCACCACGCTCACCACGGTGAAGGCGAACGACCTGACCACCGTGATGACCGAGGCGAAGGCGTCACGGGCCAGCTCCACCTGGAGGTTGGACCGGGCCACGGCCGCGGTGCCCGGCCCGTGCCCGGCGGCGGACGCGCGGTCCAGCGCGCCCTCCACGACGTGGCCGAGCAGGTCCTCCCGGAACGGCTCCACGATCGCGGCGACGGCCAGCACGACCTGCCGCGCGCCCGCCGCGCCCACCAGCCAGGCGGCGGCGAGGACCGCCAGCCAGGCGAAACCGGTGCCGGGCCGGCCCGCGGCGAAGCCGTCGTCGATCGCCCGCGCCACGGCCAGGCCCACGACGAGGGCGGGCGCGGTCTCCGCCACCGACCACACGGCGAGCCTGACGAGCAGGCGCGGGTCGCGGCGAAGCGCCCGGCGGACCGGGCGGTTCACGGCGTCCCCCGCACGGGTGCGGAGCCGGGAGGCGTGTCGTCCACCTGGAAGACGGCGCGATAGGCCGGGTCCTCCCACAGCGTCGGGTGCGTGTCGTAGCCGCGCACCCGCCCGCCGTCCAGCCAGATCACCCGGTCCGCCGCCGCCGCGGTCGCGGCGCGGTGCGTCACGACCAGCCGGGTACGGCCGCCGAGCCGCCCGGCCAGCGCCGCGGCGACCTGCCGCTCGGTGACGGTGTCGAGGCTGGAGGTGGCGTCGTCCAGGACGAGCAGCCGCCTCCCGTGCGCGAACGCCCGCGCCAGCCCCAGGCGCTGCCGTTCCCCGCCCGACATCGGGGCGTCGTCCAGAGGCGTGCCGTATCCCAGGGGGAGCCGCCGGACGAACGCGTCGGCGCACGCCTCCCGCGCGGCCCGGCGCACCGCTCCCGGGTCCGGCTCGTCCAGGCCCAGCCCGACGGCGTCCTCGACGGTGTCGCCGACCAGCGCCGGGCGTTCGAAGGCGTAGCCGGCCGCCCGGCGCAGCGCCCCGGCCGACAGCCGGGGCAGCGGCACCCCGTCCAGCAGGACCGTCCCGGCGGCGGGGTCGGCCAGCCGCCCGGCGAGCGCGGCCAGGACCGACTTGCCGCTGCCGGAGCGCCCGACCACCGCCACCGAGCAGCCGCCCGGGACGATCAGGTCGATCTCGCCGAGCCCCTCGGCGCGCACGCCGCGCAGTTCCAGCGTTCCGGGACCGGCGGGCAACGGGCTCTCCCCGTGGGCCCGCGGCGTCCCGGCGGTCAGCTCCGTGATGCGGCCCGCCGCGGCGCGCGCCCGCGCCAGCCGGGCGACCTGGCCGAGCGCCGAGCCGATGCCGGCGCCGAGCACGACGTAGCGGGCGGCGGAGTACAGCTCGCCGGCGGTCAGCCCGCCGTCGGCCAGCCGCAGCCCGCCCACCGCCAGCACCGCCACCTCCAGCAGCGGCACCACGGCACCCGCCCGCACACCGGCGCTCGCGTTGGCCCGCCACATGTCCATGGCGTGCCCGCGCAGCCGGGGCAGCGCGGCCAGCACCCGGGCCTTCTCCACCGCCTCGGTGCCCGCGGCGGCGATCGTCCGGGCCCCGGCCAGCGCGTCGACCAGGCGGGCGGCGATGTCGCCCTGCGCCTCCTGGTAGCCGCCGGCGATCGAGGTGCCGGCCCGCAGGAACGCCCGCAGCACGAACGTGATCAGGACGAGGCCGCCGACCAGGGTCAGGGCCAGCCGGACGTCGATCAGGGCGAGCGCGACGATGCCGCCCGCCGAGGGGATCACCAGCGCCGCCGCGGTGACGAGCGCCTCCGGGGCCCGCCCGGCCTCCTCCGCGTTCACCCCCATCCGGGTGACGAGATCACCCTCGGAGAGGCGGCGGGTCAGCGCGGGCCCGGCTCCGAGGACGTGCCGCAGCATCCGCAGGCGCAGCCACGCCGTGGCCTGGGCGCCGCTCACCCCGGCGCCCCAGACGCCCAGGGCGTCGCAGGCGACCGCCCCGGCCACGAGTGCCGCGCAGACGCCCGCCCAGGTCCAGGCCCCGCCCGCCGGGCCGGCCGCGACCAGGGCGTCCACCGCCCGGCCCAGCGCGTAGGGGAGCGCCAGCTCGGCCAGCGCCCCGGCGACGGAGGAGACGGCGAGGACGCCCAGCCAGGGGCCGCCGCGCCGTACGGTCTGGGCGAGCAGCCGGTCCGCCGTCCGCACCGGTCCCTCCTTCGCTCGAAAGTCCTGGGGCCCGTCCGGCGGGGCTCGGAGAAACCCCGTGGAACGGGCCGTGCCCGGGACGGCCGCCGTCATCGGCCGACCCGGGCACGGGGTGTCACTAGTGGCAGAGCAGCAGGCTCAGGTTGCTCGGCGTGTAGGACTCGCAGCCCAGGACGGTGAGCGAGCTGCCGCCGCCACCGCCGTGGCCGCCGCCGGGGGTCTCGAGAGCCTGGAGGTCGAGAAGAACCATTTTCTTACCTCTTCCTTGTGATTCCTGGTGATCCGGGGACGACTAGTGGCAGAGCAGGGCGCTCAGGTTGCTGGGGGTCTGGGACGCGCAACCCAGGACGGTCAGCGTGCTGCCGCCGCCACCGCCGCCACCGGTCGGAGCCTCGAGAGCCTGAAGGTCGAGAAGAACCATGGTGTTACTCCGTTTCTGGCGATCGGGAAGAGGATCAGTGGCAGAGCGCCACGCTGAGGTTGCTCGGCGTGTGGGACTCGCAACCGAGAACGGTCAGCGAGCTGCCGCCACCGCCACCGCCACCCCCGGTGGGGGCTTCCAGGTTCTGGAGGTCGAGAAGTACCATGCTGTTGTCACACCTCCTTCGAAGGCTCGCGGGGGGAAAGCCGCTCGGCGGATTCGTGCGCGGGCAGTGCCATGGACAGGGCACCCGCGCCGCCGGGCGGCTCGACAAAGGGGAGGAGCACCCGCCGGTCGCCCAGCGCGGAGCTCATCGCGAACAGGACTCCGGCCGTGCCGGTCGCGAAGTCCATCGAAAGCCTGAGCAGCTGGTCACCGGGGAAGGCCAGGCCGTCGCCGTACGACAGCGCGTGCCAGCCCAGTCCCCTGATCTGCTCGGCGAGGTCTGTGGCGGTCCCGGAGCCGGCGGAACCCATGGGGCCCGCGGAGCTCGCGCCGCTGCGGGCGGGGTCGCCCGGCGAGAGTTCCGTGGACTCCTCCGGCTCCGGGACCGCGGCCAGGGCCGCGATCATGCCGGCCCGGCCGGTGAACAGCCCCGGCTGGACGTAGTAGCGGCTCCGGGCGGCGCGCATGCAGTCGCGCAGCGCGGTCCGGAAGCCGTCGTCGTCGCGGTGGGCCAGGTAGCGGGCGAGGGCCAGGCCGATGCCGACCGACCCCTCGTCCAGGTAGGGCAGCGTGCGCCACCCCTGCGTGACCTGCAGCGAGCCGTCCTGGACGGTGACGCAGCGCCGCAGGTCCTGCCGGAGCGCCACGGCCGCCAGGTCGAGCAGCCCGGCGTCGCCGGTCCGCTCGTAGGCGTGCAGGAAGAGGAGGGCGGGCCCGGACGAGCCGTACATCAGCCCGGCCCGCGGGTTGCCGCCGCCGCTGGTCTCCGGCACGTCCTCAACCCCGCCGAGCCGGTCGGCGCAGACGCCGACGGCACGCAGCGCCAGGTCGGCGAGCGCCTGCTCGCCGGTCGTGCCGGCCAGGTGCAGGAGGTTCAGCCCGACGCCGGCCAGACCCCCGAACAGGCCGGGCTCCAGCACCTCCCACTTCTCCCGCATGGCCACCTCGACCGCGTCGAGCGCGTCCTGGCGGTGCCCGAGCCGGTCGAGGACGTAGGCGACGCCGTGCAGCCCGTCGTAGAATCCGACGCCGGTCCCGGAGACGGGGGACGCCGCGCGGCGGCGCAGCCACTCCACGTGCTCGGGACGGACCTCGGCCCCGGCGGCGTCCAGCGCGTAGAGCACGCCGGCCGCGCCGTAGGCGAGGTTCAGGCCGCCGCCCGGCCTGAACTGGGCCACGTCACCGGGGAAGAGACGGTCGTCGCGCCCGGGGGTGGCGCTCGCCAGGATCGCCCGGCACATGGCGTCCCGCAGCGCGGGCCAGTCGCCCGGGGCGAGCCGGGGGAGGGGCCGCGGCGTCACCGGGTCGTCGCCGACGATGGTGCGGACCGCCTCCCGGACCACCTCCGGCGGCACCGGGAAGGTCTCGACGACCAGCTCGGCGAGCTGGAACACCTTGGCCCGGTCGAGTGACTGGGTGACGGTGAGCTGCGGCGCGAACAGTCCGAAGCACAGGCAGGCCAGCGCGTACTCGTCGATCTCGACGCCCTGGCGGCCGCGCGGCGCGTTGAACGCGGGGTGGCCCAGGGCGGCGCGGCCGCGCTCCTCGGCGAGGGTCGCCACCTCATAATCGATCATCACCAGGCGGCCCTCGGCGGTGATGAGGATGTTGTTGGGGTGCAGGTCGCCGAAGACCACGCCGCGCTCGTGCAGCGCGTCGACGGCCCGCCGGACCGCCGGAAGCGTCTCCATGACCCACGCGGTGTACTCGGCGAGGGTCCCGGCGTCGCAGCCGGCCCGGGTGAGGGGATAGCGCTGCACCAGCTGCCGCTGCAGGGGGTTGCCGTCGACGAACTCCTGCACCAGGAAGTGGTGCTCGCCCAGGACGAAGTAGTCGATCAGCTCGGGCACGCAGTCCAGCCCGGCCAGACGCTCCAGCATGTCGCGCTCGTGTCCCAGGCGCGCCACGGCGTCGCGGCCTGCGGCGTCGAGGCCGGCGTGCGGGCGGGCCTCCTTCAGCACCACGCGCCTGCCCCCGCGGAGCTCCCGCCCGAGATAGACCCCTCCGCCGTTGGAGAAGTGCAGGACGCTCTCGATCTCGTACGGCAGGCCGCCCGTGGTGACCGCGTTGCGGGCCGCGAGGTGCGACTCCAGGAACTCCGGCAGCGTCACCCAGGACGGCACGGAGAAGGACGGCCCGCGCACGTCGGGCACCAGCCGCCCGTCGGCGTCCTCGATCGCGTACACCGTCTCGCCCTTGTCGTCCAGGCAGTACCGGGTGGCGAAGCCGCCGTAGCGCACGAAGAGCGGGCCCTCGCCGTAACGCAGGTCACTGAGGATGTAGGGGCCGGAGACGCCGCGGAGCAGCTCGTGCAGCTCCTTCAGCGTGAGTTCCAGCTGCGCCTCGTCCACGGGGTAGATCGTCACCAGCTTGCCGCTGGACCCGCGGGGGGCCGCCTTGGAGTTCAGCATCGTCACGACCGGCCGGCTGCGCAGGAACTTGAACGCGATCCCACGGGGCACGCAGTAGTCCCAGACCAGCTCCATCGCCCGCTCGGCGTCGTCCAGGCACGCCGACACGTGGATCTTCCAGCCCTGCTTCGGCGTCCTCGCGTCGCCGGGCGCGTAGTGCATCCACGTGTCCGTCGGCTGGTGCGCCCAACCCTCCGGCACCTCCCGGCCGGCGAGCGGGAAATCGGGGTGCTCGCTCCGGTCACTGTCGAGAGTGTCGTAGAAGATCGGGTCCGCTAGGCAATAAAGCTCATAGTGGTCATTCACGGCAATCTCCCTGCTGTCTTCCAGGGGAGAGAATTCCGGATAACCCGAGAAATAACCAGTTACAAGCTACACGTCTCACCCGTGTAAATCTCACGAGTCAAGTCATGACATTTGGTCTGACCTGGGCTTATGTGAGGGATGCGAAAGTTGTTCAGAAAAACTTTCCGCGCTTCCCGGTCGGAGACCGAAGAGGTTGTCGTTCTTGACCGAAATTACCACGTTCAATGTGAGTATGAGGGTATATATCGGGTAACAGAGTTGGTTTGCCTATCCGGCCCGTCACTGAGCGTGACGGACCGCCGGAACGGCCGGACGGATGATCGCGGGCGGGAACCCGGGCCGGGCGGATGATCGCGGACGAGACCCTAGGCCGGCCACGGCAGCGGGTTCAGCAGCCACGCCCCGCCCGCCAGACAGGCGAACGCCACCAGCAGGAACAGCAGCACCCAGAACCCGCCGGGCAGGAAGGTCAGCCGGGCGAGCTGGTCGGCGTCGGAGTCGGGGGCGTGGCCCCGGCGCCGCTTGCGCCGCAGCTCCAGGATCGGCCGGACGCCGCCGAACAGCAGGAACGACACGGCCAGACAGGAGAGGACCGCGTCCACTTCCGGCGGGGAGTACCACGTGACCGCGAAGATCGCCCCACCGGTCGCCAGCAGGCTCACCGCGCCGAACAGGTTGCGGATCAGCAGCAGCATGCCGGCGAGCAGCCCGATCACCACCGCGATCAGGATCGCCACGTGCCCGTTGGCGGTCAGCCAGGCACCGCCCACGCCCAGCAGGGAGGGGGTGACGTAGCCCGCGGCGGCGGTCAGGATCATCCCGGGCCCGCGCGGTTTGCCCCGGGTCAGCGTGACCCCGGAGGTGTCGGAGTGCAGCCGGATGCCCTGGAGCTTGCGCCGGGTGAGCAGCGCCGCCAGCGCGTGGCCGCCCTCGTGCGCGATGGTGATCAGCCCCCTGGTCAGGTGCCACGACCTGGACCACACCACCGTCGCCAGCGCGACCGCCGCCGAAAGCAGCACGACCCACGGGGGCGGCCCCGCCTGGGTCGCGGTCAAGGATTCCAACACCTCGTTCAAAGTTCACTTCCCCTCAACGTCGCCGGAGCAAAGGGTCCCATGACGCTTGGTCTACCGGCGATAAGGTCGAAAGGAGACGAGGCCGGATCCGGGCGCCGGCCGCTCCGGCCTGCGGCGCGGACCGCGTCCGCGAGGTTTCCCGGCGACCGCCCGGGTAGACGGCGCGGGCACGCACAGGATCGGGGCGCCCGGCGGGGCGGACGAGGAGGAGCAGGTGGCTGACCGGCGGATACTGGGCATGCGGAGCCGGATGCGCGGCCGCCCCGATGTCGACCGCGACTCCCCCGAGCGGTCGATGGACCCCCGTTCCGCCGAGGCCGAGCCGATCTCCACCCGGTCGCACGTCATCGACAACGCGATCTACGTCGACGGGCGGCGGGCCGCCACGCCGGGATCGCTGCCCGAGGCGTTCGAGTGCCTGAAGAACACCCCCGGCAGCATGGCCTGGATCGGCTTCTACCGTCCCGAGGACGGGGTGATCTACAACGTCGCCGAGGAGTTCGACCTGCACGAGCTGGCCGTCGAGGACGCCATCGTCGCCCACCAGCGTCCCAAGGCCGACCGCTACGGGGAGACCCTCTTCGTGGTGCTGCGCCCGGCCCGCTACGTCGACGAGGTCGAGGAGGTCGACTTCGGCGAGCTGCACCTGTTCGTCGGCCGCAACTTCGTGATCACCGTACGGCACAGCGAGGCGCCGGACCTGTCCCAGGTCCGCCGGCGCATGGAGGCGGACCCCGAGCTGCTCCGCCAGGGCCCCCAGGCGGTGCTCTACGCCGTCGTGGACGCGGTCGTGGACGGCTACGCGCCGGTGGTGGCCGGCCTGCAGAACGACATCGACGAGATCGAGGTGCAGGTCTTCGGCAACGAGCCCGGCGTCTCCCGCCGCATCTACGAGCTGTCCCGGGAGGTCATCGAGTTCCAGCGGGCCACCCGGCCGCTGCTCGGCATGATCGAGGGGTTCATCGCGGGTGCCGACAAGTACGGGATGGACCAGGAGTTGCAGCGCTACCTGCGCGACGTCGCCGACCACGCCATCACCGTGTCGGAACGGGTCAGCGGCTTCCGGCAGATGCTCCACGACATCCTCGTGGTCAACTCCACCATGGTCGCCCAGGCCCAGAACGAGCACATGACCAGGCTCACCGAGGCCAGCAACGCGCAGAACGAGGAGGTCAAGAAGATCTCCGCCTGGGCCGCGATCCTGTTCGCCCCCACCCTCGTCGGCACCATCTACGGCATGAACTTCGACCACATGCCGGAGCTGCACTGGGTCTTCGGCTATCCGTTCGCGGTGCTGCTGATGGCGGCCGTCTGCGTCACGCTGTACCTCGTCTTCAAACGCCGCGACTGGCTGTAGGGCCGCTCGGCGGGGCCCGGGCCGTGACCCCGGGCCCCCGCCGCGGGACATCAGTTCAGCTTCGCCAGGATCAACTCCAGCTTGCCGTCCATGGAGTCCATCCGGCTCTCCATGGCGCCCACCCGGTCGGCCAGGCCGTCGACCTTCTTCTCCAGGCCGTCGAACCTCTTCTCCAGGCCGTCGACCTTCGTTTCGAGGCCGTCGAACCTCTTCTCCAGGCCGTCGACCTTCGTCGAGAGCGCGGAGAGGTCCTCCTTGGTGGCCATCCTGTTGAGGATCTCCTCGAACATCGGGACGGTGTACGTCATGACCTCCTCCCGGATGATCTTGGGGAGATCGTTCAGCGTCTCCTTGATGTCGGCCAGATCCGAGCTCGTCCTGAACGCCCAGGACTCAAGGTCCGAGACGCGCCTGCGGGTGCTCTTCAATGCCACGTCGGGCATGGTACCTCCTGGTTTTCCTCAGCGGAGGGCCGCCTGACCGGGGGGCGGGCCGAAAATCCGAAACCGTGCGGAATCAATTGAACACGTTCCGGAGTGGTCCGCAGGCGTGTTCGACGATTTCCGGGGTGCGGCTAGACGACCGGTTCTCAGAGACGCGGCGGAAGGTCAGCCGAGCAGTTTGCGGGCGGCGGCCTCGATGTCGTCCTCCGACAGCAGCACGTGACGCGAGGCGTCTCCCAGGGGAACGAAGCTGTCGGAGGAGGTGACCCGGGCGATCCTGCCGGTGAAGCCCGCGTCCAGCAGTTCGGCGACGACGCCCTCGGAGACCCCGCCGGTACGGCGGGTCTCGTCGGCGATCAGCACGTTGCCGGTCAGCTCGGCCGCGCGCATCAGGTCGTCCACCGGGAGCGGGGACAGCCAGCGCAGGTCCACGACCCGGCAGCCGTACCCCTCGGCGGTGAGCCGTACCGCGGCGCGCAGGCTCATCCGCACCCCGTTGCCGAACGTGAGGATGGTCAGGTCGCGGCCCTCGCCGTAGCTGCGGGCCCGCCCGATCGGAACGTGCGTCTCGGCCCAGCGCGACGGCGGGGCGTACGGCGAGAGCCAGCCGTTGTCGCCGTCGTCGAACAGGTCGCGGGTGTTGTACAGGGCGATCGGCTCAAGGAAGACGCAGACGCTGCCGTCGGCGCGGGCGGCGGCCAGGCAGGTGCGCAGCATCGAGGCCGCGTCGTCGGGCCGCGCGGGGGAGGCCACGACCAGGCCGGGGATGTCGCGCAGCGCGGCGACGGAGTTGTCGTTGTGGAAGTGACCGCCGAAGCCCTTCTGGTAGGCGTAGGAGGCGACGCGGACCACCATCGGGTTGCGGAAGGCGCCGCGGGAGAAGAAGGACAGCGTCGCCGCCTCGCCCCTGATCTGGTCGAGGGCGTTGTGGAGGTAGGCGAGATACTGGATCTCGGGCACCGGCAGCAGTCCGGAGACGCCGGTGCCGAGCGCGAGGCCGAGGACGGCCTGCTCGTCGAGGAGGGTGTCGAACACCTGGCCGGCGCCGAAGCGCCGCTGCAGGCCCCGGGTGACGCCGTAGACGCCGCCCTTGCGGGCGACGTCCTCGCCGAACACCAGCATGCCGGGGTCGGCGGCCAGCGCGTCGGCAAGGGTCCGGTTGATCGCCTGGGAGAGGGTCAGTCGCCCCTCCCGCTCCGGGAGCCTGCCGCCGAACGCCTTCTCCCGGGACGACGCGGCGGTGGACACGGCCGAGGCGGCCGCGGCGACCCGCTCGGGTGAGCGGGGGGCCAGTGGTTCGACGACCTCGGCGGCGGAGGCGAGCCTGGGCCGCCGCGAGCTCTCCAGCGCCATCTTGAACAGGTGCTCGCGCATCGTCTCGTAGTGCGCGAGGATCTCGTCGGGCGTGGCCAGGCCCGCCTCCACCAGCAGCCGGGCCGTGGCGACGAGGGGGTCGCGCCGCAGGTCGGCGTCGATCTCGCGCTTGGTCCGGTAGGACATCTCCACGTCGGAGCCGGCGTGGCCCATCAGCCGCACGGTGCGCAGGTGCAGCAGGGCCGGGGAGCGGTGGGCCCGGACGTGCTCGGCGGCGGCGGCCGCGACGTCGTGGACGTCGGCCAGGTCGCAGCCGTCGGCCGCGAAGTACGGCAGCAGCGGGTGACGGGCGGCCTCCACCCATCCTTCGGGGGTGCGCACGCTGATGCCCAGGCCGTTGTCCTCGCAGACGAACAGCAGGGGCAGCCTCAGCCGCTGGTAGGCGGTGTAGGCGGCGGTGTTGAAACCGGACAGGGCGCTGGCGTGGTTGACCGAGGCGTCGCCGAGGCCGCACACCGCGACGGCGTCCTCCGGCCAGGCGCCCGGCACGCCGAGCGCCCGGGCGCGCTCGATGGCGAACGCCACGCCGACCGCGCGCGGCAGGTGACTGGCGATCGTGGAGGTCTGCGGGATCACGGCCAGCTCGGGGTGGCCGAAGACCTTGTGGCGGCCCCCGGCGATCGGCTCCTCCGCGGCGGCGGTCAGGCCGAGCAGCACGTCGCGCAGCCCCTCCTCGGGCAGGCGTCCGGCCATCGCCGACCTGGCGAGGTAGAAGGCGCCGGAACGGTAGTGCAGGAGCGCGGGATCGGTGGGACGCAGCGCCGCGGCGACCGCGGCGTTGCCCTCGTGCCCGGCGGAGCCGATGGTGTAGAAGCCCTCGCCCTGCTCGCGGAGCCGGCGCGCCGTGACGTCGAGGAGCCTGCTGCCGAGCTGGAACTCGAACAGCTCCCGGCAGCGGGCCCCGGTCAGGGCGGTGTCGTCCCGCACGGGGAGGGCGGGATCCCGCGGCGTCCCCGCGGCGAGGGCGGTCACGGCCTCGGCGAAGTGTGTCTCAACAGTGTCGCGCGCCACAGCTCGATTATGTCCTCCGAGCTGGGCGCCGTCCCGCGCTTGGCCTCTTTGACCTGACAGGCAGGAGTGGAACGGTCTAACTGACACGGATTTTTGACAGTTTGTCATGTTTAACAACCCTTGACCTGTCTAGTACGTCTACTTGAAGTACGACGTGGCACCCTCATGCCGCGTTCAACCAACGGGAGGACACCCGAATGTTGCAACGCACCAGAGCCGCCGTCGCGCTGACCGTGGGCGTCGGAGCACTCGCCCTGGCCCCGTCCGCGATGGCGGCGACAGCGACCGCAGCGGATCCGGTCGTCTCCGATGTACGCATCCGTCCGAATCCGATCGTGGTGACCGGTTCGCCGGTCGGAGCCGACTTCAGCTTCCTCACCAAGGGAGCCGGCAAGGCCGAGTTCCAGGTCAAGGCGCCGGGGGCCAGCGCCTGGACCTCGCTCGAGGTGAAGTCCGCTCCCTACGGACTCCAGACAAGGTGGTTCGCGTCCAAGACGTTCGACGTCAAGAGTCGCGCCGGGCAGTGGAGCTTCCTCGCCATCGCCCACGGGGAGGACGGCAAGGAGGACTCCGAGAGCGGCCGGTTCACCGTCGACGTCAGGCGGCACCAGCACCTCGAGACAAGGATCGCCGAGTTCAACGCGTGGCCGGAGCCGGTGCGCAAGGGCGGCAGGCTCAACGTCAACGGGCGCCTGCTCGTCGACGGCCGGCACGGCTGGCACGGCTACGCGGACCGTACGGTCGACATCCTGTTCCGCGCCGACGGTTCCTCGCGGTGGGAGAAGGTCGGCTCCGACCGGACCGACCGGTACGGCAGGTTCTCCGAGAGCGGGACCGCCGAGCGGTCCGGCACCTGGCGTGCCGTGTTCGCCGGCGGCCACGACGTCGAGAGGGCCTACAGCGGCACCGACCACGTGCGGGTCCTGGAGCCCGAGCCCGAGCGCGGCGCCAGCCGTGTCACCCGGTTCAACGCCTCGCCGGAGCCCGTCCGCCACGGCCGGTACCTGAGCTTCACCGGCAGGCTCCAGGTCGACGACTCCGGCTGGGAGGGCTACCGCGCCAAGGTGGGCCTGTACTTCAAGCCCGCGGGGTCGAGCAAGTGGAGCCACGTCAGGAACACGTGGTCCAACGGCTCCGGCCGCCTCTACACCAAGGCCAAGGCCTACCGGTCGGGTCACTGGAAGTTCGTCTTTGCCGGTGACGACGACTTCCGCCCCGACTCCAGCGGCAGCGACTACGTCAGGGTGATCAGGCGCTGACGTCCGCTCCGGCGCCGCCCCCTCCAGGGGCGGCGCCGGCCGGTCCGGATGCGGCCCGGGCGCTTCGGCGTCCGGGCCGTTCCCATGCCCGGCTCCATGCGCCTCCGGCGGGCCCGGCCGGATCGCGGTCCGGTACGGCCATGCGCTTCCGGCGGGCCCGGCCGGATCGCGGTCCGGTGCGGCCAGGCGGCTTTTCATCCCCCTGGGGAAATCCCATATGATGACGGGTTTTTTGGTGCACCCTTGGCCGTTCGGCCGGTGATTTAAAGCTCTAAGTCCCTTCATGTCGCCATTCACCCCTACGGCCGTGATGGCCTGGTCTTATAGCTGAATACCGTGATATTCCTCCCCAATCACTCATGCGCCGATCGAGATGATCAGTCACTTTTATCGGGGAAGCCATCCGCCTTTCTGAGGGTCGTTTTGCCGTCAGCAAACATGGCCGGTGCGAGCATCTATTCAGAGCATCACCGATCATGACAAGGGGGAGGAATGCTCCGAAAACTTATTCCGCTTCTGGCCGCGATCACCGTGGCCGGATCGATGGCCGCCACCTCGGCGGTGGCGGCGGAGGCCGCGTCCGCGCCCGCCGCCCGCGCGGCGGTGGCCGAGGGGGCGGCCGCGGCGAAGGGGGCGGCCAAGGAGGCCGCCTGCCAGCCCGGTTCGCCGTGCGCGTACGTCAACTGCGGTCCGGGCCGGGTCTGCGTGCCCCATCCCAGGCAGTGCGTGACGCTGCCCTGCCCGCAGTACGACTGCGTGCCCGCGGGCTACCCGAGGCCGCCGGTCTACTACCCGCCGTACCCGTACCCGAGGCCGCCGGTGTACTACCCGCCGTACCCGTATCCGCGGCCGCCGGTGTACTACCCGCCGTATCCGCGACCGCCGTACCCGCCGGTGGGGTACCCGCCGTACCCGAGGCCGCCGGTGTACCCGCCGTCGTACCCGCCACCGCACCCGCTGCCGCGCCCGATGACGGCTCCGGGCAGCTGACACCCCGGCAGGCTCGGCGGCCCCGCCTGAGTCGTTGACGGCGGCGGACCCACGGGTCCGCCGCCGTTAGCGTTCCTTAACCACGACCGTGGCGAGCGCCGCGCGGGCCATCCCGCGCAGCAGCCTGGCCATCAGCTCGGGCGCGAGGTCGCCCGCGCTGTGCGGCGTGGAGTTGAGCAGCCCGAAGACGGCGTGGGTGGCGGCGCGCAGCCGCGCCGCGGGGCAGGAGGGATAGATCTCGCTCAGCACGGTCACCCACTCCTCCACGTACAGCCGCTGCAGGCGCCTGATCCGGCGCCGGGCGGGCTCGGGGACGTTGCCGAGCTCGCGATCGTGCACGGTGATCAGCGCCGGATGGCTGAGCGCGAACTCGATCTGCCCGTTGAGCAGGGCGTCCAGGGCGTGTTCGGCGTCGGGGGCCTCGGTGACGCACCTTCCCGCCGAGGCGTGCAGGCGCTCGCTGACGTCCAGCAGCATCTCGGCCAGCAGGGCCTCCTTACCGCTGAAGTGCCGGTAGAGGGCGGGGCCCGAGACGCCGACCGCGCCGCCGATGTCCTCGATGGACACACCGTGGAAGCCGCGCGCGGCGAACAGCGCGGCGGCGGCGTCGAGTATCTCCACGCGTCGCGAGCCGCGGGCGCGAGCGGAGGGCGGAGCGGTCGTCACACCCGCATGGTAGACGCTGACGTTAACGATGACTAACATCTTCGGTGAAGACGACGTTGTCATCCACCGGCCCGCGGCGACGCGGCCGGGCGGCGGTCGCGGTCGTGACGGCCGGGCCGCCGCGCCGAAGAGGAGAGCGCATGAGTGGCTGGCCGGTGCTGCGAAGCACCTGCGATCCGGGCGGTGACGCCTTCAAGGGCAACGCCGAGGTCAACGAACGGCTGGTGGCCGAGCTGCGCGAACGCGTCGCCGTCGCCGCGCTGGGCGGCCCGGAGCGGTCGCGGGCCAGACACGTCTCACGCGGCAAGCTGCTGCCCCGCGACCGGGTCGACACCCTCCTGGACCCGGGGTCGCGCTTCCTGGAGCTGTCCCAGCTCGCGGCGAACGGGATGTACGGCGGCGACGCCCCGGCGGCCGGGATCATCACCGGCGTCGGCCGCGTCTCCGGCCGAGAGTGCGTGGTCGTCGCCAACGACGCCACCGTCAAGGGCGGCACCTACTACCCGATGACGGTCAAGAAGCACCTGCGGGCCCAGGAGGTCGCCCTCCACAACCACCTGCCGTGCGTCTACCTCGTCGACTCCGGCGGCGCGTTCCTGCCCCGGCAGGACGAGGTCTTCCCCGACCGCGAGCACTTCGGCCGGATCTTCTACAACCAGGCCACCATGTCGGCGCGCGGCATCCCGCAGATCGCCGCCGTCCTCGGCTCCTGCACGGCCGGCGGCGCCTACGTCCCGGCGATGAGCGACGAGGCGGTCATCGTGCGGAACCAGGGCACGATCTTCCTGGGCGGGCCGCCGCTGGTGAAGGCCGCCACCGGCGAGGAGGTCACCGCCGAGGAGCTCGGCGGCGGCGACCTGCACTCGCGGGTCAGCGGCGTCACCGACCACCTGGCCGAGGACGACTCCCACGCGCTGCGGATCGTCCGCGACATCGTCTCCACCCTCGCCCCGCGCACCCCCGCGCCGTGGGAGCGCGCCGCCCCGGAGGAGCCGGCGCACGACCCCCGCGACCTGTACGGGATCGTCCCGGCCGACACCCGCACACCGTACGACGTGCGCGAGGTCATCGCTCGGATCGTGGACGGCAGCCGGTTCGGCGAGTTCAAGGCCGAGTACGGCGCCACCCTCGTCACCGGCTTCGCCCGCATCCACGGCCACCCGGTGGGGATCATCGCCAACAACGGCATCCTGTTCGCCGAGTCCGCCCTCAAGGGCGCGCACTTCATCGAGCTGTGCGACCGCCGCTCCATCCCCCTGGTCTTCCTGCAGAACATCAGCGGGTTCATGGTCGGGCGGGCCTACGAGGCCGGCGGCATCGCCAAGCACGGCGCCAAGATGGTCACCGCGGTCGCCTGCGCCAGGGTGCCCAAGCTCACCGTGGTCGTCGGAGGCTCGTTCGGCGCGGGCAACTACGCCATGGCCGGACGGGCCTACTCGCCCCGGTTCCTGTGGATGTGGCCGAACGCCCGCATCTCCGTGATGGGCGGCGAGCAGGCCGCCAACGTGCTGTCCACGGTCGGCGACGCCGACCCCGACGCCATCCGCAGGCAGTACGAGGACCAGGGCAACCCCTACTACTCCACCGCCCGGCTCTGGGACGACGGCGTCATCGACCCCCTCGACACCCGCACCGTCCTGGGCCTGGCCCTGTCCGCCGCGGCCAACGCCCCCCTCGACCCCGTCGGCTACGGCGTCTTCCGGATGTGAGTGCCCCATGACCAACCCTGCAGCCAATGACCCGACCGGCCCGGGGGCCGCCCGCCCCGGGGCCGGGCCCGGGATGTTCGACACCGTCCTGATCGCCAACCGCGGCGAGATCGCCCTGCGCGTCATCCGGACGCTCCGGCGGCTCGGCGTCCGCTCCGTCGCCGTGTACAGCGACGCCGACGCCGGCGCCCGGCACGTCCGCGAGGCCGACGTCGCGGTCCGCCTCGGCGGCGGCTACCTCGACATCGACCGGATCCTGGCCGCCGCCGAGGCGACCGGCGCCCAGGCCGTCCACCCCGGATACGGGTTCCTGGCGGAGAACGCCGTCTTCGCCCGGCGCTGCGCCGAGGCCGGGCTGGTGTTCGTCGGCCCGCCGCCCGGGGCCATCGAGGCCATGGGCGACAAGATCCGGGCCAAGGAGACCGTGGCCGCGGCCGGGGTCCCCGTCGTGCCCGGCGGAGCCGAACCCGGCGACGACCTCGTCGCGGCGGCCGAGCGGGTCGGCTTCCCCGCGCTGATCAAGCCGTCCGCGGGCGGCGGCGGCAAGGGCATGGTGCTCGTGCGCTCCGCCGGGGAGCTGCCCGAGGCGCTGGCGTCGGCCCGCCGTACGGCCGCCGCGGCGTTCGGCGACGCGACCCTGCTGATCGAGCGGTTCGTGGACAACCCCCGCCACATCGAGATCCAGGTGATGGCCGACACGCACGGCAACGTCGTCCACCTCGGCGAGCGCGAGTGCAGCCTCCAGCGCCGCCACCAGAAGATCATCGAGGAGGCGCCGTCCCCGCTGCTCGACGACGCCGCGCGGGCCCGCATGGGCGCGGCTGCCGTCGAGGCGGCCAGGGCCGTCGGCTACGTCGGCGCCGGCACCGTCGAGTTCATCGTCCAGGGCGCCACCGGCGACTACTACTTCATGGAGATGAACACCCGCCTGCAGGTCGAGCACCCGGTCACCGAGCTGGTCACCGGCCTGGACCTGGTCGAGCTGCAGCTCCGGGCCGCCGCCGGCGAGCCGCTGCCGCTCACCCAGGAGGAGGTACGGCTGCGCGGCCACGCCGTGGAGGCCCGCGTCTACGCCGAGGACCCCTCCCGGGGCTTCCTGCCGACCGGCGGCCGGGTCCTGGCGCTGCGCGAGCCCGAGGGCGTCCGGGTCGACTCCGGCCTGATGACCGGCGGGACGGTCGGCAGCGACTACGACCCGATGCTGTCCAAGGTGATCGCCTGGGGTCCCGACCGGGCGAGCGCGCTGCGGCGGCTGGACGGGGCGCTCGCCGGGACGGTCGTGCTCGGCGTGCCGACCAACGTCTCCTTCCTGCGTGCCCTGCTCACCCACCCCGAGGTGGTCTCCGGGGCCCTCGACACCGGCCTGGTCGAGCGACACCTCGGCGAGCTCGCCGCGGGCGGGGCCGTACCCGCCGACGTGCCGGTCGCCGCCGCCCTGCTCCTGCACCACGAGCGGACGCCCGCCGTGCAGGCCGACCCGTGGGACGTGCCCGACGGCTGGCGGCTCGGGGACGCGGCGTGGACCCCGTGGCGGCTGGAGAGCCGCGACGGCGTGGCCGAGGTGCGGGTGCGCGGGCTCCCCGGGTCTCCCGCCGGGGCCGAGGTGCGCCCGGCCGCCGGGGCTCCGGAGGACGCAGGCGCCGTACGGGCCACGCTGGTCCTGGACGGCGACGACCTGCTCGTCACCCTGGACGGGGTCCGCAGGCGCTACGCCGTCGCCCGCGACGGCGACACCGTCTGGCTCGGCCGCGACGGCGCCTCCTGGGCCCTGACCCGCCACCACCTCGGCGACCCCGGGGACCGCGCGGGCGCGGGCGGCGCGGCCGACGGGGTGGTCCGCAGCCCCATGCCCGGCACGGTCCTGGTGGTCAAGGCCGGGGTCGGGGAGGGCGTCACCGAGGGCCAGCCGCTGGTCATCGTCGAGGCGATGAAGATGGAGCACACCGTGACCGCGCCGGTCGCCGGCGTCGTCGCCGAGCTGCCGGTGCGGGCGGGCCAGGCGGTCGACATGGACGCCGTGCTGGCGGTCGTCCGGCCGCGGGACGAGGAGGAGCAGCGGTGACGCGCGAGCCGTACGCGGTGGAGCGGAACCCGGTGCGTGAGCCGTGCACGACGGCGGGACGGGAGGCGTGATGCGTGAACCGTACGCGGTCCGGGAGGCCGGGCTGCCCGACCGGGTCACGATCTACGAGGTCGGGCCGCGCGACGGGCTGCAGAACGAGCAGGCGGTCGTGCCCGTCGGGGTCAAGGCCGAGTTCGTCGCCCGGCTGGCCGCGGCCGGGCACCGGGTGATCGAGACGACCAGCTTCGTGCACCCCAGGTGGGTGCCCCAGCTCGCCGACGCCGCCGAGCTGCTGGGCCTCGTCGAGAAGGTCCCCGGCGTGCGCTACCCGGTGCTCGTCCCCAACGAGCGCGGCCTGGACCGGGCGCTGGAGCACGGCGTCGAGGAGATCGCGGTCTTCGCCAGCGCCACCGAGACCTTCGCCCGCCGCAACCTCAACCGCACGCTCGCCTCGCAGTTCGAGATGTTCGAGCCGGTCGTGGCGCGGGCGCTGGAGCACGGCCTGCGGGTGCGGGCGTACGTGTCGATGTGCTTCGGCGACCCCTGGGAGGGCCCCACCCCGGTCCGCCAGGTCGTCGAGGTCGGCCGCAGGCTGCTCGACATGGGCTGCTTCGAGCTGTCGCTCGGCGACACGATCGGCGTCGGCACCCCCGGGCACGTCACCGCGCTGATCGGCGCGTTCGGCGGGCCCTCCGGGCTGGCCGTGCACTTCCACGACACCTACGGTCAGGCCCTGGCCAACACCCTGGCCGCGCTGCGGGCGGGCGTGACCGTGGTCGACGCCTCCACCGGCGGCATCGGCGGCTGCCCGTACGCCGGGAGCGCCACCGGCAACCTCGCCACCGAGGACCTGGTGTGGATGCTGCACGGCCTCGGCGTCGAGACGGGTCTCGACCTCGCCTCACTGGTGGAGACCAGCACCTGGCTGGCCGCGAGGCTCGGCCGTCCCAGCCCTTCCCGGGTCGTCCAGGCGCTGGGGGAGACCCCCACCGGCGCGGCCGGCCCCGACGTCAAGGAGTAGTGACGATGCCCAAGCTCGGCGACGAGTACGAGGACCTGCGCAAGACCGTCGAGGCGTTCGCCCGCGACGTGGTCGCCCCGGTGATCGGGGACTTCTACGAGCGCGAGGAGTTCCCCTACGACATCGTGCGGCAGATGGGCGCGATGGGCCTGTTCGGCCTGCCGATCCCCGAGGAGCACGGCGGCATGGGCGGCGACTACTTCGCCCTGTGCCTCGCCCTGGAGGAGCTGGCCCGCATCGACTCCAGCGTGGCCATCACCCTGGAGGCCGCGGTGTCGCTGGGCGCGATGCCGATCTACCGGTTCGGCACCGACGCCCAGCGCGCCGAGTGGCTGCCCCGGCTGGCGGCGGGCGAGACGCTCGGAGCCTTCGGCCTCACCGAGCCGGGCGGCGGCTCCGACGTGCCCGGCGGCATGCGCACCACCGCCGTGCTGGACGGCGACGAGTGGGTGATCAACGGCTCCAAGGCGTTCATCACCAACTCCGGCACCGACATCACCGGCGTCGTCGGGGTGGCCGCCATCACGGGCAGCCGCCCGGACGGCAGACCGGAGATCTCCACGATCCTGGTGCCGTCGGGCACGCCCGGCTTCACCGTCTCCAAGAAGTACTCCAAGGTTGGCTGGAACGCCTCCGACACCCGCGAGCTGTCCTTCTCCGACTGCCGGGTCCCGGCGGCCAACCTGCTCGGCGAGCGGGGCAGGGGCTACGCCCAGTTCCTGCAGACCCTCGACGAGGGCCGCGTCGCCATCGCCGCCCTCTCGGTCGGCCTGGCCCAGGGCTGCGTGGACGAGTGCCTGCGCCACGTCCGCGAGCGTCAGGCGTTCGGCCACCCGATCGGCCACTACCAGGCCATCCAGTTCAAGATCGCCGACATGGAGGCCAGGACCCACACCTCCCGCCTGGCCTACTACCACGCCGCCGAGCGGATGCTGGCCGGGGAGCCGTTCAAGAAGGAGGCGGCCATCGCCAAGCTCGTCTCCAGCAACGCCGCGATGGACAACGCCCGCGACGCCACGCAGATCTTCGGCGGGTACGGCTTCATGAACGAGTACCCGGTCGGCCGCTTCTACCGCGACGCCAAGATCCTGGAGATCGGCGAGGGCACCAGCGAGGTCCAGCGCATGCTCATCAGCCGCGAACTGGGCCTCGCCGACCTCTGATCCATGGTCGACGAGGACGGGCCGGGCGGATGAGATCCACGAAAAGGGTTCTTCCTGATCGATCACCCGCCGGGCCCTTCCCGGAAAGAGCATTCAACGGGCGAATCACGGATCTAGAGATCGCGGTAGACATCGCGACGATCGCCGACGGCCATGACCCACACGAGCAGTAGGCCGTTCTCGACGGTGTACACGACGCGGTAGTCCCCCACGCGGAGCCGCCACCGTGCGCTGTGGCCTTGAAGAGCCTTGATATCGAAGGCCGCGGTGTCCCCGGTGTCCATCGCCTTCTGCGGCTCAGTGAGACGATGGAGGATCCGCAGGGCGTCGGGGCGAGGGATCTTCAGCATCTCGCGTTGCGCGTGAGGAGTGAACCGTGTGACGTACCCCACGGGGTCAGGCGTTCCTGTCACGAAGCATGGCGGCCATCTCTTCGAGGGAGACCGATCCCTCGGTGCCCTCGGACTCCGCTTCGTCGGCCAGTCGGTTGAGCCAGGACTCCTCCGCCTGTTCCGCGATACGGCGCAGATGACGGTACTCACGAATGTCGATCACCGCGACCTCCTGCTTGCCGCGTCGAGTGATGATCGTTGGGGTTTCGTCCCGGTGGGCTCGGTCGATGACATCCGCCAGATGCCTTCGGACCTCCGCCATGGACTCGATCACCGGTTCGCTCATGTAATGAATGTAACCGATGTACATCTAGCCGTTGAAGTACTGGTGAGCACGCCTTCCGTACGTGTCCTGTCTCACCCGGGCTGAGGCGGTCTCGCCGGCCATGAGGCATCTCATCGTTCGTCTCAAACACCTGGAGCATGATCACTAAAGCGTCGATCACCAGGACGCGCGAGGCCGTGAGTGGGAGTGGTGATCGTTAAGGTGGTCGTCATGGCGCTGCCGTCTCACCTCGACCGGTTCAACCGGCGGCACCCGTGGAGCCACAACGACCACTACGGCCGCTGGGTCGCCGCCCAGGTGGCCTCCTGCGGAGCCCGCCACGTCCTCGACGTCGGGTGCGGCACCGGCAACCTCGCCGCCCTGCTCCGTCGTCGCGCCGCCACCGTCACCGGGCTCGAACCCGACCCCGCGACCGCCCGCATCGCGGCGGAGCGCTTCGCCCATGATCCCGCGGTCACCATCGTCCACACCGGCTTCGCCGGGCGCGACCCGCAGCGGCGCTGGGACGCCGTCACCCTCGTCGCCGTTCTGCACCACCTCCCGCTGGTGCCCACTCTCCGGGAGCTGCGTGGCTGTCTGGCCCCGGGCGGACGCCTGGTGGTCGTCGGCTGCCACCGGGAGGCCGGGCCCGCCGACCTGATCACCGCCCTGCCGGCCATGGTCGCCAACCCGATCATGGGACTGGTCAAGCACCCGGCCCGCGCCGATGCGCCGCCCTTGCACATGACGGCGCCCACCGTCGATCCGCAGGAGACCCTGGCCGACATCCGGGCCGCGGTCGCAGGGGAGCTGCCCGGCGCCCGGATCCGGCGTCGCCTGTTCTGGCGGTACACCCTGGTCTATGACGCCCCCGCCGGACGCAGCGGGGCCTGAGCGCCCGCCGGGGTCTGCGAAGGACTCCGACCGAAGTCGCCTCATGATCAGTGAGACGGACAGCGTGTCGGCCGTCTCGTCGAACGTGGGGCACCGCAGGCAGGGAGCGTGTCGTGCCTCATGGACACCGAGATGGGACGGTACGGCTAGCAGTCGCAGCCGCAGCCGTCGCAGCCGCAGCCGTCACCGCCGCAGTTGCAGCAATCACAGCAGTCGCAGCAGTTCCCGCAGTCCGTGCAGCTGCCGCAGTCGCAGCGGTCCCAGCACGACTTGTAGCGCTCCTCGTCCCACGGCGGCCGGTACAGCCCGCAGGTGCAGCAGGTCGTCGCGGCGCACGCGATCGACAGCAGGCCCCCGGGGTCGGGCTTGAGGCGCGGGTCGCGCGGCGGCGCCTCGGGAGGCCCCGGCAACCCGGGGACCTCCTGCCGCTCCCGGCCCGCCAAGGCGAAGACGCGGTCGGCCGAGCGCCGGGTCTCCTTCACCAGCAGCGCCCGCACCAGCGTGCGCCGCTCCAGGTCGAGGTCGGCCACGGCCAGCTCCAGGCCGAGCAGTGCGTCGTCGGCGTGCCGCCGGGCGGTGACGAGATCGGTGCCGGAGGCGGTCAGCGGGTTGTAGGCGCCCGTCGCCCGGTCGCCGTCCAGGTCCTCCACCGCGTCGAGCAGGTGGGCCAGGCGGCCGAAGTGGCGTCCCGCCTCCATGAGGGTCTCGCGGTTGTGCGGTTTCCCGGCGAGCAGCGCGGTGTGCCCGAAGGCGGCGGCGACCGCGTCCTCGGCGGGCGCGGTGAGCTCCAGGAGCCCCAGGCCCGGCGTGCTCTCCAGCCTTGCCTGCGCCTCGGCCGCGCGCAGCAGCGGCTCGGGGACGAACCCGAGGTCGCCGGCCGTACGGGCGCCCGCGGCCGACCAGCGGGCGGCGACCTTCCCGGCGACGAGGGCCACGGGGCGGCGGGCGTAGGCGCCGTCGCCGTCGGCGACGTGGTCGGCGACCTTGCCGGCCGCCAGGATCAGCGAGACCGCCGCGGCCAGCCGTACCCCCTCGGCCTCGGCGACGTCGGCGCCCTTGAACCCGCGCAGGGCGCAGGCCCCGGCCCGGCGGCGCGTGGCGGGGGTGGTCGCCTGAGCCTCGGTGAGGACCGAGACGAGCAGGCCGTCGTAGTTGGTCACCAGCCGGGCGGCGTGGCCGTGCTCGTCCCGCAGGGCGAGGCAGAGCCCGCACAGGTGCGCCATCCACTCCTTGAACAGCCCGCCGCACATCCCGTGCCGACACGGCCGAACGATTCCGAACACATGAGCTCCCTGGTGCGAATGGGATAAATGGTGCCATCTATCGGTCGCATCACGTGCACGGGAAGAGGGCTCCGAGGTGATCCGGACGCGCGCGCCGTCAGACCTTGACGACGACGGCTTCCCGGCCGCAGAGCACGGCGAGGTCTTCGGGGTCCGAGGTGAGGACGGTGACGGGGCCGGGGGCCGCGAGCGCGGTCGCGCAGAGCATGGCGTCGATGGCGTGCCGATGCCCGTGCAGACCCGCGTCGCTCAGCAGGGCCGCCGCGCGACGGGAGAGGGTTTCCGTGACCGGCTCGACGACGATACGGGACAGGGCCCACTCGAGTGCGGTCCTTCTGATTCTCGGGTGCACGACTTCAACGATCGCCGCCGCACTGGTGATCACCCGCATGTCGTCCGCTCGCGCCAGGGCCAGCCAGCCGGTGACGTCACGATCACGCAGAACGGCCTTCGCCAGTCCCTCGCTGTCCAGGACGAGAGTGCCCCCCGACGCGGGCGTGGTGCGGGTCACGCGGCGCTCGACCCGGATGTGCGCTGCTGTTCGCGAGCTTGGTGGAGAAGGTCCCGCTTGGCCTGGATCTCCTCATCGGTCACCGGGCCGTGCTCGGCCTCGGCCACCATGATGAGTTCGTCAAGGTTGTCACGCTCGAGTTGCCGGGCGACCGCGGCGGCGACATATGCGGAAAGTCCTGAAGGTCCACTGCGGGCACGGGCGGCTTCCGCTATGTCGCGAGGCATGCTGATCGAGTACTTCTGAGTAGGATCTGGCATGCTCCTTATCCTACTCGGGATGCTACTGCTTGCGGCGGGACGCCGCGTGATTTCCCGCCTCCCCCACGGCCGGGCCGTGCTCCTCGTCTTCGGGGAGAAGTGAAACTTTCAACGGTTACGGGGGTCGTAGTCGCAGGTCGCGAGTGTGGAACGGCGGGGACGGGCCGTGTTCACTGGAGGCGGGGGAGGGGGACTCGTTAGTGTGGGAGCGCTCCCACCCCCTGCTCAAGGAGTCCCCATGCGAAGAAGGCCGATCCTCGCCGCGCTCGGCGCGGCCCTGGCCGTGGCGACCGGCGTCGCGGCGTCCGTGGCGTCGTTGGCCTCCGGTGCCGCCGCGGCCGACTCCCCCTTCTACGTCGACCCGGAGACCGGCGCGGCCAAGTGGGTCGCGGCCAACCCCGGTGACTCCCGTACGCCGGTCATCCGCGACCGGATCGCCGCCGTCCCGCAGGCCCGGTGGTTCACCACGACCAACACCTCCACCGTGCGAGGCCAGGTGTCGGCGTTCGTCGGCGCCGCCGCGAGCGCCGGCAAGACGCCCATCCTGGTGGTCTACAACATCCCCAACCGCGACTGCAGCGGCGCCAGCGCCGGCGGCGCGCCGAGCCACACGGCCTACCGGCAGTGGATCGACGAGGTCGCCGCGGGCCTGCAGGGACGCCCCGCGTCGATCATCCTGGAGCCCGACGTCCTGCCGATCATGACGAGCTGCATGAACTCGTCCCAGCAGCAGGAGACCAACGCCTCCATGGCGTACGCCGGCAAGAAGCTCAAGGCCGCCTCGTCGTCGGCGAAGGTCTACTTCGACATCGGCCACTCGGGCTGGCTGTCCGCCTCCGACGCCGCCGCCCGCCTGAAGGCCGCCGGCATCGCCGACAGCGGTGACGGCTTCTCCCTCAACGTCTCCAACTACCGCTGGACCTCCACCGAGGTCGCGTACGCCAAGAACATCATCTCCGCCACCGGGATCTCCCGGCTGCGCGCCGTGATCGACACCAGCCGCAACGGCAACGGCCCGCAGGGCAGCGAGTGGTGCGACCCCGGGGGCCGGGCGATCGGCACGCCGAGCACGACCAGCACCGGCGACTCGGCGATCGACGCGTTCCTCTGGATCAAGCTTCCCGGTGAGTCCGACGGCTGCATCGGCCCGGCCGGGCAGTTCGTGCCGCAGCGCGCCTACGAGCTGGCCATGGCGGCGCCGTGGCCCACGGTCCCGCCCACGGTGACCCCCACGCCCACGGTGACGCCCACCTCCACCCCGACCCAGACCCCCACGACGCCTCCGCCCGGCGACCGGACCTGCACGGCCGACTACAAGGTCGTCAGCTCCTGGCAGGGCGGCTTCCAGGCCGAGGTGACGGTACGGAACACCGGCGGGCAGAGCATCAACGGCTGGACGGTGAACTGGACCTTCTCCGGCGGCCAGACCATCACCCAGCTCTGGAGCGGTAAGTACACCCAGAGCGGTTCCGCCGTCACGGTGAAGAACGTCGACTACAACGGCGCCCTCCCCTCCGGCGGCACCACGTCCTTCGGCTTCACCGGCAACGCGCCCGGAACCTCCGGCGCGCCGGCCTCGGTCGGCTGCGCCGCCGCCTGACCCGGCGGCGCGGCCCCTGCCCGGTACGGCTCGCGCGGACCACGCGCCCCCGCGCGCGGGCCGTACCGGCTCCCGTCCCGCCCCGCGGCCCTCACGGTGCCGCGGGGCGGGCTTTCGCGTGCCTACGTGCCCGCCGTGCCCGCCGTGTCCCTCGTGTCCGCCGGACCGGCCTCGGAGGGTGACGCCATAGCCGCCGCGGCCCTGGACATGATCCGCGTCATGCCGGCCAGCTCCTCGGGGGTGAGCCGGTCGATCAGGAACGCGCGGACGACGGCCACGTGGCCGGGGGCGGTCTTCTCCAGGCAGCGCATGCCCTGGTCGGTCAGCACGGCGAGGACGCCCCGCTCGTCGGACGGGCAGGCCGCCCGCTCGACGAGACCGCGTTTCTCCAGCCGTCCGACCTGGTAGGTGAGCCCGCTCTTGGAGACCACGGCCCTGCGTGCGAGCTCGGTCATGCGCATGCGGCGCCCGGGGGCGGCGGAGAGCTTGGCGAGGATCTCGTACTGGGCGTGGGTCAGCCCCGAGTCGGCCTTCAGCTGCTCCTCGATGCGCCGTTCGAGCATGTGCGAGGCGGTGAGATAGGCCATCCAGGCGCCCATCTCGGCCTCGCTCAGCCATGGGGTGTCCTTCACGGACCCAGTGTACGGGTTGTTCAAATTTGAACCAGCGGCTAGGTTGTTGTTCAAATTCGAACTGACAGAGGAGTGGCAATGCTCGACAGGATTCGGCCCTTCGCCCTGCTGCTGGGGAGGATCGGCATCGGAGTGATCTTCCTCGTCCACGGGTGGCAGAAGTTCACCACCATGGGGATCTCCGGGACGACGGCGTTCTTCGAGCAGATCGGGATCCCGCTGCCTGGCCTGGCGGCCCCGGCGGTGGCCGTGCTGGAGGTCGTCGGCGGGATCGCGTTCATCGTCGGCGCGGCGCTGCCGGTGTTCGGCGTCCTGCTCGCCCTGGACATGGCCGGCGCGATCGTCTTCGTCCACGGGGCCAACGGGTTCGCGGCCGACAAGGGGGGATACGAGTTCGTCCTGGCCCTCGCCGCGGCGGCCCTGGCCATCGGCTTCAGCGGCGGCGGGGCGCTGGCCGTGGACGGCCTGTGGCGGCGGGGCCGCCGGACCGAGGCCGTGACCGTCTGAGACGGCCCGCCCGGCCGTGAAAAGGGCCCGGGCGGGCCGGGGGAGGCTCAGCCGGGGAGCTGGGCCTCCAGGCGGTAGCCGTCCACGGTGACGTACACCTGGTCGCCCGGCCGGGCGTTCAGGCGCATGAGCACCGGCTGGAGCGAGTCGAAGACGGGCTGGTCGCGCCAGACCAGCACCACCGCGTTGTCGCCGGGGCCGGTCACCGACAGGAGCGTGCCCGGACGCATGCCGAGCCTGGTGGCGTACCCCTCGGGCACCGCCACCGGGCCGCCCCGCAGGTGCTCGCTGGTCACCTCGATCCGCTGCCAGCGGCTCGGGTCGGTGCCCGGACCGGAGGAGCTCGGCGGACCGGACGGCGGGTGCAGCGGGGTCCGCCGGCTGGAGACCAGGTGCGGGCGGCCGTTGCCGGACAGGGCCGACAGGGTCGCCAGCGCGGCGCGCGGGTCGATGGAGCCGGGGTTGACCTGCGGGATCGGCTGACCGCCGCGATGGTTGTTGTGGGCGTTGGAGCCCGGGGTGCGGCGCGGGAGCTGACCGCCCTGGCCGGGGGAGCCGGCGCCGCCCTGCTGCGGGGAGCCCTGGTTCCCGGCCGGGGAGTTGTTCAGGGCGACCAGCCACGCCGGGGCGGAGTGGGCGCGGATGCCGAGCTGGCGCTCCATGAGCGCGACCACGTCGGCGTCGGACGGCTGCCCGGCCAGCAGCTGGCGGGTCCGGTCGCGCAGGCCGCCGAGATCCCCGACGACCAGCCAGCCGTCCTGGAGCCGCCGGTCGGGCATGAGCGTGACCAGCACCCGCCACAGCGGCGTGCGGAGCGTGGGGACCTCGACCGGGTGCGCCGGGTCGGCCGCGATGAGCTGCTCCTCGGTCGCCGCCGAGCCCAGCCACTCGGTGAGCCCGAACATGTGACCGGTGAGCGGGGCCGACTCCGGCGAGCGCAGCCACAGCAGGATGCGCTCCTCGGCGGTGCGCTGGGCCGCCGACAGGGCGTCGCGGCCGGCGTTGAGCCTGTGGGCGAGCGCGCGCAGGCTGATCGGGTCGACGGCGAACAACCGTTCCACGGCGACCGCGAGCTCCAGCGGGTTCCAGTCGCGGAACATGTTCTCCACCAGGCGGACCAGCGGGTAGTCGCTGAGATCCACCTGCGGCCGCGCCGGCGCCTGCGCCGCGACGGGCTCGGCCTGCGGCATGGCCGCCGCGGCGGGCTGCGGCGCGCCGGGAGCGGGGGACTGGGCGGGCACCGAGACGGCGGGCGGCGCGGCCGGCGTGGACGGCGCGGCCGGGGCCTGCCGTTCGGGGGCCGCCGAGGTCGCCGGGGTCGCCGCCGGGGCGGCCGTCCGCTCGGCCGTACGGTTCTCCGCGGTCGTTCCCGCAGCGGTCCCGGCCTGCTCCGCGAGCCCGGGAACCCCGGAGACCGCAGAGATCCCGGGAACGCGTCCCAGCACCTCGTGGAACACGGCCGTCACCACGGCCTCGGGGCCGATCTGGCCGGGCGTGCCGCCCAGGTCGGCGGAGGTCAGCCGGCGCAGCCGGGACCAGCCGCCCAGCGCGGTGATGGCCGCGCGGGCCGGCTCCGGCCATCCGGGCAGGGTGGGATCGACGGTGTGCACGTGCAGGGCGGGCAGCACGTCGCTCAACGGCAGGTGATCCCAGCGCGACACGGAGAGCCGGGCGAGCCGGTCGCAGATCCAGTCGAGCCCGGCGGTGCCGAGGGCCTTGTTGAGGGTGACCGAGGACCACCAGCCGGCGGGCAGGCGGGGATCGGAGAGGGCTTCGGCGACCTGCTGTGGCCTGCTCCAGCGCAGGGCCGGTACCAGATCACTCAGGCAGATCGATGAATCGGCATCCATCGGTGGACCGCAACCTCCCCAAAGTGACGCATGTGGCTAATGGTGCAGCTTACGCCGCAAGCTATCAATTGGTGATAAGAGGATAAAGCTCGTTGGTACCCACTTCGGACCCGGAGACGCGCGGCCGTCCGCCGACGGCGGTCACCGCCTCGGCCCCGGCCCGGCGTCCCGCGTCCAGCGCGGCCTCGTCGTCAGCCCCTCTCAGCAGGGCGGTCAACAGGCCCGCGGCGAACGCGTCACCGGCCCCGGTCGAGTCAACCACTTCCGCGGGCAGTCCGGGAACCCGGGCGGTCAACTTTCCGCCGCGGGCCATCAGCGCCCCCCGGGAGCCGAGTTTCACGGCGGCGGCGCCGTACCGCAGGCTCAGCCGTTCGGCGGCGCCCTCGGCGGAGGACTCGCCGGTGAGCAGACGCGCCTCGTCGAGGTTCGGGATGACCATCCGGGCGGACAGGGTCTCCTCGACGAACCGCTCGGCGCCGAAGGACCGCAGGAACCCGGTCGAGGCCGGATCGACGCTGGCCGTGACGCCGCGCCGGGCGGCCTCCGCCAGGGCCACCCGGGAGAGCTGGAGCCCCGGCTCGGCGAACAGCGTGTAACCCGAGAGGTGCAGGTGGCCGACCCCGTCGAGCAGGCTCTCGTCCCAGTCGTCGGTGCCGATGTGCCCGCCCGCGCCCCGGTTGGTGAGCATGGAACGCTCGCCGGTCACGTCGACCATGGCGATGACCACCGCGGTCGGCCGCTCGGGGTCCACCCGCAGGTGCGGGCGCACCCCCCGGCGCCGCAGCTCGGCGGCGTGCCACTCGCCCGTGTCGAAGCCGACCCGCGTCAGGATCCGCGCGTCGGCGCCCAGGTGGGCGGCCCAGGAGGCCGTGTTGGCCCCCGAGCCGCCCGGACGCAGCACGATGTCGGCGGCCGTGTCGGTCCCGACGGCGAGGTGGGCCAGGGCGGTGCCCCCGTGGAGCGCGACGACGTCGGTGACCACGTCACCGATGACCAGCAGGCCGGTTGTGCTCACGGTTTCCTCAGTTTCCCCGGCTCCACGCCGCCGCGATCAGCCCGGCGACGCGGGCGTTGCCCCGCACGGCCGCGAGGTTGGCCTCCAGGGAGGCGCCGTCGGTGCCCTTGACCAGGTAGTCCAGCAGGAACGGGGTGATCGCCTGACCGCTGACGCCCTGCCGTTCGGCCGCCTCCAGCGCCTCGGCGAGCACCCGGTCGTGCAGGGCCGGGTCGAGCTGCCGGTCGCGCGGCACCGGGTTGGCGACGATCAGCGCGGTCTCCGGCCCGCCGAGCGCGTCCTGGGCCCGCATGACGCCCGCCGCCTCCTCGGGGGTCTCGATCCGCCAGTCCACCCGCTCGCCGGAGGTGTGCAGGTAGAAGCCGGGGAACTCGCCGGTGCCGAAACCGGCGACGGTGACCCCGCGCGTCTCCAGCCGCTGCAGGGTGGCCGGCACGTCCAGGATCGACTTCACCCCCGCGCAGACGACGGTGATGCGGGTACGGCTCAGCATGTCGATGTCGGCCGACTCGTCCTGGGTCTCGACCCAGCCGCGGTGCACGCCGCCCAGACCGCCGGTGGCGAAGACCCGGATGCCCGCGCGGGCCGCGAGGAACGAGGTCGCCGACACCGTCGTCGCGCCGCTGACCCGCAGCGCGGCGGCGGCGGGCAGGTCGCGGAAGCCGAGCTTGCGCAGCCCCGGCTCGGTGGCGATCCGCTCCAGCCCGCCCTCGTCCAGGCCGATGCGCGCCACCCCGTCCAGCACCGCGATCGTCGCGGGCACCGCCCCGGCTTCCCGGACGATCCGCTCCAGCTCGGCCGCGACCTCCAGGTTGCGGGGCTGGGGCAGGCCGTGGGAGATGATCGTGGACTCCAGTGCCACGACGGGGGCGCCCCGTTCCAGTGCCTCGGCCACCTCGCCGGACGGTCGGAGCACGCTTTCGATGGGCTGCTGGGTGGTACTCATGAGCGGTCTCTGTCTCCCTGTGCGGGCCGGCTCGTCGCCCTTTTGGAACGGTGTAACCGGGATTGCTGCTTCCGGGACGATCACGTTACGGCCGTCCAGGAGGGACGTCCACCCGTGGAACCGCCGGGAACGCCACGTCCGCGCGCCGGTGGCGCGGTGCGGGGCGTGGCCGGGGCCCCGTTCCCCTTCCGGGGCCGACGCCTCCCACCGGCGGCGGGAGGCCGGCGGCGGGAGGCCGGCGGCGGGTGACACCTGCCTCCCATCGGAGAGGTACCCGCCTTACCGTCTGAGCGGCAATGAGAAGTGACCTATAGACCGTTTTGTCACCTTCGCTATATGGTGCCGGACATGGCCGGGCGTCGCCCCCCACCGCCTCCGAGAGCCTTTCGAGGGATGACGAGTGTTCCGTTCCCGGTATGACGCAGTGATCGCGGGCGGCGGCCACAACGGCCTGGTCGCCGCCGCCTACCTCGCCCGCGCGGGCCGCCGCGTCCTGGTGCTGGAGCGCCGGGACCACGTGGGCGGCCTCGCGGTGTCGGCGCGGGCCTTCCCCGGCGTGGACGCCCGCCTGTCGCGCTACTCCTACCTCGTCAGCCTGCTGCCCTCGAAGATCGTGTCCGACCTCGGGCTCCGGCTGGAGCTGCGCCGCCGCCGCTACGCCTCCTACACCCCCGTCGGGAACACCGGACTGCTGGTCGACCACGGCGACGAGGCCCGCACCGCGGCCTCCTTCGCCCGGGTGACCGGGGGTGAGACCGACCTCGCGGCCTGGCGGCGCTTCTACGCGCTGACCGGGCGCGTCGCCGGACGCGTCGCGCCCACCCTGCTGCGTCCCCTCATGGACCGCCAGGCCATGCGCGGCCTCGTCGGCGAGGAGGCGTGGCGGGAGCTGTTCGAGCGGCCGATCGGCGAGGTCGTGGACGAGCGCTTCGCCGACGACACCGTACGCGGGGTGGTGCTCACCGACGCCCTGATCGGCACCTTCGCCGACCCCCGCGACGACGGCCTGCTGGCCAACCGTTGCCTGCTCTACCACGTGATCGGCGACGGCACCGGTGACTGGAACGTCCCGGTCGGCGGCATGGGCGCGGTCTCCGGCGGCCTCGCCGACGCGGCGCGCTCGGCCGGCGCCGAGATCCTGACCGGCGCCGAGGTCCTCGCCGTCGACCCCGCCTCGGGCGAGGTCGCCTTCCGCGACGCCGGTGGCGAGCACACGGTGCGCGGCGAGCGGGTCCTGGCCAACGTGCCGCCGGCCGTGCTGGCCCGGCTGCTCGGCGGCGACGGGATCGCGCCGGAGGGGGCGCAGCTGAAGGTCAACATGGTGCTGTCCCGGCTGCCGCGCCTGCGGGACGCCGAGGTGGACCCGGTGGCGGCCTTCAGCGGCACCTTCCACATCAACGAGGGCCGCGACCTGCTCGCCCGCGCGTACGCCGAGGCGTCCGCCGGGCGGATCCCCGCCCTGCCCCCGGCCGAGGTCTACTGCCACTCGCTGACCGACCCGTCCATCCTCGGCGCCGGCCTGCGCGCCGCCGGGGCGCAGACGATGACCCTGTTCGGCCTGCACATGCCGGCCCGGCTGTTCCGGGAGGACCCGGCCGGGGCGCGCGAGGCCGCGCTGCGGGCCACCCTCGCCTCCGTCGACTCCGTGCTCGCCGAGCCGATCGAGGACTGCCTGCTGCGGGCCCCCGACGGGAGCCCGTGCCTGGAGGTGAAGACCCCGGTGGACCTGGAGGACGAGGCGGGACTGCCCGGCGGGCACATCTTCCACCGGGACCTGTCGTGGCCGTACGGCGAGCCGGGCAAGTGGGGGGTGGAGACCGCCTTCGAGCGCGTCCTGCTCTGCGGCGCGGGCGCCCGGCGCGGCGGCGGCGTCAGCGGCATCCCCGGCCACAACGCCGCCATGGCCGTCCTGTCCTGAGCGCGGTCCCGCCCTGAGCGTCGTCCTGTCCTGAGCGTCGTCTCGCCCTGAGCGTCGTCTCGCCCTGAGCGTCGTCCCGTCCTGAGCGCGCTCCCGCTCAGGACGGGGCCTTCGGCGCGCCCCGGCGACCGGTGGGCGGGCCGTACGGTGTGCCGCCGGGGCTCAGCCGCCGGTGACCAGTCTCGTGGCGACGGTCAGCGCCGTCGCCGACTGCTCCTTCTCGGGCAGGTCCATGCCGAAGATCGACAGCGGGACGGTGCCCAGGATGAGGGCGATCACCGCCAGACGCGCCTCGAACTGCCGGACGGGGTCGTCCCCGGGACCGCTCAGCACCGAGATCAGCGCGATCATGCGCCGCCGCATCTCCTCACCGGCCGGCAGCCCCGCCATGACGTCCTGGTTGACCTGGGCGAACCGGACGAGCGGCCGCCACTGGTCCTCCAGGAGCGCGGCGATCCGGCGCAGGACCTCCACCCTGGCCTCGGGCGTGCCCGGCTGGGCGCCGGCCCACTCCACGATCTCCTCCATCGAGGCGGTGAGATCCTCGATGACGCCGTTGAGGATGTCCTCCTTGGCCTTGAAGTGGTAGTACAGCGCGGGCCTGGTGATGTCGAGCCGCTCGGCGACCTCCCGCAGTGAGGTCTTCTCGTATCCCCGCTCGGCGAACAGCTCCAGCGCGACCTGCTGGATCCGTTCCCTGGTGTCGCTGCGCCGGGCACCCATCACCGTTCCGCCACTTCCCTCGCGCTTTCTCCGGGACATGCTTGACGGCCGTGCCCTCTTTTACTTACTTTCATGTAAGTAAGTTCAGTGGCCCGGCTCGTGAGGAGTACAACTATGGCCCAGAGCTTCCCCGTTCCGCGCACCTGCCCCTTCGCGCCCCCGGCCGAGTACGCCGAGCTCCGCGAGCAGGCCCCCCTCGTCGAGGCGGAGCTGCCCGGCGGACCGGTCTGGCTGGTCACCCGGCACGCCGAGGCGCAGCGGGTGCTCACCGACCCCCGGATCAGCACCTCCCCGGCCACCCCCGGCCACCCCGTCACGAAACTGTCCGCTGAGCAGCCCTCCGAGGAGGAACGGCGGGCGTTCGCGAGGTTCCAGGCCGGCCAGTTCATCGACATGGACCCTCCCGAGCACGACGTCTACCGGCGGATGCTCATCCCGGAGTTCAGCGTCCGGCGCATCAGGGAGATGCGGCCAGGCATCCAGGAGGTGGTCGACCGGCTCATCGACGACATGCTCGGCAAGGGCTCCCCGGCCGACCTGGTCGAGGCGTTCGGGCTCGCCGTGCCGTCCCTGGTGATCTGCGACCTCCTCGGCGTCCCCTACGCCGACCACGAGTTCTTCCAGTCCAGGACCCGCGCGATGGTCACCGCCGCCCTCGACGACATGCGGGCCGCCCGCGCCGCGGGCATCGAGATCTGGGAGTACCTCGACCGCCTGGTCACCGCGGCCGAACGCTCGCCCGGTGACGGCCTCATCGGGCGGCTGGTGACCGCGCGCCGCGAGACCGGCGAGCTGGACCACGACGCGCTGGTCGGCATGGCGTTCCTGCTGCTGATCGCCGGGCACGAGACCACGGCCAACATGATCCCCCTCGGCGTCCTGACGCTGCTGCGCCACCCCGTCCAGCTCGACGCGCTGCGCGCCGACCCGGCCGGCTGGCCGGACGCCGTCGAGGAACTGCTGCGCTTCCACTCGATCGTCGACTGGGTCGCCTTCGACCGCGTCGCCACCGAGGACATGGAGATCGGTGGTCAGAAGGTCCGGACCGGCGAGGGCGTCTTCGTGCTCGGCGCCTCCGCCAACCGCGACCCCCGCGCCTTCGACCGGCCCGACGAGCTCGACATCCGGCGCGGCGCCCGCAACCACCTGGCGTTCGGCTACGGCGTCCACCAGTGCCTCGGGCAGAACCTCGCCCGCGCCGAGCTGGAGATCGCCTACCGCACCCTCTTCGAGCGGATTCCCGGCCTGCGCGTCGTCGGCGAGGACGCCGAGCTGCCGTTCAAGTACGGCGGCCCCATCTTCGGCCTGCACTCGCTCCGGGTGGCATGGTGACGGCCGCGCGCGTGGCCGCCGACCGCGACCGGTGCATCGGCTCCGGGCAGTGCTCCCTCGCCCTGCCCGAGGTCTTCGACGCCGACGAGGAGGGGCTGGTCACCGTGGACGGCGACGCCGCCGCGCGGGTCGGTCCCGCCCGCCTGCGCGGCGCCGTACGGCTCTGCCCGGTCCGGGCCCTGGCCCTGGAGGAGGTCCCGGCACCGGGGGTCCCCTGACACCGGGGGTCTCCGGTGCCGAGGGAGCGGGAACCGGGGGAGGGGCGGACGGGGAGCGGGGGAGAGGGCGGGCGTTCATCCGGCTCTCATGTGGGGCGTCTAGCGTGGGGGCCATGGGTGACGGCAGGGCGGCGCGGGTGCTGGTCGTGGACGACGAGCCCGCGCTCAGGGAGGCGCTGCAGAGCAGCCTGGAGTTCGAGGGCTACCACGTCGGCGTCGCCCCGGACGGCCAGGAGGCGCTGTCGGTCCTCGCCGGGGAACCGTACGAGCTGGTGCTGCTGGACGTGATGATGCCCCGCCTGGACGGCCTGACCGCGTGCCGGCGGCTCCGGGCGGCCGGCAACCACGTGCCGGTGCTCATGCTCACCGCCCGCGACGCCGTCGGCGACCGGGTGTCCGGGCTGGACGCCGGGGCCGACGACTACCTCGTCAAACCGTTCGAGCTGGACGAGCTGCTGGCCCGGGTCAGGGCGCTGCTGCGCCGCGGCGCCCTGGCCGTCCCCGCCGCACCCGGCCCCGGCGGCCCCGGCGGCGTCGTGCTGGCCTGCGGCGACCTGCGGATGGACACCGCGGGCCGGGAGGTCACCCGGGCGGGCGAGCGGCTGGAGCTGACCCGCACCGAGTATCTGCTGCTGGAGCTGTTCATGCTGCACCCGCGGCAGGTGCTCACCCGCGAGCAGATCCTCAACGACGTGTGGGGCTTCGACTTCGAGCCGTCGTCCAACTCCCTCGACGTCTACATCATGTACCTGCGCCGCAAGACCGAGACGGGCGGCCGCCCCCGGCTGATCCACACCGTCCGGGGCGTCGGCTACGTCCTTCGGGCCGCGCCGTGAGACGCCGCTCCCTGCGCTCGCGGCTGACCCTGCTGGTCGCGGCGGCCGTCGCGCTGGCGATCGCGGTGTGCGCGGGCGCCTGCTGGTTCATCGTCCGCGGCGCGCTGCTGAACCAGGTGGACCGTTCCCTGCTGGAGAAGCCCAAGGGGCCCCCGGCGGGCGCCCAGTGGATGCAGGACTACTGCGCGGGCCGCCTGCCCGCCCTCCCCCCGCTGCCCGATCTGCCCGGCTCCGGCCCGGACACGCTCCAGGAACGCATCAGGCCGCCGCGGGTCCTCCCGGTGCAGGTGATCGACGATCGGGGGGGCAGGTGCGTCGTCGGCGGGCTCGCCGTCACGGTGACCCCGGCCGACCGCGCCCTGGCCGCCGCCCCCGAGGGGACGCGGACGCTGCGGGACGGCGCCGCCGAGGACGGCACCCCGATGCGGGTGCTCACCACGAGCGCCGGGTCGGGCCTGGCCGTGATGGAGTCGCGGCCGCTGGCCGAGTTCCAGTCCACGCTGACCACGCTCGCCTGGATCCTCGCCGGTGTGGCCGCCCTCGGCGTGGTCGGCGCCGCCTCGGCCGGGCTGCTGGTCTCCCGTACGGCGCTGCGCCCGGTCGGCCGGCTGGCCGAGGCCGTCGAGCACGTCGCCAGGACCGAGGACCTCGGCACCCGGATCCCCGTGGAGGGCACCGACGAGATCGCCCGCCTCGGCGCCTCGTTCAACGCGATGACGGCGGCGCTGGCGGGCTCACGCGAACGGCAGCGGCGGCTGATCGCCGACGCCGGGCACGAGCTGCGCACCCCCCTCACCAGCCTGCGCACCAACGTCGACCTGCTGCTGCGCAGCGAGAAGACCGGCCGGCCGCTGGCCCCCGAGCCGAAGCGCAGGCTGCTGGCCGGCCTCAAGGCCCAGTTCGAGGAGATGTCGACCCTGGTGGGGGACCTGCTCCAGCTCTCCCGGGGGGAAGGGGACCACGAGCCGCACGTGGAGTTCGCCTTCCACGAGGTCGTCCGGGCCGCCGTCGAGCGGGCCGTCCTCCGCGGTGCGGATATCACCGCCGAGCTCGACCCCTGGTACGCCGAGGGCAGCGCCTCCCTGATGGAGCGGGCCGTGCTCAACCTGCTGGACAACGCCGCCAAGTTCGGTCCCGGCCGGGTCGAGGTGCGCCTGCGCGGTGGCGAGCTGACCGTGCGCGACCACGGTCCCGGTATCCCCGCCGACGAACTGCCGCACGTGTTCGAGCGCTTCTGGCGCTCGCCGGCGGCGCGCGGCCTGCCGGGCTCCGGTCTCGGGCTGGCGATCGTGGCCCAGGCGGTCGCGGAGGCGGGCGGGACGGTACGGCTCGGCAACGCCGCGGACGGGGGCGTGGTGGCGGCCCTCGGCCTGCCGGGCGCCGCTCGTCCCCGGAGCCCCGCTCCGGCGTCGCCGCGCTGATCCGGACCGGTGGAGCCGCCGCGCACAGGGGTTTCGTTCCGCGGCGCCCGCCGGGCCGGGCGCCGGGGGGCCGGGGATCAGCGTTCCGCGGCGCCCGCCGGGCTGACCCGGCGCAGCAGCTCGTCGCGCACCCGGCTCGACGCGACCGCCTCGGCGCCGCGCAGCGCCGCGTCCGCCCCCAGCGCGGAGGAGACCACCGGCGTCGCGGTCTTGACGAGCCGGGCGAGTTCGGCGCGGACCGGGTCGAGCAGGGCGTGCCTGCCTCCTACGGTCCCTCCCAGCACGACCAGGGCCGGGTCGAGGACGGCGGCGGTCACCGCGACGGCGCCGGCGAGGTGCCGCGCGACCCGGCGGACGGCCCGGACGGCCCGCTCGTCGCCGCGCGCGGCGGCGCCGAACACCGCGTCGGGGCCGGTCTCCGGCAGGCCCTCCGCCGTGGCGTACTCGGCGAGGGCCTGTTCGGTGACCGAGTGGTGCAGCCGTCCGGAGTCGCGGATGCCCGGATCGTCGAGGGAGCGGTGGCCGAGGGGCATGCGGGAGATCTCCCCGGCCGCTCCGGTGGCCCCCCGGTGGATCTCGCCGTGCATGACGACACCCATGCCGAGTCCGCGCCCCACGGAGATGTAGACGAAGTCGTCGACGTCACGGGCGACGCCCGCGGCCCGCTCGCCCAGGGCGGAGAGGTTGACGTCGTTCTCCACGGTGGCGGCGCCCCCGAACAGCTCGACGATCGCGTCGATGGACGCCTGGTCGAAGGCGGGCAGCGCCGAGGGGAGGTCGCGGTGCAGGACACCGCCCGCATCGACGACGGTCGGCACCGAGACGACGCCGTGCCATACCTCCGGGCGGGACGCCCTCGCGTGGGCGAGGGCGCGATCCAGCAGCCCCCGCACCTGGAGGTGGAGCGGGGCGCCCCCGGGCACCCGCTCGGCGGGGGCCTCCACCAGGGCCACCCGTTCGCCGCGCAGGCCCAGCAGTGACACCACGAGGCCGACCGAGGTGACGGACACGGCCGCCGCGAGACCGCCGCCGGCCGGGCGGACCTCGTAGAGCGCGGCGGCGGGTCCCTTGCGGGAGGTGTCACGGCCGGTGGCGCGCACGATCCCCGACCGTTCGAGGTTCGCCACGGCACGGCTGATCGTCGGCAGCGCCAGGCCGGTGCGCTCGGCCAGGTCGACGCGGGTCAGCGGGGTGTCGTGCAGGAGCTGTACGACGACGGAGCGCTCGTTGAGGTTGCGGAGCACGGTGGACGCCCCCGACGGCAGCGCCGCCGCCTGTGGTTGGCGGGACATGGCCACGATCATATATCTCGAACACACTGTTAGTACTTTCTTCGGAAAACCATTGACCTCGTGAGGGGTGTGACATTAGCGTCCAGCAATTAATACGAACAGTGTGTTATAGATAGGGCGGGAGCCCTGAACGGAGGTGCGACATGGTCGTCGATCCTCGGCGGTTCGACCGCCGGACTCTCCTGCGCGGCGCGGGCGCCCTGGGCGCCGCCGCGTTCACCGCCTCGCTCACCGGCTGCGCCGAGACCGGTGCGGGCCAGGGCGCGAAGGCCGGCGCGGGCAGTGCGCCGCTGCTCACCGTCGCCTCCGAGCAGGGCTCGACGCTCGCCAGGAACTTCAACCCGTTCGCCGCCAGCTCGCGCTGGGCGGCGCGGTTCTGCGTCTACGAGCCGCTCATGATCTTCAACCACGTGACGGGCGCGCTGGAGCCCTGGCTCGCCACCGGCTTCACCTGGTCGCAGGAGAACACGGTGCTCACCATGAAGCTCCGCGACAAGGTCACCTGGTCCGACGGCAGGCCGTTCACGGCCGAGGACGTCACGTTCACCTTCGACCTGCTGAAGCGGCACAAGGGACTCATCGGATACGCCACGGGCGCCGTCGCGAACTACGTCGAAGCCGTCCGGGCCCCCGACGCCGGGACCGTGGAGTTCACCTTCAAGAAGGCGTACACGCCCGCGCTGCACGACATCGCGCAGCAACTCCTCGTTCCCCGGCACATCTGGTCGGCCGTCGCCGACCCCGTCACCCACACCAACCCCGACCCCGTGGGCACCGGCCCGTTCACGCTCACGGCCTTCCGCCCGCAGATGTACGAGCTGCGCAGACGCGACGGCTACTGGCAGCCGATCGCGATCCCCGGTCTACGGGTGCCGACCTACGCCGGCAACGACCAGATCAACTCCGCGCTGGTGAGCGGGCAGGTCGACTGGGGCGGCCTGGTGCCCGACCCCGACCGGACGTTCGTCGCGAAGGACAGGCGCAACAACCACTACTGGTGGCCGCGGATCTCCGACATCTTCCTGTTCGTCAACACCACCAAGGCGCCGTTCGACGACCCCGCGGTCCGCAAGGCCCTCAGCATGGCCCTCGACCGCCGCAAGATGGTCGACATCGCCGTATGGGGCAAGAGCGAGCCCGCCAACGCGGTCGGCATCGCCCGCGACGCCTACCCCGGCTGGATCGACGAGTCCCTGACGAGCACCCACGCCGAGCTCGTCACCCGCGACGTCGCCGCGGCGAACGCCGCGCTCGACGCCGCCGGGCTCGCCAGGGGCGCCGGCGGCAGGCGCACCGGCAAGGACGGCGAGCCCGCCTCCTTCGACCTGGTCGTCCCCAGCGGCTGGACCGACTTCGTCGCCGTGGCGCAGATCGTCACCCAGAACCTCGCCGAGGTGGGCGTCACGGTCAAGCTGCGCACGATCGGGTTCGACCAGTGGACCTCGGCCGTCTACAACGGGCGCTTCGACGTCACCCTCGGACCCGGCGAGCGCGGCGCGTCCCCCTTCGGTTACTTCCGCGCGATGATGTCGAGCTTCACCCGGCGGCCCGTCGGGGAGACCAGCAACCTCAACTTCCACCGCCTGGCCGTACCCGAGGCCGACGAGCTGCTGGAGAGGTTCGCCACCGTCTCCGACGCCGCCGAGCAGCGGAAGATCGGACGCGAGCTGCAGAAGCTGTTCGTCGAGGTCTTCCCGGCCGTCCCGCTGTACGAGCAGCCCGAGTGGGGGGCCTACAGCTCCCGGCGCTTCACCGGCTGGCCCGACGCCGGCGCCCCCTACGCGCCGCTGCGCAACTCCCCGCGCTTCCCGACGCCGCTCCTCGTCTACCCGAAACTGAAGCCCGCCACATGATCTTCCTGCTGCGCAGGGCGGCGTTCTACGCGGTCGCGGGGTTCGTCGCCGTCACCCTCAACTTCCTGCTGCCCCGCCTGATGCCGGGCGACCCGGCGACGACGCTGTTCGCCGGCTACGCCGACCAGCTCGGCCCCGACGACCTGGCCTCGCTCAAGGAGGCGTACGGCCTGTCGGACGCGCCGCTCCTCGCGCAGTACGCCGACTACCTGCACAACCTCCTCGGCGGAGACCTCGGCACCTCCCTGTCGCAGTTCCCCACCCCGGTCACCGACCTCATCCGGGACGGCCTCGGCTGGTCGCTGCTGCTCGGCACCGTCAGCGTGCTGATCAGCTTCACCGCCGGCACGCTGCTCGGCTCCTTCGCGGCCTGGCGGAGGGGGAGCCGGTTCGACACCGTCGTGCCGCCGCTGACGATGTTCGTCGGCTCGTTCCCCTACTTCTTCCTCGCGCTGCTCGTGCTCTATCTGTTCGCGGTCCGGTGGCAGGTACTGCCGCAGGGCTACGCCTACGGCATGGACGTCGCGCCCGGCCTCACCCCGGAGTTCCTCGGCAGCGTCGCGACCCACCTGCTGCTGCCCGCCACCACGGTCGCGCTGGTCTCCGTCGGCGCGTGGGTACTGTCGATCCGCAACACGATGATCGGCGTCCTCGACGAGGACTACCTGACCATGGCCGAGGCCAAGGGTCTGCGGACCTGGCGGGTGATGGGCCACTACGCGGCGCGCAACGCGATCCTGCCGACCGTCACCTCTCTCGGCCTGGCCGTCAGCCACGTCTTCTCCGGGCAGCTGCTCACCGAGGTCGTCTTCACCTACCCCGGTCTCGGCAACCAGCTCTACGCGGCGGTCACCACCCACGACTACCCGCTGATGCAGGCCCTTTTCCTCATGATCACCATTTCCGTCCTCGCCGTGAACTTCGTGGTCGACGCGCTCTACGCGGCGCTCGACCCTCGGGTGCGCGGCGCGGCCACCGCGAGCTCCTAAGGAGGTGTTCCCCATGCGGAAGGTGACAGCGTTCCTGCGCGGCGACCGCCGCGCCGTCGTCGGCGCCGCGGTCTTCGCCCTCATCGCCTGCGCCGTGCTCCTCGCACCCGTCCTGGCGCCCCACACCACCACCTGGTCGGACGGCGGGCCGTTCAGCCCGCCGTCGGCCGCCCACCCGCTCGGCACCAACGGCCAGGGCCAGGACGTCCTCAGCCACGTCCTGTACGGCGGCCGCACCTCTCTCGGCATGGCCCTCGTGGTCGGCACCGGCACCACGGTGATCAGCGTCGTCGCGGGCCTCGTCACGGCATTCCTCGGCGGCGTGGCCGACGAGGCGATCTCGCTGGTGGTCAACGTGGTCCTGACGATCCCGAGCCTGCCGCTGATCATCGTCCTGGCGGCGTTCCTGCCACCCGGCACGGGCACCATCGTGCTCGTCCTCGTGGCGACCGGCTGGGCGTTCGGCGCCCGGGTGGTCCGCTCGCAGGCGCTGACCCTGCGCCGGCGCGACTTCGTCGCCGCCGCCACGGTCGCGGGCGAACACCGTCGGCGCACCATCTTCGTGGAGATCATGCCGAACATGGCCTCCGTCATCGCCGCCTACTTCTGCGGTCAGGTCGTCTTCGCGCTGACCGCCGGCTCGGCGCTGGAGTTCCTCGGCCTCGGCGACGCCGACCAGCCGTCGTGGGGGACGATGCTGTTCTGGGCGCAGAACGACTCCGCGCTGCTGCAGGGCGCGTGGTGGACGTTCGTCGCGCCCGGCCTCGGCATCGCGCTGACCGCCTCGGCGCTCGCGCTGGTCAACTTCGCCATCGACGCCGCCACCAACCCCCGGCTGCGGGTCGCGGGCGGCGGCGCCACCCGCCGCCCCCGCGGCTTCCGCCGGGCCACGGCGGTGCGGCGTGGCTGAACCACTGACCGCCGGGACGGCCGCGCCGCCGACCGGCCTGCTGTCCATCGAGAACCTGACCGTCGACTTCCACACTCCGCGCGGTATCGCCCGCGCCGTCGACGGGGTGAGCCTCGGCCTGTTCCCCGGAGAGATCCTCGGGCTGGCCGGGGAGTCGGGCTGCGGCAAGTCGACGCTGGCCATGGCCGTACCGAGGCTGCTGCGCGACCCCGCCGTCATCACCGGCGGCCGCGTCCGCTTCGGCGGCGGCGGCGACGGCGACGGCGACGGCGAAGGCGAAGGCGTCGACCTGCTCGGCCTGTCCGACGAGGGACTGCGGCGCGTCCGCTGGCGCGACATCGCCGTCGTGTTCCAGAACGCGATGAACGCCCTCAACCCGGTCCTCCGCGTCGAGGCCCAGCTCGTCGACGTCATCCGCACCCACGAGCGGACCGGCCGCCGCGAGGCCCGCGAACGCGCCGCCCGGCTGTGCGGGCTCGTCGGCATCGGCGCCGACCGGCTGCGCGCCTACCCGCACGAACTGTCCGGCGGCATGCGGCAGCGTGTCGCCATCGCGATCGCCCTGGCCCTGCGGCCCAGAATCCTCATCATGGACGAGCCGACGACGGCCCTCGACGTCGTCGTCCAGCGGGAGATCATCGCCGAGGTGCGGAGACTGCAGGAGCGGCTCGGCTTCGCCGTCCTGTTCATCACGCACGACATCTCCCTGCTCGTCGAGATCAGCGACCGCATCGCGATCATGTACGCGGGGGAGGTGGTCGAGCTGGCCGGCGCCCGGACGATCCTCGACGACCCCGCCCACCCCTACACCCGGGGCCTGCTCGCGTCCTTCCCGACGCTGCACGGCGACGACACGCGGCTCACCGGAATCCCCGGAGCCCCGCCCGACCTCGTCGACCCGCCCCCGGGCTGCCGGTTCGCTCCGCGCTGCCCCTCGGCGCACGACCGCTGCCGCGCCGAGCGTCCCGTCCCGGTCACCATGGACGGCCGCGACGTGGCCTGCCACCTGTACGGCCCGGCGGAGGTGACCCCGTGACCTCCCCCCTCCTCCAGGTGGAGGGTCTGACCAGGCACTTCACCATCGGCCGGGGCCGGCGTGCCCGCGTGCTGCGGGCGGTGCACGACGTGTCGTTCGAGGTCGGTGCCGGCGAGATCGTCACGCTGGTCGGCGAGTCCGGCAGCGGCAAGTCCACGACGGCGCGGCTCGTCGCCCGCCTGGACCGGCCGACCGGCGGCACGATCAGGCTCGACGGCACGGACGTCCTGACCGGTGAGCCGCGCCGGGCCTCCCCGGCCTACCGGCGAGCCGTGCAGATGGTCTTCCAGGACCCGTTCGGCTCGCTCAATCCCGTTCACACCGTCGGCCACCACCTTCGGCGGCCCCTCATCCTGCACGGCCACGACCCCGGCGACGTCGCCGGCCTGCTCACCACCGTCGGGCTGGACCCTTCCCTGGCGGGGCGTCACCCGCACGAGCTGTCCGGCGGGCAGCGGCAGCGGGTGGCGATCGCCAGGGCGCTCGCCGTCCGCCCCCGGCTCATCGTGGCCGACGAACCGGTGTCCATGCTCGACGTCAGCGTGCGCGCCGGCGTGCTCAACCTCATGGAACGGCTGCGCGCCACCCGGGGCACGGCCTACCTGTACATCACCCACGACCTCGCCTCCGCCCGCTACCTCGGCGGCCGGATCCTCGTCATGTACGCCGGGCACGCCGTCGAGGGCGCCGATGCCGCCACCCTGGTGGAACGGCCCGCCCACCCGTACACGCGCCTGCTGCTGTCGGCCGTTCCCGACCCGCGCCGCGAGCACCGCGGCGCGGAGCCCCCGGCCGCTCCGGCGGGCGCGGCGGCCGCTCCGGCGCCGACGGGCTGCCCGTTCACCGCCCGCTGCCCGCTCGCCACCGCCCGCTGCGCCGCCGAACGGCCCGCCAGGACCGACCTCGGCGGCGGCCACTGGGTGCGCTGTCACGCGGCCGAGGAAGGAAGAACCCGATGACACGCATCGGCGTGTGCGGGCTGAAGTTTCCCGAGGCGGCCGAACTCGGCCCCGGACGGCTGGCGGCGCTACGGCAGCAGGCCGACGACCTGGACCTCTACCTTGAGACGGGGCTCGGCAAGGTCAACCCGTTCAACACGGCCGAGGACCCGTCGATCCGTCAGGTCGGCGACGGCGACTACCTGCTCGGCGCGCGCCGCATGATCGAGGCGGCGGCCGCGATCGGCTGTGCCGACCTGTGGGGCGACACGGCCAACTACCAGCACTTCCGCTGGGGCCTGCACGCCATCGACCGCTTCCGCACCGACGTCACCTGGGAGGAGCAACTGGAGGCCACCCGCCGCCTCCTGCACCGGCTCGCCCCGGTGCTGCGCGGCCACGGTGCCCGGGTCAACCTGGAGACCCACGAGGAGATCACCACGTTCGAGCTGGTCAGGCTCGTCGAGGACGTCGGGCCCGATGCCGTCGGCGTGACCCTGGACCTGGCCAACGTGGTCGTCCGCGGTGAGGACCCCGTCGAGGCCACCCGCCGCGTCGCGCCGTACACACGCCAGACGCACATGCGCGACCTCGTGGTGACCTTCACCGGCGACGGGCTCGAACGCCAGAACCGCGCCTGCGGCGACGGCGTCGTCGATCTCGCCGCCGTCCTGTCCCTGCTGCTCGAACACGCGCCCCAGGTCAATCTCACCATCGAGAACACCAAGGGGCGCGACCGCAACGGCATCCAGATCTTCGACCGGCGCTGGCAGGACCTCCACCCCGACCTGCCACTGGCCGACCTGGCCGGGCTCGTCCGCCTGGCGAGCGTCGCCGAGCGCCGCATGGCGGCGGGCGAGCTGACCCCCGTCGACTCCTACTACGCGCCTCCCCTGGGGACGGAGTGGGAACGCGCGTTCCTGCGCCGCAGCGCCGACCACCTGACCACCCTGCTGTCCCGGCTCACCTGAAGCTCACCCGAAGTTCACCGAAGCCCATCCGAAAGGCGTCACATGCACCGCAAGCTCCGCGTCATCGTCATCCTGGCCCACCCCGACGAGCCGGAGGAGTACGTCGGCGGCACCGCCGCGCTCTACGCGAAAGCCGGGCACGCCGTGAAGTTCATGACCCTCACCAACGGGTCCGCGGGCCACTGGGAGGTGGACGCGGGCCCCCTCGTCGCCCGCCGCGCCGCCGAGGGGACCGAGGCGGCCGAGCGGCTCGGCGTACTGCAGTACGAGATCCTGCCGATCGACGACGGCTCCCTCATCCCGACCCTGGAGGTACGGCAGGCCGTCATCCGCGCGATCCGCGAATGGCGGGCCGACGTCGTCATCTCCTTCCACCCCGACGGCGCGGGCCACCCCGACAACCGCGCCGCAGGCCAGATCGTCCGCGACGCCATGCCGTTCGTCGGGCTGCGGAACATCCTGCCGGCCGTGCCACCGCTCGCCCGCCGTCCGCTCTACCTGCTGACGGTCGACTACGGGACGCACCCGCAGCACCGCCACGACATCGCGATCGACACCACGCCCGCGATCGAGGAGAAGCTGCTCGGCTGCGACGCGCACGTCTCACAGTTCTACGAGTTCACCCCCTACTGCAACGGGCTGCTCGACACCGTTCCCACCGACTGGGCCGGACGCCGGGAGTTCCTGCTGGAGCACTGGTCGACGTACCTGCACGCCGCCGAGGACATGCGCCCCGCCCTGGCCCGCTGGTACGGCGACAAGCACGCCGAGGGCGTCGAGTACGCCGAGACGTTCACCGTCTCCCCGTACAACCGGCTCCACTCCGACGACGAGTTGCGCGCCCTGCTGCCCCTGCCGGCCGGCGGGGAACCGGCGTAGCGGTCCAGGGCGCCCTCCGGGAGGGAGACGGGGGAGAAGGGGGGCGACGGGCTTCTCATCCGGCGTTCATCGGCGGCTCAGCCGGTTCCAAGCCCGGGCCACGATGGTGGGCGCATGCAGACAGCACTCAAGACGCGCCTGGTCGAGGTGGTCGTCCCGGTGTACAACGAGCAGCGCGCCCTGCCGGCGAGCATCAGGCGGCTGCACGCGTACCTGACCGACACCTTCCCCTACGGCTTCCGCATCACGATCGCCGACAACGCCAGCACCGACGCCACCTGGGAGATCGCCACACGTCTGGAACGCGAGCTGCCGTGCGTGCGGGCCGTCCGCCTGGACGCCAAGGGCCGCGGCCGGGCGCTGCGGCGGGTGTGGTCGGGCAGCGACGCCGACGTCGTCGCCTACATGGACGTCGACCTGTCCACCGGCCTGGAGGCGTTCCTGCCGCTGGTCGCCCCGCTGCTGTCGGGGCACAGCGACCTGGCCATCGGCACCCGGCTGGCGAGGAACGCCGACGTGGTCCGCGGCCCGAAGCGGGAGCTGATCTCCCGCGCCTACAACCTGCTGCTGCGCTCGGCGATGGGGGCCGGCTTCTCCGACGCCCAGTGCGGGTTCAAGGCGGGCCGTACGGAGGTCGTCCAGGCGCTGCTTCCGGCGGTCGAGGACGAGGAGTGGTTCTTCGACACCGAGCTGCTGCTCCTGGCCGAGGGGCACGGCCTGCGCATCCACGAGGTGCCGGTCGACTGGGTGGACGACCCCGACAGCCGGGTGGACATCCTGCGCACCGCCCTGGACGACCTGCGGGGGATGGCCAGGGTGGCGCGCAGGACCCTGTGGGACGCGGCCCGGCTGCCGGTGCCGCCGCGGGTCCGCTCGGCCCGCCTCCCCCGGGGCATGGCCCGCCAGCTCTCCGGCTTCGCCGTCATCGGTGTCCTCAGCACCCTGGCGCACCTGGGGCTGTTCGTCGCCCTGCGGCAGGTGATGCCCGCGGTGGCGGCCAACGCGGTGGCGCTGCTCGTCACCGCCGTCGCCAACACCGCCGCCAACCGGCGCTTCACCTTCGGCGTCACCGGCCGCGCGGGCGCCCTGCGCCACCAGCTGGAAGGCGGTCTGGCGTTCGCCGTCGGGCTGCTGCTGAGCACCGGTGGCCTGGCGCTGCTCGGACGGCTGCTGCCGGGCGCCTCCGCCACGGCCGAGGTCGTCGCGCTCGTCGCGGCCAACGCTCTGGCCACGCTGGTCCGGTTCCTGCTGCTGCGGGCCTGGGTCTTCAACCCGCGCCGGACGGGCCGGTCCGGTCCCGCCGGGACGCCCGGCTCCTCCGGGGAGGCCGTCCGATGAGCGCCCGCGTCACCCCCGGGGGAGCCCCCGGCGCGCCGTCGGGCTCCGGAGGGGGTATCCTCCCGGCCGGATCGCCGGAGACCTCACCCGATCCCGCCACCACGCCCGCCGATCCCGCCACCACGCCCGCCGCGGCGCCGCCGTCCGGCGGGAGGTTCCGCGCCGCCGTACGGCGGGCGGCCCTCGGGGCCCCCGGCGACCCCCGCTGGGCGCGGCCCGGCCTGTGGGCGGTGCTCGCGCTGGCCGCCGTCCTGTACACCTGGGCGCTCGGCCGCAACGGGTACGCCAACGACTACTACGCCGCCGCGGTCCTGTCGGGGACCAAGAGCTGGAAGGCGTTCTTCTTCGGCGCGCTGGACGCCGGGTCGTTCATCACCGTGGACAAGCCGCCCCTCGCGCTGTGGGTGATGGGGCTGTCGGCGAGGATCTTCGGGTTCGGGACGTGGAGCATGCTCCTGCCCCAGGCGCTGGCCGGCGTCGCGGCGGCAGGGATCCTGCACTCCGCGGTACGGCGCGCGCTGCCCGGTACGGCCGGCCACGCGGCCGCCCTGCTCGCCGCCCTGGTGATGACGCTGACCCCGATCACGGTGGCGATCAACCGGGACAACAACCCCGACACCCTCCTCGTCCTGCTGCTGGTGGCCGCCGCGTGGCTCTGCCAGAAGTCGGTCCGCAGCGGCCGGACGCGCACCCTGGTGCTGTCGGCCGTCGCGGTCGGGCTGGCCTTCAACGTCAAGATGCTCCAGGCGTACCTGGTGGTCCCGGTCTTCGCCGCGGTCCACCTCTTCCTGGCCCCCGGTACGGTGGCCCGCCGCCTGGGCCGGCTGCTCGCCGCCGGTGCGGCGCTGGTGGCCTCCAGCGCGTGGTGGATGGCGATCGTGGACCTGTGGCCGGCCGGAAGCCGCCCCTACGTCGGCGGCAGCTCCGACGACTCGGTCTGGGACCTGGTCGTCGGCTACAACGGCCTGGGCCGGATCTTCGGCTCCGGGGGAGGGGCGCGGGGCCGCGGCGCGGCGGGGAGCCCGCCCCCGGGCGTGCCCGCGGACCTGCCGGAGGGACTCACCCGGGCTCCCGGGGGCGCCCCCGGCGGGTTCGGCGGCACGTCGGGCGCCGGGCGCCTGTTCAACGACATCCTGGCCGGGCAGATCTCCTGGCTCCTGCCGTTCGCCGTGCTCGCGCTGGTGGCCGGGCTCGTCCTGGCCTTCCGCGGCTCCCTGCGCGGCGCCCGTACGGCCCTGCTGCTGTGGGGCGGCTGGCTGGCCGTTCACTACGTGGTCTTCAGCTTCGCCGAGGGCATCTTCCACCCGTACTACACCACCGCCATGGCCCCGGCGGTCGCCGCGCTGACCGGTGTCGGCGGGGTGCTGATGTGGCGGGCGGCCCGGCGTTCGCGGGCCTGGGCCGCGGTGCTCGCGGGCGGCCTCGCGGTCACCGGGGCGTGGTCCTTCGCGGTGCTGCGCCGCAGCCCGGACTTCGTTCCGTGGCTGGCGTGGGCGGTCGCCGCGATGGCGGCGGTCGCGGCGGTGACGCTGCTCCTGGTCCGCCTCGGCGGGCGCGCCCGGCGGGCGGCCGCGGTGACCGTACTGGTCACCGGCCTGTTCGCCGGTCTGGCCGGTCCCGCCGCGTACGCGCTGACCCCGCTGGGCTCGCCCGTCATGGGCACCAACCCCACGGCCGGCCCGGCCGGAAGCGGCATGCCGGGGACGCCGGGGATGCTGATCCGCTACCCGGGGACGCCCGGCGCCCGGGACGGCGGCTCCGGGGGCGGTTCCGGAGCCGGTTCCGGCGACCGTCCCCCCGGCGGGGCGGGAGAACGCCTCCCCGGCGACGCGTCCGGGCCGCGCCTGATCAGACTCGGTCCGGCCGGACTCGACGCCGACCTGCTCGGCTACCTGGAGCGCAACCGGGGTGGAGCGACCTGGCTGGTGGCCGTGGACAGCGCGCAGAGCGCCGCGTCGGCCATCCTCTCCACCGGCCGGCCCGTCATCGCGATGGGCGGCTTCGGCGGCTCGGACCCGGCCATGAGCGTGGACAGGCTCAGGGAACTCGTCTCCACGGGGCGACTTCGGTATGTGCTGCCCGGCGGCAGCCCCGGCGGATCCGGTGGGTCCGGCGGGTCCGCCGGTTCGGGCGCGTCCGGCGAGTCCGGCCGCTCCACGGGAACGGCCGGGGGCTCCGGCGCTCCGGATGCGGCGGGCCCGTCAGGCGGGACCGGCGGGCCCGGAGGGGGCCGGGGGAACTCCGAGGCGCTCGCCTGGGTCCGGGCCAACTGCGCCGTCGTCCCGGCGGCCGAATACGGCGGGGCCGGAGGCGGCGGGACCGGAGATGGCGGAGCCGGAGACGAGGGGGCCGGAGGCGGCGGGACCGGAGAGGACCGGTCCCTCTACCGCTGCGGCTGAGCCGCCGGGGACGGGCCGGAATCCGGTGCGGAACCGGTCCGGATATCCTTGACTGAACACTCAGTCAACAGCATCCGGACCGGTGTCCCGCGCTCCTGTTACTCTTGCGCAGTGCAGAGCGGAGACGGAGCGCGGGGCAGCCGCGCCGACCAGGCCGACCAGCGGAGGGCGGAGCTGCTCGAAGCGGCCCGGCGGGTCGTGCTCGAACGGGGCCTGGCCAGCACCCGGGTCGCCGACATCGCCCGGGCGACGAACGTGAGCGGCGGTCTGATCCACTATCACTTCGCCACCAAGAACGACCTCATCACCGAGATGCTCCGCAGCACCAGCGAGGCCGAGGTCCAGCGGCTGAGGGAGATCGGCGCCGGTCCCGGCGGCTCCGTCGAGAAGCTCGACCGGATCCTGCGCTTCTACATCCCCGCCTCCCGGTCCGACCAGAGCTGGATCCTCTGGCTCGACGCCTGGGCCGTCGGGGTGCGCGAGCCGCACGTCCGCGACATCCTGCTGGAGCTGGAGAGCGGCTGGATCGAGACCCTCTCCCAGGTGATCGCCGAAGGGGTGGAGCGGGGCGAGTTCGTCTGCGACGACCCCCAGGGGGCGGCCGAGCGGCTCGACGGGATGCTCGACGGCCTGGTGGTCCGCTACACCCTGCACACCGGGAACATGTCGCGTGGCCGGCTCCTGCACCACGCCCGGGTCGCCGCGGCCCGCGAGGTCGGGCTGAGCCCCTCGGTCTTCCCCGCCTCCGAGATCCCGGAGGAGACCGGCGGCTCCGGGGCGACCGCCGGGCCGGAAGGCTCCGCCGGGCCCGAGCCGGTCTGAGCCCGGCCGCCCGGTCGCGCGAACCGGCTCGCCCGGGATCGTGCCCGAACCTGAACCCGTACCCGAACCCGAACCCGTGCACCGGACTCGGAGGCCCGGCGGAGCCGGGTCGTACGGCCCGGTCGCGCGGATCAGGCGGGCATGGCCGCCAGCAGGAAGGCCAGGCGCGCGGCGGCGCCCTCGACGTTGTCCGCGTCACCGAGCCGGTAGCCCCACGAGGTGATGAAACCCCCGTCGGACGAGCACGTCACGGTTTCGGAGAGGGTGGCGCTGAAGCGGTTGCGGACGCACACGTACGCCGGGTCTCCGAACGACATCCTCTGCACCGACAGGTCGGCGTGCAGCCGGGTGGCCGTGGCGAACCTCTCCAGGCAGGACAGCGTGTCGAGCATCATGCGTCACCTCCGTCGTCGAACAGAGAATTGCACGATCTTGGCCCCCTGATCAAGCAATTGCGGGGGATTAATCCGTAGATTGCCGGAGAAGGTCGTCCAGCACCCGCGCCATCACCGTCCTGGCCTGCTCTCCGAAGGCCGCCACGCCGTGAAGCTCGTCGAACGTCGTCTCGTAGAACTCGACGTCCTCGGGGTCGCGCAGGAGGAGCTCACGGGTCCTCGTCGGCACCGCGACCTGCTCCCTGTCGTAGATCCAGAAGCCGTTGAGCAGCGCCGAGGGCAGGGGCGCCTCGAAGGGGATGACGCCGAACTCCACGTTGGGCAGCGTGGTCACGGCGAGCAGCCGGTCGATCTGGCCCCGCATCACCTCGGGCGACGCCAGCCGGTAGCGCAGGGCGGCCTCGGGCAGGACGAAACGGAACGTCTTGCCCTGGTCGTAGAGGATCTCCTGGCGCTTCATGCGCACCCGGATGGCGGTGTCGATCTCGTCCGGTGACCGGTAGATGCGCTTCAGCCGGGTGAAGACGCCCCGCGCGTACTCGGTGGTCTGCAGCAGTCCGACGACGATGCCCGGCTCGAACACCCGGAACAGCGAGGTCCGCATCTCCCGGTCGCGGATGTCCTCCTGCAGCGTCGCCAGGCCGTTGCGATTCCGCTGCCTCCAGGAGTCCTGGCGATCCAGCAGTGCCCTGACCTGCTCGGCCAGCTCCTCGACCACGCCGGGGTCGGCCTGGAGTGCGCGTCCCCACCGGGTGACGTCGTCCTCGGTCGGGGTCTGGCGGGCGTTCTCCAGACGGGAGACCTTCGACGCCTGCCACCTGAGCCGCTCGGCGAGATCCTTGCCGGACAGGCCGGCCGACTCGCGGAGCCGCCGCAGTTGCAGGCCGAGCTCGGTCCGGCCCTCCTGGAACCCGTTCACCCGTCGTCTCCTCCGCCGGCCGTACAGGCCGGACGCCGCCGCTCGCACCGGGGCCGGTCCCTTTTACAGGCGCGCGGCCGTCACATGACCGCACGAGGTTAGACCCGGAAGAACCGATCATGCCATAGCGCGTGGCGCAATTGTGATCAATCCGAGGGCAGCACCCGCCGGGCGATGTCCACGAGCAATTCCCTCGGCACCTCGACCGCGGTCTCGCCGTCGAGGACGTGCAGCAGATCGGCCAGCGCCACGGGGTCGGTGACGTGGAGGCCCTGGACGACGATGGTGCCGCGGTCGGTCTCGTAGAGGGAGGGGCAGGCGCCCGCCTCCGATGTGGAGCCGAGGAACCGCAAACGCATGAGTCGATCCTTCCCTAGGCGACGATCATGTCGCAATTGCGAGCAATCCTAGGGTTGCGGATGCGCTTTCCGTGGTTCTGAGCACAGAAAAACCGAATTGTTGTTGGTCCGTATCCGGCGGCGAATCGCGTCCGGCCACGGGTCGTGCCCGATGACGAGCCGTTTCGGGCGGCGGGCCGTCCCGGGGAGGGCCGGTCGAATGGCACCGGGCGGTGCCGGGGCCGCGGAGGACCGGGTCGCGTTCGATGACGGGACGGCGCGGCACCTCACAGCAGGGCGCGGGGGACGTCCGTGAGAGCGGCGCGCAGTTCCTCGCCGAGCGCCTTGGCCTGGGCGTCCAGGCGGGTGCCGGCCGAGACGCCCCGCCCCAGCAGGCCGTGGACGACGAAGTTGAGCGCGAGGAGGTTCGGCAGCTCGAAACGCTCGATCCGCAGACTCGCGACGGACGGGAGGAGCCGGGCCAGGCGCTCGGCCGTCAGGTGACCGGCCAGCCACCCGAACCGCTCGGGCGTGCTCACCCACACCCCCAGGTTGGCGTCGCCGCCCTTGTCGCCCGACCGGGCGCCCGCGATCGTCCCCAGCGGAACCCGCGCCGTCACCGGATCGTCCTCCCCGACGGACGGGATCCGTGCCGTCACCGGGCCGTCCTCCGCGCCGGGCGGGATCCGTGCCGGCACCGGGGCGCCTCCCACTCCCACCGGGCCCCGCTCCGCCGGTCCGCCGTCCCAGCCGATCTCCTCGCCGTCGAGCCGGACCCGGGGCCGTACGGTCTCCGCCGGGACCAGGGCGGGCCGGTAGACGCCGTACGGCGTGGCGTTCCCCGGCGGGGTCAGGGCGTAGCACCCCGGATAGCTCGCCAGGGCCGTCTCCACGACGGCCGAGGAGAAGACGCGCCCGGCCTTCCCCGGGTCGGCGTCCAGCACCGTGACGCGGAGCAGCGCCGTGCCCCCGGACGGACCGGTTCCGTGGGCGTCCCCCGCCGGAGCGGCCGGACCGGTGAGAGCCGGGTCGCCCGCCGGTTCGGCGCCGAGCGGGACGAGTTCGACGTGGACCTCGTCGAAGGTCTCCTTCGGCGCGCGGGCCCAGACGGCCTCCTCGGCGAGGCGGGCCTTGGCCTCGATGTCCAGGCCGGTCAGGACCAGGGTCATGGTGTTGCGGTATCCGGCCGGGTAGGTGACCGCCACCTTCAGGTCCGGCGGCGGGGCCTCGCCGCGCACCCCGGAGATCCGGACCCGGTCCGGCCCCCGCTGCTCCAGCCGGATCGTGTCGAACCGCGCCACCGCGTCGGGGCCGAGGTAGCGCGGGGAGCCGATCTCGTACAGCAGCTGCGCCGTGACGGTCCCGACCGACACCAGGCCCCCGGTCCCGGGATGCTTGGTGACCACGCATGAGCCGTCGGCCGCGAGCTCCACCAGCGGGAACCCGCAGCGCGCCGGGTCGGGCACCTCCCGGAAGAAGGCGTAGTTCCCGCCGGTCGCCTGGCAGCCGCACTCGATGACGTGCCCGGCGACCACCGACCCGGCGAGCGCGTCGTGGTCGCCGGGCCGCCAGCCGTACCGCCAGATCCCCGGGCCGGTGACCAGCGCGGCGTCGGTGACCCGGCCGGTCACCACCACGTCCGCGCCGGCCGACAGTGCGGCGGCGATCGGCCGGCCGCCCAGGTAGGCGTTGGCGGTCAGCGGGGTCGTGGTCAGCGGCTCCCCGGTCTCCGGGTCGCGCATGCCGCGCGGGTCACGGCCGGACAGGTCGTCCCCGGTGACGTGCGCGACCCGTACCCGCAGCCCGAGCCGGTCCGCCAGATCGGCCACCGCCCCGGCGCATCCGGCCGGGTCGAGGCCGCCCGCGTTGGAGACGATCCGGATGCCACGGTCCACGCACGTGCCGAGGACCTCCTCGAGCTGCCGCAGGAAGGTGGTCGCGTACCCGGGGCGGCCCTTCGCGCGGTTCCCGGCCAGGATCAGCATGGTCAGCTCGGCGAGCCAGTCGCCGGTGAGGACGTCGATCGGGCCGCCCTCCACCATCTCCCGGGCGGCCGACAGGCGGTCGCCGTAGAAGCCGGAACAGTTCGCGACGCGCAACATCGGACCTCCTGCGAAGACCGCGGCGGACAGGACAGGGCGGGCAGGACAGGGCAGGCAGGACAGGGCGGGAGGGGACGTGGCGCGGGCGGTACACCGTACGGCCGGCCGGAAGGCCGTCAGGCGCCCGGCGGCACCCAGGACGCCGGGCGCTTCTCCATGAACGCGGCGATGCCCTCCTGGCCCTCGGCGGAGGTGAACCGCTCGGCCGACAGCTCGGCCATGCGGCGCATGCCCTCCTCCAGCGGCATCGCCGGCACGGTCCGCACCAGCCGCTTGGTCAGCGCGAGCGCCTCGGGGCCGCCGCGCAGCAGCATGCCGGCGTAGTGGGCGACCGTGCCGTCCAGTTCGGCCTCGGGCACGGCGCGGGTGAGCAGGCCGATCTCCTGGGCGCGGGCGGCATCGAAGGTCTCCCCGGTCATGAGGTACTCGGCCGCGGCCCGCGGGTCGAGCCGCCGCAGCACGGTCACCGAGATCATCGCCGGGACCACGCCGAGCCGCACCTCGGTGAACGCGAACGACGCCGTGTCCGGCGCGATCGCGAAGTCGCAGGCGGCCACCAGGCCCAGCCCGCCGGCGCGGGCGGTGCCGTTCAGGCGGCAGATCACCGGCTTGGGACTCTCCCAGACCAGGCGCATGATCTCCGGGAAGGACGCGGTGACCGGGGCGTTCCCGGCCGCCCCCGGGCCGATCCGCTGCTCCTTGAGGTCGGCGCCCGCGCAGAACACCGGGCCGCTCCCGGTCAGCACGATCACCCGCACGCCGTCGTCGGCGAGCGCCCGGTCGAGGTGGCCGCGCAGCTCGCCCAGCAGCCGCACCGACAGCGCGTTGCGGTTGCGCGGCGAGTCGAGCGTGATCGTCGCGATCCCGCCGGCCGCCTCCCCGCGCACCAGGGGCTCCACCGGCCGCTCGTCAACGACGTTCATCCGCCACTCTCCTCGATCACTGCCAGCACGGCGCCCGCCTCTACCCGGTCGCCCGGGGCGACGTTCACCGCGGAGACCGCGCCGGAGGCCGGGGCGGCGACGCGGTGCTCCATCTTCATCGCCTCCAGCACCAGGACCGTCTGCCCGGCGGTGACGAGATCGGCGGGCTTGACCTCGACGCGAAGCACCGTACCGGGCATGGGCGCGAGCAGGGAGCCCGGGGCCGTGCGCCCGGCCGGCTCGGGCAGGCGGGGCAGCGGGGTGAGCCGTACCGGGCCGAGGGGGGAGTCCACGTGCGTCACGCCGTCGTAGCGGGCGACGGCGAAGCGGTGCCGTACGCCGGAGGTCTCCAGGACCACCAGGTCGGGGGCGGCGGAGACCAGGATCGTGTCCGGCAGGCCCTCGGCCCGCAGCCCGTCCCGGGTGATCAGGTAGGAGACCCGCGCCTCGGCGAAGTCCGTACGGCGGGGCTGGGAGACCACGTTGCGCCACCCGGCGGGCAGCCCCGCCTGGACGGGGGCGGCGGCGCGGTTGGCCGCGGCCTGCGCCAGGGCCGCGGCCAGGGCCGACAGGGGCAGGACGGGCGGGCCCTGGCCCGTGCCGGGCGGAGTGGCCGGCACGGCGGCCGACGGGACGGCGGAGGTCCCGGCGGGCCCGGCGGACCCGGTGGACGTGCCGGGTTCGGTGAGTGCGGCGGTCAGGTCGTGCTCGGCGAGGAATCCGGTGTGGGTGTCCCCGGAGCGGAACGCCTCGTGCCGCAGGACCCGCACCAGCAGGTCGCGGTTGGTGACGAGGCCGTGGATCCGCGCGGACGCCAGGGCCGCGGCGAGCCGGCGTACGGCCTCGGCCCGGTCGGGGGCGTAGGAGACGACCTTGGCGAGCATCGGGTCGTAGTGGACGCCGATCTCGCAGCCGTCCTCGACGCCGGAGTCCAGCCGCAGGCAGCGGGACGCGCCGGGCGGCGGCGGGGCGAAGCGGACGTCCACCCCGGGGACGTCCAGGAGGTGCAGGACACCGGCCTGCGGCAGCCAGTCGCGCCCGGGGTCCTCGGCGTACAGCCGCGCCTCGACGGCGTGGCCCGACGCCCGCGGGGGCGCCTCGGGCAGCCGCGCGCCCTCGGCCACCCGGATCTGCAGCTCGACCAGGTCGACGCCGTGCACGCACTCGGTGACGGGGTGCTCGACCTGCAGGCGGGTGTTCATCTCCAGGAACGCGACGGTGTCGCCGGAGACGAGGAACTCCACCGTGCCCGCCCCGACGTACCCGACGGCCCTGGCGGCGGTGACCGCCGCGTGGCACAGCCGGACCCTGGAGGCGGGGGAGATCGCCGGGGACGGGGCCTCCTCGATCACCTTCTGGTGCCGCCGCTGGATCGAGCACTCCCGCTCGCCCAGCGCCCACACCGTCCCGTGGCGGTCGGCCATGATCTGGACCTCGACGTGCCGGGCCCGCTCCAGGAGGGGCTCGACGAAGACCGTCCCGTCCCCGAACGCCGCCTCGGCCTCCCGCCGGGCCGACTCGACCGCGGCGGCGAGGTCGCCGCCCGGCTCCACGACCCGCATCCCGCGCCCGCCGCCGCCCGCCGACGCCTTCACCAGCAGCGCCCCCCGGCCCGCGGAGGCCGGCTCGCGCTCGATCAGGGCCCGCACGTCGCGTTCGAGGTCGCCGGCGGAGCCGTCCGGCCCGGCGGTGAAGCCGGGGAGCACCGGGACCCCGGCCGCGGCCATCAGCGCCTTGGCCTGGATCTTGGAGCCCATGGCGGCCACGGCCTCCGGGGGCGGGCCGACCCACGTCAGGCCGGCGTCCAGCACGGCCCGCGCGAACGCGGCGTTCTCCGACAGGAAGCCGTAGCCGGGGTGGACCGCGTCGGCCCCGGCCCGCAGGGCCGCCTCGACGATCCGCGCCGCGGACAGGTAGGTGGCGGCGGGCTCGTCGCCGGGCAGCCGTACGGCGTGGTCGGCCTCGGCGGCGTGGGGGGCGCCCGCGTCGGCGTCGGAGAACACCGCCACGGTCTCGATGCCGAGGTCCCGGCAGGTACGGAGGACCCGGCGGGCGATCTCACCGCGGTTGGCGACGAGGAGGCGTCCGATCATCGGCGGCCTCCCGGACGCGGGCGCCGTGACGGGCGCGCGGCGGACGGCCCGGCGGCCGCGCGGACCACCGGGAGGGCGACCGGGTTCCCGGTGGGAGCCGGTTCTCCCTTGTGCGGAGGGGAGGCCGGAAGGGGCGCCGCGGGGGCCGCCGGAAGGGTCAGGATCACGGGCTCACATCCGGAAGACGCCGAAGCCCGCGGGCTCCGGGACGGGGGCGTTGCCGACGGCCGACAGGCACAGGCCGAGGACGGTGCGGGTGTCGCGGGGGTCGATGACCCCGTCGTCGTACAGGCGGCCGGACAGGAAGAAGGGCAGCGACTCGGCCTCGATCTGCCGCTCGACCATCTCGCGCATGGCCGCGTCGCCCTCCTCGTCGTAGTCCTGTCCCCTGGCCCGCGCCGCGGCGCGGCCCACGATGGACAGCACCCCGGCGAGCTGCGCCGGCCCCATGACGGCCGACTTCGCGCTCGGCCAGGTGAACAGGAACCGGGGGTCGTAGGCCCGGCCGCACATGCCGTAGTTGCCGGCGCCGTAGGAGGCGCCCATGACGACCGTGAGGTGCGGGACCGTCGAGTTGGCCACCGCGTTGATCATCATGGAGCCGTGCTTGACGATGCCGCCGCGCTCGTAGTCCGTGCCGACCATGTAGCCCGTGGTGTTCTGCAGGAAGACCAGCGGCGTGCGGGCCTGGTTCGCGAGCTGGATGAACTGGGCGGCCTTCTGGGACTCCTCGCTGAACAGCACGCCCCGGGCGTTGGCCAGGATCCCGATCGGGTGGCCGTGCAGCCGCGACCAGCCGGTCACCAGGCTCGTGCCGTACAGGGGCTTGAACTCGTCGAACCCGCCGCCGTCCACGATCCGCACGATCACCTCGCGCGGGTCGAAGGGGACCCGCAGGTCCTCCGGCACGATGCCGAGCAGCTCGTCGGCGTCGTGCCGGGGCTCGCGCACGGGCCCGGGGGCCGGGCCCGCCCGGCGGTGGTTGAGGTTGCGCACGATCCGCCGCCCGATGCGCAGCGCGTCGTGCTCGTCGGCGGCGAGGTGGTCGGCGAGCCCGCTGACCCGGGCGTGCATCTCGGCGCCGCCCAGCGCCTCCTCCTCTGCCTCCTCCCCGGTGGCCATCTTCACCAGCGGCGGCCCGCCCAGGAAGACCTTCGCCCGCCCGCTGACCATCACCACGTGGTCGCTCAGCCCGGGGACGTAGGCGCCGCCGGCGGTCGAGCTGCCGAACACCAGGGCGATGGTCGGGATCCCGGCGGCCGACAGCCGGGTCAGGTTCCGGAAGACCCGCCCGCCGGGGATGAAGATCTCTTTCTGGGTCGGCAGGTCGGCCCCGCCGGACTCCACCAGGTTGATCAGCGGCAGCCGGTTGGCCAGGGCGATGTCGGCGGCGCGGAGCGTCTTGCGCAGCGTCCAGGGGTTGGTGGAGCCGCCGCGCACGGTGGGGTCGTTGGCGACGATCACGCACTCGACGCCCTCGACCACGCCGATCCCGGTGACCACGCTCGCCCCGACGGGGAACTCGGTGCCCCAGCCCGCCAGTGGCGAGAGCTCCAGGAAGGCCGAGTCGGGGTCGACGAGCAGCTCGATCCGCTCCCGGGCGAGCAGTCCGCCCCGCGCGCGGTGTCGCTCGACGTACTTCGGGCCGCCCCCGGCGACCGCCCTGGCGTGCTCGGCGTCGAGTTCGGCCAGCTTGGCGAGCATCGCCGCGCGCCGCGCCCGGTAGTCGTCCCCGGAGATGTCCGGCCCGCTCACCGGGCGTCCCGCCCGGTGTCCGTCCGCCTGCCCCGCCTGCCGCGCGCCGGGCGCCTCCGCCCGGCCACCGTCCCAGAGTTGACGATCACTCCAGCAAGGTAGCCGACGCTCCGGCGCTCCGACAGGGGCGATGACACGTGTTGCGGCGGAAGCGGAGAATACGCGCCGGAACGGCGGCGGGAACGTTTGCTCCGGCCGGTCCGTGGCACCTGGAGATCATGAACCTATCGAGGAAGCAAAGGCATCTTCTGTTCGGTGCGTTCGGGCACATGAAGCCGTCGAGGGCGATACGGACCGTCCTCCTCTTCGCCGTGTCGGGCACCGTGCTGTCGATCGTCCTCTCGGTCCTGCTGGACGACATGATCCTGGGCCTCGTCCTCGGGTACGGCCTCACGGGCGGGGCGACGCTGTCGTACGCGTTCTGGGACCGCGGGAGGACCGCGGAGCGGGAGCGCGGCGGACGGGTGAACGCCGCCCGGAGGCCGCTCGGGACCTGACGGGCGCGGTGCCTCCGTCGGACCGGTCCCGTCCGGGGCCGGTCCGGCGTCTTCCGGGTCAGCCGCAGTGGCTCCAGCCGCTCTTCCATGACGCCGAGCCGTACGAGCCGCCCCAGATGACGCACTTCTTGGCGCCGGGGAGCCGCACCGGCCCGGCGTAGGCGGTGTAGGAGCCCGGGTTGCCGCCGGAGGAGCCGCCCTTCACCTGGAGGATCGCGTTCATGGAGATCTTCCCCGGGACCACGTACTTCGACATGGTCACCACGCAGTTGCGGCCCGCCCCCGAGTTGTAGAGCAGGTAGACGGTGGCCGAGGACGACAGGGCGTGGGAGTCGATCACCTTGTAGCCGGAGCCGCAGACGCCGGTCGCGGTGTAGGGGTTGGGCTTCGGCGCGGGCTTGGGCTTGGACGTCGTGGCGCTCGGTTTCGGCTTCGGCGCGGTCGTCGGCTTGGTGGTGGCCCGCGGCGGCGCGGTGGCCGGCTTCCCGGTGGAGCCGGTGGAGTCGGACGACGGGTCGCCCGGCTCCACCGTGTCCTGGTCCGCGGTCTGCCGCGGCTGCCCACGGTCACCGGAGCCGCCGCCCGCTTCGGTGGCCGTCGGCTTGGGCGTCCTGGGCGGCTGGGGCGCGACGGTCCGCTCCCGGCCGGCCCGGACGGTGGGCGAGGGGCTCGGCTTCGGCGCGGGCGACTCCCACGCCGCGGGCGGTTCGTCGGGCATGAGCTCGGACTCCGGCTGCTCGGGCTCTCCGGCCTGCCGGGTGGGGTTCGCCTCCGCGCTCCTGGACGCCTCGGCGGCCTCGGCGGCGGAGGTCCGCTCGTCGCCGTTGAGGATCACCACGGTGCCCGTGGCGACCGCCAGCGCGGCCACGCCCGCCACGCTCGCGAGCAGGAGGCCGCTCGGCCGGCGCGGCTTCGGCGCGGGCCTGCCCGGCCGGGACGGATCACCGGGGACGGCCGGGCCGGGAGCGGCACCGGGGCGGGAGGCCCCCGAGCCGGCCGGACCGGGGGCGCCGCCGGGGTGCGGGAGGCCGGAGACGGCGCCGGGACGCGGGACGCCGGGGTGTGGGGGACCGGCGGCGGCCGGGGTGGAACCCGGCGGACCCGGCCGGGCGGGGGCGGGCGGAGGCGGCACTGCGGACGGGGTCTGCGCGGCCCGGTCCCGAGCGGCCTGGTCCCGAGCGGCCTGGTCCTGGGCGGCGGGACGGCCCCGCCCGCGGGCGGGGGAGGGGATCGTTGAACCCATCAGGTGGCTCACCAGCTCCTCGGCGGTGGGCCGCGCCGCCGGGTCCTTGGACAGGCACGCGGTCACCAGGGAGTGCAGCTGCCCCTCCAGCGCGCCGAGGTCGGGCTCGGCGGTGAGGATCCGGTTCATCACCACCGGGATGGAGTCCGCGCCGAACGCGGGCTTGCCGGTCGCGGCGAAGACCATCGTGACGCCCCAGGCGAACACGTCGGCCGCGGCCGTCACCTCGCCGTCGCCGAGCTGCTCGGGGGCGAGGTAGGACGGCGTGCCCACGGCCGTCCCGGTGGAGGTCAGGCCGGGGGAGTCGAGCGCTCTGGCGATGCCGAAGTCGATCACGACGGGGCCCTCCGGCCCCATCAGCACGTTGGCGGGCTTGAAGTCCCGGTGCAGGATCCCCGCGCGGTGGATCGCCGACAGCGCGGTGGCCGTGCTCATCGCGAGGCGGTCGAGCGCGGCCCCCCGGCGCGGCCCCTCGGTGAGGACCAGCTGCCGCAGCGACGGCCCCGGCACGTACTCGCTGACGACGTACGGCTGGCTGCCCGCGAGGTCGGCGTGGAGCACCGAGGCGGTGCAGAACCGGGCGACCCGCTGGGCGACCGAGACCTCCCGCAGGAACCGTGACCGCGCCTCGGGGTCGGAGGCCAGGCCGTGATGCAGGAGCTTGACGGCGACCTGCTCACCCGCCGGTCCGCGCCCGAGGAAGACGACCCCCTGACCGCCCTCCCCCAGACGGCCGGTCAGCTCGTACTGGCCCAACCGCGGGGGATCCCCCGCTGCGAGCGGCTCTACCACAACGACCCCCGACAAAAGCCAAAAAATAGGTTTATCTGGGGCAGCACGCTACCAGCGTGAGCACGGGGACGGATGTTTTCCGCCACACCTCACCGGTCACCGCCGGTCCGGGCGGGCCGCCGGGGCCTTCCCGGCCTCGGCGAACGGGCGCTCCGCCGTACCCGGGCCCGCCGGGGCCACCCGGATCGCCGGGCGGCCCCGGCGGGCGAGCGGCTCAGATGGCCTTGCCGGGGTTGAGGATGCCGAGCGGGTCGAAGAGATCCTTGATCCCGTGGTGCAGCTCCTCGGTGACCGGCCCGGTCTCCAGCGCCAGCCAGCGCCGCTTCAGCAGCCCGACGCCGTGCTCGCCGGTGAGTGTGCCGCCCATGGCCAGCGCCTCCCGGAAGACCTCGTCGGCCGCGGCCCACACGTTCGGCGGCGGCTCGGTCAGGGCGTGGTCGAAGATGAAGACCGGGTGCAGGTTGCCGTCGCCGGCGTGGGCGACCGTGGCGATCAGCGCGTCGTGCCGCGCCGCGATGGCCTCGATCTTCTCGATCATGAACGGCAGTGCCGAGCGCGGCACGCACACGTCCTCCACCAGGCACTTGCCCAGCCGTTCCTTGGCCTGGTAGGCCATCCGGCGGACTCCGATCAGCTCCTGGGCCTCCTGGGGGGTGGAGGAGACCGCCACGAAGGACGCCCCGTCGGCCTCGCACAGCTCCGACATGCGCGCGGCGACGGCGTCGGCGTCGGCGGAGTCCGCCTGCCCGATCAGCATCGCCTTGGTGGCCGGCTCCAGCCCGATGTTGCGCCAGGCGTCGACGGCCTCGAGCGTGGTCCGGTCGAGCATCTCCAGCAGCGAAGGCTGGCACCCGGCCGCGATGATCGCCGAGACCGCGGCGGCGGCGTCCCGCAGGGAGGTGAACTCGGCGGCGATCGTCGCCGGGTAGGAGGCGGGGGCGCGGCGCAGCCGTACGGTGGCCGCCGTGATGATCCCGAGCGTCCCCTCCGAGCCGACGAACAGGCCGGTCAGGTCGTAGCCCGTCACGCCCTTGACCGTGCGCCTGCCGGTGTCGACGACCCGCCCGTCGGCCAGGACGACCTCCAGGCCCAGCGCCGAGTCGCGGGTCACGCCGTACTTCACGCACCGCAGCCCGCCCGCGTTGGTGGCGAGGTTGCCGCCGATCGTGGAGATCTCGTAGGAGGAGGGGTCGGGGGCGTACATCAGCCCGTGCTCGCGGGCCGCCCTGTCCAGGTCTGCGGTGATGACGCCGGGCTCCACCACGGCGATCTCGTCGGCCGGGGACAGCTCCCGGATCGCGGTCATCTTGTGCAGGGCCAGCACCACGCCGCCGTCCACCGAGGTGGCTCCGCCCGCCAGGCCGGTCCCGGCGCCCCGGGGCACCACCGGCACCCGGTGGCGGGTCGCCCACCGCATGACGGCCACCACGTCGTCGCGGCTCTCGGCCAGCACGACGGCCAGGGGCTTGCCCGGCTCCAGGAAGGTCCGGTCCCGGGCGTAGGAGTCGGTCACGTCGGGGTCGGTCAGGATCTTTCCGGGTGCGAGCGCGGCGGTGAGTTCGGCGATAGCAGTCACAAGGGGACTTTAAGCCCTCGGGCCGAGCCGCCCTGACCGGGCGTCGGCCCCGGGGCTCCGCCGGGGGGACCCGGGGGCGGACGCGATCCGGCCCGATGCGAGAATTCGGGAAATAAGGGCGAATTCTCCCTGTAAGTGTAGATTTTGGGCTTAATTACCTTAACGAGACGATTAGTTGACTATGTAGCTACTCGCGCCGCGTGTTCGGGTTATCCGCACCGGGCAGAGGGCTGGTGAACGAACGGGGAGTTCCGCCGTATCCGGCCGTCGCCAACCGGAAGGAGCCGGCTGTGACAACTGTGCAGCAGCGGCCCGCGCTCGCGCCCACCGCCAAGGGTTCCCTGATCGTGTCGTGGCTGACCACGACCGACCACAAGATCATCGGAAACCTCTATCTGATCACGTCGTTCGCGTTCTTCGTGATCGCCGGGCTCATGGCGATGGTCATCCGCGCGGAGCTGCTCCAGCCGGGCCTCCAGTTCGTCAGCCAGGAACAGTACAACCAGATGTTCACCATGCACGGCGCGGTGATGCTGCTGCTGTTCGCCACGCCGCTGTTCGCCGGATTCGCCAACGCGATCATGCCGCTGCAGATCGGCGCGCCCGACGTGGCCTTCCCCCGGCTGAACATGGTGAGCTACTGGCTGTTCCTGTTCGGCGGGATCATCGTCATCTCGGGTTTCTTCACCACCGGCGGCGCGGCGAGCTTCGGCTGGTTCGCCTACACCCCGTTGTCGAGCACGGTCAGCTCGCCCGGAGCCGGCGGCGACCTGTGGATCATCGGCCTGGTCACCGCGGGTCTGGGCACGATCCTCGGCGCGGTCAACTTCATCACCACGATCATCTGCATGCGCGCCCCCGGCATGACCATGTTCCGGATGCCCATCTTCACCTGGAACGTGCTGCTCACCTCGATGCTGGTGCTGATGGCCTTCCCGGTGCTGGCCGCCGCGATGATGGCCCTGTTCATCGACCGGAAGCTCGACGCCCAGATCTACGCCCCCGAGACCGGCGGGCCGATCCTGTGGCAGCACCTGTTCTGGTTCTTCGGCCATCCCGAGGTGTACATCATCGCGCTGCCGTTCTTCGGCATCATCACCGAGGTCATCCCGGTCTTCAGCCGCAAGCCCGTCTTCGGCTACATCGGTCTGGTCGGCGCGACGATGGCCATCGCGGGACTGTCGATGACCGTGTGGGCGCACCACATGTTCCCGACCGGCCAGGTGCTGCTGCCGTTCTTCTCGTTCATGTCCTTCCTCATCGCGATCCCGACCGGGGTGAAGTTCTTCAACTGGACCGGCACGATGTGGCGCGGCCACCTGACCTTCGCCACCCCCATGCTGTTCGCGGTCGGCTTCCTGGTCACCTTCCTGCTCGGCGGCCTGACCGGCGTCATCCTCGCCTCGCCGCCGCTGGACTTCCACGTGACCGACTCCTACTTCGTGGTGGCCCACTTCCACTACGTCGTCTTCGGCACCGTGGTCTTCGCGATGTTCGCGGGGTTCTACTTCTGGTGGCCGAAGCTGACCGGGCGGATGATGAACGAGACGATCGGCAAGATCCATTTCTGGCTGCTGTTCATCGGGTTCCACACCACCTTCCTGGTCCAGCACTGGCTCGGCGTCGAGGGCTTCCCGCGCCGCTACGCCGACTACAGCGCGATCGACGGCTTCACCGGCCTGAACATGATCTCCTCGATCGGCGCGTTCGTCCTCGGAGCCTCCACGCTGCCGTTCTTCTACAACGTCTGGTGGTCCTTCCGCCACGGGGAGCGGGTCACGGTGGACGACCCCTGGGGGTTCGGGAACTCCCTGGAGTGGGCGACCTCCTGCCCGCCGCCGCGGCACAACTTCACCTCGCTGCCGCGCATCCGCTCCGAGCGCCCGGCCTTCGACCTGCACCACCCCAGGGTGAAGACCCAGCCGCGCCAGCTCGACCCGACCGCCCCGCAGGAGGAGATCTGACCGCCCGGCCCCTCCCGTCCTGACGCCGCGCCGGCGTCGCCCCGTCGCCCCGTCGCCCTGACGCTCCGGCACCCCGGTGCCGGGGCGTCGCCGTGTCCCGGCACCCCGTGACGCCCGCCGTACGGCCGGCCCGTCCGTGACGCCCGCCGTACGGCCCGCGCCCCCGTGACGCCCGTCCGCCGTGCGCCCCCGTCCGCCGCGTGATCCTCCCGCCATGCGGACTGTCCCATACGGCGGCCCCCGTACGGCCTGCTTCCCCCCGCCCGGCCCGCACGCCGGTGGCTCACCGCGCCCGACCTGCCGATTGACCATCAATAAAGGATCAAGGAGCGACATAACGTATTTACGCGACAAAAGGCTCTCAATTACAGTTTCGCAACATAAAGCCGACGTCTTTACTCTTGCTTTACCTTCTCGTCTAACGTCCCCGTCGGCGCGTGCACACGGCACGCAGGGATGTCCGCGCCCGGCGAACCCGGGCAGGGAGGGTATGCGTTGTCCAGTAGAGGCAGAGGCATCCGCAGGCGCGTTCTCGCGCTGGTGCCTGTGGTCGGCCTGGCCGCCGCGGGACTGGCCGTCGGCGGCCAGTCGGCGCAGGCCGACACTTCGGTCGCCCGGTACCAGCCGTCCGCGGCCGATTACTACATCAACTACGCGCCGCCCAGGGAAGAGCCGGAGGTGGCCGACCCGGCCGTCCCCGGCTCGCGCGCCAAGGCGCGTCAGGCCATCGCGGCGAAGAAGGTCAACCGCAAGTATTCCGAGGGCAACCCCGCCGCGGCCCGGGTGCTGGCCGCCCGCGAGGCCCAGGCGATCAGGACCGGGCTCAACCCGGCCGAGTTCCTGTTCAAGAAGTCGAAGGTCGTCAAGCAGGCCAAGCTCCTCACCCTCCTGGTGGAGTTCAACGACAAGGCCAACGACGACTTCTCGGGCTTCAGCCGTCCCAAGAGCGTGACCGAGGACGAGTGCGTGACCGAGCCTCCGGGCACGCTGATCAACGGTCCGCTGCACAACAAGATCCCCGACCCGGCGAAGCTGCCGCACAAGGACAACAACAGCTTCTGGGTGCCGGACTTCAGCCCCGAGCACTTCAACAAGATGCTTTACAGCTCCAAGGGCATCACCGAGCGGGTCCGCCCCGACCTGACCGACCCCCGGGACGGCCGCAAGGGCATCGACATCTCCGGCTCCACCATGAAGAACATGTACGAGGAGATGTCCAAGGGCGCCTACACCGTCAGCGGTCAGGCGAGCCCGTGGATCAAGGTCCCGCACTCCGAGGCCTACTACGGCGCCCGCGCCTGCGGCCAGGAGCCCCAGGACATGACCGGCCACCCGAGCAACCCGCTCGGCCCGGGCCAGCTCGCCATCGACGCGGTGAACTCCCTCGCCGCCGCCGACCCGAACTTCCCCTGGGCCGACTACGACGTCGAGGACGTCGCCGACGCCGACGGTGACGGCAACTTCGCCGAGCCCGACGGCGTCGTGGACCACCTGGTGCTGGTCCACGCCGGCAAGGACAAGTCCTCCGACGGCGGCGCCGAGGGCCCCTACGCGATCTGGGCGCACTCCAGCGCGGTGGCCGGCGGCTACAAGGTGCCCGGCAAGGACGTGAAGATCTCCAACTACATCGTCCAGCCGGAGGACTCCGGCGTCGGCGTCTTCGCCCACGAGTACGGCCACGACCTGGGCCTGCCGGACCTGTACGACACCACCGGCCAGGGGTCCTCAGCGGTCGACTTCTGGGACCTGATGTCCAGCGGCTCGCACAGCGGCCCGATCTTCCAGTCCATGCCCACCCACATGGGCATATGGGACAAGTGGGTCCTCGGCTGGGCCAACCCCAAGGTTTTCAACGCCGGTGACTCCTCCCGTCTCGTGACGATCGGCCAGGCGTCGCGCACGCCCAAGCTCACCCAGGACGGCGTCCGGGTGAACGTGCCCAGCGCGCCGCTGAAGATGATCGCGCCGCACAGCGGCACCAAGATGTGGTGGTCCAACCTCGACCAGGAGTGGGCCGACGTCAAGCTCGCCCGCGACGTCCAGGTCCCGGCCGGCTCCGACGTGAAGTTCTGGCTCTGGAACAACTACGAGATCGAGCAGGACTGGGACTTCGGCTTCGTCGAGGCGTCCACCGACGGCGGCTCCACCTGGAGCCAGCTGAAGGTCTACACTGAGGGCGGCGCCCTGGTCTCGACCGATGACGCCTACCCCGACCCCAACAAGAACCTCGCCAAGTTCAACAACCGCAAGTACGGCCTCACCGGCGACACCAACGGCTGGCGGCACGACTACGTCGACCTGACCCCGTACGCGGGCAAGGACATCAAGCTGCGCCTGGTCTACGACACCGACGCGGCCTTCACCCCGCGCAGCTGGCACGTGGACGACTTCGCGCTCACCAACGGCGGCCAGACCGTCTGGAGCGACGACGTCGAGGGCGGCAACAACGGCTGGACCACCAGCGGCGGCACCTTCACCAACACCCACGGCCAGGGCTGGATCGTCAACGACGGCTACCGCGAGATCTCCCGCTTCTACCTCGCGGAGTGGCGCAACTTCGACGGCTTCGACAAGGGCCTGCAGCACACCTACACCACCAACTACTCCCGTGACGGCGCGTGGAAGGTGGAGAAGGTCAAGTACAACGCGCCCGGCCTGCTGGTGTGGTACCGCGACTCCACCTACACCAACAACTCCATCGTCAACAACCTGGATCTGGCGCCGAGCATCGGCTCCAAGGGCAGCCTCCTCCTGGTCGACTCCCACTTCGACCCGCTCCGCCGCAACGGCGAGGCGGCCGAGAAGGACCCGACCGTGCTGAAGAACCTGCCCGGCCGTATGCAGAGCTCGAACGCGGCCTTCTCCTTCGGCAAGACCTACCCCTTCACCGAGTGCATCGAGGGCCCGAACGAGCCGTTCAGCGCCTACTGCAGCAAGTTGCCGGCCGAGAACGGGGTCCGCGAGTTCACCGACGCCAAGACCTGGGTCCCGGGCTTCGAGTTCCGTAACGGCAGCCTCTACTACCGCGACTTCGACGCCTCGGTGGTCGTCCCGTCCAAGGGCGACCAGCCCTACAGCACCCGGGTCGTCAACCCCGACGGCACCCCGGCCACCGACCTGTACGGCACCGACCTGGGCGACGGCCACGTCCTCGGCTCCGGCAACCCCGGCGACGAGGGCAAGGCGCTGGGCGTGAAGCTCAAGCTGATCTCCCCGCTGCCCGGCAACCTCGGCGTGATCGTCCAGGTGACCCCGCCGTCCAAGTGACCCGGAAGGTCCGTCTGACCGCCTGACCACCCGGTCCCGGACCGCCCGGTTCTCCCGGGCGGCCCGGTTCCCCCGGCCGGGAACCGTGTATGGCCCCGCCGTCACCGACGGCGGGGCCATACCATTTGAGCGGCAGGAACGCCGAGGCGGAGAGGGACACGTGGCAGAGCTCCGAAGCAAGGCCGAGCACACCGAGGCCATCCGGACGAAGGGCAGGGTCTGCCTGGTCGTCAACACGCGTTCGCGCCGCGGCCGCCGGCTCTTCCCCGAGGTCGTCCGCGCGCTGCAGGCGGAGGGTTTCAAACCGGTCCGCATCCTCACCGTCGACGATCCCCGCCGCCTGCGGGCCACGCTGGACGCGGCGCTGGACGAGCGCCCTGACCTGCTGGCCGTCGGCGGCGGCGACGGCACGCTCAGCGCCGCGGTCAAGCACGTCGCCCACCGCGACGTCGCCCTCGGCCTGCTGCCGCTGGGCACCACCAACAACTTCGCCCGCAGCCTCGGCCTTCCACTGGACCTGCCCGGAGCGGTCCGGGTGTTCCGCACCGGCAAGGTCGCCGACATCGACCTGGGCGTCGCCGGTGACCGGGAGTTCGCCAACCTCGCCAGCTTCGGCGTCTCCGTCGAGGTGGCCGGCAAGGTGCGGCCCTGGCTCAAGCGCGTCCTGGGACGGCCGGCCTACCCCCTGACCGCCCTGACGATCCTCCCCGGGCACCGGCCCTTCCGCGCCGCCATCACGGTGGACGGCCGGCGCCACGAGCTGCTCACCCACCAGCTCAACATCGCCAACGGCCGCTTCCACGGCGGCTGGCAGGTCGCCAGGGACATCAGCATCGACAACGGCCAGCTCGTCGCCTACCAGCTCGGCTCGGGCAAGCGCCTCCGGCTGGTCGTGGAGACCCTGATCCGCGCCGCCACCGGCCGCTGGCGCAGCCTCGCGGGCGGCCCCTTCGTCGTCGGCCGGGAGATGCTCCTGGAGACCGACCCGCCGATGGCCGCCGACGTCGACGGAGAGGTCCGCCTGATGACGCCGATCACCATCCGGACCATCCCGAACGGCCTGCGGGTGATGGTCCCCGAGGAGTTCGTCGACTCCTGAGCGCCCCGGCCCCGCGCCGCCCGGCCGTCGTCACGGCCTTTCACGGCCGTCGTCACGGCCGTGAAGGACCGTCATCACGGGCGGCGGCCGGACAGGCGGCGGAACCTGCCGCGGATCCGGTCGAGCAGCACGGGGTCGCGCTCCGCCGCCCGCTCCCCGGGAGGCAGCCCCTCCCGGGCCCGCCGCAGGTCGTCGAGTGCCTCGGCGGCGCTCGGCCGCTTGTCCGGGGAATGGTCGCGCATCCGCCGCAGCAGGTCCGTCACCTGCGCCGGGACGTCGTCCAGCGGGGTCTCGGCGTCCGGGTTCCCCGACGGGAGCCGCCCGGCGAGCAGGTGGAAGCCGATGACCCCCGCCGCGTACACGTCGGAGGCGGCCGTCATCAGCTCGGGCTGGTACTCGGGGGCGACGTAGGGGGTGTCGAGGACGTTGGGCAGCTCGCTGGCGACCGTGTAGGGCCGGGGGCCGGGCTTGGCGTAGTCGAACCCGGTCAGCATCGCCCGGCCGTCCTCGGTCACCAGCACCCACGCCGGGCTGAGCGCCCGGTGGATGACGTTGTTGGCGTGGACGTGGGCCAGGCCCGCCAGCATGTCCTCCAGCACGTCGAGCCGGGCCGCGACGGGCAGGGCCCGCCGGGACGCGGTCAGCCGCAGCTGCAGCGCCTGGCCGTGCACGTCGTCGAGGACCAGCACGAACCGGCTCTCGTCGTCGACGGCGAAGAAGTCGCGCGCTCGGACGACGCACGGGTGCGGCGGGATCCGGGTGAGGGCCTGGTAGGCATTGGTGATCAGCCGCCGCTCGGCCGCGCGCGGCTCCTCCTCGGCCAGCGGATCGGCCCGGTACACCCGCAGCAGCACCGTCTCGCTGCCCGGGACCGTGGCGTTGAACGCGCGGTACTCGGTGACCCGGGCATCCCCGCCGAGCTCCTCCTCCACCTCCCAGTTGCCGAACCGGGGCGGCGCGGTGGACCTCCGTACGGCGCCGTTCAGCGCCTCCAGGATCGCGGTCCGGTACGGCCCGGTGTCCGGGGTGCAGCCCCGCCTGATCCGGGAGACGTCGCGCAGCGTGGGGATCAGCCCGTCGAGGCCGGTCACGTGCCCGAGGTCGCGGCCGGCCGGGTCGACGAGCTCGGTGCCGGGCCCGGTCAGCACGACGAGGCTGTCGACGTACACCCGCTCCAGCTCCCGCCGCCGCTGGACCAGCAGGCCCTTCAGCGCCCGCCCGGTGCCGCGCAGCTTGGTCACGGGGGAGCCGAACGCCTCCCGCCGCGCCGGGAACCACCGCGACCCGGCGACCTCGATCCGCCCGCGTGTCCCCTTCACGTCGATCACGCACAGGGAGTGGCCGGTCAGGACCACCAGGTCCACCTCGAAGACGTCGCCGTCGCGCGGCACCTCGATGTTGTGCAGCAGCAGCCAGTCGTCGGGGGCGTTGTCCCGCAGATGCGCGATCACCCGTCGCTCGGCGTCGTTGACCGGGCGTCCGCCGCCGACGATCTGTGCCATCTCTAGCGTGCCGCCCTTCCATCGCGTTCGGTAAGCAGAGCAAGGGTCTCATGATCTGGCGTAACAGACTTTCCTCGCGAGCCGACACGCCCCGTGTCCCGGGGCCGTCCGGCGCGTCGCCGATCCGGCCGCCGGGTCCGTCGCCCGTCCGGCCGGGAGCGGGCGGCGGGGGAGGGGAGCGGCTTCCGGCTGCGGGAGCCCGGCGGATCAGGCAAGATCGCTTCTGAACGGTGCGGCGCGGGCGGCGCGGCCCGGAACGGCTCGGTCGCGCGGCCGGCCCGCGGCCCGGGACGGACAGGGACGGCCCGGGGCGCGCCGGCCGTACGGGCGACGTCCGGCGGAGGCCGGCCACCTCGCGGGGGGAGTGGGAGTTGCGGATAGCCGAGGGCGCGCATCACTGCGGGCTGCCGTGCCGCTGGTGCGGCGGCGGCGGGACCTGGAGCCCGGAGAGGCCCAGCGTCCGGCGGTCGGGGGAGATCGTCTTCGTCCGGGCGGAGGAGGAGTGCCGGATGTGCCTGGGTACAGGGGAGTGCATGCACACCCATCCCGGCGACTCCCCGGAGACGCCCATCTAAGGCGATATGCGAAAAATTGCCAGGAAATATGATAAATCCGTAAAAGAATGACTTATCGGAAAATGTAGATCATCGGGTTCGTGGAGCCCGTCCGCGGGCCGATACGCTCGCGGCGTGGAACCCGCAGAGATCACCATCGGCGCGCTCCGCCTGCGCCCGTGGCGGCCCGGCGACGCCGGGGCGGTCGCGAAGGCGTTGAGCGACCCCGAGATCCGCCGGTGGACGCGCACGCGGGCGGACGATCCCGGCCGGTGGATCGCCGAGCGGGCCGCCGGATGGGCCGACGGCTCGTCGGCCTCGTTCGCGATCACCGACGTGACGACCGGAGAGGTGCTGGGCCATGTCAGGCTCCGCGTCGGCGGCGCCGGAGCGCCGGCCGGCGCGGGGGCCGCCGGGGTGGGCTACTGGATCCTGCCCGCGGCCCGGGGCCGGGGCGCGGCCGCCCACGCGCTGGGCGCGGTCGCGCGGTGGGCGTTCACCCGCACGGACCTGTCCCGGCTGGAGCTGCGGCACTCCGTGGAGAACCCCGCCTCCTGCCGGGTCGCGCAGAAGGCCGGTTTCCCCCTGCTGGAGGTGCTGGACGTACCGTCCTGGGACGACGACGGGAGCGGCGTCAAAATCCACCTCCATACCCTCGTCCGAGAATGACCTAGTCTGTCGGCCGATGTTCTTCGGTGAGCGGAACGGCGGGCGGGCATGGATGTTCTGACGGCGGCGGCCTTCGCGGGCACCGCGCTGCTGCTGGTGGGCGGGTTCGCCGTGGTCACCCGGCGGCTGCTCGACCTGCGCTTCGGGATCGTCCGCACGCTCATGGCCGGGGGACTGGTGGCCCTGGCCCTCGGGCCTCTGATGAAGGCGTTCTCCGGCGCGGTGGACATCCACGACCAGGGCGTCACGCCGCTGTGGTTCCTGCTGCTCGGCCTGGTCTGCGCGCTGCTGGCCGGGATGGTGTTCCTGGTGGTCGCCGAGGCGCTGGTGCCGCCGGGGTCGCTGCCGGGACCGCTGGAGATCGTCCGGGGGCTGCGCCGCCGCGTCTTCCGCTCGCGCCGCTACCTGCGGATCACCCGGATCCTGGTACGGCACGGCCTCGGCCCCTACCTGCGCGGCAGGGACCCCGACCTCGGCGCGCCCTCCAGCCGGGCGGGCCTGGCCCGGTCGCTGCGCGAGGCACTGGACGACGCCGGGGTCACCTTCGTCAAGCTCGGGCAGATCCTGTCCACCCGCGCCGACCTGCTGCCGGAGGAGTTCGTCGAGGAACTGCGGCTGCTTCAGGACCGGGCGGCCCGGGCGCCCTGGGCGGAGATCGAGCCGGTGCTGACCGCCGAACTGGGCGGGCCGGTGGAGGAGACCTTCGCCCGCTTCGACCGCGAGCCGCTGGCCGCCGCCTCGATCGCGCAGGTCTACCGCGCCCGGCTGCGCACCGGCGAGGAGGTGGTGGTCAAGGTCCAACGCCCCGGGATCACCGCCGTGGTCGAGCAGGACCTCGACATCGTCGACCGCCTGGCCAGAACGCTGGAGCGGCGCACCCGGTGGGGCCGTGCCTTCGGCGTCGGCGACCTGGCCCGGGGGTTCGCCGCCGCGCTCCGGGAGGAGCTGGACTTCCGCATCGAGACGGCCAACATGGCCGCGGTGGCCGCCGCCTCCGCCGGGGAGCCGGTACGGGTGCCGACGCCGTACCCGGCGCTGTCGGGGCGGCGGGTGCTCGTCATGGAGCGGCTGGAGGGGGTGCCGCTCGGCTCGGCCGCGCCGGAGCGCGGCGAGGAGCTGGCCAGGACCCTCTTCGAGACCCTGCTGCGCCAGGTGATGCTGCACGGCGTCTTCCACGCCGACCCGCACCCGGGCAACCTCATGCTGCTCGGCGACGGGCGGCTGGCGCTGCTGGACTTCGGCTCGGTGGGGCGGCTCGACGCCTCGCTGCGCGGCGCGCTGCAACGGCTGCTCGGCGCGCTGGACCGGGGCGACCCGCTCGGGGTGGGCGACGCGCTCCTGGAGGTCGTGCCGCGGCCCGACGAGATCGACGAGCGGGAACTGGAGCGTGAGCTGGGCCGGTTCATGGCCCGCCACCTGGCCGGCGGAGCCGTCCCGGACACGCGGATGTTCGGCGAGCTGTTCCGGATCGCCTTCGCCCACGGCCTGTCCGTCCCGCCGGAGGTGGCCGCGGTGTTCCGGGCGCTGGCGACGGTCGAGGGCACGCTCGTCAAGATCGCGCCGGGCTTCGACATCGTCGCCGAGGCCCGCGCGTTCTCCGCCCGGCATCTGGCCGGGCAGGCGGACCCCGGGCGGGTGCGGCAGGCCCTCACCGCGGAGATGCTCGACCTGCTGCCCATGCTGCGGCGCCTGCCCCGCCGGGTGGAGCGGATCGTCGGCGCGGCCGAGAACGGCCGTTTCGGTCTGAACGTGCGGCTGTTCGCCGACGAACGCGACCGGCGGCACGTCACCGGACTGCTCCACCAGGTGCTGGTCACCGTGCTGTCGGCCACCACGGGCCTGATGGCCGCGCTGCTGCTCGGCGCCGGCCCCGGCCCGCGGGTCACCCCCGACGTCGGGCTCCACCAGCTCATCGCCTACAACCTGCTGGTGATCAGCGCGATCCTCGCGCTGCGGGTGCTGGTGGTCGTGTTCCGCCGGGACCGGTGAGCCGGGCGACGGCCGCGATCCCGGCGCCGGCGACGGCCGCGACCAGGGCGCAGACCAGCAGGGCGGCGTCGGTCCCCGCCCGCGGGCCCGCGGCGCCGACCACCGCGGCCATGAGCGCCACGCCCAGCGTCGAGCCGACGTAGCGGGCGGTGTTGCCCGCCCCCGACCCCATCCCGGCCCGGTGGGCGGGCACGCTCTCGATCGCCAGCCGGGTGAGCGCCGCGTTGATCAGGCCGCTGCCGACCCCGGCGACGACCAGCCCGGCCGTCATCCGGATCCAGGGGGCGTCGGAGGCGGCGCCCAGTAGCGCGAGGGTGCCCGCGGCCGACAGCAGCAGCCCCATCGCCAGACCGCCGCCGCCGCTCAGCGGCAGGCGGCGCGCCTGCAGCGCCGTCAGGAACGAGGTCCCCGACCAGACGGCGAGCAGCGCGGCGCTGCTCAGCGGGGTCACGCCCCGTGAGAGCTGCAGGACGGCGGGGAGGAAGCTCATCAGCCCGATCACGACCGTTCCGACGACGAGCGCCCCGCCGGTGGAGACGGTGAACAGGGGACGCCGGAACAGCCCCAGGTCGAGCAGGGGGACCCGGCGGCGCCGCTCGACCGCGACGAAGAGGCCCAGCAGCAGCGCCGCGACGGCGAAGGCGACGGCGACGACCGGCCGGTCCCAGCCGGCGCGCCCCTCGGTGACGCCGGTGACCAGCGCGGCCAGGCCCGAGGCCAGCAGGAGCGCGCCGGGAACGTCCGGCGGCCGGCGCGTCGCGGACCGCGACTCCGGCAGCCACCGGGCCCCCAGCAGCGCCAGCGCCGCCGAGGCCGCGGCGACCACCCAGTGGACCGCCCGCCAGCTCAGCGCGGCGGCCAGGACCCCGGACAGCAGCGGCCCCACGGCGATGCCCAGGCTGATCATGGCGCCGTAGCGGCCGACGGCCCGCAGACGCCCGGGACCGCCGGGGAAGGCGTGCCCGAGGACGCCCAGCCCGGCGGTGAGCACCGCCGCGCTGGCGGCCCCCTGCGCCACCCGGGCGGCGGCGAACATCCCGGTGCCGGTCGCCAGGGCCGCCGCGACGGCGGTGGCGGCCAGCGTCCACAGCCCGATCAGGTAGACCCGCCGCCGCCCGTAGGTGTCGGCCGCGTCCCCCGCCACCAGCAGCGCCGCCGCCAGTCCCAGCGAGATGCCGTTCAGCAGCCAGGCGGGCCCGGTGGGGCCCGAGCCGAGGTCCCTGGCCATCTGGGGCAGCGCCGTCATGGGCACGGTGTAGTTGACCAGCGCCAGCAACGGCGCGGCGCAGGCGAGCGCGAGGGTGGGGCCGGGGGCCGGAGCGGCGTCCGGGGCGCGGCCGGGGGCGGCGAGTGCCATGGGGTTCTCCAGGTTCGTTCAATGAACTGACGGAAACCGTAACACGGGTCGGTTCGATGAATGAACCCACATTGACCGCGCGGCCTCCGGGTTCGGTGAGCGAACTAACATGGGGCCATGGCGCTCGGCAAGAACTACGAAAGACAGGACTGCTCGCTCGCCCGCGCCCTGGAACTCGTCGGGGAGCGCTGGACGATGCTGGTCGTCCGCGACGCGCTGTACGGCGTGCGCCGCTACAGCGACTTCCTCACCCACCTCGACATCCCGCGGGCCGTCCTGTCGCAGCGGCTCCAGACGCTGGTGGACGCCGGGGTGCTGGAGCGGGCCCGCTACTCCCAGGCGCCCCCTCGCGAGGAGTACGTCCTCACCGCGATGGGCCGCGAGCTCTGGGACCCGGTGTACCTGCTCTCCCAGTGGGGTGAGAGACACCTGTCGCAGAAGGGACCCCGCCGGATCTTCCACCACCTCACCTGCGGCGACCGCATCGACCCCCACGGGAACTGCCCCTCGTGCGGCGGGCATCCCCCGCTGGAGGAGATCGAGATACGGCCCGGACCCGGCGCCGACCCCTTCCGTGAGGACCCGGTCAGCGTGGCCCTGCGCCGCCCCCACCGGCTGCTCGACCCGCTGCCCGGCTGACCGGCCGCCCTCGCCGTGTCCGGACCGGCCGCGTCCGGACACGTCCGGTGCCGGGTTCGCATCGGGACGCGCCGCCGAATGACTGCGGGTAACCGGTTGCCGTCGAACGGCAGGTGGGTATGGCCAGGATCGAACCGGTATCCACACCGGTCACATCGATCATGAATCCGCGTGGGCCCGGTCCACGGGACGCGCGGACGGGTGGGGAGGGGCGGTCCGCCGCTCCCTTCCCGGCGGCGTACGGGCCGTCACCGGCGCAGGCGCGCTCCTCCCCGCGGTGACGGCGCGGGCCGTCGCGAGCGCCGGGCGCGAGGCCGCCCGGCGCCTCGCGACCGGCCGCCGCCGGGAATGTTTGCCATGGCAGGAGGGGGTAGGCGCTTCTCCTGCAGGGAGGAGAGGCATGCCATGACCGACACTCAGAGGGAGACCCTGTCCACGGCGGAGCTGGTCCGCCAGCTCTCGCAGGACGTCTCGCGCCTGGTCCGGGACGAGTTGCGCCTGGCCAAGCTCGAACTGGCGGAGAAGGGCAAGCACGCCGGGCTCGGCGCCGGACTGTTCGGCGGAGCGGGAGCCATGGCGTTGTACGGGGGCGGAGCCCTGGTCGCCGCGGCGATCCTGGCCCTCGCCCTGGTCCTGCCGGGCTGGCTGTCCGCGCTGATCGTGGGCGTGGTGTTGCTGGCGGTGGCCGGGATCCTCGGGCTGCTGGGCAAGCAGCAGGTGTCCGAGGCCGGCCCGCCGGCTCCGCGGCACACCATCGAGAGCGTCAAGCACGACATCGACACGGTGAAGGAGAGGGCGCACCGATGACCGAGACCGATCCGGGCAGGGCCGGCCAGGGGAGTGAGGCGGCCGGTGTCACCGGCTCCCGCCGGGAGCCGGTGGGCATGCCGGTGCCGCCGGACGAGAGGCAGTCGCTGGACATCCCGCCGAAGACGCCGTACGCCCCGGTCTCCGGCGCCTCGACGGGCGAGTACACCCGGACGGCCCCTGACGGCGACGCCGGCCCGTCCGCCGCCGTGGCGGGCGCCACCGGGGGGAACGCCGCAGGAGGCCGGTCCGGCGCGGTCGGGACCGGCACGGCGGCGAGCGGGGTGGGCGCGGCCGGTACGGGCACGGCCGGCGTCACCGCGTCCGGGGGGACGATGACCGACGGCAGGGCTCCGGCGCGGAACGACACGCGGGGCGACCGGGGCACGGTCAAGGACACCAAGGAGTCCGTGCGCCGCGACATCGAGAACTCCCGCCGGCAACTGGGTGACACCGTGGAGGCCCTGGTGCAGAAGACCGACGTCAAGGCCCGTGTCAAGCAGGGCGCCGACCGGATGGTCACCCGGGCGCGGGCCGCGGCGCCGGAGGTGGTCGGCCGGGTGAAGGAGAGGGCGCCCGTCCGGCTCAAGGACACGGCGGGCCGGCAACCGGCCGCCCTGGCCGCCGCGGCGGCGGCCGCCCTGGCCGTGCTCGTGCTCCGGTCGCTGCGCCGGAACCGGGCCGGGACCCGGCGGGTCACCGTACGGCGGACGGCCGCGCGACGGCGCGGGTGGTAGGGGGGCCGGTCACGCCCCGGTCCCGCCGGGGGCCGGGGCGCGGCCGGCTCTGAAGCCGACGGGAGTAGTCTGGCCGCCTCCGGGCGGACGGCGGACCCCCTCCCTTCCGTCCGCCCGGAAACCCTGGGATTCCCCGGCGGGCTGAACCGTTCCGGGGCCGCGTCCGTTGTCCTCAGTGCCGATGCAGGCAACCCACCGGCGGGCGGGGCCCCACGGCCCCGCCCGATCGGCAGGACCCCCAGGAGGTCACATGCGCCGTGCTCTCGGACTGGCCGCGGGACTCACCCTCGTCGCGACCGCGCTGTCCCCGGCGTCGTCAGCCGACGCCGGCTGCCTCAGCGCCAGGAAATGCGAGCGGGAGGCGCTCATCGCCTTCGACCTGACCGTGCGGGGCGCCTCCCGGGCCGCCCCCGGGCGGGAGGTCACCTACGTCCTGGACTACTCCACGACCTGGACGCCGTCCTTCGCCCCCTACTGGGGTTACCAGTGGGTGGGTGGATCCTTCCCCAAAGGGGCCCGCGGGCCCTCGCGGGCGACGCTGTTCGACACCGCGGGCAGGCGGCTGGCGACCTTCCCCTGCGGGCGGTACGCCGACGGCGTCTGGTGCGAGGCCCGCGGCGGGCTCCCCAGGCAGGGCAGGGTCGTGCTCTCGGCCCGGCTTCCGGCCGGAGCCCGCGGCGCGGCCGCGGCGACCCTGGGCTTCGACAGCTTCGACGGGCTCAACGAGCGGGACCACGCGCGGCGGCACAGCCGCGCCCAGGCCCGGGCGAAGTTCTGCAACTACCGCTTCAGCCGTACGGTCACCACGAAGGTCTCCTGAGGCCCGGCGGGCGGTCCGGGGGCGGGCCGCGGGGAGGCGGGGCCGGCGGGGAGAGGGGTCCCCGCCGGCCCGCCCGCCGCGGGCGGCCGGCCGCGGTCAGCGGCGGTGGAGGCGGAAGTAGCCGAACCGCGCCGTGGCCCCGGCGCCTCCCATCGAGACGAGCCCGACGCGCACGTCGGCCCCGGCCGGCAGCGTCCACACGCCGCCGTGGACCCATTCGCGCCCGTCGCGGCTGGTGGCCGCGCGCAGCTCGTGCTCGCCGTCGCGCGGGTCCACGCGGTGGACCAGGCGCAGCCAGGTGGTCTCGGCGGGCGGCCCGACGATCGTGCCGCCGTAGGCGATCCGGCCGGCGTAGGGCATCTCCTTGCCGAACTCGGTCTGGCGGGTGTTCCAGATCGCGGCGTGGACGAGCTTGGCGTAGAGGTCGTCCCCGGCGTAGGCGATCAGGCCGGCCTGCTGGTAGTTGCGGACCGTGTCGGTCCCCAGGTCGATGGTCAGCTTCGTCTCGGCCGTCCAGTCGCCCTCGGGCACGTCGCGCAGCAGTACCGAGGCGGTGTTGTCGTCGCGGTTGAGCTCGGCGGCCTGCGTGGGCCAGCGCAGCTCTCCGTCGCGGAGCGCGCCCTGCGGGGAGCGGATCCATGACCAGCCGGGACGCAGGGCCGTGCCGTCGAACTCGTCGCTGCGGGCGCGGTCCACCGGGCCGGGGACCGGGTCAGGCGCGGGCCGGCGCCGCGGATCGCGCCGGCCGGGCGCGGGCTGGGGGTCCTCGGAGGCCCAGCGGCCGCCCCGCACGGTCGGCCAGCCGTCGATCCAGTCGAGCCGGTCCATCAGCATGGGCCGCTCGTTGACGCCGTACGGCTCGTCGAGGTAGGGGTCGGAGCGGTCGATGGCGTGGTAGAGCAGCCAGTCCTGGCCCGTGTCGTCGGTCAGGACGGCGTTGTGGCCGGTGCCGACCCAGCGGTTGCCGTTGGGGGCGATGACGATCGTGCCGCCGGCCCGGGAGGTGTTCAGCGGCACGCCCTGGCGGTCGAGGTAGGGGCCGGTGATGTCGCGGGAGCGGCCGGCGTAGACGCTGTAGCCGGTCGCCGGGCCCGCGCAGCAGTCGGCGGAGGAGGCGAACAGGTACCAGTAGCCGCCGTGGCGGACCAGGTAGCCGCCTTCGAAGCGGTTGTCGATGGCGATCATGGTGGGCTCTCCTGCGGCGCGCCGTCCGGCGGCGTCGAGCCGGGTGACGAAGACCCCGCCGTAGTAGGAGCCGTAGACGAGGTACTGGGCGCCGTCGGTGTCGACGGCCAGCGCCGGGTCGAAGGTCCACTTGAAGTCGCCCGCGCCGCCGGGGCCCCTGCGGGGCCCGACGACCGGCGCGCCGGAGTCGGTCCAGGGGCCGGCCGGGGTGGGCGCGGTGGCCATGCCGATCGCGTTGTCGTTCGGCTCGCCGGTGACGGTGGTCTGGGTGACCACGTAGTAGAGCCGGTACTCGCGGCCCACCTTGCGGACGTCGGGCGCCCACAGGCTCGCGCCGCCCGCGACGTCGGCCCAGGAGGGCATGGTGCTCTCGGTGAAGGCGTCGCCGACGTGGGTCCAGTGGACCAGGTCGCGGGAGCGGGAGACGGGCAGCAGGTGGCGGGTGCCCTCGCCCTCCCGGAGGGGGTCGCTGGTGCCGTAGGCGTACCACCAGCCGTCGTCGCCCCGGATGACCGACGGGTCGGCGAAGGTGTCGGCGAAGTCCCGGCTGACCGGGTTGACGTACGTGCCCAGCGGCGTCCGGGCGGGGACGGCGGCGCCCTGGTCCCGGGCGCCGTCCGGCGCCCGGCCGGTGTCCTGGGCGGCGCTCCGGGCCGGGACGGTGCTCCGAGCGGTGTTCTGGGCCGGGGCGGCGCTCTGCGGCCGGGTGGCGTCGCGCGGCCGGGTGATGTCTCGCGCCGGGGCGGCGCTGCTTCCGGCCGGGGTGGCGGGGGACGCCGCCAGGAGGCAGGCGGCTCCGGCCGCGACCGCGAGGGCGCGGCGGACGGTTCTGGTGCGCAAGGGGTCTCTCCTCGGTTCCTCGCCCCCGACGATCGTGTCCAGCCGTTTCTACAACGTTGTATTCAACGTTGTAAAGGGTCATTGGGTATTCGCCGGTCCGTTCACGTCCAATTCGTGATCTACTATGTAAAGCAGCGTTGGCCGTACAACGATCCCGGCGGTAGGGTCCGGCACGTGGAACCCCTCGTCGCGGTGCTGGTGGTGACGGTCCTGGTCGGCGTCCCCGCGCTGGTGCTGTGGCGGGTGCTGCGCGGCCGGCGCGAGCTGGGCAGCAGCCCGGCCGAGCGGGCCACGTTCGAGACCCTGCACACCGCCTCGCTCGCCGCGCCGCCGCTGCGGGCCGGGCTGACCGAGGCGGGCGCGCAGAAGGCGTCCCGGCACCTGCGCGAGCTTCTCGGCTCCCCGGCGCTGGCGATCACCGACGGGGAGCGGCTGCTGGTCTACGACGGCGAGGGCGACCACCACGCCCCGGACGCGTTCGGGCACGCGGCCAGGACGCTGGCGGGCGGCCGTACCCGGGTGCTGGGGCCGGAGGTCGTCTCGTGTGACATCCCCGAGTGCCCGATCAGGTTCGCCGTGGTGGTGCCGCTCACCACCGACGGCCGGGTGGTGGGGTCTCTGGCCGCCTACGGCGGGCACGCCTCGGCGGGGCTGGTCCGGGCGGCCCACGAGGTGGCGAGCTGGGTGGACTCCCAGCTGGAGCTGGCCGAGCTCGACCGGTCCAGGACGCGGCTGATGGAGGCGGAGGTGCGGGCGCTGCGGGCGCAGATCTCCCCGCACTTCATCTACAACTCGCTGACGACCATCGCGAGCTTCGTGCGCTCGGACCCGGACCGCTCGCGGGACCTGCTGCTGGACTTCGCGGACTTCACCCGGTACTCCTTCCGGCGGCACGGGGAGTTCACCACGCTGGCCGAGGAGCTGCACTCCATCGACCGGTATCTCACCCTGGAGCGGGCCCGGTTCGGTGACCAGCTCCAGGTGACGTTGCGGATCGCCCCTGAGGTGCTGGCGGTGGCGGTGCCGTTCCTGTGTCTTCAGCCGCTGGTGGAGAACGCGGTGCGGCACGGCCTGGAGAGCAAGCCGGGGACCGGGCGCATCGCGATCATCGCGGAGGACGCGGGCGCCGAGTGCCGGATCAGCGTGGAGGACGACGGGGTGGGGATGGATCCGGAGCGGCTGCGCGGGATCCTGGCGGGGGACGCCGAGGAGCGTTCCGGGGCCGGCGGGGTGGGTCTGGCGAACGTGGACGAGCGGTTGCGCCAGGTCTACGGTGACGAGTTCGGGTTGGTCGTGGAGACCGGCAGGGGTGCCGGGACCAAGATCAGTGTGCGGGTTCCCAAGTATCACCCGGGGGTGTCGGCCACCTGAGCCTGCTGTGAGGCCACGGGTGGCCCTCCCGGAGGTTGGCGGAGACTGTTGACACCTGATGTCTGGTTCATCACCCTCTAGGGATTCGCATGTGAACGATGTCGAGGGGTGACCGTGACCGGCCTGCGTGTGCTGGCGGTGGACGACGAGCTTCCCGCCCTGGAGGATCTGGCCTACCTGCTGCGGGACGATCCGCGGATCGGCGAGGTCTTCCTGGCCAGGGACGGCGCCGCGGCGCTGCGGGTGCTGGACCGGGCGATCGCCGAGGGGCGGCCGGTGGACGCGGTGTTCCTGGACATCCGGATGCGGGGGCTGGACGGGGTGGTGCTGGGCAGGTTGCTGTCGCAGTTCGCCAACCCGCCGCGGGTGGTGTTCGTGACGGCGTACGAGGAGCACGCGGTCGACGCGTTCGAGATCAAGGCCGAGGACTACCTGTTGAAGCCGGTGCGGCCGGAGCGGCTGGCGGAGGCGATCCGGCGGGTGTGCGTGGCGGCGGAGCTGCCGGACGGGGACGGTGCGGGCCGGGCCGAGCCCGAGACGATCCCGGTGGAGCTGGGGGGCGTCACCCGGTTCGTGTCCAGCGCCGAGGTGCGTTACGTGGAGGCTCAGGGCGACTACGCGCGGCTGCACACGGCCGCGGGCAGCCATCTGGTGCGCATCTCGCTGGCCACGCTGGAGGAGCGCTGGTCGGCGGCGGGGTTCGTACGGGTGCACCGCAGCCATCTGGTGGCGGTCAAGCACATCGACGAGCTGCACATCGAGTCGGGCCGGTGCGTGGTGCGGGTGGGCGGCAGTGAGATCCCGGTCAGCCGCCGGCACACGCGTGAGCTGCGTGACCTGCTGGTCCGCCGGGCCCGCCGGGGCAGGGGCGAATGAGCAGGGACGGCAGGGACGCCGAGCCGCGGGAGGAGGCCGAGCCGCGGCGGCGGATGGCCGAGCGGTTCACCCGGGCGGTGGACCGGGTGGGCAGGGATGCCCGGGAGGGCCGGGAGGGGGAGCGGCCGCGGAGGGAGCGGGAGGCCGAGCGGCCGCGCCGGGAGGTGGTGACCAGCCCGCGGACCACCGCGGCCCGGCATCCGCGGTATCCGGCGACGCGGGAGATCGACGAGCAGACGCGGCTGGGCGAGGTCTACATGAGGTCGCTGGTGCGGACACAGTTCCGGCTGGCGTTGTTCGTCTGCACGGTGCTGGGGTGCGTGGCCGGCGGGCTGCCGCTGCTGTTCATGCTGGTTCCTGAGCTGGGCGCGGCGCGTCTTCTCGGGGTGCCGGTGCCGTGGGCGCTGCTGGCGGGGCTGGTCTACCCGGGGTTCGTGGCCGGGGCGTGGCTGTACGTGCGGCAGGCCGAGCGTTACGAGCGGCACTTCGCCGAGCTGGTGGACCGGCCGGACGGGCGCGACGGGCGGCTTTCCGCCGAGCCGGCGGACCGGCAGGGTGGCCGGTGAACGCGGCGTACGGTGTGACGGCCGTGGTCCTGGTGATGCTGGCCGCGGTGCTCATCGGGACGTTCGGGGTGCGGCTGTCGCGGACCACCTCGGACTTCTACGTCGCCTCCCGGACGGTCTCGCCGCTGTGGAACGCCTCGGCGATCGGCGGGGAGTACCTGTCGGCGGCGAGCTTCCTGGGGGTCGCCGGGCTGATCCTCACCTACGGCGTGGACATGCTGTGGCTGCCGGTGGGGTGGACGGGCGGGTACCTGGTGCTGCTGGTGCTGGTCTCGGCGCCGCTGCGCCGTTCGGGGGCTTACACGCTGCCGGACTTCGCCGAGGCGCGGCTGGAGTCGATGGCGGTGCGGCGGCTGGCCGGGGTGCTGGTGGTGCTGATCGGTTGGCTGTACCTGATGCCGCAGTTCCAGAGCGCGGGTCTGGTGCTGCGGGCCATCACCGGTGCGCCGGAGTGGATGGGCGGGTCGCTGGTGGCCGTGGTGGTGGCGGTCAACGTGGTGTCGGGCGGCATGCGGTCGATCACCTTCGTGCAGGCGTTCCAGTACTGGCTGAAGCTGACCGCGCTGGCCGTTCCGGTGGTGTTCCTGCTGGTGGCCTGGCGGGCGGACGGCGCCCCGGGGCTGAGCGCGGGGGACGCGGCGACCTGGGCGCTGCCGCTGGCCAGCGGCAAGGAGTACGGCCTGTACTCGACGTATTCGCTGATCCTGGCGACGTTCCTGGGCACGATGGGGCTGCCGCACGTGCTGGTGCGGTTCTACACCAACCCCGACGGGCGGGCGGCGCGCCGTACGACGCTGGTGGTGCTGTCCCTGCTTGGGGTGTTCTACCTGCTGCCGGCGGTCTACGGCGCGCTGGGGCGGGTCTACGCACCGGAGCTGTCGGGCGGTGACACGGTGGTGCTGGCGCTGCCCGGGCGGGTGGTCGGGGGAGTGGTGGGCGATCTGCTGGGGGCGCTGGTCACGGCGGGGGCGTTCGCGGCGTTCCTGTCGACCTCCTCGGGGCTGACGGTGTCGGTGGCGGGGGTGATCGGCCAGGACATCCTCAAGGGAGGGGTCCGCTCGTTCCGCGCGGCGGCGGTGGTGGCGGTGGTGGTGCCGCTGGGCCTGGCGACGTGGGCGCGCACGCTGCCGGTGGCCGACGTGGTGGGGCTGGCGTTCGCGGTGGCGGCCTCGTCCTTCTGCCCGCTGCTGGTGCTGGGCATCTGGTGGCGGCGGCTGACCTCGGCCGGGGCGATGGCCGGGTTGCTGGCGGGGGGCGGGCTGGCGTGCGGGGCGGTGCTGCTGACGATCGGCGGCGGCCCGCACACCGGGCTGGCCGGGGCGTTGCTGGCGCAGCCGGCGGCGTGGACGGTGCCGGTGGCGTTCGGGGTGATGATCGTGGTCTCGCTGCTGACGCCGGGCCGCATCCCGCCGGGGGTGGCGCGCACGATGGTGCGCCTGCACACCCCCGAGACCCTCAACCTGGACCGGGGCGACTGGCGGCCCCGTTCCCCGTGACGGGACCGGCTCACGGGTCTCCACCGCCATCCCGTTCGCCCTGATCGGGCCCGGTCCGGGTGGGCCGGCGCCGGGCCCCCACCGCGATCCCGTCTTTCCCCCGATCGGAGGCCGGAGACCGGTGGTTCCGGTGGTTCCGGGGTCGCGCCGGGCCCCGTGGCCCCCGATCCGGACAGGGGTGGCCGGTGTCCCCGCCGCCCTTGACGCGGATCATGACGTGTGAAGGAATGATCGGTAAAGGGTCCGTTCCGAGGTGGGGAGCGTGCGATGGGGAACAGCAACTCCAACGGCCGGTGCCTTACCGGGGAGGACGGCTTCCAGTTGGAGGCGTCCTTCTCCTTCAGCCCCGCCGAGGCGCTTCTCCTCGATGAGTTCTTCTCCGTGCGGTTCGCGCCCGGCGTGCTCGCCGGCGCCCGCTGACGGCCGGTGGCGCGCGCCCAGCGGGAGCGTGAGACCGGCCTGGCGGAGGCGTTGTCCGTCATCGAGGAGCTGTTCGCCGGTTTCGGCCTGTCGGCGGAGTTCGTCTCCGCCGGCTCGCCGGAGTTCCCCGTCCATCGCTGCACCGTCCGTGACCGGTCGGGGAGGGCCGTGACGGCGTCCCTGGGCAAGGGGGCCGGCGCGCAGAGCAGGGTGAGTGCGATGTTCGAGGCGTGGCAGCACCTCGAACACGATCGGGGGCAGGCCGCGCTCGCCCGGGACGCCGTCCGGGTGCGGGTGCTGCCGGTGGAGGCCGTGGTGGCCCAGCCGGAGCTGCGCGGCGAGGAGATGATCCATCGCCTCGCCCGTGACCATCCCGGTGCCGCGGTGGCCTGTCTGCGGGCCGAGCCGCTGGGGGAGCCGCCGGGGGAGCCTTCGCGGGTGTCCGGACTGGTCGCCGGTCCCGGGCGGGCCGGGGCCGCGTCGTCTTCCGCGGGAGGTTCCTCACCGGGGGGTTCCTCCCCGGGGCGGCCGGCGATCTGGTATCCGGCCTTCGCCCGGTCGCCGTCCTGCCGCAGCCATCCCGTCCCGGGTGACGACCTGGGCTACGAGTCGTATCTGCGGTACGCCTACGACAGCGGCACGGCCGCCGGGACGTCCGAGGCCGAGGCCGTCCTGCACGGGCTGCTGGAGGTCGTCGAGCGGGACGCCCTGTCGCACGCCCTGCTCGACTGGTACCTCGACGCGGACACGCCGATCCGGGTCGTCGATCCGGACGGGCTGCCGGATGACCTGCGCCGCCTGCACGCCGGGGCGCGGGCGCGTCTCGGGGCGCCGCCGCTGGTCATCGACATGACCTCCGACCTGGGAATCCCCGCCTACTGTGCGCTCCCCTCCCGGGCCGGACCGTACCCCGGGGTGATCGGCTCGGGGGCCTCGCTGGATCCGGGGTACGCGGTGGAGCGCGCGTTGAGCGAGGTGGTCCAGTCGTCGTTCAACATGTCGCTCGGGGTGGACCTGACCCTGGCGCGCAGGCTGGAGAGCCTGCGGCGCTGGCCGCTGCTGGAGCGGTGCGCGCGGCTGGATCCCGAGCCGCTGGGCCCGCGCCTGGTGGCCGGTGTCTGGCCGGGCGGAGAGCCGGGCGGAGAGCCGGGCGGCGCCGGGCCGGGTGATGTCCGGCCGGGCGGAGAGGAGAGCCGGTCGGGCGCGGCAGGCGAGGCGGATCGGACGGCGGGTGATCATCTGACGGAGCGGGAGCGTATGGGCGAGCGGTTCGAACGACGGCGGAGCGTGGCCGGGCAGGTCGCCGAGATCCTCGGGCGGCTGGAGGCCGCGGGATTCGCCGCCTACGCCTTCCGCTGGAATCCCGGGCGGGCCCGCTGCCCGGTGCTCACCGTGATCGTTCCCGGTCTGGACGCGTTCGCGATGGTGCACAGCGCCGTCCCGGTGCTGCCGACGGGACGGGCCGCGCGGCGGCTCGCCGGTAAGCGGTGATGCGCGCGGCCCTGCGCGACCGGCGGTTCCGGATCGTCTACTTCGCGATGGTCGTCAGCCTGCTGGGGGACGCGTCGCTGCTGCTGATCCCGGCGGTCCTGGCGAAGAAGCTCACCGGCTCCGACGGCGCCGCCGGGCTGACCCTGTTCTTCTTCACCGCGCCGCTGTGCCTGTCGCCGCTGCTCGGATATGTGATCGACCGGGTGGACCGCAGGAGGTTCCTGGTCGCGACCTGCCTGCTGGCGGCCGTGGCGATCACCCCGCTCGCCGCCGTGGCCGGGCGCGACACCTTCTGGCTGGTCTATCCGGTCTCGGCCGCCATGGGGCTCTCGTACGCCGCGACGTCCGGGGCGCTCGGCGGGCTGCTGAAGGCCATCCTGCCGGCGGAGGCACTCGCCGGGGCCAACGGGGCGCTGCAGACCGCCCGGCAGGGGCTGCGCCTGGTGGGGCCGCTGTTCGGCATGGCCGTCTACGCGGTATGGGGAATCGGCGCGGTGGTGCTGTTCGACGTCGTCACCTTCGTGGTGGCCGCCGCGGCCTTCGCGTCGCTGTCCGCGCCGCCGCCGGGGCCGGCCGCTCCGCGGGGCCGGCCCCGGGACGAGTTCCTGGCCGGTGCCCGGCACCTGGCCGGTGATCCGTTGCTGCGCCGTACCGTGACGGCGTTCTGCATGATGTTCGCGATCGCGGGCGCCACCGAGTCGCTGATCTTCGCGGTCATCGAGCACGGCCTGGGCCGGCCGCCGGAGTTCACCGCGGTCACCTCCACCGCCATGGGCGTCGGCGCGATCGCCGGTGGCCTGGGCGCGGCGGCGGTGATCGCCCGTTACGGCGAGTTGTTCGCGGTCGGCGCCGGCATCGCCCTGTACGGCGTGGCCGTGCTGCTGTGGATGGTGCCCGCCGGGGTGGTCGTGCTCGCCGCGATGGCGGCGGGGGGCGCCGGGCTGACGCTGGCGGGCGTGGCCGAGGCGACGCTGACGCAGCGGCGCAGCCCCGGTCATCTGGTCGGGAGGGTCTCGGCCGCCTTCGACGCGGTCGCCGGCGCCGTCCAGCTGGCGTCCCTGGCGGCGGGGGCGGTGCTGGTGGCGCTCTTCGACCACCGGGTCCTGCTGGGCGTGGTGGGGACGACGGTGTGCCTGGCCGGGGCGCACGCTCTGCGGGCCCGGTCCATGGGGTCCTCGGCCGGGCGTCCGAGCGCCGTCTGACCGGGCCTCCCGTGGAGGGCCGGTCAGGCCGGTTGCCGGGTGGCGCGGTATCCGGAGGGGGAGACGCCGTAGCGGGCGACGAAGGCCTGGCGCAGGGTCTCGGCGGTGCCGAAGCCACAGCGGGCCGCCACGGCGGCCACCGGCAGGGAGGTGGAGGTCAGCAGGTGGGCGGCGGCCTCGGTGCGGGCCTGCCGTACGAAACGGCCGGGGGTCTGTCCGAGGTGCCGCAGGAACAGGCGGGTCAGGTGCCGCTCGCTGACGCCGGCGACGGCCGCCAGCGTCGCGGCCGACAGGTCGGCGGCCGGGTCGGCGGTGATCTGCGCGACGATCCGTTTGACGAGGGTGTCCTCGGGCGACGGGGCGGCGGTGAACATGCTCATCTGCGCCTGGTCGCCGGGGCGTTGCAGGTAGGTCACCAGGTAGCGGGCCACCCGCCGGGCCAGTTCGGCGCCGTTGTCCTCCTCGATGAAGGCGAGCGTGAGGTCCAGTGCGCTGGTGACGCCGGCCGCGGTGGCGGTGTTGCCGTCGCGGATGAAGATCGGTGCGGGGTCGACGGTGACCTCCGGGTGGCGGGAGGCCAGGCGGTGGGCCCACTGCCAGTGGGTGGTGGCGCGCCGGCCGTTCAGCAGGCCGGCGGCGGCCAGGACGCTGGCGCCGGTGCAGACCGAGGCGATCCGGCGGCTGTCGCGGGCCAGGCGGCGGACGTGGGCGAGGATCAGCCGGTTGGCGGCGGCGGCCTCGTGCCCGATGCCGCCGGACACGATGACGGTGTCCAGGGGCCCGTTCACCCGTTCCAGGGCCTCCTGTGCCTGGAGCACCAGGCCGGTGCCGCAGGTGACGGGGTGGCCGCCGGGGGTGGCCAGGCGCACGCGGTAGGCGGGCGCGGCGCCCACCAGGTTGGCGATCTCCAAGGGCGTGGTCACGCAGGCCATGTCGAGGAGCTCGGCTCCGTCGTAGCCGATGACCGTGATGCGCCGTTCGCTCATGGGAGGGACCTTATGAGGTGATCGCTGGTTCGGAAGACATTATGCCCAAGTTTCCGGACATATACCCCCTCGGGGTTCCGGCGGGAGGCCGATCCGGCCGCACAGTGGAGCCATGAACGACACCGCATCCCCCGCCCGTCCCTCCTGGGGCCGCTTCGCCCGCCACTACGCCGAGATGGTCGTCGCCATGTTCGCCGGGATGCTCCTCCTCGGACTGGCGCTGGACGCCGCCGGGCTGGGCCTGTCCCACGACGAGCATCCCGAGGGGGCGTACCTGGTGATGGCGGTGAACATGTCCGTCGGCATGGCCGTGTGGATGCGCTACCGCGGCCACGGCTGGGCGAGCACCCTGGAGATGTGCGCCGCCATGTTCGTGCCGGTGGCGCCGCTCTTCCCGCTGCTGTGGGCCGGCGTCATCGGCGCAGGGACCATGATGACGGCGGCGCACGTGGCGATGTTCCCCCTCATGCTCGCCGCGATGCTGTGGCGCCGTGACGAGTACACCGGCTGCCACGCCCCCGCCGGAACCGCCGTCCCCGCCTCCGCCGAGGCCGTCGCCGTCTCCGCCCCTGCCGTCCCCGCGGCCCCCGCCGGCTCCACCGCCACGGCCGATTGAGGGTACGGCGGACCGTTCGGCGCAGGGATCGCACCGTTCATCGCGGGCCGTGACCGGTTGAACGCCGTCCGGCGGCGGCTGGGCGAAGAGTCCGCCGCCGGGTCTCCTCGCCGGAGAACCCCTCCTCCTACGTTGTCGGTGACCCAGATCACATGCGTGGGAGGTCCGGTGACCACCAGACAACATGATTCATCCCTATATGAACAGATCCAGAGTGAGGAGCGGTTCCAGGAGCTGAAGCGGCGCTTCCGGGCGTGGGTGTTCCCGATGACCGCGGTGTTCCTGGTGTGGTACCTGCTGTACGTCGTGTTGTCGGCCTGGGCGCGCGGTTTCATGGGCACGAAGGTCCTCGGCAACATCAACGTGGCGCTGATCTTCGGCCTGCTGCAGTTCGTCTCGACGTTCCTCATCGCCTGGGCCTACTCCCGGCACGCCGCCGCGAAGCTCGACCCCCTGGCCGACGAGATCCGCCACGAGGCGGAGGGCGGGACCGGCGCGGCCGGGACCGGAGTGACCGCCGCGGCCGGGGCCGAGGCGAAGGACGGCGGGACCGACGTGAGGGGCGGCGCCGAATGAGCCACCAGACGCTTTCCACGATCCTGTTCCTGCTCTTCGTCGCGATCACGCTGGGCATCACCTTCCGGGCCAGCCGCAGCACCAAGGACGCCGCGGGCTTCTACGCCGGCAACCGGTCCTTCAGCGGCGCGCAGAACGGCCTGGCGATCGGCGGCGACTACATGTCGGCCGCGAGCTTCCTGGGCATCGCCGGCACCATCGCGCTGTCGGGCTACGACGGCTTCCTGTACTCGATCGGCTTCCTGGTCGCCTGGCTGGTGGCGCTGCTGCTGGTCGCCGAGCTGATGCGCAACTCCGGCAAGTTCACCATGGCCGACGTGCTGGCCTTCCGGATGAGCCCGCGCCCGGTGCGCACCGCGGCGGGCGTCTCCACCATCGTGGTGTCGATCTTCTACCTGCTGGCCCAGATGGTCGGCGCGGGCGCACTGGTCGGCCTGCTGCTCGGCGTCACCTCCCCGGCGGGCAAGGCGCTCACCATCGTCGCCGTGGGCCTGCTGATGATCGTCTACGTGGTCGTCGGCGGCATGAAGGGCACCACCTGGGTGCAGATCGTCAAGGCCGTGCTGCTCATGGGCGGCGCGACCCTGATCACCCTGCTGGTGCTCGGCAAGTACGGTTTCAACCTCTCCGGCCTGCTCGGCGACGCCGCCGCGCAGAGCGGCAAGGGCGAGGCGTTCCTCAACCCGGGCGGCAAGTACGGCACCGAGGCCCAGGGCCTGGCCGGCAAGCTCGACCTGATCAGCCTGGGCCTGGCGCTGGTGCTGGGCACCGCCGGCCTGCCGCACATCCTGATCCGCTTCTACACCGTCCCCACCGCCAAGGAGGCCCGCAAGTCGGTGCTGTGGGGCATCGGCATCATCGGCGTCTTCTACCTGCTGACCCTCGTGCTGGGCTTCGGCGCGGCGGCGCTGGTCGGCGGCAAGGCCATCGCCGCGCAGGACAAGGCGGGCAACACCGCCGCGCCGATGCTCGCCGAGGCGATCGGCCGGGCCGTCTTCGGCGAGGTGGGCGGCACGATCCTGCTGGCGGTGATCGCCGCGGTCGCCTTCGCCACGATCCTGGCGGTCGTCGCCGGGCTGACGCTGGCCTCCTCCTCCAGCTTCGCCCACGACCTGTACGCCCACGTCTTCAAGCGCGGCCAGACCACCGACCGGGAGGAGATCGCGGTCGCCCGGATCGCCGCCTTCGTCATCGGCGCCGTCGCCATCGGCCTGGGCATCCTCGCCCAGAAGCAGAACGTGGCGTTCCTGGTGGCGCTGGCCTTCGCGGTCGCCGCCTCGGGCAACCTGCCGGCGATCCTCTACAGCCTGTTCTGGCGCCGGTTCAACACCTCCGGCGCGGTCTGGTCGATCTACGGCGGCCTGGCCTCGGCCCTGCTGCTGGTGATCTTCTCGCCGGTCGTGTCGGGCGCGGAGACCTCGCTGATCCCGGGCGCGGACTTCTCCTGGTTCCCGCTCAGCAACCCCGGCCTGGTCTCGATCCCGCTGGGCTTCCTGTTCGGCTACCTCGGGACCGTGCTCAGCAAGGAGCACAACGCCGCCAAGTACGCCGAGATCGAGGTCCGCTCGCTCACCGGCGTCGGCGCGGAGAAGGCCGTCCAGCACTGACCGCGCCGCGGGGCCCGGCGGGTCCCGCGGCATCGGGGAAGGGGTCCCGCGGCGTCCTGTTCCGGACGCCGCGGGACCCCTTCCCTGTCAGCGGGACGCCTCGTCCAGCAGCTTCAGGTCGCCGTCGGTCAGCTCCAGCTCGGCGACGGCCAGCAGCGGCCTGAGCTGCTCGACGTTGCGGGCGCTGGCGATGGGCGCGGCCACCGTGGGCTGGGCGGCCAGCCAGGCGAGCGCGACGGTGGCCGGGACCGCGTCGTGGGCGGCGGCCACCTCGTCCAGCGCGGCGAGCGCCCGGCGGCCCCGCTCCTCCTCCAGGTAGCGGCCGGCGGCGCCGGCGCGGGGGCTGTCCACCTCGACCCCGGGCCGGTACTTGCCGGTCAGGAAGCCGCGGGCCAGACCGTGGTACGGCGTGCTGGTCAGCCCCCGGTCCGCCACCACGTCGCGCAACGCACCCTCGTAGCCGCGCTCCACCAGGTTGTAGGGCTGCTGCAGCACCCCGTAGCGAGGCAGGCCCTCGCGCCCGGAGACGTCCAGGGCCTCGGCCAGCCGTTCGGGGCCGTAGTTGGACGCGCCGATGTTGCGGATCTTGCCCTCGCCGATCAGCTCGCCGAACGTGCCGAGCGTCTCCTCCAGCGGGGTGTCGGCGTCATCGACGTGCGCCCAGTACAGGTCGATGTAGTCGGTCCGCAGCCTGCGCAGGGAGTCCTCGACGGCCGACCGGATGTTCCTCTCCGACAGACCGGGACGGCCGCTCAGCATGCCGACCTTGGTGGCCAGCACGATCCGGTCGCGGTTGCCGCGGGCGCTGAGCCACTCGCCGATGATGGTCTCCGACTCCCCGCCGGCGTGTCCGGGGACCCACTCGGAGTACACGTCGGCGGTGTCGATGAAGTTGCCGCCCGCCTCGGCGTAGGCGTCCAGGACGGCGAAGGAGTCCTCGCGGTCGGCGGTCCAGCCGAAGACGTTGCCGCCCAGGCAGAGCGGGAAGAGGTTGAGTTCGGAAAAGCTCATGCGGCTCACTGTATTTCCTCCCGGCCGGAGCACCGCGCCGCGCGGTGCCGGCCGTACGGTGATCTCCCTCCGGCGGCATGGAAATCCGGCCGGGCCCGTAGTTATGGTCGGCCTGTGAGCGGCTTCAGGCAGCGGCGGGGCGGGCCGGGACGTGAACGTGACCGCGCCGGCTCCGGCGGGCGGCCCGGACGCGAACGTGACGGCGGCGATCCCGGTGGGCGGCCCGGACCCGGGCGTGACGGCGGCGATCCCGGCGCGCGCACCCGCATCCTCGACGCCGCCGAGACGCTGTTCGCCGGCGGCGGCTACGAGGCGACCTCGACGGCGGAGATCGCCCGGGTGGCCGACGTGCCCAAGGGCCTGGTCTTCCACTACTTCCCCAGGAAGATCGACGTGCTGGTCACGCTGGTCGACGAGCGCACGCTCGTGGAGGAGGCCCCCGAGGTGGAGGCCGTCCCCGGTGACGCCGCGGGGACGCTCTCGAAGCTGGCCCGGCGGCTGCCGCTGCGCGCCTCCCCGGCGATGCGCCGCATCCTGTTCCGCGAGGCCGACACGCACGGGTCGGTCCGCGAGCGGCTGGGCCGCCTGAACGGCGAGATCATCCTCCGGGCCCGGTTCGCCCTGGAACTGGCGCTGCCGACCCCGCGAGGAGACGCCGCCCGGCTGGAGGTCGCCGCCGTCACCTTCGCCGCGGTGCTCCTCTACCAGGAGAACCTCTGCCAGCTCACCGGGCACACCATCGACCCCGACGCGGTCGCCGAGCTGATCGCCCACGCCCTGGGCTGATCCGGCTCAGGCCAGGGCCGGCTCCGGCACCGAGACCTCCGGCGCCGCGACCTCCGGCACCGTGACGGTGATCGGCGGAGCGGCAGGGACCGTGACCGGCGCCGGGGCCGTCGGCACGACCGCCGCCGGGTCCGGGACCGCCGTTGGGTCGGGGCCGGCCGCCGGGGCCGGGCCGGGAGCCGGGTCGGGGGCCGGGGTCTTGAACGGCGCGGCGGACGGGGCCGGGCGGACGTCCGCCGTCCCGGCCAGCTCGGTCAGCTCGTCCATCGCCTCCTGCAGGTGGCCCATGAGCCGCCAGACGTCCGCCACCCGGTCCGGGCAGGCCAGCACGCCGAAGCCGAGCGATCCGTCATAGGAGAAGCAGGTGATGTTGACCCCGCCGGTCATGTCGGTCAGCACCGACATCGGGTAGTAGCCCAGGACCCGGGCGCCGCACAGGTACAGCGGGAACTGCGGCCCCGGCACGTTGGAGACGATCAGGTTGATCGGCGGCAGCACGATCGAGGCCAGCCGGAAGACAGCCGGGGTCGCCATGGCCGTGACCGGGGCGGGCAGCACCGCCGACAGCTCGTCCAGCCAGGTGGCGGGCGCGGCCGCGAAGCGCCGCTTGGCCCGGCGCATCGCCTCCCCGGTGACCCGCAGCCGCTCCAGGGGGCAGGCGACGTCGGTCGCCAGCGGGGCGATCATCGCCGAGAGCCGGTTGCCGACCCCGGCCGCGGAGTCGTCGTGGGAACCGTCGCGGGCGCCGGCCGTACGGACCGCGACCGGGACCGCGGTGACCAGCGGATCCGCGGGCAGCGCGTCACGCTCACGCAACCAGGAACGCAGCGCCGAGGCGCACAGCGTCATGACCACGTCGTTGACGCTCAGCTCGAAGGTCCGGGCGACCCTCTTGACCTCGGCGAGCGGCAGCGCGCCGTAGGAGAAGCGCCGCCGGGCGCTGATCGGGCCGTTGAACGGGGTGGGCGGGGCGACCAGGGGCGGCATCTCCGGCAGCGCGGAGTCGCCGCCGGTGATCATCCGGGCCGCGGCGGCCACCGTCCGGGCCGCGGGCAGCGCCCCGAGCAGTGGGATCGCGTCGAGGTCGGCCGCCAGCCGGCCCAGGGAGCGCAGCGCCCTGGCGGGGTGGGAGACCGACCTGGCCACGGCCACGGCCAGCATCTCCGCCGGGTCGGGGGCGGGCGGCGGCGGGTCCGGAGGCTCGGGCGCGGGGACGGGACGGATCTCGGAGGTGAGGTCCAGCAGGCAGGCCAGGATCTCCACGCCCGACATCCCGTCGACCGCGCAGTGGTGGACCTTGGTGTACAGGGCGGCGCGGCCGCCGCTCAGGCCCTGGATGAGATGCATCTCCCACAGCGGGCGCGACCGGTCGAGGCGGCGCTCGTGGATGCGGGCGATCTCGTCGGCCAGCTGGGACTCGTCGCCGGGCAGCGGCAGCACGACCTCGTGGACGTGGTCGGCGACGTCGAGGCCGGCGGCCTCCGTCCAGTACGGCCGGTCGAGGCCGAACGGCACCTCGGCCAGCCGCAGCCGCAGCGCCGGGAGCAGGTGCAGCCGCTCACGCAGCAGCCCGATGACGTCCTCGCGGGTCACGGCGCCGCCGGGGGAGCGGGAGGCGTCCAGGATCGCGACCCCGGCGAGGTGGGCCCCGGTGGTCGCCGACTCGGCGTGCAGGAACTGCGCGTCCAGCGCGGACAGCTGTCGCATCGGTCGGCCCTTCTCGCGGGAAACGGACGGTGGAAGAACAGGTGCGGCCATCATCGCTCCGGTTCGTTTCCCCCTCGTTTCCCCTGTGCGACGCCAGGCGTCCTTTCCGGATTCGATCCGGCGGACCGACCATGGATTCCGGCGGCTTGTCTTGCCTGATCAGCTAATACCTCCGCGCTCCAAGGGAAATGTCCCACGTCCTTTTGAACGGGTAAGAACTGCGTACGGGAATTCCATGTGATCGCTTCCCGCTGGAAATCACCGGCGTTTCTCGCTCAGGTGTTCACCACGGTCACCGGGTGCCGGGCGACCGCGTCGAACATGTATCCGAACCGGTTGTGCGGGGTGCGGTCCGGCTGGACGGCCCCCGTCTCGTCGACGGCCCTGGCCATCAGCTCGTACGGTCCCGTGGCGCGGGGACACCAGGTGACGTGCCAGCGGACCCAGGCGGGGGCGAGGTGCGAGCCGTGCAGCTGGGCCGGTCGCCAGGTGGCGCCGCCGTCCAGGCTGACCTGTACCCCGGTGATCCGGCCGTTGCCCGACCATGAGCGGCCGCGCAGCACGTGCGGGTGCCCGGCGGCGAGCCTGGCCCCCCACGCCAGTTCGAAGGCGCTCCTGATGCCCTGCGTGCTCAGCGGCTCACCGCCTCCCGGCGGGTGGGACGCGCCGAACATCCGGTAGAACTCGGTGGTCCACGGCGAGCTCAGGGGGGAGGCGGAGACCTCGATGTCGCCGACCCACTTGATCGACGCCAGGCCGATCCAGCCGGGCACGACCAGCCGTACCGGGTGGCCGTGGTCGGGCGGCAGCGGGCGGCCGTTCATCTCGTAGGCGAGGATCACGTCGTCGAGGGCCTTGGCCACCGGGATCGGCCGGCGCACCCGCCCGAAGTCGACGCCCGCCTCGACGTAGTGCGGGTCGAGGCCGCGCGGCATGACGTCGACCGCGTCGGGGGTGACGCCCGCCAGCCGCAGCACCGTGGACAGCGGCACCCCGCGCCAGCGGGCCACGCCGGCGGCGCCGAGCCGCCAGGGGGTGCCGATGACCTCCTGGCCCTGCTGGGAGGCGAACAGGCTGCGGCCGTTGCCCGCGCACTCGATCATCACGTCCCGCGTCACCGCCGGCAGCGACAGCAGCTCGGCGTAGCCGAAGTCGCGGGGCGCGCGCAGGCCGGAGCCGTGCAGCCGCAGCCGCCAGGCGGCGGCGTCGATGATCGGGGTGGAGGTGTGGTTGCGTACGAAGAATCGTTCGGCGGGCACGTGGTAGCCGACGCCTCCCAGCGCCTCCCAGCGTGTCTCGGCGTTGGTGTCGTGTACGACGAACAGCTCCGGCGGCAGCGGCTTGACGATCCCGGAGCCGGCGTCCCCGCGGGTTCCATGGCGCTGTCCCGTCCCGCTCTCGGCCGTGTACGGCATGCTGCTCCCCTTCCCCGGTTACAGTTATTCCCTACCAGATAACCGCGTAATTGTGCAGGGGTTGTGACGGGCGTGTCACCTCCCGCCACCGTGTCGCCCCGGTGGCCGGGGTGACCGCCACCGTGGGGCGGCCCCCTGGCCGCGTCCCGGTCGCGAGGTGCGGCGGTTGGTTGCCGCCGACGCCTCGCAGCGACCTCCGGAGGCCGTCAGCGGCCCAGGAAGTCCAGCAGCCGCTCCAGCGGCCAGGTGTTGATCACATCCTCGGCGGTCAGCCAGCCCCGCTGGGCCACGCCGACCCCGAACCGCTGGCCCGCGAGCCCCGGAACGGAGTGGGCGTCGCTGTCGATGGAGAACCTCACTCCATGATGCCGCGCCCGCCGTACGAGGTCGGAGGGCAGGTCGGAGCGTTCGGAGGCGGAGTCGATCTCCATCGCGGTGCCGGTGCGCGCGGCGGCGCGGAACACCTCGTCCCAGTCGGCGTCCACCGGCGGGCGCCGGCCGATCCGGCGGGTGGTGGGATGACCGATGATGTGGACCTGCGGGTTCTCGCAGGCGGCGATGAACCGCCGCGTCATCTCCTCCCGTGACTGGGTGAAGTGGGAGTGCACGCTGGCCACGCACACGTCGAAGCCGGCCAGCACGTCCTCCGGCCAGTCCACGGACCCGTCGGGGCCGATGTTCAGCTCGGTGCCGTGCAGCAGCCGCATGTCCGGATACTCCGCCTGGAGGCGGCGCAGCCGCTCGCGCTGCTCCAGCGCCCGCTCCAGGGTCATCCGCTGCATCGCCAGGTCGGGGGCGTGGTCGGTGACGGCGTAGTAGGAGTAGCCGCGCGCGGCGGCGGCCGCCGTCATCTCCTCCAGGGTGGCGATGCCGTCGGTCAGGTCGGTGTGGGTGTGCAGGTCGCCCCGCAGGTCGGCGACGGTGACCAGGTCAGGCAGCTCCCCGGCGAGCGCCGCGTCGATCTCCCCGCCGTCCTCGCGCAGCGCCGGCGGGATCCACGGCATGCCGAGCGCCTCGTAGACGTCCTCCTCGCGCTCGGCGGCGATCACCCGGGCGCCGTCGAACAGGCCGTACTCCGACAGCTTCCAGCCCCGCTTCACCACCATCTCCCGCAGGTGCACGTTGTGCTCCTTGGAACCGGTGAAGTACTGCATGGCCGCGCCCCACGAGGCGGCCGGGACCAGCCGCAGGTCCACCTGGACGCCCTGCGTGGTGCGGACCGAGGTCTTCTTCTCGCCGGAGGCGATGACCTCCGCGACGTACGGCATGCCGCGGAAGTCGTCCATCAGGCTCTCCGGGCCGACCGCCAGGATGTCGATGTCGCCGATGGTCTCCTTCATCCGGCGCAGCGACCCGGCGTAGGCGATCCGCTCGGCGCCGAGCGAGGCGATGATCTGCTCGGCGAGGTCCATGGCGGTGCCGATGTCCACCCGGGCGCCGGCCTGCTCCATCTGCTCCAGGCCGTGCAGCAGGTTGGCCTCGGTCTTGGCGCCGAAGCCCTTGACGCCCCGCAGCCGCCCCTGCCCGATCGCCTCGGCCAGGGCCTCGGGGGAGTCGATGCCCAGCTCCTGGAAGAGGAAGACGGCCTTCTTCGGCCCGAGCGAGGGGACGCGGGTGAGCCGCCTCACCCCCTCGGGGACCTTTCCCCGCAGGTCGTCGAGCTGACGGAAGCTGCCCCGGCTGAGGAACTCCTCGACCTTCTTGGCGATCGCCTCGCCCACCCCCGGCACCGAGCGCACGGCGGTGGTCGCGATGTCCTCGGGGAAGCCCGCGATCGCCTTGGCCGCCTTCTGGTAGCTGCGCACCCGGAAGGCGTCGCCGCCGGTCATCGCGAACAGCTCGGCGTACTCCTCCAGGGCGGCCGCGACGGCGTCGTTCACTCGTGCCATGGGCCCAGCTTAGGAGATCGCCCCGACATTCCCCGGGCGCCCGCCGCCGCCCGCCGCGGCGGATCGCGGCGGAAGCCCGCCGTGCCGGAGGGCGGCGCCCAGCACACCGGAAGGTGCACCCGGACGAGCCCGTGGATCACGATCGAAAGGAGTGAGAGAAGAGAAAGGAGGTGAACGGTATGGAGATCAACTGGGACCTCGGTCAGGTCGACGAGGAGGCGCAGGAGTTCGACGTCCTCGGCAACAAGTCGTACTGACGTGCCGCGCGACGAGACCGTCGCCGCCCCGCGACCGGGCGGCGCGTGATCCGAGGGCGCTGCGGGGCGGGTCGCCGATGCTGACGCCCCCGCGCCCGGACTCCGGGTGCGCCGGTTCGAGGTGACCCCGGAGTGTGCCGGACCGACGGAACCCCCGGGCGTGCCGGCTTGAGGGAGAGGGAGACCAATGGACCAGGGCGACGCCGCGCCGCGGCCCATCGTGCGCCCGCTGGTCGGCGGGATCCTGCACGTGGCCTGGACGGCCGACGACGCCGGCGTCAGCGGCGGAGCCTGCGACGCCGACCCCGGCCGGGCCGCCCGCCGGGCGGCGGGGGAGTACGCCCAGCACGTGAGCCACCTGTCGGCCTCCGGCGCGCTGCCGGTCCTGGCCGGCCCCGGCGACCGGCCCGTGATCGCACCGGCCGCGCACGCCGCCGCCGGCTCCCCGCCGACGTCCTGGGTGGCCGGCCACGGCATGCGCGACGGCACGGAGGTCGCCGTGCCCGCCCAGGCGGTCTTCCTCGGCTGGGACCCTCCGCCGCCGGAGACGCGCTGGTGCGTGCAGACGTCGGCCGGCACCGCCGCCGGTCCCGACCGGGAGCGGGCGCGCACGGCCGCGCTGCTGGAGGTGATCGAGCGGCACGTGCTGGAGCGCGGCTGGCGGACCGGGGACATCCTGTTCGAGGAGCTGGACCACCTGCACGACGCCGTGCTGCCGCCGGGCCTGACCGGAGCGCTGCGGGCGGGCGGCGTCGTCCTCCGCACGTTCCGCGTGGCGGGGCTGTCGCCCGACGTCGTGACCGCCTTCCTGCACCGCTCCGACGGGACCGCGCTGACCTGCGGCGCCGCCGCCCGGGGGGACACCGCGGACGCCGTACGGCACGCGGTCTACGAGGCGGTGGGAAACCGCCTCGCCCTCTCCGCCCCGAGACGCCCCGCGCGGCCGGGCACCCGTGATCGCGGCGAGGTTCCCGCCCAGCCGGGCACCCGGGACGGGAGCTCCGCGCGGCCGGGCGGCCGGGACGGGAGCCCCACGCGGCCGGGTGACCGGGACCGCGAAAGGGGCCTCGCCGCGGCCGCCGCCGGTCCGCGGCACCTGGACTTCGTGCGGCGGCGCACCTCAGGCGCCGGCGAACCCCGCACCGTCCCCGTCACGACGGCCCGCCTGCTGGAGACCGCCGAAGCCCTGTTCGGCCACCAGCCCGCCGAGGTGCGGCTGCCCTCGGTCGGGCCGTACGCGGTGCACCGCGTGGTGTGCCACGGCTCGGAGGTCCTCCAACCGCTCACCCCGCCCGCCGGTCTGGCCTGCCCGATCGCCTAGGAGGTCACGTGCCCGAGTTCGCCTACCACCGCGACGACTCCGTCTCCTTCGGGGAGCTCCGCTTCACCGGGCCGCGGGTGCTCGACACGGCCGGGCTCGCCCGGCGCTGGAGGGCCTGGATCGACCTGGGCGACGCCGACCCCGCCCCGCTGCGGTCGCGGCACGCCGTACACCTGGCGCGGATGCTCACCGGGGAGGCCGAGGAGGTGGCGCCCAACTGGTTCGCCACCGTGTCGGTGACCAGCTCCCGCTACCAGGTCGTGGCGCAGGCCAGGGCCGATGAGTACCGGTGCGAGCGGCCCGCCGGCCTGGCCGGCCGCCTGCGCACCCCCCGATGGCGGGCCCTGGTGGCCGCGCTGGAACGCTGGCCCGCGCTGCCGCCGGACCGCAGGGTCGTGGTGCTCGCGCTGCTCACCCAGCTCGGCTTCCACCGCCACGTCGTCAACCTCGTCGGCACCCTCACCGCCGCCGCCGACCCGCTGTCGCAGCAACTCGCCTACGAGGCGTCCCGGGCGGCCTACCAGCTCAACCGCGCCTCGCCCGTCCCGGGCCGGGTCTTCGGCTGGCTGGCGGAGAACGCCGCCCGGCCGGCCCTGCGCACGCTCGCCGCCCTGCAGCTGGTCTCGACCGGTTCCCGCGGCGGCGGCGACCGGACCGGGGCGGCCCGATGGCTGGACGCGGCGCGCCGGGCGGCCGACGGCCTGGACGCCGAACCGGACTGGCTGGCGCACCTGGTGACGAGCCGCTACCACCGCGCCGCCGCACTGCACGAGCTGTCCGGAGGCGACCGCGAGCCGGTGGTCGAGCACATGCGCCTGGCGCTGCGCCACGACGAGGACATGGCGCGGTGCGCGCCGGACCCCGTACAGGCCCACTACCGGGCGGAGAACCGGGGGCTGGTCCTGGAGGCCCATCTGAAGCTCGACACCCTCACCGGCGAGAGCAGCGCCCCCGCCGACGCCGTGGCGCAGCTGCGCGCCCTGGACCCGGTCGATCCCGAGCCGCTGTACGCCGTCGGCGCCTACCTCGCCGGGCGCGGCGACTGGGAGGGGGCCCGCGAGGCGTTCCGGCGGGCCGCCGGGTCGGGCACGCTGCGCGGGGCGATGGCCGCCGCCGCGGCGGCCGACTGCTCCGAGCGGCTGGGACGGCCCGGCGACGCCGAGGAGGACCGCCTGCTCTGCCTCGACCTCGACCCGGCCGCCCGCCTGCCCGTCCGCCCGAGCCCTGACGCCCGCGTGCCCGGCCGTCCGAACCCTGAAGCCCGCGTGCCCGTCCGCCCGAGCCCGGCAGGGGAGGGACGATGACCGACACGCGCCGGCCCCCCGCCCCGGAGGAGACCGCAGCCGGTGAGCCGCTCGCCGATCGCGGCCCGGACCGCAGGCCCGCCGATCGCGGTGCGGAGCGGCCGGGAAGCGGCGGGTTGCTCACCGTCCGGCCGCTGGAGGCCCTGCCCGACCTGGACGGCCTGCGCCCCGGCGACCTCGAGCCGGGCGGGCGGCACGCCCTGGAGGAGATCATCACCTCCCTGCCCGTCACGGAGTTCCTCGGCCGGCACTGGGGACGCGACTGCCACCTCGATCCCGGCGACCCCGCCGACCCGGGGCGGTTCCACCGGCTGCTGCCCTGGCCGGAGCTCGACCGGCTGCTCGACGGGCACCGGGCGTGGCCGCTGCGGATGCAGGTGGCGCGGGGCAACGCCTCGCTGCCGCCGTCCTCCTACCTGGAGACGATCCCCGGCAGGGGCGTCGGCCGCGAACCGGCGATGCGGGTCTCCAGCGCCAAGCTGCACGCCCGGCTGCGCGAGGGCGCGACGCTGGTGTTCGGGTCGGTGGACGAGGCGGTGCCCGCGGTGCGGGAGCTGGCCGAGCGGCTCGAACACGACCTGCGCGCCGAGGTCTTCGTGAACCTCTACGCCTCCTGGGGGCAGGTGGGGGCGTTCGACCCGCACTGGGACGACCACGACGGCATCATTTTGCAGGTCTACGGGCGCAAGGAGTGGCGGCTGTACGGCGTCGGCCGTCCCGTGCCGCTGCCGGGCGACGGTCCCCTCAACGAGTGCCCGCCCCGGCCCCTGCGGGAGTTCGAGCTGACCGAGGGACAGGCGCTGTACGTGCCGCGGGGTCACTGGCACGCGGTCCGGCCGGTCGGCGGCACCACCGTGCACCTGACGTTCGGCATCCGGCGGCCGGTGGTCCGCGACCTGCTGCGCTGGGCGGTCGACCGGCAGCTGAACGACCCGGACGCCCGGTTCGACCTGCCGCTCGGCGGATGGGACGACGAGCTCGCCGGCCGGCTGTCCCGGCTGCTCGGCGGGATCGGTGAGCTGCTCGGCGCCGACGGGTTCGGGCGGTACGTCGCCGAGCGGGACGGGCGGGCCGCGGCCCGCCCCCGCCACCTGCTGCCGCACGCGGTGACCGACCTGTCCGGCGGATGCCCGCCGGACGCCGTCGTCGTCCTGGCCGCCCCCCGCCCGGTGGCCCGCGGCGGGGACGGGCACCGGTTGACCCTGCTGTCGGGCGGCCTGCGCTACGACTTCGACGCCCGCTGCGAGCCGCTGCTGCGCCGCCTGCTCGGCCGCCGTCCCTGGCGGGCGGGCGACCTCGCCCGGGAGGCGGCCGCCGACGGCGGCCCGGACGCCGACGAGTGCCGGCGGCTGGTGGCCGAGCTCCTCGGGCACGGCCTGCTGCGGTTCGGCACCGCGCCCGCCGCGCCCGCCGCGTCCGACAGGCCGTACGGCGGTCCACACGGTGAGGGGCTTGGCGGGCGGCACGACGACTGGTCCGGCGGGCGGTCCGACCGGCAGGAGGAGGAACGGCGATGACGGACACGATCCCCGGAACCGAGGCGCCGCGCACCCGGCGGCCGGGTCCGCTGTCCCTGGCACCGGACTTCCCCATGCTGTGGGGCGCCTCGGCGGTGTCGCTGCTGGGCAACGGCATCTCCTCCGCGGCGCTGCCGCTGCTGGCCGCCACGCTCTCCACCGACCCGGTGGTGGTCGCCTCCGTGACGGTCGTCGGGCGGCTGCCCTGGCTGCTGTTCGCCCTGCCGGCCGGGGCGATGGCCGACAGGTGGGACCGCAAGCGCGCGATGTGGCTGGCGGACCTGGTGCGGGCCGCCCTCACCGGCGTGCTGGCGGCGGCCGTCGCGATGGGCTTCGCGAGCATCGGGCTGCTGATGGTCGTGGGCTTCCTCATCGCGGTCGCCGACACCGTCTTCGACAGCAGCGGCACCGCCGTGCTGCCCAGGGTGGTCTCCGGCGACCCCGACCGCATCCGGCGGGCCAACTCCTGGCTGGTGGGGACCAGGACCACCGTCGAGTCGTTCGCCGGACCCCCGCTCGGCGGGCTGCTGTTCGGCTTCTCCCGGGCGCTGCCGTTCGTCGGCGACGCGCTGTCGTTCCTGCTCAGCGCCGTCCTGTTGCGCAGGATGCGCGGCGACTACCACGTCTCCCGCAACGCCTACGGCGAGGCCGGGCTGTGGCGGGCCGTCGCCGAGGGCTGCTCCTGGCTGTGGCGGCAGCCGGTGCTGCGGTCGATCACCGCCGTGGCCGGCCTGTTCAACGTCGCCTGCCTGGCGCAGACCGCCATCTTCGTGCTGTTCGCGCAGCAGGAGCTCGGCCTGGGGGCCTTCGGGTTCAGCCTGCTGCTGGCCGTGGGGTCGTTCGGCAGCCTCTTCGGCGCCGCGCAGGCCGGACGGCTCAACACGTGGTTCGGCACGGCGGTCAGCCTCCGCCTCGCCCTGGTCGCGGCGGGCGCCGCGTGCCTGCTCACCGCGGCCGCGCCGAACGCGTGGACCGCGGGCGCCGCGGAGGTCCTGGCCGGGTTCGCCGCCGCGATCTGGAACGTCAACCAGATGTCGCTGCGGCAGTCCGGCACGCCCGACCACCTCCTCGGCCGGGTCACCGGCGCCCACCGGCTGGTCACCTACGGGGGGATGCCCTTCGGCGCGCTGCTGGGGGGCCTTTTGGCCTCCGCCGCCGGTCTGCGCGCGTCGTTCGTCGTCGCGGGAGCGATCATGCTGGCGCTCGCCGTGTTCGCCGCCGTGACCATCACCCGGTCCCGGGTCGCCGAGCTGGTGGCGGAACCGGCCGGTGGCCGGGGATGAGCCCCGCCGTACCGATCCGGACACGAGCACCCGCATGAGCACCGCCGTACCGGCCCGGACACGAGCACCCGCATGAGCACCGCCGTACCGACCCAGGCAACCGCCACGCAACCGACAAGGAGCAAGCCAATGGTGGGCAACAGCTTCGAACGCGTCCTGAACCACCCCCGCGAGAAGGTCTGGCGGGCCATCTTCGACCCCGCCGCGGCCGAGCAGTGGCTCGGCGTGGTCGCCAGCGTCATGCCCGAACGGCCGGGTGCCGCCTTCTGCTGGCTCTACGACGCGGGCGCCCGCAGGCCGACCGCCTACACCGGGCGGATCGGCGCCCTGGAGACCGGCCGGCGGCTGGAGCTGACCGTCGGACTGATCGCCTGCGACGCCGAGGTCACCATGGTCTTCGAGCTGTCCGACGCCGACGGCGACGCCGGCCGTACCCGTCTGACGCTCCGGCAGGACGGCTTCCCCGAGGAGGGCAACGGCAGATTCGAACGCGACGGGTTCCTGCACCACTGGGACCACTTCCTGGACCTGCTCGGCGACCACCTCGACGAGGTCCCGCACAACTACCACACCATGCACCGGACCGAGCTGGGGGTCATCCCCGTCGGGGCCGTCGCGGGCGAGGGCATGCTGGTGCAGGACGTGGCGCTCGGCGCGCCCGCCGACCTCGCCGGGGTGCGTCCCGGCGACGTCATCCGCGCAGCCGACGACTTCCTCTTCGACAGCCTCGACGACCTGGACGTGTGGGTCGAGAACCACAGGCCCGGCGACCGGGTGAACCTGGTGATCGGCGAACGCGTCGTCCCCGCCGTGCTGCGGGCCAAGCGGTACGCGCCGGCCTGACCCGCCCGCACTCCGGAGACCCCAGGGCCCCCGGAGACCCCGCAGACCCTGGCGGTTCCGAGGACCCGGACAGGACGGACACGGACACGGACAGGAGGCACGATGCCGGACGTCATCCCGCTGCCGGAGCGGGCGGAGCGGGTCACCGCATCGCTGCCGGACCCGTTCCGGCGGTCCCAGCTCGACGGCGACGGCCCGGCGTTCGCGCTGACCCCGGCCGGGCCGGTGGTGAGCGCCGACGCCTGGTCCGGCCGCCATCTCGCGCTGCTCACCGGCGACCGGTGGACGCCGCTCACCACCGGACCGCGATGGCACCGCCGCCCCCGGTGGGACGGGGAGCGGCTGACGGCGGACGCGTCACGCGACCTGGCCGCCGAACTGTTCGGCGAGGAGACGTTCCCGCTCCCGGTCGCGCTTCCGGTCCCGGGCCCGGTCCCGCTCGCGCTTCCGGTCCCGGTCCCGGTCCCGACCGCGGGCCGGGAGCCGGCGCCGGCCCGCGGACCGGCGGGCCACGCCGGGAGCGTCGTCCACCCGGTCCTCGGCGAGGTGCGGCTGCCACCGCGCGCCGTGGTCGAGGCGGTCGTGCCGGACTCGCCGCGCCGCGACAGGATCGCCGTGCTGCTGCGCCGGGGACCGGCCAGACGCGTGGTGTGCGTGGACGGCGGCGGCGTCTCCCACTGGGACGGCCCGGTGACCTCCGTCGGGCCGTGGCTGTCGCCGGAGGAGGTCGTCGTGGTCGCCGAGACGTGGCCGGGCCGGGCCGCCTACGCCTGGCACACCCGCACCGGGGCACGACGCCGCCTGACCGGGCCCGGCGCGGCCGTGGTGGACGACGTGCTGGCCGGTGACGGGCTCGCCGGCCTGAGCTGGACGTCACCCGGACAGCCCCGGCGGCTGTGGGCGGGGGAGATCGCCGAGCTCGCCGCGGGAGGTCTGCGGCTGCGGCCCGACCCGCCCCGCGGCCACGCGCCCCCGCCCGCCCGCCACACCGTCCTGGAGGGACCGAGCTGCCCGCTGCCGTGCCTGCTGCGCGACCCGCCCGGTACGGCGCGCGGCACGGTGCTGCTGCTGCACGGCGGCCCGAACGGGGTGAACCTGGCGACCTGGTCGCCCTTCGCCGAGTCGCTGGCGCTGGCCGGCTGGCGGGTCGTCCAGCCGAACGTGCGGGGGAGCAACGTGCTCGACCCGGCGCTGCGCCCGCCGCCGCCCGGCCGCTACGGCGTGGACGACGCCGACGACGTTCTCGCCGTACTGCGGCAGGTCGCGACCGGGCCGGTCGTGGCCGGCGGGATGAGCTACGGGGGCTATCTCGCGGCCCGGGTCGCGCGCCTGTCCCCCCGGGTGCGCGGGGTCTTCCTGCTCGGCGGGTTCCTGCGGTTCGCCGATCTCGCCGACTCCGGCCACGAGGGGGTGCGGGCCTTCCTGCGCTCGGCCGGTGACCGCCTCGCGCCGGACGCGGCGCCCGCGGCCGTACCGCACTTCGTCGCGCACGGGGAGGAGGACCCGCGCATCCCCGCCGGCGCGGTCCGCGCCCACCTGGACGGGGCGCCGGCCGGGTCGGAATGGGTCGGCATCGAGAACGAGGGGCACGGGATGCTCACCGACCACGCCGCCAGGAAGGTCTTCCCCCGGTTCTTCACCTGGCTGGACCGGTTCGGCTGAGCGCGGCGCCCACCGGCGGCAGGGGACGGGGGACGGAGATGACCGGGTACGACGGAAGAGGTGATGGACGATGCTGCGGGTGAGCGTCAGCAAGGTACGGCCGGAGCAGGTGGACCGGCTGCGCGCGTGGTTCGCCGAGCTGTCCGGCCCCCGCCGGGAAGAGCTTCTCGCGACCTTCGTCGACGAGGGCGTGCGGCACGAGACCGTCCTGCTGGTTCCCACCTCCGACGGGCCGCTCATGGTCTACGTCATGGAGGAGGAGGACCCGGAGCGGTCGATCGCCGCCTTCCGGGCCTCGGCCCACCCCGTCGACGCCGACCACCGGGCGGTGCTGTCGGCGGCGTTCATGGGGGTGGCCGGACACGAGGTGCTCCTCGACGTGCCCGCGGAGCCGTCCGCCGGCCGATCCGCCGCCGCGCCCGGCTCCCGGCCGCCGGCGGACGACGCGGTCACCGGAACCTCCTGAGACCTCCCGGAGACCCCGGCGCCCGGCGGGGCCGAGGGCGTCGTCCGATTCCCGGCTCCGGCCACCGCGTTCTCTGAAGACCCCCTGAAAACCCCGGGGGAACCCCAGAACCCGCCGGGGCCGGTGACGTGCCGCCCGATTGCGCCTCCGCGCCGGGAGCCGGGCCGATACCGTGGCACCGCCGCCCGCACACCCCGGCCTGGAAACGAGAGATGACGGCGACCGTGCAGACCCCGCCCCCCGTGCCTTTTGACCCGATTCGTCCCCTGATGGGGGTGGAGGAGGAGTACTTCGTCGTCGATCCGACGACGCGGGCCGTGACGCCCCGGGCCGCGGAGGTGGCCGGGCACGCCGTCGCCGTGCTGGGGGAGCGCGTGAGCACCGAGATCATCCGGTTCCAGGTGGAGGCCAAGACACCGCCCTGCGCCGGCTCCGCGGACCTGGCGGAGCACCTGCGCGGGATGCGGGCGGCCATGGCCTCGGCGGCGGCCGGGGAGGGGCTGGCGGTGATCGCCTCGGGCACGCCCGTGCTGGGCGACGTCGTCCCGCCGCCGATCGTCGACGACCCGCGCTACGACCTCGGCATCGCCGCCTACCGGACGCTCCACGACGAGCAGAGCATCTGCGCCGGGCACGTCCACGTCCACCTGCCCGACCGGGCGCGGGCGGTGCTGGCGGGCAACCACCTGCGGCCGTGGCTGCCGGTGCTGATCGCGATGACGGCCAACTCCCCGCTGTGGGCCGGCCGCGACACCGGCTACGCCGCCTGGCGGGTGCTGTGCTGGAACAAGTGGCCGGTCGCCGGGCCGCCGCCGTACTTCGCCGAGCCGGAGGAGTTCGACGGGCTCGTCGCCACCCTGACGGAGGCCGGGGTGCTGGTGGACCCGGGCACGGTCTTCTGGGACGTCCGGCCCTCGGCGCGGCTGCCCACGCTGGAGGTGCGGGTGGCCGACGTGCCCGCCACCGCGGGGGAGTCGGCGCTGCTCGCCGCCGTGGTCCGGGGCCTGGTGGTGACCGCGCTGGACCGGATCGGCGACGGGGACCCCGGGCCGCGCCCGCCGGAGGCGCTGCTGCGGGCCGCCTACTGGCAGGCGGCCCGCGACGGCCTGGACGGCCACGGCATCGACCCGCTCACCGGCGAGAAGCACCCCGCCGCCGACCGGCTCGCGGCGCTGCTGCGCCACATCCGGCCCGCGCTGGAGCTGACCGGCGACCTGGACATGGTGACCGAGCGGCTGGCCCGGCTGACCCGGGAGGGCACCGGGGCGGCCCGCCAGCGGGCCGTCCACGCCCGGCGCGGCCTGCCGTCCGACGTGGTGGACCACCTCGTCGGCGACTTCACCGCCTGACCGGCCGTACGGCGGGTCAGGGGGCGCCGTACGGCCGGTCCGGGCGTGCCGGAGAGGTGGATCCGGGGCGTCCGGGAGCCCGGAGAGGGGCGGCCCGCAGCCCGGAGCCGGCCCCGGAGCGGCCGTTATCCGGGCAGCTGCTCGGTGAGGAAGGCGCGCAGCGGGGCCACGTGCCGTACCGGGTCGCGCCAGGTGGCCTGAAGGTCCTCCAGCAGGTGCCGCTCGGCGACCTGCTCGCCGTCCCGCCAGACCCGCACGACCGGGTGCAGGAACGCGCTCTCGTGCGCCCGCTCCGGCGTCGGGTGCCGCCGGATGGCGAAGACGTCGGGATGTTCCTGCCGTCCCCACCGCAGGGTGACCGTGAGGCACAGCCCCTCGCCGCCGAACCTGCCGACCGCGTAGTCCTCGGGCAGGTCGGTGTGACGCCGGACCCGCCCGCTTCGCTCGTCGAGCACGTAGACGTCGCAGAGGTACTCGAACTGGGTCCACAGCGCGGAGCTGTGGTTGACCCGGTCCAGGATGTCCCCGGTCAGCGTCTCGGCGTCGGCGGGAAGCACGCGCTCCTCCAGCGGCGTCCCCTCGTAGCGCTCGGCCAGCAGGGCGGCCAGCGTCCGCAGGTTGTAGCGGAAGCCGTCGATGAACGCCGAGGAGGCGCGCTTGAAGTCGCGGGCCTGCATCAGGGTGCCGGCGAAGTACAGGCCGTCGACGTCGGCCGACTGGAAATCGGGGCGGATCGCCGGCATGCGGCCGTTCGGGGTGAGCGCGGGACGGCAGGAGTCGTCGAAGACCGAGGTGTCCATGGTGAAGCCGGTGCAGCGCAGCACCCGGTCGTACTCCAGCGTCGCCCGCTCGCCCTCGGCGAGGGTGTAGGTGATCTCCACCTCGAACCGGTCGCCCGCGCGCCGGATCCGGTCGACCTCGCACTCCAGCACGCCGTGCAGGGTCTTGAACCAGTAGCTGTCGAGCAGCGCGCCGTACTGGCCGCGCACGTGGCCCGGATGCTTGCTCGTCCAGGCCAGCCGTACCGGGCTGGGGCTGGCCAGGTGGATGACCGCGGCGTGGCCGAGCATCGACTGGGCGGTCTCGAACGCCGAGTTGCCCTTGCCGATGATCAGCACCCGCTGGTCGGTGAAGTCCTCACCGCGGACCGGCATCTCCTCGTAGCCCGTGGCCAGCTCGATGCCCGGGATGTCCGGCACGTACGGCCCGCCCCAGCCGGTCGCCATGATCAGGCATTCGGCCCGGAACACCTCGTCCCCGGCGTGCACGGCGAAGCGCCCGTCCTCCTCCCGGGCGATCCGGTCGACGGAGACGCCGAAGGCGACGTTGAGCTTGTGCTCGCGCTGGAAGTCGCCGAGGTAGCGCACCAGGTCGCCCGCGCCGGGGAAGTAGTCGCGCGAGTAGCGGGGGAACAGCAGGTCGGGGGAGTCGTTGAGCAGGGAGTTCCAGTCCCAGCGCAGGGAGATCTCCGGGTCGTCCTGGCCGGTGTGGACCTTGTTCAGCGAGATCAGTCTGCGGTGGCGCGGGTAGCGGCGGAAGAAGCCGCCCGGCGCGTCCTCGCGCTCCAGCGTGAGGTAGTCGGCGCCGGACCGCTCCAGGAAGTAGCTGAGCTGCAGGCCCCCGGGCCCGGCGCCGATGATCAGGTAACGGTGGACGTGCCCGTCGGGCGCCGTCACGGCCGCGTGCCCGAGTGCTCGGCGGCGGGGGTGGTGCTGCCGTAGCCGTGGGCGACGATCTGCTCGGCCGTCGCCGCGTACACCGCGGGGTCGTCGGGGGCGTGGGTGGCCAGGCCGTCGACGTAGCGGTTGAACATGCAGAACGCCGCGGCGATCAGCACCGTGTCGTGGATCTCCAGGTCCGTCGCGTCCTCGGCGCGGGCGGCGGCGACGTGCTCGGCGGAGACCTCCTTGCCGCCGCGCTGCACGGCCGCGGCGATGTCCAGCAGCGCCCGCAGCTTCGGTGAGACCGGCGCGGTGGCCGGGTTCTCGCAGGTCTGCTCCACCAGCTCCATGCCCTCGGGGAGCTGGGCGGCGGCGAACGCCGCGTGTGAGGAGTGGCAGAAGCGGCAGCGGTTGAGCGACGACACGTACGCCGCGATCAGCTCGCGTTCCCCACGCGACAGGGTGCTGTCCCCGCGCAGCAGGACCTCGGCGAGCCCGTTCAGCGGCGCCGCGGTCTCCGGGCGGAACCGGAACAGGCCCCTGATTCCCGGGTCGTCGGTGGGGAGGGCGATGTGGGGCATGGACACTCCTCGTGCCGGCGCAGCCGGGGATCGTGGGGGAGGGCGCATCATGGTCGGGGTGCGTCTCGCGTGCCGCCGGTGGAGGGCTCCGTCCGGCGGACGCCCTCATGATCTGCACGTGCCCGCCGCGCTGTCAACGGCCGGACCCGTCTCATCCGTCTTTCTCCGGGTCTTTTCCGCGGTTCCCCGGACGGATTTACGGGCGTCTAAAAATTGATTCAGGGGTTGACCTTTTCCGAGTGCGGCACCGGTGTCCTGCGGTGCTTCTGATGACTCTTGCCCCTTTTGCCCGGGTGACGTACCGTCACCGACGCCCCCCTTTTTCATCCTCGTCACCTCGGGGAATTCGACCCTGCCGAAAGAGGAGCGCCATGTCCGAACACCCCAACGCCGGAGTCGTGCGCAGCGCCTACGACGCCCTCGCCAAGAACGACATCGACCACGTCCGTGACAACCTCCTCGCCGACGACGTGGTCTTCCACGTTCCCGGCCGGGGCGAGCTGGCCGGCGACCACCGCGGCAAGGAAGAGGTGATCCGCTACCTCCAGCGGCTCGGCGAGACCACCAGGGGGGCGCTGCGGTTCGAGCCGGAGGCGTTCCTGGCCGACGACGAGCGGGTGGCCGCGGTCCTGCGCGTCGTCGGCGAGCGCGGCGGCAAGGTCCTGGACGAGCGCGGCGTGCACGTCTTCCGCGTCGCGGACGGCAGGATCACCGAACGCTGGAGCTTCCCGCAGGACTCCTACGCGGTCGACGAGTTCCTCGCCTGAGACCCCGGCCCGGGGTTCTCCCGGGTCCCACCGCCTTCTTCCGCCGCCTCCGCGGCGCGTGGGACGTGTGTCGGACGCCCCACGCGCCGCGCGATCTCCTTTCCGCTCCTTCCCGGCGCCTCGCGGGCGGGCGGCGGGGTGACGGGGAAGGCGTCATGCCCCGGAACCGCCCGATCCGTGCGAACCTCTCCGTTTCCCGGAGCTCCAGCGGCCCCGTTTCTTTCCTTCCGGTCTCCTTCGCCTCTCCTTCTCCGGCCGTCTCCTTTCTCCGGCCCTTTCCTCGGCCGTCATCTCTTTCCTTCCTGACCGTTCTCTCGCCTTCCCGGTCTTTCTCCTCTCCTGCCGGAACGCTTCCTTCTCTTCTCCCGTCCTCTCGTTCCTCTCCGTCTCCTTCGGTCGACGCTGCCTTTCCCGGCGCGTTCTCCTTCCCGTCGTTTTCCCGCCGGCCCGGGCGGCCCGGCCGTACGGCCCGCGCGGCCCGGCCGTACGGCCCGCGCGGCCCGGCCGTACGGCTCGCGGGGCCCGGCCGTGGCCGGTCAGGCCTGTGCCTGGCGCAGCGACTCGGCCAGGACGTTCACGTAACCCCCCTTCATCCGGGCCCGCGCCGCGTAGGCGGCCGGGTCGTCGGGGGCGTGGGTCCCGAGCCCGTCGACGTAGCGGTTGAACATGCAGAACGCCGCGGCGATCAGCACCGTGTCGTGGATCTCCAGGTCCGTCGCGCCCTCGGCGCGGGCGGCCGTCACGTGCTCCTCGGTGACGTGCCTGCCGCCCTCCTGCACCGCGCCGGCGAGGCGCAGCAGCGCCCTGAGCTTGGCCGACACGGGCGCGGACTCCGGGTCGGCGCAGACCGCCTGCACCAACGGCATCCCCTCGGGCAGCCGGACGGCCGCGAGGGCGGCGTGCGTGTAGCAGCAGAACCGGCACTCGTTGCGGGCCGACACGTACGTCGCGATCAGCTCCCTCTCCCCCTGGGTGAGGGTGCTCTCCCCGCGCAGCAGCACGTCCACCAGCGCGTTCAGCGGCAGGGCCGTCTCCGGGCGGTACCGGAACAGTCCCCGCACCCCCGGCTCGTCGGAGTTGAGCGCTATGTAGGCGCTGGATCTTTTCTTCGCCGGCCGGGTGAACCGGATCAGCCGTAACAGGTCACCGCCGGTTCTGCCGCCGTTCCCGGCGGATGCCGCCGATTTCTTCGCGGGAATTTCCACCCGTTTCGCGGAAGTGGTCTGGACTGTCATCTCCCCATCCCTGTCTCCGGTTTTTCCGGTGTGTTCTCGCACTTGCAACTCTGCGCTTCCCGATGGCCCCGATCCAGGGCTCCGCAGGGCAGCAAGCTGCTCGTTCGCCTCCGTTTCCTGTCACGGGGCGGCGCTTGACAGCGCGTACGGCCCCCGCCCGCGGCCGGATGATCTCCCGCCTGCCGTTCTCCCTGGAATCCACCAAATCTCTAGAAAATGGGTTGAAATGGTCGAAAGGGGAACGGTTGACAGAGAAGGCGCCCTCCGATCTCCGCGGCCCCGGGCGCATGAGGGGACCGCGGCGGGTGCCGCCCGCGCCGCCCGCCGCGCCGGGCGCGGAGGGGGAGGGAGAGGTCCGGATCGCCCGGAGACCGGGCGGTCCCCGGGGGAACGGATCTGGAAAATGGACGAGACGACCGAGGCTCGGGAGATGGCCCTTCCGCTGGAGGAAGCGGCCGACCTCGACCCCCTCCTCGACCGCGTCGGCGACGCCCGGTGCGTGCTGATCGGCGAGGCCACCCACGGAACGCACGAGTTCTACGCCTGGCGGGCCGCGCTGACCCGCCGCCTGATCGAGGAGCGCGGCTTCTCCTTCGTGGCGGTGGAGGGCGACTGGCCGGACTGCTGGGACGTCCACCGCTCGGTCACCCTCGCCCGGGGCGCGCCGGAGGACCCGCAGGCGGTCCTGGACGCCTACCGCCGCTGGCCCACCTGGATGTGGGCCAATGCCGAGACCGGGCGCTTCTGCCGGTGGCTGCGGGCCCGCAACGAGGCCCTGCCCGCCGGGGAGCGGGCGGGCTTCTACGGCCTGGACGTCTACAGCATGTGGGAGTCCCTGCGGGCCGTCCTGCTCTACCTGCACGAGCACCACCCCGAGTACACGCGCGACGCCGTGGAGGCCTACCGCTGCTTCGAGCCGTACAACGAGGACCCCCAGGCGTACGCCCGCGGCACGCGGCTGGTGCCCGGCGGGTGCGAGGACGAGGTGGTCGCCCTGCTGAGCGAGGCCCGGCGGGCCGTCCGCATCGACGCCGCCGACCCCGCCGAGGCCCTGAACGCCCGGCAGAACGCCGAGGTGGTGGCCTCGGCCGAGGAGTACTACCGGTCGATGATCAATGGCGGCGCGGAGTCGTGGAACATCCGCGACACCCACATGGCCGACACCCTCGACCGGCTGCTGGACGTCCACGGCGACGGCGCCAGGGCGGTCGTGTGGGCCCACAACACCCACATCGGCGACGCGCGGGCCACCGACATGGCGCGCGGCGGGATCGTCAACCTCGGTCAGCTCGCCCGGGAACGGCACGGCCGGGAGAACGTCGTGCTGGTCGGCTTCGCCACCGCCTACGGTGAGGTGGTCGCGGCCCCCTCCTGGGGGGCGTCCATGGAGGTCATGACGCTGCCCCCGCCGCCCCGCGACAGCCTGGAGGGGCTGCTCTGCGACACGGCGACCGACCTCGACCACCGCGCCCTGTTCGTCTTCTCCGACCAGCCGGACGCGCACTGGCTGACCACCTGGCACGGCCACCGCGCCGTCGGGGTGGTGTACGACCCGATCCGGGAGCGGCGCAACTACGTGCCCAGCATGATGGGCGACCGCTACGACGCGCTGCTGTGGATCGCCAGGACCTCCGCCCTGCAGGCGCTGCACATGGAGAGGGAGAGCCGGGGCGAGCTGGAGACCATGCCCACGGGCGTCTGACCGTGTCAGGCGCCGGCCGCGGCGATCACCTCGGAGACCAGGCCCGGCGAGGTGACCTGGCGGGCGTACTCGGGACGGCGCAGCTCGCCGCCCATGAACGGGTGGGGGTTGCGGTGCGTCGCAGGGCTGGGCGCGTCCACCAGCGCCGCGAAGTGGATCTCCCGCGCCCCCGTCGCCTCGATGACGCGGCCGACGTTGCGCGGGGTGATGCCGCCGCCCGGCATCACGACCAGGCGGTCACCGGCCCGCTCGACCAGCGAGGCGATCAGTGGCGCGCCCTCCAGCGCCGTGACGTCCTGGCCGGAGGTGAGCACCCGGTCCACGCCCAGGCCGGCCAGCGTCTCCAGGGCGGCGAAGGGGTCGGCCGTCATGTCGAAGGCCCGGTGGAAGGTGACCGACAGGTCCCCGGCCGCGTCGATGAGCCGCCTGGCGACCTCGGTGTCCACCTCGCCGGACGGGGTCAGCGCGCCGATGACCACGCCCTGCGCGCCCGCGTCCCGGACGGCGGCCACGTCGCGCTCCATGGCGGCGATCTCGTGCCCGTCGTAGATGAAGTCGCCGCCCCGGGGACGGATGATCACATGGACGCGGATCGAGGAGACCGCGGCCAGGGTCGTCTCGACGGCGCCGAGGGTCGGGGTCAGGCCGCCGTCGAACAGGGCCGAGCACAGCTCCACCCGGTCCGCCCCGGCCTGCTCGGCCGCCAGCGCGCCCGCCGTACTGTCGATGCAGATTTCATACTTAAGACTCATTTTTCCCCCAAAGTGCGGATCTCGCCGACGGGGACGCCGCCGCCGAGCACCGGAACGTTCTCGAACCCGGCCGCCGGAGCCACGTCGGCGCCCGCGGCCCGCAGCGCGGCCAGCGCGATCGCCGTGGTGGCCCGCGGGCTGCCGTCGATGACCTTGACCGCCGCCGCGTGCCCGTCGCCGAGCGCGGCCACCAGCACCCCCTCGGCCCCGCCCTTGACCATCGCGCCCGGCAGCGCCCGCATCAGCGTCGTGTTGACGTGGCCTGTGCCGCCGACGTACTCGGGGTGCTCGCGCATCGCGTCGGCGACCGCGCGCGGGGCCGTGCCCTCCGGAGCGGTCACCATGGCCCGCGCGGCGCGGGCCAGCCCGGTCAGCGACAGCCCGAACAGCGGGGCGCCGCACCCGTCCACGGCGACGTGGGCGGTCTCCTCGCCCGACAGCTCCTCGGCCGCCTCGCGGACCCGCCGCTGCAGCGGATGGCCCGCGTCGAGGTAGGAGGCGGTGTCCCAGCCGGAGGCCACCGCCGCCATGAGCATCGCGGCGTGCTTGCCCGAGCAGTTCATCCGCTCGCGGGAGGGCCCCTGCCCGGCCTTGATCATCGCGTGCCGGGCGGCCTCGTCCTCCGGCCAGTCGGCAGGGCAGCCCAGGGCGTCGAACCCGAGCCCGGCCCCGCCGAGCATCTCGGCGACCAACCGCACGTGCGCGTCCTGTCCGGTGTGGCTGCCGGCGGCGATGGCCAGGCTCGGACCGGCGAGCGCGGCGCCCGACAGCAGGCAGCCCAGCGCCTGGAACGGCTTGGCCGACGAGCGCGGCAGCACCGGCGCGTCCGGCCGGCCCAGGGAGACGGCGATCTCGCCGCCGGGCCCCAGGGCCACCGCGCTGCCGTAGTGGACGCTCTCCACGAACCCCGAGCGCACCACCTCGGCGAGCGCGGCGAAACCGGACCGCCCGACCGGGAGCGGGTCCCCGGCGGACACGGCGGGGGCGGCGGCGCGTGGGTCCCCGGCGGGCGCGGACCCGGTCCGGGACGGGTCTGCGGCGACTTCACACACGGGCGAATCTCCTTCGGGGCGGGCGGACGCCCGGCCGGCGGGCCTCCAGGACGCGGGCGAGTTTGGACAGCGACGCGTTGACCACGAGATAGATCAGCGCGACGACGATGTAGGTCTGGATCAGCAGGCCGTTGTAGGTCGCCAGGACCTTGCCGCTGTAGAGCAGCTCGGCGTAGCTGACGACGAAGCCGAGCGAGGTGTCCTTCAGCAGGCCGACCGACTGGCTGACGATCGACGGCAGCACGCGCCGGGCCGCCTGCGGCAGCACGATCATCCGCATGGTCTGGCCCGGGGTCAGCCCGACCGCCAGGCCCGCCTCACCCTGACCACGCTCGACCGACAGGATCCCGGCCCGGAAGATCTCGGCGAACGCCGCCGCGTTCGACACCGCCAGCGGCACCGTGAGCTTCCAGAACAGCGGCAGGTCCAGCCCGTAGCGGGGCAGCGCGAACAGCACGACGTAGACCAGCAGCAGCGCCGGGATCGTCCGTACCGCCTCCACGTACGCGGCGGCGGGCAGGCGGACCCAGCGGCGCCGCGACAGCCGGCCCAGCGCCAGCGCCAGCCCGGCGGCCATCGCCAGCGCCGCCGAGACGACCGCCGCCAGCGCCGTGGACCACAGTCCCGTCAGCAGGTAGCGCCACATCGGCCAGGTCGCGTACGGCTGCCAGCGCGCCGCGTCGAGTTGCCCGTTGGCCGCGAACTGCCGTACGGCCAGCGCCAGCAGGGTGAGCACCGCGACGGCCCCCGCCACGGTCGCGATCCGGATCCGGCGGCGCGCGCGGGGACCGGGCTCGTCGAACAGCAGGTTGCTCATCGGACCATCCCCAGCCGCCGTTCGAGCCGTCCGGTGACGAACCCGGCGCAGGCGGCGATCAGCGCGTAGGCCAGGCCCGCCCCGACGAAGATCGGGATGGGCTGGGCCTCCGCGAGGTTCACCCGGTTGGCGGCGGCGGTCAGGTCCACCACGCCGACCGCCGCGGCGAGCGAGGTGTTCATCGTCAGCGCGATGAAGACGTTGCCGATCGGCTGGATCACGGTGCGCAGCGCCTGCGGCAGCACCACGTGGCGCAGCGACTGGCCGAAGGTCAGCCCCAGCGCGCGGGCCGCCTCGCCCTGCCCGCCGGCGACCGCGTTGACCCCCGAGCGCAGCGCCTCGGCGATGTAGGCGGCCTCGTACAGGGCGATCACCACGACCGCGGTCGTCAGCAGGCCGGCCTTGATCCCGATCTCCGGGAGCCCGAAGACGGCGAGCACCAGCAGGACCAACAGGGGCAGGTTCTGGAAGGTCTCCACGTACGCCGTGCCGATCGCGCGCAGCACCCCGACCGGGCTGACCCGCATCGCGGTGATCACGAGCCCGACCACCGCGGCGCCGGCGAACGACGCCGCGGTGAGCTGGAGGGTGACCAGCAGTCCCGCCCAGAACTCGGGCAGGTGGTCGAGGACGGCCGACATCAGGAGCCCGGCACCGAGCCGATCTGCGGGGGAGCCGGAGCCTCGCCCTGCACGACCGTGCCGAGGGAGTTCTTCCAGATCCGCTGCCACAGCCCGGAACCCTGGGTCTTGGTCAGCCAGTCGTTGACGAACTTCTTGAACCGGTCGTCGCCGTGCTTGAGGCCGATGCCGTACGGGTCGCTGGTGAACGGCTTGCCGACGACCTGGATGGACGGGTCCTTCTGCGCGTCGGCCACCAGCAGCGTCTCGTCCTGGACGTAGGCGACGCCGCGGTCCTGCTTGAGCGCCTGCACGCACTCGGGGTCGCTGCCGAACGTGACGATCTTCGCCTGCGGCGCGGCCTTCTTGATCGCGGGGATGGCGGGGGTGTTGGCGCCGGCGATGACGGTCTTGCCGTTGAGGTCCTCCGGCTTGGCGATGCCGGCCGTACCCTTCTTCACCGCGATGCTCAGACCCGAGGAGTAGTACGGCCCGGCGAAGGCGACCTGCTCGGCCCGCTCCGGCGTGATCGTGTAGGTCTGGAAGACCACGTCGACGGTGCCGTTGGCCAGCAGCGCCTCCCGGGTCTCCGACGCCGAGTTGACGATCTTCACCTTGGGCTCGCCGATGATGTACTTGGCCAGCGCCTTGCCCATGTCGGCGTCGAAGCCCTCGACCTCGCCGCTCACCGGGTTCTGCTGCGACAGCAGCGGCGCGTCCAGCGACCCGCCGACGATCAGCTCACCCCGCTTCTTGATCTTCTCCATCGTGGAGCCGGGGAGGATGTCGGCCGCCGCCGCGACCGGCGCGTCGGCGAGCAGGCCGGGAGCCTTGGGCTCGCCCGGCACCGCCGGGGCGGCCGAGTCGGTGCCCGAACAGGCCGAAAGACCGATCATCGACACGGCGGCGACAGCGGCCACCCGCTTGAGGGAGACCATCGGGCCCACCATCCTTTGCGATCAGTGCGTGAGTACCTTGGCCAGGAAGTCCCTGGCCCGGTCCGTCTTGGGGGCTTCGAAGAAGGCGTTCGGCTCACCGGTCTCGACGATCCGGCCGCCGTCCATGAACACCACCCGGTCGGCCGCCCGGCGGGCGAAGCCCATCTCGTGGGTGACGACGACCATGGTCATGCCGTCGGCGGCGAGGCCGACCATCACGTCCAGGACCTCGCCGACCATCTCCGGGTCGAGCGCCGAGGTGGGCTCGTCGAAGAGCATCACCTTGGGGCGCATGGCCAGCGCCCGCGCGATCGCCGCGCGCTGCTGCTGGCCGCCCGACAGCTGCGCGGGCAGCTTGCCGGCCTGCTCGGCGATGCCGACGCGCGCCAGCAGCTCCCGGCCGGTCCGCTCGGCCTCGGCGCGGGCGGCGCCGCGCACCTTCATCGGCGCGAGCATCACGTTCTCCAGCACGGTCTTGTGCTGGAAGAGGTTGAAGGACTGGAAGACCATGCCCACGTCGGCCCGGAGCCTGGCCAGCTCGCGGCCCTCGACCGGGGCGGGGACGCCCTCGATGAGGATCTCGCCCGAGCCCGCGCTCTCCAGCCGGTTGAGGCAGCGGCACAGCGTGGACTTGCCGGACCCCGAGGGTCCGATCACCACGACGACCTCGCCCCGAGCCACCTCAAGGTCGACGTCGTGCAGCACATGGTGGTCGCCGAACCATTTGTTCAGCCCTTTGACCTGGATCATCGCCAACTTCCTTCGAAATCGAAGACAAGGCGGAACGTAATGGATGATTCTGGTGGAAGTCAACACGTTGCCGTAGTAAGTCAGGCCGTGGTATTCCTTCTGCCATGACAGGCAAAGAGAGGTTGCCCGTGCGGGGCGCCCAGGGCGACCTCCTGCGCCTCGTCGCCACAGGCCAGGCCGAGTCGCGCGCCGAACTGGCCCGCCTCTCCGGGCTCGCGCCCTCCAGCGTCTCCCTGCGCGTCGAGGAGCTGCTCGACGCCGCCCTCCTCGTCGAGGAGGGCGCGGGCACCTCACGCGGCGGGCGGCGGCCCCGGCGGCTGCGCGTCAGCCCCACCGCCGGCCTGCTCGCCGTCGCCGACCTCGGCACCCACCACGCCCGCCTGGCCCTGCTCGACCTCAGCGGCGTCCCCCTCGTCGTCGAGGAACGCCCCTGCGACATCGCCCTGGGCCCGGAGGCCACCCTCGACTGGATGGCCGCCGCCTTCGACGACCTGCTGCGCTCCCACGCCCCGCCCGGCGTCCCGCTGCGCGGGGTCGGCACCGGCATCCCCGGCCCCGTCGACCCGGCCACCGGCCGCGTCGTCTCCCCCTCCCGCATGCCCGGCTGGAACGCCTTCCCCGTCGCCGACCACCTCGCCGCCCGCTACGACCTGCCCGTCCTCGTCGAGAACGACGCCAACCTCATGGCCGTCGGCGAGGCCCGCGCCTGGCCCGGCTGCGACAACCTCATGGTCCTCAAGGCCGGCAGCGGCATAGGGTGCGGCCTGATCGTCGAGGGCCGCCTGCACCGGGGCAGGGGAGCGGCCGGCGACATCAGCCACGTCCGGGTCCGCGCCGACTCCTCGGCCATGTGCTCCTGCGGCCACCCCGACTGCCTGGAGGCCTACGCCAGCGGCGCCGCGCTGATGGGCGCCCTCGCCGACCAGGGCTTCGCCGTACACCGGCCCGCCGACGTCGCGGACCTCGTCGCCGACGGCGTACCCGAGGCCACCGCCCTGGTCAGGAACGCCGGCCGCCTCATCGGCGAGGTGCTCACCGTCCTGGTCAACTTCATCAACCCCGACGCCATCGTGGTCGGCGGCAGCCTGTCCGGCGCCGAGCCGCTCATCTCGGCGGTCCGCGCCGCCGTCTACGAACGGTGCCTGCCGCTGGCCACCCGCGACCTGGAGATCGCCGTCACCCGCACCGGCCCCGACGCCGCGCTGCTCGGCGCGGGCTCACTGCTCCTGGACGCCGTCCTCGCCTGACCCCGCTCCCCACCGTCCGGCGCGCCGTTCCTCGTCCGTGGCCGCGAAGCGGCGGTCGCGGTGCCACCCGCCAGGGTCCGCGACGGTGATGCGCCGTTCCTCGTGCGGAGCCGCGAAGTCGCGGTCGCGGTGCCACCACCGGGTTCCGCGACGGTGAGATGGGTCACGCCGGCGGGCGCGGCCGATCTTCCGTTGTTACGCTGACCGCAGCGGATACGGCCTTTCCCGCTTCTCCTGCGGAAGACGTGAGACGCCGGGCGATCCGCCTCCGCCGCTGCCCGAGGAGGTGTCCGGCCGATGGCCCTGCCCACCCACTGGGGCGTCCGCCCGGAGGAGACCGCGCGCTCCTACCCCTGCGACGACCGCGTCCCCGCCCCCGGCGGCACGTGGTTCCGCGCGGTCTCGGTCCAGGCCCCGCCCGACGTCGTCTACCGCTGGCTCTGCCAGATGCGCGTCGCCCCCTACAGCTACGACCTCCTCGACAACCTCGGCCGCAGGAGCCCCCGCACCCTCACCCCGGGCGCGGAGGACCTGACGGCCGGCCAGCGGGTCATGACCATCTTCGAGCTGGTCTCCTTCACCCCCGGCCGGGACATGACCCTGCGGATGCTCCCCGGCCCCGGCCGCCGGCTCTTCGGCGACCTCGCCCTCACCTACGACGTCCGTACGGACGACACCGGCGCGACCCGCCTGGTGGTCAAGGCCCTGCTCGGCGCCGAACGAGGAGCGCTGAACGAGGCACGCCGCCGCGCCCTGGCCTGGGGGGACCTGCTCATGATGCGCAAACAGCTCCTGACCTTCCGGACCCTGGCGGAACACCAGGCCGCCACCGGCTGAACCCACCGCGGCGACGGCCGTACGGCGGGCCGACCCCGGCGGCCGTCAGAAGGCGGCCGCCAGAGGACCACGGCCGTCATGGGGCGACGGTCGTCACAGGGCGACGGCGCGCGGGCGGTACGGCTCCGTCAGGAAGCCGATCTCCTTGTCCGTGAGATCCACCTCCACCGCCGCCACGGCGTCGTCCACATGCCCGGCCCTGGTCGCGCCGATGATCGGAGCGGCCACCCCGGGCTGCTTGAGCAGCCACGACAGCGCCACGCTCGCCGGGGCGACACCGCGCTCCCGGGCCACCTCGGCGACCCGGTCGAGGATCCGGGAGTCGTTCTCGGCGTCGCCGTAGAGGGCGCCGATGCGCGGGTCGCTCCCGGCGCGCGCGGTGCCCTCCTCCTGCTGCCTGCCCGCGCGGGCGAGCAGGCCCCGGGCCAGCGGGCTCCACGGGATCATCCCCACACCCTGGTCGAGACAGAGCGGCACCATTTCCCGCTCCTCTTCCCTGTAGAGAAGATTGTAGTGATTCTGCATCGCTGCGAATTTTGTCCAGCCGTTGGTCTCGGCGACGTGCTGGGCCTTGGCGAACTGCCAGGCGCTCATGCTGGAGGCACCGAGGTAGCGGGCCTTGCCGGCGCGGACGACGTCGTGCAGGGCCTGCATGGTCTCGGCGATCGGGGTGTCGGGGTCCCAGCGGTGGATCTGGTAGAGGTCCACGTGGTCGGTGTCCAGGCGGCGCAGTGAGGCGTCGATGGCCGACATGATGTGCTTGCGCGACAGGCCCCGGTCGTTGGCGGCGCCGCCCTTCTTGGAACCCGGGCCGACGGGGAAGAAGACCTTGGTGGCCAGCACGTAGTCGTCCCGGTCGGTGAAGATCTTCGACAGCAGGCGGCCGGTGACCTCCTCGCTGCTGCCTTGAGAGTAGGTGTCGGCGGTGTCGAAGAACGTCACCCCCGCCTCGGCCGCCTTACGCACGATCGGCTCGGCCGCCTCCTCGTTCAGGATCCACTCACTGCCCCGGGCCGGGTCGCCGTAGCTCATCATGCCCAGGCAGATCCGCGACACCTTCAACCCGGTGGACCCCAGGCGCGTGTACTCCATGGTGAAACCTCCCGTAAATCCCCTACGCCAGCCCACCCTACGACCGGCATTCCGGGCGGAGATCACGGGGGAGGGGGCTGTCGAGTCCTCCGCTCGGATCTCATGGAGTGCATCCGACGAAGGCCGGCAGCCCTGAGTCCGCGCGTCCTTTCAACCGCTGTTCATCCTGCTACGCCGAGTTCTGAAGCGCCCGTCACAGGTAGTCCCGCCAGAAGGGCACGGTGGCTTGCGGACTCCAGTCCTCCCGAAACTCGGGCGGTGACTCCTCGAACTCATGGCCGATGTAGTCGAGCAGGTCAGAGCCGTAATAAATGATGTCCCCACCTCGCATCGACAGAACCGGGTGTCCGGAAGTGCCGTGGCCCGCCGGTAGGAACCGGTGCGCGTACACCGGAACCATCCTGGGCACCTCGGCCAGTTGCGATCGGGCCGTCGCTACAGCTGCTTCAGTCGTGTCAGGCCGCTCGCCCCAGCCTTCGCGCCAATGACCATGCTCGACGTCCCACAACAGGCAATCGATGGGCCAGTCGAGCTGCTTACGCAGCTCATCGGGGTCTCCGTTGCGCCAGTCCGGCCAGGGCTTCTCCCAGGTCTGTCCTTCTTCGTACGGCTGGCTCACGGGCAGACCGGTGGCGAGGAAGGCCCGATGGTCGTCGGCGAACGTGAAGCCGTACCGGCTCTCGATGCGGTCGAACTCCGCGTCCGTCAACCCAGGAGCGATCTCGCAGCACTCCAGTTCCGCCAGGCGGTGGGCGGCCATCACGCCCAGTCGGGCACCATCTCTATTGATCACCTCGGCACCGTAACGCCCCGGACGGCCACCAGGAACGGACAGGAACCGGCATGAGCCGGCGTCTACCGGAAGCCGGCCAGTGTGCTAGCACCCCTGCGACTGCCAGAACGCCTAGATTTCACGACGTCTCACCCGGCCGTGATGGCCGCCCGGCTCTGATTAGGATCACGCGGTATGGAGACGTGCGGAGTGCTGTACGTGGTCGCGTGTGCCGCTCCGGCGGCGGCCGACCTCGCTCGCCTGGTAGTGCTCGCTCAGGCGGACGGCTGGCAGGTACACGTGGTCACCACGCCCATGGGTACCCGCTTCGTCGATGCCGACGAGTTGGAGCGGCTGACCGGGGATCGAGTGCGCAGCACATACCGTATGCCGGGCGAGCCGAAAGGGCTGCCACCAGCTGACGCGGTGGTGGTGGCTCCGGCGACGTTCAACACCATCAACAAGTGGGCCGGTGGGCTGGCGGACACCTTCGCGGTCGGCCTGCTGTGCGAGGTGACGGGGTTCGGCGTTCCCATCGTCGCCGTCCCTCTACTGAAAGACGCACTGGCACGGCATCTCGCCTTCGGCCGGAGCGTGGAGACGCTGCGAGAGATGGGCGTCCGGGTGCTGTTCGATCCCGATGCGCCGTCACATGCCCGCATGCCATCCTGGGAACAGATCATTCAGGAACTGCGCAGCGTTGTCGGGGGACGACACTCACAGGGGTGATGGTGTGGATGCCCGCAAGGACATCGGTCAGCGGATCGCTCGGGCACGCCGTCGCCGTGGCCTGTCACAGGCCGTCCTCGCGGGACTGATCGGTCGTTCGGAGAGCTGGCTGAGTCAGGTCGAGCGCGGGCAACGCAAGGTGGACAGCCACAGCGTGATCAACGCCTTGGGCGAGATCCTGGGCTTGGCCGCCGAAGACCTCACCACCGCGAAAACGGACACCACGATGCATTACCAGGCAGCGTCCGCCATCCGTCACGCCATGATGAGTTACGACGGCCTGTCCTCACTGATCGACCCACGGCAGGTGGAAGGCTCACCGGAGAGCTTCGTCTGGCTGCGTCACGAGATCCGCCGGGTGAACCGGCTCTACCAAGCGACCCAGTATGACGAGGTGGGCAGACGCCTGCCAGGGCTCATCGTGGCGACCGAACTCGGCAGCCGTCATGCCCCGACGCACCGGCGCCGGACCTACCAGACACTTCGGTCGCTGACCTACCACTGCGCCACGACCACGCTGCGGCGCGTCGGAGAACCCGACCTCGCCTGGCTGGCCGCTGACCGATCGCTGGCCGCAGCCGAAGAGGCCGAACGACCGTTGCTGGCCGCCGTGAGCGCCTATCGTCTCGGCTACGTGTTCGTCCGTCTCCACGAGCCGGACGCGGCGCTTGGGCTCGTGCTCCGCGCGGCAGACGCTCTACACCGATCCGTCCGACACGGTGACCCCCGATCACTATCGATGCTCGGCGCGCTGTACCTGGTCGCGGTCACAGCCGCCGCTGCCCAGCATGACCGGACGGCCGTAAGCGCTTTTCTCACCCAGGCTCGCCGGGTTGCCGAACGCCTCGGCGAGGATCGCAACGACTTCTGGAGCGCTTTCGGGCTGACCAACGTCACCATTCACGAGGTGTCCGCAGCGGTGGAGTCGGGAGACGCACGGCAGGCCATCGCGAAGGCGGAAACACTCGACGTCGGGGTCATGGCCCCGGGCCTGGTCGGGCGTCGCGCACAGGTCCACCTGGATCTTGCGCGGGCATACGCCACTCAGCGCAAGGACGCCGCGTCGGTGAACATGCTCCTTCTGGCCGAACAGCTCTCTCCTGAACTCGTCCGCTATGGCGGGCGCACCCGTGAACTGCTGACTCAGCTCCTCAAGCGCGAGCACCGGGCCAGCACACCGCAACTCCGGGGCCTGGCCACGCGAGCGGGCATCGCCTGATGCGGTGACGCACCGACCCGCACAAAAGTGCGGGTTCCTTACCCTCACTGCGGTACGGGTCCGGCCCCTGGCACGAATCTACGGTTCTTCCTGGCGTGCAGCCGCCGCCCGTAACAGGCCACCGCCAGGAGGGAAGTCCGGGTTATGCCAGCGTCACGCGCGCACGGCGCGAAACGTCGCACCCCGTTATCCCTGATCTTGCGGAAGCCGGGCCAGGCGCATCGTCCGCGAGGTTGACGAGGGCAGTAACGGCGGACCTGCCGGAACGACGCCATCGTCCGGCAGGTCCTTGACCGCACTCTGGAGGTGCGATCCGTGGATCACTCTAAAGCCATGCCGCCGGGTGAGGCGACACCGGCTGACCAGGCGCAACCGGCCTCCCTCACGCGGCGGCCCGCCCTGGGGACGGTGCAGCAAGACCGGTACATCCATCTCGTCCGGCTGGCGTGGGACCTGCGCGCCTTGGGCGTGGCGACGCTGCTTGAGCTTCCGCTGATCGAGGAGCCGTTCCTGACGGCGCAGGGGACGCGGCGGCCTCTTCGGGTGATCGCCCGCAGGCTGGGCCAGGACTGGATCTGCCAGTGGGGCCGGGGCCGTAATCAGTGGATCGACGCCCTTGACCAGGGGGCGGCGCAGACGATTCGTAAGGCGGTGGCGCGGTGAGCCGGGAAGCCGTCTATGAGGCGTTCGAGGCGATGCTGCTGCGCTGGAACGGGCTGCGGTTCCTCGACCATCGGGACTTCTACGGCGTGCCGCAGTCGGCGGCGGACGCGCGTCACTGGGTGCGGCAGGTGCTGAGTGCGCACATCACGGCCTCGGCGGAAGCTCTGGAGACGGTGGAGCTGCTGGTGAGTGAGGTCGTCACGAACGCGATCCTGCACAGCGACTCGGGACACCCTGACGAGATCATCACGGTCGGCGTCGGCCTGGGGGACGGCCTGGTCCATGTCGAGGTGATCGACAAGGGTTCAGCGGTCAACGTCCCCGCGATGCGGCCTGCCGACAGTGACAGTCTCGGCGGGCGGGGCTTGGCGTGGGTGGACTTCCTGTCCAGCGGATGGGGAACCGACTACGACCCGGAGATAGGCCGCGCGGTCTGGGTGCAGCTCACCTATCGCTGATTTTTTGAAAGCTGGGGCGGCGGTGCGGCCTTCCCCCATAGATAGTCGTGCCGCCGCACCCGATCAGCGATGACCATGAACCACGTGGCCTCGCTATTCGATGGCAACCCGACCCGGAGCGCAGTGCCGCCAGGCGCGGCTTGACTCTTACGCCCATCGGATGTCTTGTCGGCGAGGGTGAGGGCGCCGGCCTGCTCCAGTGCGCGCAGGATGCCCCAGATCCGGGCGGCGCTCAGGTCATGGACTGAGCCCGGCAGCGCACCGGAGGTCCAGATGATCGTTCCGTCCGGGGAGGCGATGACCTGGATGTTCATGCCATGGCCCCGGTGCTTGGCCGAGTAGTACGGCCGGTCGGCCTTGACCCGGTCGGTGCAGACGAGCCTGCCGTCCAGCACCAGGTAGTGCAGTCCGTCCCGCCTGGCCGTGCGCAGTGCCCGGTCGAGCCTCGGCGAGCGGGCTGACAGCAGGCGCACCGTCTCTTGCACGTACCGCCAGGCGGTGGCCACCGAGACGCCGAAGCCGGCGGCGAGCTCGGTGAACGTCTCGCTTTTGCGCAGGTGGACCAGCATGAGCAGGGCCTGCTGGCCGGGGGTGAGCCGCCGCCAAGGGGTGCCGATCGTGGTGCGGTGCCGCCGGATGACTCCGGCCACGTAGTTCAGCGTTGAGCGCGACAAATCGACCGCGGCACGGTAGAACAGCACCCGGAGCTCCTGGTTGTGACGGACGTGATTGTGGTGATCAACCCGTCTACCAGGGGCTTCTCTATGTCATCAGGCGAACGCTGCACCCGCGATCATGCTGTGACCCGCTGCCCATCCCACCGAGGATGAAAAAGGCTCACTGAGTGCGGCGGTGCATCGGGTTAGAGGGGAGGCCCTACGGGCGAGCCATCACGGCAAGATGGCCCCGACCGAAACGCTGCATGACCTGGAAAAACAGCATGTACGGTAGCTGATCCTTCCTCCCTGAAAGCTATGCCTCGACCGGCGTTTCGTGGTGGAATCGTCTTATGTCCTTTCAGGATCGCCTGCGCAAAGCTCAGCAGTCGGAGTTCATCGGGCGTGGTGGAGAGTTAGCCCTGTTCTGCCAGAACTTGGAGTACCCGCCTGATCATGACCTGCGCAGTCCTCTCTTTTCTGTACACGGAGCGGGCGGCATGGGGAAGACCTTTCTACTAGGCAGGCTGAGCGATGCAGCTAGGGACCGCAGGTGGCTAACTGCGATGGTTGGCGACTCAAGCTTCGAAGTTGTGGAGGCAATGTCCTCGATCGCAACTCAGCTAGAACAGCAGGGCGCAAAGCTCGGCCGTTTCACGAAGCTGTACGAGGCTTACGACAAGCGCAGACGTTCACCAGAGGGCGGCGGAGCACGGACCTTTGTCAAGTTGGCCACAGAGATGACCAAAGGCACCGTGGATACATTGTTGCCGGTCGCTGCCCCGCTCACCAAGGCAATCGACGGCCAGCAGGTAGCCGAGACCCTCGTGCGGGAAGATTTGCGCCTCGTTGAGGCTCCAGTGGACGTGCTTACTCCAGCCTTTTTGAAGGGGTTGTGCGAGGTCGACCGGCCTCTTGCGCTGTTCTTCGACACCTACGAACGGACGGGACAGTACCTGGACGAGTGGCTTCGATCGATTTTCGAGGGCAGGTACGGTGACGCGCCGCTTGACTTAGTGATCACCGTCGCTGGACGGGAGCCTCTCGATCCACACTTGTGGTCGCCCTACCTAGGCGTGCTGACCGACATGCCGCTGGCTGCCTTCACTGAGGTAGAGGTGCGGCAGTTCCTCTGGCACGGAGCCGTGCGCGACGAGACAGTGATCGCTGAGATCAACAAAATCTCCCGAGGCTTACCTCTAGCCGTCGCAACGCTGGCGAAGCAACGCCCGAGCAGCCCCGATTCGGTCAAGGACACCTCACAGAGCCTGGTTCGCCGCTTTCTACAGTGGGTGGACGACCCGGCGCGCGAGGATCTTGCGCTACTGGCTGCACTACCTCGCAAACTGGATCAGGATCTTGTGCAGGTGCTGGTGGGCGGTGATGCAACCGAACTCTACCGGTGGCTGCATGGGCAGAGCTTCGTGACCAGAGACGGCGGTGTCTGCACTTATCACGAGGTCGTAAGAGAACCGATGCTGCGGTTGAGTAGGAAAATGTCACCCCAGCGGTGGAGTGATACGCATAGCAAGCTCACCAAAGCTTATAAGGAGCGCCGCGAAGGGCTCGGCCTGACCCCTAGACATGGCTGGGAGGATGCGGAATGGCGCAACTACCTGGCGGAAGAGTGCTATCACCGATTGTGTGCCGATCCAAGAGGTGAGCTTGGCGTAGTCCTCGGTCATGCAGTACGTGCCGCAGCAGAGGGAGTGGCGGTCGCGCGTCGATGGGCCGAGGTGATAGCGGAAGCAGGAACGGATAGCGACACGACGGTGATGCTGGAGTTGGGGCGGCAGTTACGTGATGCCCTAGCCACTGACGAAGGACTGGGCGCCTACCTCGATGTGCTCATCCACAGCCCAAACCTGCCTACCGACAAGTTGCACGAGGCATATTACCGCCGCGGCTGGGTGGAACATGAAGCCGGACGCTCAGAAGCCGCTGTCACCTTCTATAACAGGTCGATTACTCTCAATCCCGATTATGAGCTAGCCATCGCCTGGCGTGGCGAGGTTTACCGGCGATTGGAGCGGTATCAGGAAGCATTGCTCGATTTCGACAGGGCACTAGAGCTGAAGCCTGACGACGCCTGGGATTGGCTCGGACGAGCAAGGACGCTAGCCGCGCTAGGGCAACTTGAGGAGGCCGTGGCAGACGTCACTCGCGCGGTCGAACTTAAACCCGATGATTTTTGGTATATCACGCATCGCGGCATTATGCACAAAGAACAGAAGTGCTATGAAGCTGCTCTAGATGACTTTACTACCGCCATCACGCTGGAGCCCAAGAATACATGGCAATTGATTCTTCGCATGCATACCTATCAGGGTCTCGGTAGGTATGATGAGGCGCTAGCTGATGCAAATCAAGCAGTGCAGTTGGCTCCTGAAGAATTCCGGATCCTTAGTGATCGCTCAGACATCCTCTATGACATGGGAAGATATGAGGAAGCGCTAGACGATCTCGCAACCGTCCTAAAAAGCACGCCTGACGACCCCTGGGCGCATTGGAAGCGAGGCTGGTCTCTACGAATGCTCTTGCGTATGGACGCCGCCGTCGATGCTTTCCAGCAAGCCGCGAACCTGGCATCGAATCCTGCGGCTGGCTTGGTGGGGTCAGGTAGAACCAGGCTCAAGCAAGGCCGCTATGCCGAAGCCTTGGCCGACTTCGCCGCAGCAGTAGCTGCCGACTATTCCGCTGACACTCTTGGCGCGCGAGGCGAAGCTTACAGGATGCTCGGCAGGTTCAATGAAGCAATAGCTGATTTCACTGCCGCTATCGCGTTGAGTCCGGATGATCCATGGACTTTGGGACACAGGGCTGTAACTTATCGCGCAGCGGGGCAGCGACAGGAAGCAGTCGACGACCTTACCCGGGCATTGGAGTTAGCGCCGCATGACGATTCCTTTGCTGTAGAACGGTTCATGACCTGTGGAATCACACTCGCTGAAGGGCAGGACTACCAGTGGGTGGCCGACCTTGACGCGACCGAACGTGACGCACATGAGGGAGTTCGGACAGCTAGGACGTGGATGGTGGAAGCTGGCCTTATTGAAGCAGAACGCATCCCATTCAGGTGGGACGATAATGGCATATATCAGCGGCGCGGAACCGAAAACAGCCAACGTCCGACCGGAGTGTCTTTCGCGAGCGGGCGCATCATCTGCTATCCGATGACGGGTGAGTCGGTCGCATGTCCCGCGTGCGGGTTCCGTGCGTGGCTGCGGAAAGACGGACTAGCAACTCCCGAGTGGGACAAGTTCGTGACGCCTATATATGAATGGATGACGGGCGGTTCGATTCAACGCCTCTGTGAGGCATGCGGGGCAATGGCCCATCTGAGCGACTGGAATATCTCGGGGCCATGGGCATTCGTCCACGTGGCGCTCAAATTTTGGAACTGGCCGTCGCTCACTCAGGAGTTCCTTAACGCACTATCGAACAGGCTCGGTGGGCACCGATTGAAGCTGATAACCGGACGGAGATGACCGTCAAGCCCTACGGGATTCTGATCGGGCTCGGTGGAGGCGATGTTGAGCACGGCCAGTTCCCGAGCAGACGAGACAGATCCATCGTTAGGCGGTCGTCACCTCGTCGGGCAGGCGTAGCCATGCCGGGCCGGGCGCCTGGGGTCAAGCCGTCGCTCCGTGTACATGCCTCCCGGTGACCTTCCGCATCGGCTGGTTGCCCTGCCCGCACTTGACGGCTTATCCCAGGTGGCCGGTCTGGCATCCCTTCGAGGTGGCCGGCGAGGAAATGGCGGCCTTCCACCTGCACCGCCCAGGTCATCTCCGAGTAGGGCTGGGATGCAGGGGTTGGAGCCCCTTGTGGCTTTCCCTTCGGAGCGAGTCAGCGAGCTAGACCGCATTGTGCTGGCCGCGGTGCTCCTCGGTTCTCTGGCGTCTGTCTTGGTGGCGAGGAGCGCGTGGGCGGTGCCGGCTGAAGAGCCGTAGCCCGGCCGGCTGGCCGACCAGCGCGCGACGCGGGCCGCCGTAGGCGGGCCGCTTTAATTGTGTAGTGAGAGTCCTCGCCGGATCGGCCCTTGCGTGACGGCCCTCGGTCTTCGGCGAGTGGGTGAGGCGGTGTGCCCGGGAGCGGATCGGCAGCTCAACAGGGGCTTCGTCGCCGTAGAGGTCGGTGGGGGAGCGGGGTCAGGCGGCCAGGGTGGACTTCCCGCATGAGGTGAACCGCTTGTTGTAGTGATTTTGCATCGCTGCGAATTTTGTCCAGCCGTTGGTCTCGGCGACGTGCTGGGCCTTGGCGAACTGCCAGGCGCTCATGCTGGAGGCGCCGAGATAGAGGGCCTTGCCGGCGCGGACCACGTCGTGCAGGGCCTGCATGGTCTCCTCGATCGGGGTGTCGGGGTCCCAGCGGTGGATCTGGTAGAGGTCCACGTGGTCGGTGCCCAGGCGGCGCAGTGAGGCGTCGATGGCCGACATGATGTGCTTGCGCGACAGGCCCCGGTCGTTGACGCCCCGGCCGACGGGGAAGAAGACCTTGGTGGCCAGCACGGAGTCGTCCCGGTCGGTGAAGATCTTCGACAGCAGGCGGCCGGTGACCTCCTCACTGCTGCCCCGGGAGCAGGCGTCGGCGGTCTCGTCCGGCTCGGCGGCCGCGACCGATCGTGGGTCCGTCGGCTACGCCAGGTTCCGGCTGGACCAGTCAGGCCTGGGGCCGGTGCTCTGAGAGCGTCGCAGAAGGGCGGAGTCCGCCAAAGCATTTACATAAACTATGAATATAAAACTGTTATGCTTCGCGCATGAGTCGTCAAGACACCGCTCCTGGCGCGTCCGCCGCCATCGGGGCGGCCCTCTACGGCCTGGCCACCAGGGCCGCGAGACGCCTGCCCCGGGACATGAGCCTGACGTCCGCCGCCACCCTGGCCACCCTGGACCGGACCGGACCGCGACGCATCACCGATCTGGCCGCGGTCGAGGGCGTCACCCAGCCCGCGATGACCGCCCTGATCCGGGTGATGGAGGAGTCCGGCCTGGTCGAGCGGCGGGGTGACGCGTCCGACAAGCGGGTCACGCTGGTGTGTCTGACCGAGGCCGGCGCCTCCTACGTCCGGACGCGGCGCCAGGCGGGCGTCCACGCGTTCGAGCGGTTGATCGGCGAACTCACCGGCGAGGAGGTCGAGGCGCTGGTGGCGGCCCTTCCGGCGCTGAAGCATCTGGCAGAGCTCGAAAGCCAGGACCACGAAGGGCCGAAGCAGTGACCGGGCGGCCGGTCGGCGGGGTCGAGGCGAAGGCGTTCCCGGCGGCGCGTTCCGAGGCGCGGCTGCTGGTCCCCGCCCTGGTGTTCATCGCTCTGGTCGTGGCGGCGGTCGCCAGCCTCGGGACGCCGCTCATCACCAGCGTGGCGACCTCGTTCCGCGTCTCGCTCGGCAGCGCGCAGTGGACGCTGACCGTCGCGCTGCTCAGCGGCGCCGTCGCCACGCCGGTCCTGGGCCGGCTCGGAGCCGGCCCGCACCGGCGGGCCGCGATCCTCGCCACGCTGGCGGTCGTCGTCGCCGGCAGCGCGCTCACCGTGCTGCCGCTGCCGTTCGCGTGGCTGCTGGCCGGCAGGGCGGCCCAGGGCGTCGGGCTCGGGCTGACGGCGCTGATGATGGGCGTGGCCCGGGACCACCTCCCCGAGGAGCGCGGCGCAGCCGTGATCGCCCTGATCTCGGTGGTCTCGATCATCGGGGCCGGGGTCGGCTACCCGCTGGCCGCACTGCTCGCCGAGCTCGGCGGGGTACGGGCCGCCTACGGCCTCGGCCTGGTCGTCACCGTCGCCGCCCTCCTGACCGCGTGGCGCTCCATGCCCGAAGCCCCCGAGGGCCGCTCCGCCCGCGTGGACGTGGCAGGCGCGGTCGTCCTGGCCGCTGCGCTGCTCCTGGTGCTGTTCCTCGCCGGCGAACGGAATCTGTGGAGCCGGCACCTCGCCGTGGCGGCGGGCCTCGCCGTCGTCGCGGTGGTGCTGCTCTGTGTCTGGGTCGTCATCGAGCTGCGCAGCACGACGCCCCTGGTCGATGTGCGGGCGGTGCGACACCCGGCGGTCGCCGGGGCGAACCTCGCCATGTTCGTCGGCGGGATCGGCATGTACCTCCTGCTCACGCTCATCACCCGGTACGCGCAGACGCCGCACGGCGCCGGCTACGGCTTCGGGCTGACGACCTTCGTCGCCGGGCTGGTCCTCATCCCGTTCTCGGTGCTGGGGTTCGTCGCCGGCAAGCTCACGCCGAGGGTCCGGACGCGGATCGCCGACCCCCTGCTCCTGGCCGGCAGCGCCGTCGTGGTCGGCGGTGGGTTCGCCCTGTTCGCGGCGGCCCGGTCGGACCTGGCCGAACTGTTCGCGGCGATGGGCGTGCTCGGCTTCGGCGTCGGCGGTTTCTCGGCCGCGATGCCCGGCGTCATCCTGGCCGTCACCCCCAAGAGCGAGACGTCGAGCGCCATGAGCTTCAACTACGTCGTCCGCAGCGTCGGGTACTCCCTGGGCAGCGCCGTCGGCGGCCTGATCCTCGCCGCGGGCACCGGCCCCGGCCACCTCTTCCCCGACGACGGCGCCTACACCACCGCGGCGCTGGTCGGCATCGGCGCCATGGCGATCACGACGCTGACCAGCCTCGCTCTCGCCCGCCGACGCCCGTCCGAGGCCGGCCCGTAAGTCAGATGCATTCGTCGGTGAGCGCGAGGAAGCGCAGGCCGTGGCGCTTGTGCTTCCCCGAATGGTTCTTGCGGTCGTCCTTGCCGGTGCGGTGGGTGGGGATGAGGGTGCCGTCGATCAGCACGGCCTCCCCGCCGCGCCTGGAGGCCTTGACCAGGGCGCGGTCCAGGCGCGGTGGAGTCGCATCGGCAGGACCGGGCGTCAGAACGACCGGGAAGTCTGCCTGAAACTTACAGCGGTGTCCGTCGCGGACCAGCGGTTCGAGCACGTCGTCTCCCTTTCCGTTGACGCGCTCCCGCCTCCTTCCTAGCGTGAGGCCCTCCGCCGCGTTCGTTTGTTAGCGCTAACAATCAGGCGCAGGCGAAAGTCCGGCCCGGCGGTTCAGGTCTAGTGATGGGACGTTCCATGACACTGAGCATCGCGTCCGATGGTCACTCATCAGGGTCATCGCGAAGCATCCGGTCGTTGCACGGGTTGCTGGTCGCCCTCGTGGTGACCGCGCTCACCGCAGTGGCGGCCCTCGTCCCCGCGTCGTCGGCCAAGGCCGCCACCAACCAGTTCCGAGGCATGAACTGGGCCGTGCTGGGTGACAACTTCAGCACCGGCACGCTCGTCGTGCAGGGTCTGAGCCGGTCCGACAGCAACGCGACGGTGCGGGCCAAGGCCAACGCCCTCTACGACAACATGGAATACGTCATGGGGGTCAACACCGTCCGGTTGCCCATCAACACCCACACCGTGGCCGACACGACCTGGTGGAACTCCTACCGCGGCGCCATCGACGCCGCCGCCGACCGTGGATTCAAGGTCATCCTGGCCTACTGGGAGGACGGCGCGGCCTCCGGCGGCAGGATCACGAACCTCGCCGCGTGGAACGCGATGTGGTCCAGCGTGATCAACACCTACGGCTCGAACGGCAACGTCTACTTCGAGCCGATGAACGAGCCGCACGGCTACACCTCGGCGGAATGGCGCAACGTCGCGGCGAACTGGCTCAGCGCTCACCCCTCGGCGGTGCCCGGCCGGGTGCTCATCGGCGGCACCGGCTTCAGCCAGGACCTGCGGGACATCTGCAACGACAGCCGCTTCAACTCGACGCTGCTGTCCTTCCACTACTACGCCTTCTTCTACGGCGCGATGACCTACGACGCCTTCCGGAGCCACATCCAGACGCTTCTGGGCAACTGCGCCTCCCGCGCGGTCGTGACCGAGTACGGTGCGCCGATGGTCACCGGCCTCAACTACGGCGACGCGAACAGCACCGACAACTTCGTGCGCTACCTCCGCGCCGTGGCGCAGGTCATGCGTGACAACCAGATGGGCGGCACCTACTGGCCCGCCCTCGGCGGCAAGATAACCGCGGGTCTCGGCTACGACCACTACTCGATGTACGCCCTGGGCGGCAGCGGCACCAACCTCACCCTGGCCATCCGCAACCAGTCCGGCGCCGACCGGGTCCGCTACGGCTGGGGCGACACCGTCCGCGACTCCACCCCTTCGCCGCAGCCGGAGACGTTCTACAAGATCGACGCGCGCCACAGCGGCAAGACCATGGACGTCCAGCAGGCGCGCACCGACAACGGTGCGCGCGTCGACCAGTACGCCTACGGCGGCAACCCGTGGCAGCAGTGGCGGTTCCAGGACGCCGGTGGCGGCTACTGGCGCATCGTCAGCCGCCACAGCGGGAAGTGCCTCGACGTGGTGGGCGCTTCGACCGCCGACGGCGCCGAGCTCATCCAGTACACCTGCGGCACCGGCGCCAACCAGCAGTTCCAGATGGTCGCAGGCGGCGGCTACTTCCAGCTCCAGGCACGGCACAGCGGCAAATGCGTGGACGTGCCGTCCGCGTCGACCGCGGACGGTGTGATCCTCAAGCAGTACTCGTGCAACGGCGGCACCAACCAGCAGTGGTCGCGCACGGCCGTCTGACGGTCGTCTCGACCGGGTGAGGAGAGTCCTCGCCGGGTCGGCCCTCGCGTGACGGCCGTCAGATCTTCGGTGAGCACCGGCACCCCGGGCGGAGAGCGCCGGGGTGCCGGCGCCCGCGGGCACGACGCTCAGGCGGTCGTCACGTCACAGCTCGGACGCGTAGATCCGCGTCGTCCGGCCCTGGTACGTCGCCTCACGTTCAAGGGCCAGCCCGATCTTCTCGGCGACGCGCTGCGAAGGAACGTTGTCCGGATTGATGATCGCGATGAGCCGGTCGAGCCCGAGGACGTCACGGGCGTGGTCGCGGCATGCCGCCGCGGCCTCGGTCGCGTAGCCGTTGCCGTGGAGCTCCGCCCGCAGGAGGTACCCGATCTCGGTGTGGACCGTACCTTCGACGTTCTGCAGGGTCAGGCCGCAGTTCCCGGCGAACTCACCGCTGCTTCGGAGCGTGACCAGCCAGAGGCCGTGACCGTGTTCCCGGTAACCGCGCTGGTTCCACTCGATCCAGCGCAGGGCCTCGTCCCGGCTCATCGGCTGCGGATAGTGGCGCATGACCTCGTCGTCGCCCAGGAGCGCGGCCATGTCGTCCAGATCGGCGGCGGTCATCTCCCGGAAGGCCAGACGCCGCGTCGGCCCGGGAATTCGACGGTCCAAGCTCTCACGACTCCTTCTGAGCGGTCCAACCGGCGGGCCGGTCGCATGCCCGCCGACGCGGGGGATACGGGGATCAAAGGATCCTACTGCCGGCGTCGCGTTCGGACGGGAGCCGCTTCACCAGGAGATAGGTCCGGTGGCTGGGGTGCTCGTGTCCGGGGTGTGGCGCCCGGTCGAGCCGTGCGGTGAGGGTGAGGCCCGCCTGGGCGAGGGCCGCCGTCTCGGCGACCGGGTCGAGGAACCGGAAGGTGAGATCGACGGGGTGGTCCCACCATTCGGTGAGGTGGCTGGCCTGTCCGGGGCGGGTGTTGTCGTCGCCGGTGTGGAAGGCGAGAAGGGCATGCCCCGCGGGGCGCAGCACCCGGGCGAACTCCGTGTAGGCGGCGGCCCGTTCGGACGGGTTCAGGTGGATCACGGCGTACCAGCACAGGATGCCGCTCACCGTCCGCGAGCGGATCGGCAGCGCGGTCATGTCCGCCGCGGTGAACGGCAGGGCGGTGGCGCGGTGCGCGACGGCGCACATGGCGGGCGACAGGTCGGCTCCGAAGGTACGGGCTCCACGGCGGGCCAGGTGGGCCGTCGCCTGGCCCGGGCCGCAGCCGACGTCCACGACCGGCCCGTCCGAGGTCAGTTCGGCGAAGGCGTCCAGCAGGGCGCGGTCGAGGGGCTTGCCCTCGAGCTCGTCGCCGATCTCGGCGGCGTACCGTTCGGCCACCGTGTCGTAGCTGCGGCGGGTCACGGCGGACGCCGCCGCACGGGGGCGCGGCGCCGTCATGCCCGGCTCCGGGCCAGGTCCCATGCCGCCTGCGCCGGGGTGCGGCCATGGCGCTCGGCGGTGTCCAGCAGGTCGCCGACGGTGTCCTCGATGGCGTCGACCCGCGCGCGGGCTTCCTCCGCGCTGACGTGGTGGAGTTCGGTGCTGACGGCGTTGATGACCCCGCCCGCGCCGGCGACGAAGTCCGGCACCCAGATGATGCCCCGCCGGTGCAGCAGGTCGGCGACATCCGGAGTGGCGAGCTGGTTGTTCGCCGGTCCCACCACGGCACGGCAGCGGAGCTCGGTCGCGGTCCGCCCGGTCAGGACGGAACCGAGGGCCGCGGGGACCAGTATGTCCACGTCCGCGGAGAGGATGTCGTCGGGAGCCCGCCAGGCGGCCCCGAGTTCGTCACCGAGTCTCCGCTTGTCCGGGTCGATGTCGGTCACCGTCAGCACCGCTCCCTCGGCGGCCAGCAGACGCGCGAGGCCGGCGCCGACACGGCCCAGGCCGACGACGGCGATGCCGCGGCCGTTCAGTTCCGGGGAGCCGTACAGCCGCCGGCTGACGGCCCGTAGCGCGGCGAGCGCCCCCAGCGCGGTGTGCGGTGACGAATCGCCGCTGCCGCCCAGATGGGCCGGACGGCAGAACACGTGCGGGGTGGTCTCCCCGATCACCGCCATGTCGTCGGGGCCGGTCCCGACGTCCGGGCCGGTGGCGTACACGCCGCCCAGCGAGTCGATGACGTCCGCCACGTCGCGCAGCACGTCGCGGCGCTCGCCTTCCCCGAGTTCCCTTCCCTCCGGCAGGGCCACGACGGTCTTTCCGCCGCCGCAGGGCAGCCCGGCCACGGCGAACTTCGATGTCATCGCCGCCGACAGGCGAAGGGCGTCGGTCAGGCCGTCCCGCCAGTCGGGGTAGTGCCAGAGGCGGAGGCCGCCGGCCGCCGGGCCGAGCGTCGTCGAGTGGACGGCCACGATCACCGGCAGCCGGGAGCGCCGGCCGGTGCGGATCGCGACCTGCTCATGATCGAACATGGGTTCATCAGTCCTTCATTCGCCGTGTTGGATGGCACCATGCTGGACGAATGGCTAACGATTCGGGAGGTTGATCGAACGTTTGGCTGAAATAAACTATGGTGGCCGACCATGGATGAACTTGATTCGGAGATCGTGCGGCTTCTCCAGACAGATGCGCGGCAGTCCAACCGCGAACTCGCCCGGCAGTTGGGCATCGCCCCCTCGACCTGCCTGGAGCGGGTCCGGGCGCTCCACCGCCGGGGCGTCATCCGCGGCTACCACGCCGACATCGATCTCGTCGCCCTCAACCGCGGCGTTCAGGCGCTCGTCTCGGTTCAGGTGCGCCCCCTCAGCCGTGCCGTCATCGACGCCTTCAAGGATTTCGCCAGCGGCCTGCCGGAAGTCCTCCACACCTTCGTGCTCTCCGGGGGCGACGACTTCCTGCTGCACGTCGCCGTACAGGACCTCGACCACCTGCACGCCTTCCTCATGGACCGGCTCAGCAAGCGCGGCGAGATCATCGGCTTCCGCACCTCGGTCATCTTCCGGCAGGTGAGCAACAGCGCCCCCGCACGGCTTCCCGCGTCCGGCTAGGGACGGCTCCTCCGGCTGACGGCCCGGTCGATACTTAGCTCTTGCGCTAACCATGGTGCCCTGCAATGCTTAGCCGCATGGCACAGTATTCGGCGCAGCTGGACGGCGTGTTCATCGCCCTCGCCGACCCGACCCGGCGCGCCGTCGTCCGGCGCCTCGGCCGCGGGCCCACGAGCGTCGGCGACCTCGCCCGCGAGTTCCCCATGACCCTTCCCTCGTTCATGAAGCACGTGCGGACCCTTGAGTCGAACGGGCTCATCCGCACGGTCAAGTCGGGCCGGGTGCGCACCTGCACGCTCAACCGGGAACGGCTCGCCCTCCTGGACGACTGGCTCGCGGAGCAGCGCCGGATCTGGGAGCTGCGCACCGACCGCCTCGAACAGTTCGTCACCGATCCCGAGGAGAACACCCAGTGAACCCCGACCTCGACCTCGCCCTGGAGCGGGTCATCCGCGCCCCGCGCGCCACCGTGTGGGCCGCCTGGACCGACCCGTCCCGGCTTGAGCGGTGGTGGGTGCCGGCTCCGTCCCGCTGCCGCGTGGACCGCCTGGACCTGTGGCCGGGAGGCGCGTTCGTGACGCGGATGAGCAACGACGGGTCGGAGTTCGTCCCGCATCTGGACGCGTGTTTCCTCGCCGTCGACGAACTCGAACGGCTCGTGTTCACCACCGCCATCGACAGCAGCTGGCGTCCCGCGAACGCCGGCCCGATCACGATGACCGCCACGATCACGCTGGCCGACCATCCGGACGGCACGGACTACCGGGCGATCGTCCGGCACGGCGATCCGGAGACCCGCGCCCACCACGAGAAGGCCGGCTTCGCCGAGGGCTGGGGTACGGTCGCCGGCCAACTGGCCGCCTTCACCGAAGGGACGGCCACGCGATGAAGATCACCATCACCCGGTTCGTCACACTCGACGGCGTCAGCCAGGGGCCGGGCTCGCCGGACGAGGACACCACCGACGGGTTCACCCGCGGCGGCTGGCTCGTGCCCCACATCGACGCGGCGTTCGTCCGGCGCACCTCCGACTGGCTCGACCTCGCCGACGGCCTGCTGCTCGGCCGGCGCACCTACGAGGCGTTCGCCCGCGACTGGCCGGAGATCAGAGACCCGGCCGACCCCTTCACCGGGCGGATGAACACGCTGCCCAAGTACGTCGTGTCGAACACCCTCGCCGAGGGGACCTGGCACCCCGCGACCGTGCTCAGGGGCGACCCGGTCCGGGCCGTCGCCGAGTTGAAGGCGCGGCCGGGGCGGGAGCTCCAGATCCACGGCAGTGCCCGCCTGGGCGACACGCTGCTGTCGGCGGGCCTGATCGACACGCTCCGCCTCGTGGTCGCGCCCACGGTGCTCTGGACCGGACGGCGCTTCTCGGCCGGGCCGGGCGCCGCGTCCGGTCTCCGCCTGGTCCGCCACGACGCCACGCCCGCCGGTCTGCTGTTCCTCGAATACACGACCACGGGAGAAGCGCCACGGGGCGAGTACGAGGGGGTCGCCGCCTTCGTCTGACGGAACGCCGGGGCCCGGGTGGCCCGGAGGCGCCGGCCGACATGACAGGCTCCGGCCGCCGACGCCGCGGCGGATGAGGAGGGATGAGGAGGAAGGCCCTCCGCCTAGCCGATGTCGACCACCCGCGCCCACGAGGGCGGCCTGTCCGGCACGTGGACGGGATCGCTCTCGTCCGGCGGCCCGACCCGGGAGAACAGCCCCACCACCATGCGGCACGCGGGCCGTTCCCGCGGCCACGGGGTCTGTCCGTCGGTCAGGACCACGACGACGTCCGGCCGCGGGCTCGTCCGCAGCGCCCTGGCGATGCCCGCACGCAGGTCCGTGCCGCCGCCGCCCACCAGCGTCATCCCCTCGGCCCGGCACAGCGGCCGCACGACCCGGGCCGCCGCGTCGCAGGACAGCACGCCGACCAGGTCGCGCCGGCCGCCCACGGCGCGGACGATCGCGGAGACCTCCAGCAACGCGCTCCCCAGTTCGGCGTCGCTGACCGACCCGGAGGTGTCGATGACCACACTGACCCGCAGCGGCCTGCGCCGCAGGCTCGGCAGGACGACGCCGGGCAGGCCGGCCGAGCGCCGCGACGGCCTGCCGTAGGTGTGGTCCTCACCCACGCCGGGTCCCGACACCGCCGAGCGGATGGCCGTGCCGAGCAGTTCCCGCCATGGCTGCGGCGGGTGGAACGCCTCCTCCGCCCACCGCCGCCACCCCTTCGGCGCGTTCCCCGGACGGGCGTTGATGCCCTGCGCCACCCGGAACCGGACCGCCTCCCGCTCGTGGTCGCCGAGCCCGTCCGCGCCCTCCGGCCCGAGATCCCACTCCCGGTCGAGCCCGTCGGCGCCGCTGCCGCAGTCCAGCCAGACCAGACCCTGCGTGTACGGCCCGAGCCGGAACATGCGCAGGTAGTCCTCCATGAGCTCGCCTTCGGGCAGCCCCAGCGTCTTCGGCCGGACTGCGTCCTCGGGCCAGGCCAGGCCGTCGCCGTACACGTCGTCGTTGATCTCCATGTCGGCGGCGATGTTCATCCGCAGCCGCTCTCCCCGCCCCGTCAGCTCCCGTTGCCGGGCGACCCGGTCGCTGCGGCCGTGGTGGTCGCGCAGCAGGTGGGAGACCTCGTGCACCCACACGCCCGCGAGCTCCTCGACGGGGGTCCGCGCGACGAACGCCGGGGAGACGTAACACCGCCAGTGCCGGTCCACGGCCATCGTGGGCACCGACCGCGACTCCACCGGGTGCAGCGCGAACAGCGCCGTCGCCAGATAGGGCCGGGCCCTCGCGGCGTACAACCGGGCGGTGAAGAGCTTCTCGAGGTCCATCAGCCCGCCACCCGCGCCGCGACCTCGTCCGCCTTCCTGCCCAGGGAGACCACCCCGGCGAGCCTCTCGATCGCGGCCGGGACCTCCCAGTCCGCGCGGCGCAGCGCGGCGAGCGTGGAGGCGGGCACGACCACCAGGTCCGGGGCGCCGGTCTCCACCGCCCGCACCAGCAGCGCCCACGCGGCGTCCCACCGCTCCTTGTCCGGCCGCTTCCGCACGGCCGCGACCACTCCGTCGAGTACGGCCTGGCGCAGGTCGCCCCGCCGGGGCAGCTCGGCCGCCGCCGGGTCGGCCAGCAGCGTCTCGGGGTCGGGAAGGTCCATCCGATCCATGGCGGCGAGCAGTTCCAGTCCGGGCCCGTCTCCCACCGTGCCCCTGACCAGCATGGACAGCACGTCCTTGGACGCGTCGGCCGCGGTGGCGAAGGCGGTCAGGAACAACGCCATCTCCCAGCTGCGAGGCGAGGGCCACGGGCCGCCCCGGTGCGCCTCGTTGCCCGGCAGCCGGTGCACGAGGTCGGGACGCGCGGTGAGGAGCCCGCACACCGCGCGCCGGGCGAACGCCACCGCCCCGGGCAGCCGCTCCGGGTCGAGCCACGGCAGGCTCGCGCGCGGCCAGGTCCCGCCGAGGCCGCGTACGACGACATCGTGGTCGTGACGCCACTGCAGGTGGACGAACCGGTTGGCGAGCGGCGGGCTCAGCTCCCAGCCGTCGGCGGCGGAGGAACGCGGGTTGGCGGCCGCCACGATCCGGACACCCGCCGGGAGCCGCAGAGCCCCGACCTGCCGTTCCAGAACCAGGCGGAGCAGGGCGGCCTGTACGGCGGGCGGCGCCGTGGACAGCTCGTCCAGGAAGAGCAGACCCCGGCCGGCGTGAGCCAGGCGCACGGCCCAGTCCGGCGGCGCCATCGGGACGCCCTGCACGGCGGGGTCGTCACCGACCACCGGCAGGCCGGAGAAGTCGGACGGCTCGTGCACGCTGGCGATCACCGTGGTGAGCGGCAGGCCGAGCGTCTCGGCGAGTTGCTGCAGCGCCGCGGTCTTGCCGATCCCCGGCTCCCCCCACAGCAGGACGGGCAGGTCGGCCGCCACCGCCAGGGTCAGGGCGTCCAGCTGCGTGTCGGCACGCGGCTCCGTGGTGGTGTCGCGGAGCAGGGACAGCAGGTCGCCGGCGACGTCGAGGCGCGAGGCGTGAACAGAAGAAAGCATGATGAATCACCTTTGAGGTCTGAGAAACGAGATCTGGAAACGGGGTCTGGAAACGAGATCTGGAAACGGGGTCTGAGAAACGGAGGCTGAGAAACGAGGTCCCGGAAACGAGGTCCCGGAAAGGAGGTCCCGGAAAAGAGGTCCGGGAAGGTGTCAGCGGAACGTGGCGTGGCGCGGGCGCGCACGGCCCTCGGGGGAGCGGCGGTCCGGTCGCCCGGCCGGTCCCGGCCCCGGTTCGAGCCCGGCGCGGAACAGCCCGTGGTCGATCCGCCGCCGCGCCGCCTCCTCCAGTACGTCGCGCAGCGCGCCCTCGGGCAGCCGCGCACCGGGTCCGAGGAGACCGTCGACGGTGGCCTGGGCTCCGGCGGCGTCGCCGTGCTCCAGCCGCGCGCGGACGTCGAGGAGGCACTCCGGGGAGCGGTGCGCCTCCTCGATCAGCCGCAGACAGGGCAGCGGGGTGCCGGTCAGCTCGGCCAGCAGCCTCTCGCGCCGGATCTCGGCCGCGTCGTGGTCCAGGGCGACCAGGACGCCGTCCACGAGCGCGATCCGGTGCCGGGCGCCACGGCACTCGACCGTCCGCGGCCCGTTCCGGTCGCGGTGACCGGGCGGCGCGGCGTCCGGTGAACGGCCGGGTACGAGCGCCGCCGCGACGAGCGGGTGCAGCCCGCCGGCCCCGATCAGCCCGGCACGCAGCAACGCCAGGTCGGGCAGCACCCAGGTCGCCGCGTCGGGCAGGATCGGCGGCGCTGGTCCTTCGCCGTCGTCCCGGGACGCGTCCACGTCGAGGAGCACCTGACGCCGCCCGCCGACCCGGACGGCGACCGTACCCCCGTCCCACCCTTCGGCGCGGAGCAGCAGCCGGGCCTCGTCCGGCCACCGGTCGACGGCCCAGCCCCGCGAGTGCGGCGCCGTCTCGGAACGGATGCGCAGCTCACCGGCCCGGCGCGCGTCCCACAGGTGGCGATGCAGGTCGAGACGGAAGCGTCGACTCGGACGGGGGTGGGGATGCGGATGATGTCCGGGCCGGGAACCGTCCCAGAGCGCCAGGCTGATCCGCTGTCCGGCGTCCGCCCAGGCCGGCGGGGTCCTGGCCACGAGGTGAAGCGTGTCGTCCCCGTTGTGGTACCGGGCCAGCGAGACGGTCAGGCCCGGACGCAACAGGCCGTCGGGGGCGATCCTCGGCATGTGCCAGCGCAGCAGGTCGGGTGCCAGGTGGCGGAGGTCGGTCCGGAGACGGGCGGCCGGTTCCCGGCCGTGGAGGCGCGCCGTACGGCGCAGGTCGAGATCGACGTCCACGTGCGCCGCGGCGCACGCCGCCGACCAGTCGCCGACGCTGCGGCGGGCGGTCGCCGACTCGATCATGGGGGGCGGCACGGCGAACTCGCGCACGCGCAGCCAGAGGGAAAGGCGGGGATCCTCGTTCGAGGTCGAGTGCGGCATCAGCACTCACCTTGCGCGAACGGGGCCCCCAATCTGATGTATGAGGTGGTCATCGTGATCAGCGTAGCGTCTTCCGGCCCGCGCGAGAAGAGCGCCCGCGGGGCGCGCGGACGCCCTGTGCCCGCCTTCCGGGGAGGACGTCGCGCGTAGGCTGGCCGTATGACGTCTGCCTTCGAGGTGCATGTGACGGCCGGCACGCGCGAGGAGGCGGAGAGGATCTGCGCCGCCGCGGTGAACGACCGCGTCGCGGCGTGCGCGCAGATCATCGGGCCGATCACCTCCCTCTACCGGTGGGAGGGGAGAGTGGAGCGGAGCGAGGAGTTCCTGATCCTTCTGAAGACCGGCGGGGACCGTCTGGACGAGCTCGTCTCCCTCGTCAAGGGCGCGCACTCCTACGAGACACCGGAGATCGTCGCCGTCCCCATCGAAGGCGGGCTGCCGGACTACCTGAACTGGATCGCGAGAGAGACGGCGGATCGACCCCAGGTGGATTGACCACGGGCGTCGTCGACGGTGGCCCCGGTGCCTCGGGGGATGCCGTGCAGCTTGTCGTCGATGGATTCGCGGTAGCCGGCGGACACGAGTGCGCCGAGCGGGGCGACGCCGAGTGCGGTGCCGAATTCGCGGGTGACGTCGTTGAGGGCGGAAGCGGCGCCCTGCTTCTCGCGCGGCAGGGAGGGCAGGGAGGCGTCGCGCCGTGTGTCAGAGGGCGGGAGTTTCGCCCTGGGCCGCGGCGAGGGCCGCGTCGGTGTCCGTCGTGGCCAGCAGGCGGTTGATGTGGGCGCCGGCCAGGGCACCGGCCGCTGCGGAAGCGCCGACCTGGGCGGCGAGGTCGGTGGCGTTGCCGGCCACCCACACGCCCGGCACCTCGGTGGTGCCGGCCGTACCGGAGACGAAGCGGCGGCCCATGTTGTCGGGCAGGTCCTCTACCGGCAGCTTCAGACCGTCCAGTCCCTCGACGCGGGCTTCCATCCGGGTGGCGACCGCGAGGACGCGGCGGGCCACGACCTGGCCGTCGGTCAGGCGCACGCCGGCGAGGGTGCCGTCCTCGTCGTCGACGACCTCCTGGACCGGGGTGTCGACGATGCGGATGTCGCGGGCGGCGAAGCGGGCGCGGGTGGCCTCATCCAGGTCACCGCCCTGGGTGAAATAGGTCAGGTCCTCGGTCAGCTGCCGGAACAGGAGTGCGTGGCCGATGGAGGCCGGGCCGGTCGCCAGGATGCCGATGGGCTCGTCGCGGACCTCCCAGCCGTGGCAGTACGGGCAGTGCACCACACCGTGGCCCCAGTGCTCGGCGAGGCCGGGGATCTCGGGCAGTACGTCCTTGAGGCCGGTGGCCACCAGGACCCGGCGCGCGGCCACGATGTGACCGTCGGCCAGGGTGACGGTGAACCGCAGGTCTCCGTCCGTCGACGGGGCGGCGGGCTCGGCCGAGGCCACCTCACCGAGGACGACGCGCCCTCCGTACCGGCGCACCTGCTCCCGGCCCCGTCGAAGGATCTCGGGGGGCGGGGTGCCGTCCAGAACGATGAAGCCGTGCATGGCCTTGGCCGGCGCGTTGCGCGGGGAACCGCTGTCGATCACGACGACCGAGCGGCGGGAGCGGGCGAGCATCAGCGCACCGTTCAGCCCCGCGGCACCTCCGCCGATCACCACCACGTCGACGGTCCCATCGGGGAGTGCGTCACCCGCGTACGGAGAAGTCGTCACAGCCATGGCATCCTGCCTTTCCTCGTGCACCGGTCCCAGACGGTGCGGACCATCTACACGCGACGCTAAACCCGGCATGCTGCCAAGGCATACAATGTTGCCTATGACGCAAGAAGATGGGGATCTGGACGGCCTCGTACGCAAACGCATCCGCGCCCTGCGGGTGGCGCAGGGCTGGTCTCTGGAGGAGTTGGCCTCCCGCTCCCACCTCAGCCAGTCCTCACTGAGCCGCATCGAGAACGGCCAGCGCCGCCTCGCACTGGATCAGCTGGTCACCCTCGCCCGCGCCCTGGACACCACGCTGGATCAGCTCGTGGAGACCGCCGCCGACGACGTCATCACCAGCCCGACGATCGACAGCGCGCACGGCCGGATGCACTGGGCCGTCAAGGCCGACCCCGGGGTGAGCGTGGTGCGCCAGCGCATGACCGAACCGCCCCCCGAGAACCAGGCGCGCATGCGTGCGCACCCGGGGCGCGAATGGCTCGTCGTGCTGTCCGGCACCGCGATCCTCATGCTCGGCCACCGCCGCTTCCGCCTCGAGACCAACCAGGCCGCCGAATTCCCCACGATGATGCCGCACGCGATCGGCGCCGAGGGCGGGCCCTGCGAGATCCTGGGCATCTTCGACCGCGACGCCCGCCGCGGCCACCAGAGCGACGGCGGCGACGATGTCCAGGGCGCTCCCGAATGATCGCGCGGGCCGCGCGACGGCCCCCACGGCGGTGACCTCTTGCGCGTCGGGCAGCACCCCCGACCACTATCTTGCGTAAATGGGGACGCTTCGTGCCACAGGCGCATATCCGTCTTAGTGTGAAGAACATGAACCACGCACACACGCCCACCCCCCACCACGGCGCGTCCCACGGCCACCACGAGCAGACGGAGGGCCAGGCGGAGATCCTCGACCTGGACGCCGAAGTACTCGCCGAGCACACCGCCTCCATCACCGCATGGCTGCCGCTGCAGAGCGACCCACACCACATCGTGGACCTGGGCTGCGGCACGGGCGCGGGCACCTTCGCCCTCCTCGACCGCTTCCCCGACGCGCACGTCACCGCCGTCGACACCTCCGCCGAACACCTTCAGCGCCTGCGCACCAAGGCGTGCGCCCTCGGCGTCCAGGAGCGTGTACGCACCGTGCAAGCCGACCTCGACGAAGCCGCCTGGCCCGACCTCGGCTCACCGGACCTGGTCTGGGCATCGGCCTCGATGCACCACATGGCCCACCCTGACCGCGCACTGCGCGCCGTCCACGACACGCTCGCGCCCGGCGGCCTGTTCGCCGTCGTCGAACTGGCCGGCCACCCCCGCTTCCTGCCCGCGGACGCCCCCGCGGAACGGCCCGGCCTGGAAGAGCGCGTCCACGCCGCAGCCGACCGCCTCCAATCCGAACACATGCCCCACCGCGGTGCCGACTGGGGTCCGATGCTGACCGCCGCCGGATTCACCATCGAAGGCGAACGCACCATCGTCGTGAACCTCGACGGCACCCGCAGCGAAGCGATCGGCCGCTACGCCACCGGTGTCCTTCAGCGCATCCGCAGCGTCATCGCGGACAGACTCTCCTCCGAGGACCTCACCGCGCTCGACCGACTCCTCGACACCGGCAGCCCGCACAGCATCCTGCGCCGCGACGACCTGACGGTGCGCACCGAGCGCACCGTCTGGGCCGTCCGCCGTAATTGACCACGGATGGTTCCTCCGGCCATCGTCCCTCCGATGGCGCGACGACGACCGGCCGGGCCGAGGTCAAGGGCTGGTGAGGATGACGAGGCGCTGGGTCGCGCGGGTCATCGCGACGTAGCGGTCGACCGCCCCCTCGACGCCCTCGCCGAACCTCTCCGGGTCGACGAGGACGACCAGGTCGAACTCCAGGCCCTTCGCCAGCTCCGGGGTCAGCGACCGCACCCGGGACGTCGCCCGGAACGCCGGGTCGCCGATGACGCAGGCGATGCCGTCGGCGTGCTCGGCGAGCCAGGCGTCGAGGACCGCGTCCAGCTCCGAGGCGGGTCCGTGGACGACGGGGACGCCGCCGCTGCGGATGGAGGTCGGCACGTTGGCGTCCGGGAGCGCGGCCCGGATGACCGGCTCGGCCTCCGCCATGATCTCCTCCGGCGTCCGGTAGTTGACGGTCAGGGAGGCCAGGCTGATCCGGTCGAGCCCGACCCTCTCCAGGCGTTCCCGCCACGACTCGGTGAACCCGTGCCTGGCCTGGGCGCGGTCGCCGACGATGGTGAAGCTCCGTGACGGGCAGCGCAGCAGCAGCATCTGCCACTCGGCGTCGGTGAGCTCCTGGGCCTCGTCCACGACGACGTGCGCGAACGGGCCGGCGAGCAGGTCCGGATCGGCTCCGGGCAGCGCGGCCTCGTCGACCAGGGCGTTCTGCAGGTCCTGCCCGCGCAGCATCGACATCGTGAGCATCTCGGAGTCGTCGGACTCGATCAGATCGTCGACGACCCGGTCCATGCGCTCGCGCTGGGCGGCGACGGCGGCGTCGCGCCGGCGCCTGCGCAGTGACGTCTCCGGGTCGCCGAGCCGCTGCCGTGCCGCGTCCAGGAGCGGCAGGTCGGACACCGTCCACGCCTGGGCGTCCTCACGCTGGAGCCTGCGGATGTCCTCGGGGCTGAGCCAGGGCGCGCACAGCCGCAGGTAGGCGGGCACCGTCCACAGGTCTCCGACGAGGTCGGCCGCGTCGATCAGCGGCCACGCGCGGTTGAAGACGGTGAGCAGCTCCCTGTCCTGGTTCAGGGCCCGGCGGACGAGGTCGGCCGAGACGTCGTCGTCATGCCTGTCCACCAGGATCGTGAGCAGCTCCTCCCAGATCACGTCGCGCGCCTCGTTGTGCGGGGTGCCGGGATCCGGCGCGCCGAACGCCTCGGCCCAGTCCTCGGCCCTGAGCCGGATGTCGGCCCAGGGGGTCGTGACCGTCATCCCCTTGGCGGGCGGGTTCTCGTAGAACCGTACGGCCGGCTCGATCGCCCTCACCAGGTCCGCGGACGACTTCAGGCGGGCCGCCTCCGGGTCGGCCTCGGCCACCGCCGTGGCCCCCTCGGCGACGAGGTCCCGCAGCGTGCACGTCTGCACGCCCTCCTCCCCGAGGCTGGGCAGCACATCGGCGACGTAGGCCAGGTACGGCTGGTGCGGGCCGACGAACAGCACGCCGCCCCGGTCGTGACCGAGACGGGGATCGGAGTAGAGGAGGTAGGCGGAGCGGTGCAGCGCGACGACGGTCTTGCCCGTGCCCGGACCGCCGTCGACGATGAGGGCGCCGCGCGATCCCGCGCGGATGATGGCGTCCTGGTCGGCCTGGATGGTGCCGAGCACGTCCCGCATCCGCGCCGACCGGTCGGTGCCCAGGCTGGCGATGAAGGCGGACTGGTCGTCGAGCGCGGCGTGCCCTTCGAGCCCGTCCGGGGTGAACACCTCCTCCCAGTAGTCGCTGACCCGGCCGCGGGTCCAGCGGTACCTGCGGCGGCTCGCCAGGCCCATCGGGTTGGCGTGGGTGGCTCCGAAGAACGGCTCGGCGGCGGGGGAGCGCCAGTCGAGCAGCAGCCGGCGGCCCGCCCGGTCGGTGAGACCGAGCCGCCCGACGTACACGGGCTCGGCGTCGTCCGCGCCGACCATGCGCCCGAGGCACAGGTCCAGGCCGAAGCGGCGCAGCAGGCGCAGGCGGCCGGACAGGCGGTGGATCTCCAGGTCCCGTTCCAGCGCCTCCCTGCCCTCGCCGCCGGGCGCCCTGCGCGTGGCGTCGAGGCGGCCGGACAGGTCGGCGATCGTCTGCTCCAGGCTCTCGGCGATGGCCGCGAAGTGCTTCTCGTCGGCGCCGATCAGCTCCGGGCCGGCCTTGGGGGCGAGGTGGCCGGGAAGGTCGAACGCGCTGGTGGCCGGCGGTCTCATGCGTCTGCTCCGATCCGGTGGTCATCGTGCCGGGTTTCCCGCAACCGCGCCGCCAGTCCCACCAGTGGCTCGACGTCCCCGCGCGACCCGTACGCCGACGACAACACACGCATTCCGTGTCCCCCGTTTCCGCAGTTCCCGGCCCCCGGTCGGCGACCAGGGCCCGGCCTCGGCGGACGATTCTGCGGCATGACCGGGGTCTTGTGGCAAGCCCCCGGGTGCGCTATACGTTAGGAGTGGCGGGGAGCACGTGTTCCCCCTCCCTCTCGTCCCCTCGCCTCCGCGATGGGCGGACGACCTCCTCATGACCCGTGAACCGGCCGTGTACGGCGACGCCACCGGCCCGGACGGGCGATCCCGGCGGGCGACCCCCCATCCGCGGCGGTGGGACATCATGAGCGGACCACCGCGAACAACGCCGGCCACCTCTCATGGGGAGACATGGGGATCGAGGGATCGTTCTGGCGCGCCATCGCGGTCTACCGCGTCGCGTCCCTGGGCTACGCCGCGCTTCTGCTGGCGAGCGCCGGAGGCTACCGGCATCCCGTCGCGGCCTGGTCCGTCATCGGCCTGATGGCCGTCTGGACCGCCGTCACCACCGTCGCGTACTCGACCAGGAGGAGCCGCCCCCTGCTGGTGGCGGACGTCGTGGTCACCCTCGGCTGCATGCTGGCCTCGCCGTACGTGCAGGGGACCGGCGCCGGACCGGCGGGCGTGCTGCCGATCACGGCGACCTGGGTCGCCGGACCCGTACTCGCCTGGGCCGTGTACGGCGGGCGGCGGGCCGGCGCGCTCACCGCGGTCGTGCTGGCGCTGGGCGACCTGTGGCTGCGCGGCCTGGGCGCGGCCGACGTCTCCGTCCCCGTCAACGGAGCCGTGCTGCTGGTCCTCGCCGGGACCGTCCTCGGCCACGTGACCCGGCTCACCCGGCAGGCGGAGGAACGGCTGCAACGGGCCGCCGAGATGGAGGCCGCGGGCCGGGAACGCGAACGGCTCGCCCGCGGCATCCACGACTCCGTCCTCCAGGTGCTGGCGCTGGTGCAGCGCCGCGGGCTGGAGATCGGCGGGGAGGCGGCCGAGCTGGGACGGCTGGCGGGGGAGCAGGAGGCGGCGCTGCGCGAGATGGTCCGCGGCGGCCCGGACCCGGCCGGGCGGGACGGCTCGGGCCTCGTGGACGTGGGGGCCGGTCTGCGCCGGTACACCACGAGGACGGTCACCGTGTCGGCGCCCGCGACCCCGCTGCTCCTCCCCGCCGGTCAGGCCCGCGAGGTCGTCGCGGCCGTGGGCGCGGCGCTCGACAACGTCCGCAGGCACTGCGGCGGCGACGCGCGGGCCTGGGTCCTCGCCGAGGACGACGGCGTCTCGGTGACCGTCACGGTGCGCGACGAGGGTCCCGGCATCCCCCCGGGCCGCCTCTCCGAGGCGGAGGCGGAAGGCCGGCTCGGCGTCGCGCAGTCCATCCGGGGCCGGATCACCGGCATCGGCGGCACCGTCGCCGTCACGTCGGCGCCCGGCCAGGGAACCGAGATCGAGATGGCCGTCCCCGCCTCCGCCCCCGGGTAGGCGCGCACATCCCGGGCGCCCGCGCACGCCGGGCCCCGCCGCGCGGCCTCGCACCACGGGCGACGCGCGCACCGGCGCCGCGGGCCGGTCTACAGTTGCGGCATGGCCGGCGCTCCGCGGGTAATGGTGGTAGATGATCATCCGATGTGGCGGGACGCGGTCGCCCGCGACCTGGAGGACGCCCGGTACGAAGTGGTGGCGACCACGGGGGAGGGCCGCCAGGCGCTCCGCGTGGCCGTCGCCGTACGGCCCGACGTGGTGGTCCTCGACCTGAGGCTTCCCGACCTGCCCGGGGTGGAGGTCGCCAGAGGATTGGCCGCGTCCGACCACCCGCCCCGCGTGCTGGTGCTGTCGGCGAGCGGCGAGCACGAGGACGTGCTGGAGGCGGTCAAGGCCGGAGCCTCCGGCTACCTGGTCAAGTCCGCGAGCCGCGAGGAGTTCCTCGACGCCGTCCGGCGCACGGCCGAGGGGGAACCGGTCTTCACCCCCGGCCTGGCCGGCCTGGTGCTCGGCGAGTACCGCCGCCTGGCGACGCGCGGACCCGCGGGCGACGAGCCGCGCCTCACCGACCGGGAGACCGAGGTGCTGCGCCTCGTCGCCAAGGGCCTGTCCTACCGGCAGATCGCCGAACGGCTGGTGATCAGCCACCGCACCGTGCAGAACCACGTGCAGAACACCCTCAACAAGCTCCAGCTCCACAACCGGGTCGATCTCGTCCGCTACGCGATCGAACGGGGACTCGACGAGGCGTAGGGCGGGCCCGGCGGGCCGGGCCGAGGCGAAACGGCGCGAGGCGCGGCGCGGCCGCCGGGACGGCTCAGGTCCGCCGGGGTGACCCGGAGCCGGCGGGGCGGCTCACAGGGCGTCGACCTTGTAGGGGTCGTGCTCGGAGAGCAGCTTGTCGAGGCGCGCCTGGTCGACGCGGCTCGACATGCTGTCGAACTCCTGCCGGTCGCGCACGCACTTGGCCAGGACGAAGGCCGACGTCACCGTGTACAGCACGGACACCGCGAGGAAGGCGCGGACCCACGAGCTGACCGGCAGGTAGAAGACGCCGAGCGTCGTGCTGCCGAGCGCCACACCGAAGGAGATGACGCACTGCGCGAAGTAGGCGGAGGTCATGACGGGCTGGATTGGCTTGGTCATGCCCCCAGGGTCCGGCACCGGCCGGGCGCGCGCCTGAGTACGCCTACCCATTTCCGCCTGAGCACGCGAACCCAGGCGATGCGCCGGACGGGTCACATCCGGGTCCGCGTGTGCGCGTGCAACGCGTCGCGGACGAACCTCGCCCCGGCGGCGTCGCCGTACATGCCTGCGAAGCGGGGGTCGTCGACGTACATGTCCCCCAGGCAGTTCACCATCTCGATCGAGCGCTCCCGGTCGCCCTCCGCCGTGGGGGTGCCCGGGATCCGGCTCAGCCACCGGACATGCCGGGCGGCCAGAGACTGAGCGTGTTCCGACGCCGGAGAGACCCCGGCCCTCACCGCGGCGACCCACGCGGCGACGAGGTCCTCGGCGGCCTGCTTCCAGGCCCGCTGCTGGTCGAGGGTCTTGCCATGCCACCAGTCGTTGCTCACCCGGAACACGCGCTCGCCCCAGCGCGAGACCACCTCGTCCTTGTGGCGGTCGTTGAACCCCGCCAACATGACGTCCATCTGCGGTTCCGCCCCCGCCCGCAAAGCTTCGAGGGTGTGACGCGCGGACCGGATCTGCCGTTCGATGCGGTCCCGCTCCTCCTCCAGCGCGGCGATGTGCGCGCGGATCCCGTCGCACGTGTCCACCTCGTCCGCCAGGACCTCGGCGATGGCCGGCAGGCCCATGCCGAGCCGGCGCATGAACAGGATCCGCTGCAGCCGGGCGACCGCGACCGGGTCGTAGTAGCGGTACCCGTTCGCGCCGATCCGGGACGGGGCCAGGAGACCGACGCGGTCGTAGTGGCGCAGGGTGCGGCTGGTGACGCCGGCCCTCGCCGCGAGTTCCTGGATCGTCCACTCCATCGTCCCAGTGTCACCCACCGTCTCCCGCCGTCACCGTCCGCCGCCCGCTGTCACCCGCGACGGAGCGTGGCGGCGATGATCTCCGAGCTGTCGGCGTGCAGGGCCTGCGCCGCCGTCTGCCCGGTCGCCGCCAGGTAGGTGTCGACCAGCCGGTTGCCCGCGGCGTATCCGGCGCCCATCGGCAGTCCCACCGGGGTGACACCGAGGTGCTCGGCGCCGGGGTCGCCGTGCACCCAGGCGGTGAAGTTGTGCATGCCCGTCACGTCGAGCCCGGTGAGGACCTTGGCGAAGACCTCGTCGTCGTGCAGGTGCGGCACGCCGATGCGGGTGGGGCCGAGCTCGTCCCCGTAGAGCTGGCGGGCGAAGGCGTCGGCCAGACCCTCGCCGACGATGTGCTCGCCGACCGTGACGGTCATCGGGTCCCACACCACCCCGCCCGGACTCCATCGCAGGTTGTGGTTGAGTTCGTGCACGACGGTGGCCTCCAGCCGCTCCATGTTCTCGGGGAAGGGCCAGAGCGTGATGGCGATGTTGCCCGAGATGCCGCCGAACCCGGTCAATCCCAGGCAGGGACCCATGAAGTGCTTGTCAGCCGGATCACCGAGGACGAACAGCACGGTGATGTCCGGGGCCTCCAGCCCCGGCGTCGCCTCCAGCAGTACGGCCAGAGCGTCGTCGAGCGCGCGTTGCATCCGCTCCCAGGCCCCGGCCGCCGCCAGGGTTTCGAGCGCGTCGAGGCAACGCTCCTCGTCGCGGTCGATGGGGAACCCGGACGATTGGAAGTGCGCCGCGGCCAGGTCGAGCTCGCCGGGGTGGTAGCGGTACATGCCCCTGTTGGCCTCCAGCATCGAACGCAGCAGGCCGGCGCGTTTCGCGATCGGGGCCAGGAGGATCCGCTTCATGGCGGAGTAGGTGTCAAGAACGGTGATCGACATGGCCGCGATGCTAGAAGTTGACGCAGCGTCAAGGTCAAACCGGCGGTTCCCCTCGCCGAGGCGCGACCGGCGAAGGCGTCGCGGGCGTCTTCCATCCGGATGGCCGCCCGGGGCGCCACCCTCTCCGCGGGTGGCGTACCGGCCGGTCCCGTCGCCGGGCGTCTCCACGGAGAAAACCGATTGCTCCGGCGTGACCGGCCACCTAGGATCCCGATCTTGATCTGTGAGAACCGGCCCCACGACGGAAGAGGTCGCCGATGCCGGAACGCCGAATCCCGGCGGCCCTCCTCGTGCTGCTCGGCGGCACCTTCGTCTCCACCCTCGGCGACGGGGTCGCGACGCTCTCCCTGGTGCTGGAGGCCGCCAGCACGGGGCCGTCCTGGTGGGTGACGGAGGTCTACTTCGCCGAACTCGTTCCCCCGCTGGTGCTCGCCCCGTTCCTCGGCGCCCTCGTCGACCGGGTGAACGCCAAACACGCCTGGCTGACGGCGGTGCTCGTCCAGGGAGTGTTCTTCGCCGCGGCGGCGCTTCTTCCCGTCTTCCACGCCCGGGTCATCCTGGTCGCGCTGGCCAACGTCTTCGCCGTGATCTCTTCGTCGGCGGGTTTCAAGCTTCTCCCCTCGATCGCCGGTACGGCGGGCGTCGGGAAGGCCAACAGCTGGCTCACCGCGGTGATGTCGCTCTCCTCCCTGGCCGGCCCCGGCCTCGGCGGCCTTCTCTTCACCGCCTTCGGCAACACCTGGCTCCTGGCGTTCAACGCGGTGAGCTTCGTGATCGTCTCCTTCGTCATCCAGGGCGTGGTCCCCGGCGGCCGGGACCAGCGCGTGTCGCTGAGCACCGGCCTGTTCGCGGGCGCGCTCGACGGGCTGAGGGCCATGTGGCGATCACCGGTGGTCCGGCCGCTCCTGCCGATCCTCGCCGCCGTCATCTTCGCCACGTCCATCGAGGGCGTCGCGGGCGTCTTCTACCTCCGCCAGGTCACCAGCAGCGACGTGCTCTACGGGTTCCTCCTGTCCGCCTGGTCCCTGGGCTCGCTGCCCGGGTCGCTGATCGGAGCCTGGCGGAGGGTCAGCTCATACCCCCTGACCATGGTCCTGGGCGGCGCGGCGCTGATGGGAGCCGCGCTGCTGGCGGAGGGGCTCGTCCCGGTGGCAGCGGTCATCGCCGTCGCCTTCGTCCTCGGCGGTTTCGGCAACGGCGCGCACAACGTGGGCGTCCGCAACGTCATCCACCATCACATCCCTCCGGACATGCACGGGCGGGCCTGGGCGTACTTCCGTGTGCTGGTCAACACCTGCGTCGCCCTCGGCTACCTGCTCGGCACCCCCGGAGTCGTCCTGGACGCCCGGTCCTCCATTCTCGCCTCGGGCTCACTGACGCTCCTCGCCACCGTCTACGCCGTCTGGCGTCTGGGGCGTACGGGGATCCTCCGGGGAGGCGGGGCGCCTGCCGCGGAACCGGGGAGTGCGGACCGCTTCCGTGCGGTCAGTCCCCGGCGGGCCGGTAGACGGCGATGATCACGCCGGTGCCGGTCGTCGCGGACTCGACCAGCCGGAACGCGGAGAGGTCCGGGCCCGAGCCGGGGAACAGCCGGCGGCCCGATCCCAGCGTCAGCGGGTGGATCAGCAGGACGAGCTCGTCGACGAGGCCGCGCGGCATCAGCGACCTGACCAGCGCCCCGCTGCCGAACACCACCAGGTTCTCCTCCGTCTCCTCCCGGAGGACGGCCACGGCGTCCGCGGCGTCCCCCTTGAGCAGGGTGGAGTTCCGCCAGGGCAGCGGCTCGGCCAGCGTGGTCGAGGCCACGTACTTCCGGACCCTGTCGAGGGCCTCGGTGAACGGGTTCGGTGCCTGCCGGGGCCAGTATTCCGCGAAGCGCTCGTACGTCGTCCGGCCGGCCAGCAGGGACCACGCGTCCGACATGCGCGCTCCCATCACCTCCTGCATGGCCGGGTCGTGGCGCGAAGCCGCCCAGCCGCCGTGCCGGAAACCGTCGCGGGGGTCCTCCTCGGGGTGTCCCGGCGCCTGCATCACACCGTCGAGCGTCAGATGCTCGATCACGATGACCTCGCCCATGTTCCGTGCCTTCCGTGGTCGTCCGCCGGGAGTGGTCCCGGCTCTCACCCACTACACGAACGGCGGGCCGCCGGATCGACGGCGCGGGGCTCCCCGGGGGGAATCCGTTCCGTCCCGGGGGATTCCGCCGGTGCCGTCACCGGCTGGGACATGTTCTCACCGGCGGCGCCGTGTGGCTCAGACCTCCGGGAGGGAGGAGTCCGGCGTCCAGGGGTCCGGTGCCGTGACGGACCAGCGTTCATGGTCGCGCCAGGCCCCGTCGATGTAGAGGTAGGCGGGAGACAGCCCTTCGTAGCGGAAGCCCAGGCGCCGCGCCAGGGCCAGGGACGCCTCGTTCGCCGGCTGGATGTTGGCCTCCAGCCGGTGGAGCCGCAGGTCGGTGAAGGCGTGCCGCAGGACGGCGGTGAGCCCCTCGGTCATGTATCCCCGACCGGCCGACGGGGCGAAGGCCGCGTAGCCGAGGGACGCGCCCTGGTAGCGGCCCCGGATGATCGAGTTGATGTTGACCATACCGGCGGCCGCGCCGCTCTCCCGGACCCGGATCAGGAAACCCAGGTTGACGCCGTCGTCGAAGCGGCGCATCCAGGTCCGGAACTCCTCCGCGGTCGCGGGCAGCCGCATCCACGGCCGGTGCAGCCCGGCGCTGGCCCGAACGAGCGAGCAGAACTCGTCCTGGTCGGAGAGGGTGAGCGGGCGCAGTTCGACCCGTGATGGCATTTCGGACATGGACCAACGCTAGGGCCTGCCGCGAGCGGCCGTACCGCCCGGATGATCCGTCCGAGGCGATCTGACCGCCGCGAGCGCGAGTACGCCTCAGAAGGCGCACAGCCAGCCGGTGGCCGCGCTCACCGTCACCGTGTACTCGCCCGCGTCCCCTTCCGGAGGGCGGGAGACGAAGAGTTGGTCGCGGAGGTGGTCGCCCTCCGGTACTACCGGGCGGTGCGCGACGGGAGCCGGGACCGGCTCGCCTCGGACGTGGCCGGGCGGATCCTGGCCGACGAGCTGCGCCACGTGCCGTTCCACCGCGATCGGCTGCGCGAGTCGTTCCGGCCCCTGCCGGGGGCGGTCCGGGTGGCCGCGCGCCTGACCTGGTGGACGCTGATGCTGGGCGCGTGCGCCGTCGTCGTCTGGGACCACGGGCCGGCCCTGCGCCGCCTCGGGGTGACGAGGACGGCCTTCGCCGCCGACGTCACCGGCCTGTTCGCCACTGTGGTCGGCCAGGTCTTCCACCTGAACGGGCTTGACGGTCACGTCGGGGCGGTGAGGACCGCGCCGAACCGGCACACCGATCCGGTGGCACACGGACGGCCGCCTGTCCAAATTCGGTGTCATGACCGCTGAGCCGCTTCCCGATTTCGGGTATGACCCGACGGAGATCCTGCGTGTTCCGCCGGAGAAGTGGCACGAACAGTTCCTCGACGAGTATCACAGGGCCTTGGACGCGGCCTATGAAGTGTGGCGTCTCAGTCAACTTCAAGAGCTTCTTCACGTCTGGCGGCTGCACGCGATCGCGGTCTCCAGCCCCGATTTCGATCGAGCCGAGCGGGCGGTTCGCGAAGGAAGGTGGGAGGGGCACGGCACGGCGTGGCGGGGTCAGTGGTCCGGGGGCGGGGAGAAGCGGCGGGTCCAGGACGCGGCTCCGGCGATCACGGTCTCCACGGGGGCGATGTGCGGGAACCACGTCCGTTCCCACTCCAGCGACACCCAGCCGTCGTATCCCCGCTCGCGCAGCAGCCTTCCCGCCTCCTCCAGCGGGACCGTCCCCTCGCCCAGCGGCATCGGCGTCAGGTCGGGGGCGGCGTCCTTGATCTGGACGTAGGCCAGATGATCACCGAGGGAGGCGAGGGTGGCCGCCGGGTCCTCGCCGTGCCGCCAGGGGTGGAGCAGGTCCCAGATCGCCCCGGTGGCCTCCGGCTCCCCGGCCGCCTCCAGCAGCCGCGCCACGGCCGCGCCGGTGGGCAGCGCGTCGTGCGTCTCCACCAGCACCCGCACGCCCAGCCGCCGCGCCTCGGGCGCGACAGCCCGGAGCCGCCGTGTCCCGGCCGCCGTGTCCTCCCCTTCGGGGAACACCCGTACGGCGGGGGCCCCGAGGTCGGCGGCGAGGAGCAGGTCGGCCGCCAGCGCCTCGACCACCGGCCCGTCGTCCCCGGGCGCGCATACGCCGGTGTACCCGGCCAGGGCGGAGATCTCCAGCCCGGCGGCGGCCAGCGCGGCCCGCACCCCGGGCCGGTCCGCGGGCCGGCCCCCGCGCCGATCCTCGGGCCGGTCCGCGCCCTGACCTCCGGGTCCGCCCTCCGGCCGGTCCCCGGGCCGGGCGGGGGGGGGGCCCCGCCCCCCCCCCCCCCCGGGGCGGCCGGCGGGGGCGCCGGGGGGGGGGGGGCGCCGCCGGCCCCCCCCCGCGCCCCCCCGGGCCCCCCCCCGCGCCTTCGCCCCGGGCCCGCGCGCGGCCGG
>NZ_JBIAMC010000006.1:0-468906 GCF_042873875.1 Streptosporangium sp. NPDC004379
GCTACGACAAGCTCGCCGGCCGCTACCTCGCGGGCGTCACCATCGCTTCCCTGCTGCTCTGGCTCCGCCACGCCGAATTATCAGACACGCCTTAGTCACGACCGGACGAGACGGGCGATCGCCGCCGATGCCTCCTTGACCTTCTCCTCCGCCTCGGGTCCCCCGCCGTTGATGGCGTCGGCGACGCAGTGACGGATGTGGTCCTCCAGCAGGCCGAGCGCCACCGCCTGGAGCGCCCGGGTGGCCGCAGAGACCTGCGTCAGGATGTCGATGCAGTAGGAGTCTTCCTCGACCATCCGCTGCAGGCCCCGGATCTGCCCCTCGATCCGCCGCAGGCGGGTCAGGTAGGCCTGCTTGTCTCCGCTGTACCCATGCATGTCCCAACGGTACCCGCGTCAGGCGGGGCGGGCGGCGTCCGCGATCAGTTTCTCCCAGCGCTCGGCCACCGAGGAGGCCCGGTGCGGGGCGGCCGCGGCCAGCGCGCCGGCCGCGAGCTCCCTGCGCCGCCGCTCGTCGTCGATGAGGGCGAGCAGCGCGGACGCGTACGCCCGGACCTCGCTCTCCCCGGCGGATCCGGCGGATCCGGCGGGTTCACGGTCCCCGTTCTCCCCGGCGGGTCCGGCGCCGTCCTGGTCCCCGTCCGCTCCCGGGGGGACCAGCACACCGCTGCGGCCGTCGGTCACGAACTCCCCCGCCCCGCCGGGGCCGTCGAACCCGACCACCGGCACCCCGCTGGCCAGGGCCTCGATCACGGTCATCCCGAGTCCCTCGGTCCTGGCGGTCGTCGCCACGATCGACGCCTTGGCGAACTCTCCGGCGAGGTCGGGGGTGGTGCCCATGAAGTACACGTGGTTGTGCAGGCCCAGTTCGGCGGCCAGGGCGCGCAGCCGCCGGTCCTCCGGGCCCCCGCCGTACAGGCGGAGCCGCCAGTCGGGGCGTTTGTCGGCGACGGTGGCGAACGCGCGGATCAGCAGGTCGTAGGACTTCGCCGGCACCCAGCGTCCGCCCGCCACGACGAGGCGGTTGTCCATCCGCGAGCGCGGCCAGGGGCCGCCGGGAAGCGCGTCCGGGATCACGGTGACCGTGGCCGTCCCCCCGGCCACGTCCTCCCACTCGGCGCGGCCGGCCTCGGTGGCGGCGACGACCGCGTCCAGCCGGGGGTAGAACCGCCTGATCGACGCGACGGCCGGCGGACGGCCCCACTCGCGGGCGATCCGTACGGCGTCGCGGGGCGCGTGCCTGGCCGCCTGGACGCTCAGGCCCGGCCTGGTGCTGATCAGCACGTCGGTCTTGAGGGAGCGCAGCCGCCGCCACAGGGCGACGTCGGTGCGGACCTGTCCCGACGGGAGCAGGTGCCGCACGCCGGGCCGGTCGTCGACCACCCACGACAGCCGCACCCCGGCCCGCACCGGGAAGAACGGCCGCTCCCGATGACGGCGGACGCTGAGGATCTCCACCTCGTGCCGCAGGGAGAGCGCCTCCGCGAGGTTGACGACCGATCGGGCGTCGCCGCGCATGCCGTAGACGGAGGGGACAAGCAGGCAGATCCTCACCCGCCGACCTCGATCCTGAGCTCGTCGTCCAGCGTGTAGCGGGGCCGGATCGGCACCCCGTCGATCCGCGCGGCCGGGTAGTGCAGGCGGCGGCGCTTGCCGTCCACGTCGTCCAGCCAGGATCCCAGTCGGAGCGGCTCGGCCAGGTCGTCCACCTCCAGCGAGGGCTCCCAGGTACCGGGGTGCTCGGGCGCGGCGGCGAGCACGTCGCACAGGGACAGCGCGGCGTGGAAGCGCACCCCCTGGACCGTCGCACCGACCGTCAGCGCGGCGTCGGGCCGGTTGCGGCGAAGCGCGAGCCGCGCCTCGTGCCGTGACTCGTCGTCGTCGAGCCCGGTGAAGGCCAGTACCCCGGTGACCTCGAAGCGCCCCTCCCGGAACCACACCGCCCGCACCTCGGCCGCGGGCGCGGCCCGCTCCACCCGCAGCGCCAGGAACCCGGTGCGGGTGCGGTAGGAACGGTAGGCGAGGGTACGGCGGCCCAGCGCGTAGGTCTCCAGGCGATCGAGGGAGAAACCCGGGTCGACGCTGTGGATCCGGTCGCGCGTCTCGCCGCGTTCGAGGTAGGTGTCCCAGCGGCCGGGATCCAGCGTCAGCGGGGCGAGGGAGACCGCCAGCGTCGCGTCCCGCGTCTCCTCACCGAAGGGCCCCAGCGCCACCCGGCGCTCGGTCCCGGTGGCCCGGTGACGCAGGACCAGGTCGGCGTGGCCGGTGAGCGGGGCGTCGGCGGCCACGCGTAACGAGAGGACGTCGGCCAGCGTGACCTCGGCGTCGGTGACGATGACGCGCATCACTAGCCCCCTCCCGTCGAATGAGCTGTGCGACGTTGAGGTTACCGTGATTTACCCGTTATGTGGAGAAAGAGTTTAGGACCTGATGTCCTTTTCTCACCACCTTGACCGGTTGTCAGTGCGACCGGCAAACACGGACCGTGGTCACGTCGCTCTCAGACGGTGAAGGCCGGAACCCCGCCGGAGCGGGGTCCCGGGCCTCCACGGAGCATGATCCGGAAAGGCCCGGGAGCGTGACCCGGAGTCCCCCGGAGACTCTTCGGAGCGTGACCCGGAACCTCTCCGGAGCCGGAGAACCGCGGCGCCGCGCCTCAGACCGCCGTCCCCGCCGGCTCGGCCGGCGGCTCGGCGGGCTGTCCCTTGATGGACCTGATCAGGAGCTGGGAGACGTCCACGACCTCCAGGCTCTCCTTGGCCTCGCCCGCGTTCTTCTTCTCGTTGATCGAGTCGCCCAGCATGACCAGGCAGAACGGGCAGGCCGTGGAGATGGTGTCGGGGTCGGTGGTCAGCGCCTCGTCCACGCGCTCGGTGTTGATGCGCTTGCCGAGCCGCTCCTCCATCCACATCCGCGCGCCACCGGCGCCGCAGCAGAAACCACGGTCCTTGTGCCGGTGCATCTCCTGGGTCCGCACTCCGGGCACCTTGGCCATGATGTCGCGCGGCTGGGAGTAGACCTTGTTGTGCCGGCCCAGGAAGCAGGGGTCGTGGTAGGTGATCTTCTCGTCGATCGGCGTGACCGGCACCAGCAGGCCCTCGTCCACCAGCCTGGCCAGCAGCTGTGTGTGGTGGACGACCTCGAAGGTCCCGCCGAGCTGCGGGTACTCGTTGGCCAGGGTGTTGAAGCAGTGCGGGCAGGTCGCGACGATCTTCTTGACCCCGGCCTCGTTCAGCGTCTCGATGTTCTGCTTGGCCAGCATGTCGAAGAGGTACTCCATGCCCAGGCGGCGGGCCGGGTCACCGGAGCACGCCTCCATCGGGCCGAGCACGGCGAACTTCACGCCCGCGACGTGCAGCAGCTCCGCGACCGCCTTGGTGGTCTTCTTGGCCCGGTCCTCCAGGGCGCCGGCGCAGCCGACCCAGAAGAGGTACTCGGTGTCCTCGGGCATCTTCTCGTCGACGAGCTGGATCTCGATGGGGTCTTCCTCGCGGGAGGCGAGCTCCTCGATCCAGTCGGCCCGCTTCATCTCGGACATCCCCCAGGGGTTGCCCTTGTTCTCCAGGTTGCGGACCATGACGCCGGCCTCGGTGGGGAAGTTGGACTCCACCATCGCCTGGTAGCGGCGCATGTCGAGGATGTGGTCGATGTGCTCGATGTCCACCGGGCACTGCTCGACGCAGGCGCCGCAGTTGGTGCAGGACCACAGCACGTCCGGGTGGATGACGCCGTCCTCGCCGACCAGCGGCTTGTCCAGCAGGGCGAGCACGTCCTCGTGCAGGTCGGCGCGCTGCTCCTCGGTCGCCATGAGGTAGGGAGCGATCTTGAAGGCGTGGTCGCGCTGGTCGAGGATCAGCATCTTCGGCGACAGCGGCTTGTCGGTGTTCCAGGCCGGGCACTGCGACTGGCAGCGGCCGCACTCGGTGCAGGTGTAGAAGTCGAGGAAGCCCTTCCAGCCGACGTCCTTGATGCTGCCGCGGCCCAGCCGGTCACCGTCGAGGTCCTCGTCCTCGAAGTCGACGACCTGGCCGTCGATCCGCAGCGGCTGGGCGGGGCCGTTGCCGTCGGGGCGGCGGGAGAACATCACGTTCAGCGGCGCGGTGAAGATGTGCAGGTGCTTGGAGTTCACCACGATGACGAGGAACACCAGCATGACGCCGATGTGCAGCAGCAGCCCGACGCCCTCCAGCACCTCGTTGGCCGTTTCGCCCAGCGGCCGCAGCAGCGCGGCGGCCGCCTCGGAGGCGAACGCCCCGGAGGCGTAGGGCAGGTTGCCGGTGTTGAAGGCGGCGCCACGGAAGAGGAACATCGTCCAGATCACGTTGAAGATCATGAAGAGGACGAGCCAGGCGCCGCCGAGGTGCGAGCCGGAGAAACGCGACTTGCGGCCGAGCTTCCTGGGGGAGTTCCTGATCCGGATGACCGTGAAGGCCACCAGCCCGAGCAGGGCGGCGACCGCGATGAAGTCCTGCAGGAAGCCCAGGACGGGCCAGGTCCCGATGAGGGGGATGTGGAAGTCCGGCCTGCCGGTGACGCCGCCCTGGATCAGCGCGCCGTACGCCTCCAGGTAGACGGTGGCCAGGATGAAGAACGCCCACATGACGAAGAAGTGGGCGGTGCCCGACGGGGTCCACTTCAGCAGCTTCTTCTGCCCGAAGACCTCGACGAGCTGGGCCTTGATCTCCGCGCCCACGTTGTTCCTGGCGTACTCGATCCGTTCGGGCGCGGGTGGCCCGACGGTGGCGAGGTTGTACAGGAACAGCACGCGACGCGCGGCGAGCGTGACCGCGACGGCTGTCATGACCAGCCCGATGACCGCTACCCAGAGCACGGGGTCCTCCCACAGACGGCGTTGGCTGCCAGCGTACGACCGCCGGTCATCCACGGTGACGACGGGTTACCACAGATCCTACCCATCGGTAACATGTTGTCGGTCCCGGACCCGCGGCGACCGTGGCCACCATACGGTCAATCCGCGTCCAGAACAATGCTCTACGCAAGTGTCGGGCGAGCCGGTCGGTCCTCGTCCAGATACCGCTGGATCGTCGGCGCGAACAGCGCGACCAGCTCCTCGACCCCGGCCGAGGCGAGCGGATCGAGCCGCAGCACATGCCGCATCACGATCAGGCCGAACATCTGGGAGAAGGCCGCCTCCATCCGGATCCGCGGAATGCCGAGACCCCGGGCGGCCCGATCCAGCAGCTCCTCGGTGAAGAACTCCCGCACCGTGGCGGCCACCTGGTCGTTGGTCATCGCGGTGCGGATCATGGCCAGCAGCGGCTGGCGCGCCTCCGGGTCCGCGGTCAGCCCCAGGACGAACCGGACGATCCGCTCGCCGACCTCCCCGCGCGGCCCGCCGACGAGGACGGGGACGACCTCCTCGGGGTTCATCGGCAGGTCCATGACGGCGACGAAGACCCCCGCCTTGCTCGTGAAGTAGTGGTGGACCAGCGCCGGGTCCACCCCCGCCTGCCGGGCGATGCCCCGGACGGTCGTCCGGTCGAACCCCTTCTCCGCGAAGATCTGGCGCGCGGCCGCCAGGATCTGCCCCCGGGTGTCGGCCGACCCCGGCCTGCGCCCCGGACGCCGCCTGACCGCCGCCGCGTCCGCCACGCCGCCCTCACCGCCGGCGCGTCCCGCGCCCTCCACGCCCATGTCCTCGCGCCCTCCGCCCGGCCCCGCGCCCCTCAGGCCTTCGAGGGCGCGGCGAGGTGGCGGCGGGCGAAGGCCAGCGCCTCGGTGAGGTCGTCGATCCGCTCGGTACGGCTGGCCGCCTTGCGCGTGTTGATCTCCAGCACCACCAGGCCGCCGAAGCCGCCGGCCGACAGGCGCTCCAGGATCGGCGCGCACGGCTGGGTCCCCCGGCCGGGGACCAGGTGCTCGTCCTTGTTCGCCACCCCGAGCCCGTCGGCGAGGTGCAGGTGCGCGATCCGGTCGCCGAGCTTGCCGAACATCTCCATGGCGTCGACACCGGACACCGCCGTGTGCGACAGGTCCAGGGTCACCTGGGGGAAGTCGTAGTCGACCGGGTTCCAGCCCGGCGAGTAGGGGACCACCTCGTTGCCCCGGGCCCGCAGCGGGAACATGTTCTCCACCGCGAAGACGACGTCGGTCTCATCGCGCATCCGGGCCAGGCCGATCTCGAAGTCACGCGCGTAGTCGCGCTGCCAGCGGAACGGCGGATGCACCACGACCGTCCGCGCCCCGACCCGCTCGGCGGCCCGCTGCGCCCGCTGGAGCTTGGCCCAGGGGTCCTTGCCCCACACCCGCTGGGTCACCAGCAGGCAGGGGGCGTGGATGGCCAGGATCGGCAGCTGGTAGTGGTCGGACAGACGCTCCAGGACGTCGACGTCCTGGCTCACGGGGTCGGCGCCCACCATGATCTCGACACCGTCGTATCCGAGACGCGCGGCCAGCTCGAAGGCGTCCGGGGTGCGTTCTGGGTAAACCGACGCGGTGGACAAAGCGATCTTCGCACTGGGTTCCCGGACAACGCTCATCTGTCTTTCCCTCCGGCTCGGAGCTCGCGGAGCTCGCGCGAACGGGCGTCGCGGCGTCCGCCGGTCCGCACGTCCACCGGGGTCTCCGGGCCGCCTGCCCGGGACGCGCGCGGGCCTGCCTCCCCGCGCCCGGTGTCCCGTCCGCTTCGCTCGCTCACCTTGCCAGCCTAAGCGCGCCGGGCGACCTGTGGAGTCGGCCTCGCGGATGCGACGGAGAACACACCGCTACCGTGAACGCATGCCCAGGCCGTTGAGGGGCGTCGTCCCCAGCCCGAACATCTGGAACACCCCGCACGTCTACGAGCTGGAGAACCGCGCCGTGGACCCGGAGGGGCGCGCCGAGGCGGCGATGGCCGCCATCCGGCCGTGGGACGGCGCGACGGTCCTCGACATCGGCTGCGGAACCGGCTACCACCTGCCCTCCCTGGCGGCCACGGCCTCCCGCGTGATCGGCGTCGAGCCGCACGAGGGACTCGCCCGGCTCGCCCGCCGCCGCTGCCGGGCCCTGCCCGGCGTCGAGGTCCACGTGGCCGCCGCCCAGGACCTGCCGCTCCCGGACGCGTCGGTGGACGTCGCCTTCGCCCGCTGGGCGTACTTCTTCGGCCCCGGCTGCGAGCCCGGCCTCGCCGAGCTCTCCCGCGTCGTACGGCGGGGCGGCGCGGCCTTCGTCATCGACCTGGACGCCGGCCGCGGCGCGTTCGGCCGCTGGTTCGGCCGGTCGGTCCCCGCCGGCTACTCCGCCGAGGCCGTCGAACGCTTCTGGACCCGCCAGGGATGGCAGAGCAGGCCGCTGGACCTGCGCATGTCCTTCGAGCGCCGCGCCGACCTGGAGGCGGTGCTGCGCATCGAGTTCACCCCCGAGGTCGCCGCTCAGGCCATCGCCGAGACCCCCGGTCTGGAGATCGACTACCCCAACGTGCTGCGCTGGCGGCGTTTCTGACCCCTGGCCGGTGAGAACGAGGAGTGAGACCTCGGCGGGACCGGCCCCGTGCCGGAACGGGAACCACGACGGAACGGGAACCGTGACCGAACGGAGGCGGGGAACCGGGATGGGATCGCCCGCCGTACGGCTTGACCTTGACGCTGACGTCAACGCCTACCGTGACGGGGTGAGGAGGTCCGGATGCGGATCGGAGAGCTCGCCAGACGTGCCGGGGTCAGCACCCGGGCACTGCGCTACTACGAGCAGCAGGGGCTGATCACCGCGCGACGCGCGGCCAACGGCTACCGCGAGTACAGCGAGGCGGACCTGCGACTGGTCACCGAGATCAGGTCGCTGCTCACCGTCGGCTTCACGCTGGAGGACGCCCGGCCGTTCGTGGCGTGCCTGCGGGCCGGGCACGAGTCGGGGGCTTCGTGCCCGGAGTCGGTGGAGGTCTACCGGCGCAAGCTGACCGAGATCGACGACGAGATCCGCACGCTGCTCACGCGCCGGGCCGAGGTGGCCGCCCAGCTCGGCGCGGCGTGCCCGGGATGCATGTTCGGGCCGCCTCCCGACCGGAACGAGGGAGAATCATGATCAATCTGACCGCCGACAACTTCGCCGAGCAGGTGCTGGAGAGCGACAAGCCCGTCCTGGTGGACTTCTGGGCCGAGTGGTGCCCGCCGTGCCGGATGATCGCGCCGGTCCTGGAGCAGATCGAGGCCGAGTACGGCGACCGCCTCACGATCGCCAAGCTGAACTCCGACGAACACCCGGAGATCGCGGCCCGCTACGGCGTCACGGGCCTGCCCACGCTCAACCTCTACAGGGGCGGCGAGGTGGTCCGGCAGATCGTGGGCGCCAAGCCCAAGCGCCTCCTCCTCGCCGACCTGGAGGGCCACATCTGACCCGTTCATCGCGTTCCGCGGGGCCGTCACGACCGGGGCGGCCCCGCGCGCCGGGCGGCCCCGCGCGCCGGGCGGCTCAGCGCAGGCGGACGGCTCAGCGGGACAGGTGACTCGGCGGGCCGGATGACTCAGCGCCGCGTCCAGATCCAGGCCTCGCTGTCCTCGTCGTAGTCCGGGTTGCCGCCGACCGCGACCATCAGGTCGCCGTCCGGGGACCGCGCGAGGTCGTTCACGACGGGGCCCGGCTGGGTGCCGGGCGTCCTTCCGTACGTCCAGACCGCGCCGTCGAAGTGGAGGATCGTCCTTTCCCCGTCGTCCTCGTTCCCGTCCCCGATGCCCCGGCTCTCGCCTCCGGCCCAGATCCCGCCGCGCCCGTCGGACTCCAGGGCGGTGAGGCGCGTGTCCTCCGGGAGCGGTCCGGCCGTGCTCCACCGGCTCCCGTCCCAGCGCAGCAGGAGCTGATGCCTCTCGCTGTCGGACACCTCGGCCGTGCCCAGCGCCCACGCCTCGTCCGGTGACACCGCGAGCACGCGGTCCAGGACCGTGCCCCGCGCGCCCGGCACGGGCGGCGCCGGCACGGGATCCCACCGCTCCCCCGCCCAGTGCATGATCATGGCCTGGCCGCCCGTCCGGCCCACGGCCCACGCGTCGCGGGGCGACGGCGCGCCGAGATCGTTCACCTCCGCGCCGGGCGGCAGCGGGAGCTCCGACCAGGCCGAGCCGTCCCACCGGCCGAGGAACGGGCGTGCGGGGTCGCCCCGGGTCGTGCCGGCCACCCACACGTCGCGCGGTCCCGCGACGGCCGCGGCCCGCAACCAGAGCCCGCCGGCCCCGGCCGTGCCGTTCGTGCCCGCCGTACCGTTCGTGCCCGCCGTACCGTTCGTGCCCGCCGTACCGCCCGGGCCGTTCGTACCGGGGCCGGCCGTACCGTCTGTGCCGTCTGTGCCGTCTGTGCCGGCCGTACCGTTCGCACCGGGGCGGGCCGTACCGTCGGTGCGGGCCAGGCCGCCCCGGGGGGCCCACCCGGCGCCCGTCCAGCGCCAGGCGCGCGCGTCGTCGGCGAACACCCACAGGTCGTCGCGGGACGACGCCGCCAGCAACCGGAAGCGGACCTCCTCCGACGCCCTGACGGGCGGGGCCACCTCGCGCCAGGCACGGCCGTCCCAGCGGGTGATCAGGGTGTCGCCCTCGTCCACCCCGCCGACCGCCCAGGCGTCGTCGGCGGCGAACGCCACCGTGCTCGTCATCGACCCGCCCCGCTCGCTCACCGGGGTCTGGGCCCACGGGGGCGCGGAAGGGTCGGGCGACGGCGACGCGACCTCGGTCCACGGGGCCGCCGTCACGCCGGGCGAGCCCCGGCCCGAGCCGGTCGCGCCGGGCGTCTCCCCGGCCGAGGGCCGCCGGTCGGCCGAACCGCACGCCGCCAGCAGCACGACCAACGTCACGATCGTCACCAACCGTCCGGACATGGCCAGATCGTACGCGCCGCCACCCGGCCGCGGCAGCCCCGGCCGTACGGGACCGGTCCGGACGCGGGGCGGCCACGTGGAGCACCCTCCCGAAGGGCGGTCCCAGGCGGAGCCTGTCCGGACGCGGGGCGGCCGGCTCAGCCCTGGACCGTCGGACGGATGACGATCTCACCGATCTCCACGTCACGCGGCTGCTCGACGGCGAAGGCCACGGCGCGGGCGACGGCTTCCGGCGCGATGGCGTACCGGTCCATGTTGCGGCGGATCTCCTCGCGGATCCCGGGGTCGTCGATGGAGCCGGCGAGTTCCGTGCGCACGTAGCCCGGGGAGACCGCCGTCGTCCGCAGCACGCCGTCGGTCGACTCCTGCCGCAGCCCTTCCAGGAGGGTGCGCACGGCGTTCTTGGTCGCGGCGTAGACCGCCATCGTGGGCGTGATCTTCAACCCGGCCGTCGACACCGTGGTCACGAGGTGGCCCTGCCCCTGCTCGCGGAACACCGGCAGCGCGGCGGCGATGCCGTGCAGCACGCCGCGCAGGTTGACGTCGATCATGGCCGACCAGCCGGCCACGTCCAGGTCGGCCACGGGACCGATCCTGCTGATTCCGGCATTGCCCACCAGCACGTCGAGCCGTCCGAACTCCGCCACGGCCAGGCCGACGAGCCGTTCGAGGTCCTCGCGGGCGGTGACGTCGACGGCGAGGGTGACGGCGCGCCCGCCACGGGCGCGGATCTCCCGGGCGATCGCGTCGAGCCGGTCCGTCCGCCGCGCGCCGAGCACGACGGCGGCGCCCCGCTCGGCGAGCAGGCGCGCGGTGGCCTCGCCGATCCCGCTGCTCGCCCCGGTGATGGCCACGACCCTGCCCCTGATGGCTGACATGGGATTTCCTCCGCAATAAAATGGACACGTGTCCGCTTGGATGCCCCCACCGTAACGGACACGTGTCCGCTTAGCCAATCCGTCCTGCGGAGGACCGATGAACGCACCCCGTCGCCGAGCCGACGCCACCGAGAACCGCGCGCGGATCCTCCAGGCCGCACGAGAGGTCGTCGCGAACGCGGACGAGGTGAGGCTCAACGAGATCGCCAAGCGGGCGGGCGTCGGCCAGGGAACCCTCTACCGCCACTTCCCGACCCGGGAGGCCCTGCTCGCCGAGGTCTACCGCAAGGACGTTGACGACCTCGTGGCCGCCGCGCCGGAACTGCTCGCCGCGCACCCGCCGCTTCCCGCCCTGGCCGGCTGGCTGGACCGGGTGGCCGAGTACGCGAAGGTCAAGCGCGAGGTGTTCGCGGCCGTCGAGGTGGGGGTGTGGCAGGACCTGTCCGCGCACAGCCTCGGCCCGATCGGCGAGGCCCTGACCACGCTCCTCGACGCGGGCAAGGCGGAGGGCGTCGTCCGCCCCGACGTGGACGCCCGTGACGTCATCCTGCTCATCGGCTGCCTGACCCGCCTGGAACCCGCGGAGTGGGACACCCGCGCCCACCGACTCCTGGGCGTCGTCCTCGACGGCCTGCGCCGTCACGCCTGAGCGGGCCCACGGCCGGACGCCTCCCGCACCCGGCGGAACCGCTCCCGCACCCGGCGGCGGCGCCGCTCCCGCCGACCACGGCGAAGCCGCTCCCGTACGGCGCGTGCCGCGGACGGGTGAAAGTTGTCGGTCGATGCCGGTAGCGTGCGGCCATGGCTAAGAAGGTCGGCTATCGCTGTGGTGAGTGCGGTTGGCAGACCGCCAAGTGGGTGGGTCGCTGCGGTGAGTGCCAGGCCTGGGGCACCGTCGAGGAGGAGAACGCGCGTGCCGGCGTGCACGTGGCCTCCGCCGGTGCGGTGTCGTCCCCGGCCGTCCCGATCGGGCAGGTCAAGGCCGAGGTGGCGCACGCCCGCGGCACCGGCGTCTCCGAGCTCGACCGGGTGCTCGGCGGCGGCGTGGTGCCCGGCGCGGTGATCCTGCTGGCCGGGGAGCCCGGCATCGGCAAGTCCACGCTCCTGCTCGACGCCGCGGCGAAGATGGCCAGGCAGCAGACCGTGCTGTACGTCACGGGAGAGGAGTCCGCCGCCCAGGTTCGGGTCCGGGCCGACCGGATCGGGGCGATCCAGGAGCACCTCTACCTCGCGGCCGAGACCGACCTGGGAGCGCTGGTCACGCACGTCGAGAAGGTCCGTCCCGACCTGCTCGTCGTCGACTCGGTGCAGACCATCGGCTCGGCTCAGGCCACCGGCGTCCCCGGCGGCGTCACCCAGGTCAGGGAGGTCGCGGGCAACCTCGTCCGGCTGGCCAAGGAGCGCGGCATGTCCACGGTCCTGGTCGGCCACGTCACCAAGGAGGGCTCGATCGCGGGCCCCCGCACGCTGGAGCACCTGGTCGACGTCGTGCTCCATTTCGAGGGCGACCGCCACTCCCGGCTCCGCATGGTCCGCGCGATCAAGAACCGCTACGGCCCCGTCGACGAGGTCGGCTGCTTCGACCTGCACGAGGACGGCATCGAGGGCATAGCCGACGCCAGCGGCCTGTTCGTCTCCCACCGCACCGACCCCGTGCCCGGCACCTGCGTCACCGTCACCCTGGAGGGCACCCGGCCGCTGCCCGCCGAGGTCCAGGCCCTCGTCGCCCGGACCGAGGCCCAGCAGCCGCGCCGCTCCACCTCCGGGCTCGACGCCTACCGCGTCACGATGGTGCTGGCCGTGCTGGAGCGGCGGCTCAACGCCAAGCTGGGCGGCTGCGACGTCTTCACCGCCACCGTGGGCGGCATCAAGCTCAACGACCCGGCGATCGACCTGTCGGTGATGCTCGCGGTGGCGAGCGCGGCCGGAGACAAGGCGCTGCCACCCGGGCTGGTCGTGATGGGAGAGGTGGGCCTGGCCGGGGAGCTGCGCCCGGTGCGCGACGTACGGCGCCGCCTGTCGGAGGCCGCCCGGCTGGGCTTCACCCGCGCCCTCGTCCCGGCCGGTTCCCTGGACAGCGGGCGGCGCAAGGGCGCGGACCGCTCCCTCGTCCCGGTCGGCGGCCGGGCCGCGGGCTTCGCGCCCGGCTTCGACGTCATCGAGGCGGAGAACGTCTGGGACGCCCTCACCCACGTCACCTGAGGCTCCCTCGCGGCCTCCACCTGAGGCTTCGGTGCGGGCCGGTGCCTGAGGCCCCCGGTGAGGACCCGCATCCCGGGTTCCGGAGAGGCTTCGTGGGTAAGCTGGGGCTGACGCGCAGACCACGGGGGTCAAGTGGCAACGACGTACAAAGGACTGGACGAGCGCCGCAGAGCCGTCCTGGCCGCCGTCGCACCGGGCACCGCCCTCCGCGACGGCCTGGAGCGCATCCTGCGCGGTCAGACGGGCGGCCTGATCGTGCTGGGCTACGACCGCACGGTCGAGGAGATCTGCAGTGGCGGCTTCGAGCTCGACGTCGAGTTCTCCGCGACGCGGCTGCGTGAGCTGGCCAAGATGGACGGCGCCATCGTGCTCAACTCCGGTGATCTGCGGATCGTCCGCGCGGCCGTGCACCTGATGCCCGACCCGTCCCTCCCGACCGACGAGTCCGGCACCCGGCACCGCACCGCCCAGCGGGTGGCCGTGCAGACGTCCCTGCCGGTGATCACCCTCAGCAAGTCCATGCGGATCATCGCCCTCTACCTCGACGGCGTCCGCTACGTGCTGGAGGAGTCCGCGGCGATCCTCTCCCGGGCCAACCAGGCCCTGGCCACGCTGGAGCGCTACAAGCACCGCCTGGACGAGGTCTCCGGCACGCTCTCGGCCCTGGAGATCGAGGACCTGGTGACGGTCCGCGACGTCGCGGTGGTCGCCCAGCGCCTGGAGATGGTCCGGCGCATCTCCGAGGAGATCGCCGGATACGTCGTCGAGCTCGGTACCGACGGCCGCCTGCTCTCCCTGCAGTTCGACGAGCTGGTGGCCGGCACCGAGACCGACCGCGAGCTGATCGTGCGCGACTACCTCCCCACGGGGGGCCGCCGGCGCGGGTTCGCCGAGGCCCTGCACGACCTCGACGAGCTCTCCTCCAGCGACCTGCTCGACCTCTCCGTCGTCGCGCGGGTCCTCGGCCACCCGGGCAGCGACGCCCTGGACGCCTCGGTGAGCCCCCGGGGCTACCGCCTGCTGGCCAAGGTCCCCCGGCTGCCGGGCACGGTCGTCGACCGCCTGGTCGACCAGTTCGGCAGCCTGCAGAAGCTCCTGGCCGCCAGCATCGGCGACCTCCAGGAGGTGGGCGGCGTCGGTGAGGCGCGGGCCCGTCACATCCGCGAGGGCCTCTCCCGCCTCGCCGAATCCTCCATCCTGGAGCGCTACGTCTGACGCCGTCCTGGAGCCGTCCTGGAGCCCTACGGCTGACGCTTCTCCGTCGCCCCAGGACACTTCTCCGTCACCTCAGGTGGAAGACCGTCCTGTCGCCCCTGAGGCCCGGGGTGCCGACCGCGGCGACGTACGTGCCCGGCCGGGCCACGGCGCCCGCGGCCGCGCACTCCGTGTCCGACCGCCGACGGTCCCAGACGACCTCCCGGACGTACGGCACGCCCCGCTCCAGCCGGTGGAAGTCGTCGGTCCCGCCGCTGACGCAGTCGGCTGAGGACCACACCCGGTCGGCGCCGGAGGTGATCCGCACCTCCATCGCCCGCGGCCCGACGTCGGCCCGGCACGACGCCTCGCCGGTGTTGACGAGGGTGAGCAGGAACCTCGGCCGATCGCCCGGCCCGTAGATCTCCCCCGTCCCGCGCACGCTCAGCACGAGATCGGCCGGGGAGCAGGAGCCGCCGGGCCTCCCGTCCGCCGCGGCCGAGGACGACGGCGACGCGTACGGAGACGGAGACGGTGATGGTGGGGACGGTGTTCCCGGGGAGGAGGTGACCGTCACGGTCGGCAGCGCGGCCGACACCGCGTCCGGACCGGCCGGCCGGTCGGCCGCGCCTTCCTTCCGTGGGCGCTCCGGCTTGCTCGACGAGCAGGCCCAGGCCACGACGGCGACCACCACGAGCACGCCGATGAGCGCGACCACCCGGCGCCGCCAGTAGACGTCCGCCCCTATTCCGCTACGGAAAGTGTCCGGGTCCATGCGTACAGTATGGGGACCCCCGATGGAGCGGCAGGGGCGACCCGCCGCTGTCCCGCGTTTCACGTCGCCGGGAATCAGGAAGGCGACCCCGGGAGGCAGGGAGGCGGTGACGGGAGGCAGGCAGAGGGCCGCGGGAGACAGGCACGCGGACGCAGGCACGCGGACGTGGGAAGCGGGCAAGGGGCCGCGGGGGTGAGCGGGGGTCGTCGTCCCGCACTATCGTCGAGGCGTGCCCGAGTCGAACCCTCTCCTGGACCCCGTGCTCGGCTGGTACGCCGACCACGCCCGCGATCTTCCCTGGCGGGCCCCCGGGGCCTCCCCCTGGTCGATCCTGGTCAGCGAGATCATGCTGCAGCAGACGCCCGTGGTCCGGGTGCTGCCCGTCTGGACCGAGTGGATGGAGCGCTGGCCCACGCCCGCCGCGCTCGCCAAGGAGTCCGCGGGCGAGGCCGTACGCCACTGGGGGCGCCTCGGCTACCCGCGCCGCGCCCTCAACCTGCACGCCTGCGCGCGGGCGATCACCGATCGGCACGGCGGGGAGGTGCCGTCGGACCACGCCACCCTGCTGGCGCTGCCGGGCGTCGGCGAGTACACCGCGGCCGCGGTGGCCAGCTTCGCCTTCGGGGGCCGCCACGCGGTCCTGGACACCAACGTCAGGCGGGTCCTGGCGCGGGCCGTGCGTGGTGAGGAGTATCCGCCGAAGGCGACCACGCCGCCCGAGCGCAGGCTCGCCGAGTCGCTGCTGCCCGGCCCGGACGAGGCGCCCGTCTGGGCGGTCGCCGTCATGGAGCTGGGCGCGCTGGTCTGCACGGCCCGAGCCCCGCGCTGCGCCGACTGCCCGGTCAGCGCGCTGTGCGCCTGGCGTCTGGCGGGCAAGCCGCCCTACGACGGGCCCGCCCGCCGGGGGCAGTCCTACGCGGGCACCGACCGCCAGTGCCGGGGACGACTGCTGGCGGTCCTGCGCCAGGCCCACGGCCCGGTCCCCAAGACCGCCCTGGACGCGGTCTGGGAGAACGACACGCAGCGGGAGCGCGCCTTGGACGGCCTCGTCGCCGACGGCCTGGCCGAGGTCCTGGACGACGGCACCTACCGCCTGCCCGGCTGAACCGCCGACCGGCCGGAGCCGGTCGGCGACGCCGGCCGAGCTGACCGGGCAGGCGGAGACGGTGGGGCCGGTGGAGCCGGTGGAGCCGACCTGTGTGGAACGGCCGGCGCGGGAGGCGCCGGGACCGGGAGACCCGCCGGGTCCGATGGGGTTCGGACGGATTCGGACGGGAGCCCGGCGGGATCCGGACGGGACGGCTTCCCGGACGGCCCTCAGGCGGCCAGGCGCAGGCCGAGCGCGGTGAGGTTGGTGCGAGCCCAGTCGAGCTCGTCGGCGAGCGCGGTGACCAGCGCGCCGGGACCCTTGGCGCGGACCGGAACGGCCAGGTCGTGGGTCTCGACCTCGATGTGGGCGGTGCCGTTCACCGCGCCGGAGAGCATCGCGGTGAGGGTGTCCTCCAGGACCGGGCGGGTGCTCGGAAGCTCCCGGCAGGCGTCGCTCACGTGGTTGTGGACGTGACCGAGCTTCACCACCGGAGCGCCGGCGGCGGCCAGGCCGCGCAGCGCCATGCCCGGCTCCTCGGAGCCACCGGCGAGGTGGCAGGCGTCCAGGCAGACGCCGAGGTGCTCGGAGTCGATGTCGCAGACCCGGTCGAGGGCCTGCTTGGTGGTCTCCAGCACGCACCCGGGCCACGGCTCGAAGCCGACCCTGATCGTCTTGCCGGTGACGCTGTACAGGCCGCGCAGCTCACGCGAGAGGCGCTCCAGGCGGCGGGTGGCGATCGCGTGCAGGTCGGACGGCCAGTCGCGGCGCCAGCCGATGGGGATGGTGGAGATGCTGCCGAAGCGGACGTCCTCCGGGAGCAGGAAGGCCAGGATCTTGGCCAGCGCCATCGTGTAGCGGTAGCGCTCGGGCTTGGCCCAGTCGGGACCGGGGGCCTCATGGTTGCGCCCGCCGGTGCCGTTGAGGCCGACGACCTCCAGGCCGCGCTCCTCCAGCGAGCGGCGCAGCCGTACCAGTTCGATCCGGTCGGCGATGAGATGGTCGGCCACCGCCGGCGACAGCCAGAGGCCGACGCCCATCCGGTCGACGCCCAGGCGCTTGCGCACCGGGACCGCGTACCGGGTCAGGTGGGCGATGAGGTTCTCCAGGTCCTCAGCGGGATGCACGCCCGCGTTGTAGGACAGGTGAACGAGTGTCCCGTCCTCGTGCCGCAAACGCATCCGATGCCTCCAAGGCGTGCTCTGTACGGCGATCCCGGACGCCCGCGTGGAAACCCGGGCCACGGGCCGGCGGGTCCTTTGCCGCCGAGGGTTCGACCGGATCCGCCGAGCTTCCCGCCTGGGCACCGGTCCCCGCGTCATCCCCGGAGCCGATTCGTCGGTACGCCGGCGGGGTGACGTCGGGACCGGTCTCGCCGTGACCACCGAACCGGGTCACGCCGGTGAGCCGGCCGAATCACTCTACAGAGTGTAGTACTACCTACGGTGGTGGCACACCTTCTTCGGAAACAAATGAGCGGACCCCGCCGTGAGACTGCTCACGGGGGGTCCGCTCAGAGTCGTGCCATCACGCCGCGCTGTCACGCCGCGTCGTCGCACCACCGCCGGATCGGCGCCGGGCCGACGCCGATCCAGACCGGATCAGTGCTGGATCGGCTCCGCGATCGCGGCCGCCGAGTCGGGGACCCGGTCGGCCGGCGCGGCCTCGCCGGCGAAGACGAACTTGGCGGCGTCACCCTCACCCTCGATCGAGATCTTGACGATCTGACCGGGACGGAGCTCGCCGTACAGGATCTTCTCCGACAGCGTGTCCTCCAGCTCGCGCTGGATCGTCCGGCGCAGCGGCCGGGCGCCCATCACCGGGTCGTAACCGCGTTCGGCCAGCAGCTGCTTGGCCTCCGGCGAGACCTCCAGGCCCATGTCGCGGTCCTTCAGACGCTCGGCGACCTGCGCCAGCATCAGGTCCACGATGCTGATGATCTCCTTCGGCGTGAGCTGGTGGAAGACCACGATGTCGTCGACGCGGTTGAGGAACTCGGGCCGGAAGTTCTGCTTGAGCTCCTCCTGCACCTTCGCCTTCATCCGGTCGTAGTTCGACTCGGCGTCGTTGGACTTCGCGAAGCCCACCCCGATGCCCTTGGAGATGTCCCGGGTGCCGAGGTTGGTCGTCATGATGATGACGGTGTTCTTGAAGTCCACCACGCGGCCCTGGGCGTCGGTCAGGCGACCGTCCTCCAGGATCTGCAGCAGCGAGTTGAAGATGTCCGGGTGGGCCTTCTCGATCTCGTCGAAGAGGACCACGGAGAACGGCTTGCGCCGCACCTTCTCGGTGAGCTGGCCGCCCTCCTCGTATCCGACGTAGCCGGGAGGCGAGCCGAACAGCCGGGAGACGGTGTGCTTCTCCATGAACTCGGACATGTCCAGCATGATCAGCGCGTCCTCGTCCCCGAACAGGAACTCGGCCAGCGTCTTGGACAGCTCGGTCTTACCGACGCCGGACGGGCCGGCGAAGATGAACGAGCCACCCGGGCGGCGCGGGTCCTTCAGACCGGCGCGGGTACGGCGGATCGAGCGGGACAGACCCTTGATGGCGTCGTCCTGGCCGATGATCCGCTTGTGCAGCTCGTCCTCCATGCGGAGCAGCCGCTGGGACTCCTCCTCGGTGAGCTTGAAGACCGGGATGCCGGTGGCGGTCGCCAGCACCTCGGCGATGAGCTCCTCGGTGACCTCGGCGACGACGTCCATGTCGCCGGCCTTCCACTCCTTCTCCCGGCGCTCGCGCTTGAGCTGGAGCTGCTTCTCCTGGTCGCGCAGCGCGGCGGCCTTCTCGAAGTCCTGCGCGTCGATCGCGGACTCCTTGTCGCGCCGCACGTTGGCGATCTTCTCGTCGTACTCGCGCAGGTCCGGCGGCGCGGTCATACGGCGGATGCGCATGCGCGAGCCGGCCTCGTCGATCAGGTCGATCGCCTTGTCGGGCAGGAACCGGTCGCTGATGTAGCGGTCGGCGAGCTGCGCGGCGGCGACGAGTGCGCCGTCGGTGATCGAGACCCGGTGGTGGGCCTCGTAACGGTCGCGCAGGCCCTTGAGGATCTCGATCGTGTGGCTGAGGCTGGGCTCGGCCACCTGGATCGGCTGGAAGCGGCGCTCCAGCGCGGCGTCCTTCTCCAGGTGCTTGCGGTACTCGTCGAGGGTGGTGGCGCCGATGGTCTGCAGTTCGCCGCGGGCCAGCATCGGCTTGAGGATGCTGGCGGCGTCGATCGCGCCCTCCGCGGCGCCCGCGCCCACGAGCGTGTGCAGCTCGTCGATGAACAGGATGATGTCGCCGCGGGTGCGGATCTCCTTGAGCACCTTCTTGAGGCGCTCCTCGAAGTCACCGCGGTAGCGGGAGCCCGCCACCAGCGCGCCGAGGTCCAGGGTGTAGAGCTGCTTGTCCTTGAGCGTCTCGGGAACCTCGCCCTTGACGATCTTCTGGGACAGGCCCTCGACGACGGCGGTCTTGCCGACGCCGGGCTCACCCACCAGGACCGGGTTGTTCTTGGTCCTCCGGGAGAGGACCTGCATGACCCGCTCGATCTCCTTGTCACGGCCGATGACCGGGTCGAGCTTGCCCTCGCGGGCGGCCTGCGTCAGGTTGCGGCCGAACTGGTCCAGGACGAGGGAGGTCGACGGCGCCGACTCCTGCGGGCCGCCCGCGGCGGCCGGCTCCTTGCCCTGGTAACCGTGGAGCAACTGGATGACCTGCTGCCGGACGCGGTTGAGGTCCGCCCCCAGCTTCACCAGCACCTGGGCGGCGACGCCTTCGCCCTCACGGATGAGGCCGAGCAGGATGTGCTCTGTGCCGATGTAGTTGTGACCCAGCTGCAAGGCCTCACGGAGCGACAGCTCAAGGACCTTCTTGGCGCGCGGGGTGAAGGGAATGTGCCCCGAAGGCGCGGACTGTCCCTGGCCGATGATCTCCTCGACCTGCTGACGCACACCTTCGAGGCTGATGCCGAGGCTCTCCAGAGCCTTGGCGGCAACGCCTTCACCTTCATGGATCAAGCCAAGAAGGATGTGCTCCGTACCGATGTAGTTGTGGTTGAGCATCCGGGCCTCTTCTTGGGCCAGGACGACAACCCGCCGTGCGCGGTCGGTGAACCTCTCGAACATCTCGTCGCTCCTCACAGAGCGGTCAGGCAGGTCCGGGATATCCGGGCCCTGTCATCCCGCATGGTAGCCCTGCCCAGACGACCGCTCTATGAACGAGACGTTCCCCGGGAGCAGGGCGTTCACCCTCCATCCAACTACTTAACGGGGGTGAGATGTTCCCGCTACGCCGCAAGCGAACGCCGTTTATAGACGATCAAACGCGTCATGCGGTCATGGCCGCCACCGGACCCCACCGTGGCCGCCATAACCGCATGATTCAACGATCCCGCGAGCAGTCGCGCGACTCCCGCTAGTGAGCCGCTTCGTACTGCTCGACGATCTTGGAGGCGATACGGCCGCGCTCGCTGACATTAAGGCCGTGCGACTTCGCCCAGGCCCGGATGTCGGCACTCTTCTCCCGCGTGAGGGCCCTGCTGCCGCCCGCGCGGCGGCGACGCGGAGCCGCACCGGAACGGCGGGCGCCCTGCACGAAAGGCGACAGGGAGTCGCGGAGCTTCTTCGCGTTTACTTCACTGAGATCAATCTCGTAGCTCGTGCCGTCAATCGCGAAGGCGACCGTCTCATTGGCCTCGCCCCCATCGAGGTCGTCGATGAGAATCTCCTGGATCTGCTTGGCCATCTACGCAATCCTTTCGCGGAGTATTGTTTCATTCGCTAGCCAAACATATACCCGCCATCGGGGGGCGGCAATTCCGGGACCCCGGCGATTCTCCCGGGAACCCGACCGGAACCGGACGGCGGGCGATCATCCGTCCTGGGGGCCGGGGACGTCCTCCCGTTTTGCCGGGCGCCGACCGGCGGCTTCACTGCGAAGAAGCTTGACCACTCCGTAGATGAAGGCCCCGCCGACGACCACCGGGGGTATCAACGCGGACAATACGTCGTTCATTCGTCCTCGCTCCGCACCGTGGGTGACTTTTGGGGACCGTGGAATTCCGGGGGCGGCGTGCCCGCCCGCGGGCCGGGAAGCCGCTCGGGCCATGGGCGTCCGCCCAGGCACGACCTTAGCGTCACCGGCGGGCGGCACGGGCCCCCGGGACCGCCCGTCTCCACCTTAATGCTTCTCTCCAGCCGTCTTACCGGTTGCCGTCTGTAAAGCCCCTGGGAAAAAACCGACAGGGCGATCATCTGATGATCACTCTGCCGAAAAACCAATGTCAACTGCGGCCACTTGACAGCCGCCCCCTCCCGGCAGCCCCGGAAACCCCCTGCTCACAAGGGTTTTTCGGCCGCAACAGAAAAGATCTTGCTGAAGCTCCGGATCATCATCGCCGGGTCGGCGGCGGTAATGTCAAGAGGACGGGAACGCTCGGGTGGAGCCCCGTCGGACCTCGCCCTCTTCGGCGGGCGGCGGGTTCCGCGGCACGCCTTCGGCCCGCGGAACAAGACGGATCTTCGTCGCTTTCTTCCCAAGCCTACGGCCCTCAGGCGCAAGGAACATAGTCGTAGCCCTTATAACCACCAAACCACCGGGCAGGCGGTGTACCGGCTAACCCGGGCCGGATCCGCGAGAACGCCTTCCCGGGCATGCAGGGAAGGCGAACCCGCATTCCCCGCCGCTCCGGGAGAAGACGCGGGAAGTCGCCGGAGGCCACGGTGCGGCCCGCCCGCCGGACGCCATTCGCCGGATGTCACGGAAGTTGCCCGGGTAACTGTCACCCCATTGACGTCCTATAGGCACCCGGAGTGACGGCACAGCCGATCCGCGGGGTTTGTCGTGACCCGGAAGCACCCCTGGAAGGCTCCATAACGCCCTCTCCGGGGATCCCGCCCGAGAAGTGGCCGGAAGAAGGCCATAACGCCCCCGAGGGCGCGTACGGGTTCATGGCCCGCCGCAGTCGTCTCCGAACGCCGTTACCGTCCCTTCCGGGGGTACCGCTACCCCTCTCGTTTCCCTCCACACACGAAAAAACGGGGCCGGCGGTTCAACCCGCCGGCCCCGTTTTTGGGGAAGTTCCGGAACTACTTGGTCTTCACGACCGTCGTCGCGGCCGCCTTGTCGTGCAGGCACTGGCGCAGCGGCTTGTCCCACAGCTGCCAGAGCACGTTCACCAGAGAGAAGATCCCGATGATGTAACCCACGACGGGGATGCCGCGCAGCATGCTCGGACCCCACAGGACGCCCGCCCGGCTCATGGCCTTGTTCGAGGGGAGCCCGCGGGACTGGGGCGCCCCGCCGATCGGGACGACCCGGATGCCCATGACCATCTTGCCGACGGTCTGCCCCGTCGCCTTCAGCATCAGGAACTCGTAGACGAAATAGATCAGCCCGCCGACGAGACCGATGAGGAAGGTCGCGAGGAACAACCCGCTGCCGAGGCTGTACTCCCCGGTCTCCATGTTGAAGGACGGCTGGGTGACCAGGATCCCGGTCAGCACGAGCGTGACGATGAACGTGGGGATCGCCAGGATCACACCGTCGACGATGCGGGCGACCAGGCGCTGCCACCACTCGGCGAGCGGGGCCGACACGCCCGGCGCGTGGCCGCCGTCGCCCCACTGCGGGGTGTAGCCCTGCTGGCCGTAGCCCTGCGGCTGAGCGCCGTAACCGGGCTGCTGGCCGTACTGGGCGCCGCCGTAGCCGGGCTGGCCGTACGCCTGCTGCTGGTCGTAGGAGGGCTGCTGGCCGTAGCCCGGCTGCGCGCCCTGCTGGCCGTAGGCGCCCTGGTCGTACGACGGCTGCTGCCCGTAGGCGCCCTGGTCGTAGGAGGGCTGCTGGCCGTAACCGGGCTGCGCGCCCTGCTGGCCGTACCCCGGCTGCGCGGCCTGCTGGCCGTAACCGGGCTGGGCGGCCTGCTGGCCGTAGCCCTGCTGCTGGTCGTAGGAGGGCTGCTGGCCGTAACCCGGCTGCGCCCCCTGCTGGCCGTAGGCGCCCTGGTCGTAGGACGGCTGCTGCCCGTACCCCGGCTGCGTCCCCTGCTGGCCGTAGCCCGGCTGGGAGTTCTGCTGGCCGTAGGCGCCCTGGTCGTAGGACGGCTGCTGCCCGTAGCCGGGCTGCGCGGCCTGCTGGCCGTAACCGGGCTGGGCGGCCTGCTGACCGTAGCCCTGCTGCTGGTCGTAGGAGGGCTGCTGGCCGTAACCCGGCTGCGCCCCCTGCTGGCCGTAGGCGCCCTGGTCGTACGACGGCTGCTGCCCGTACCCCGGCTGCGCGCCCTGCTGGCCGTAACCGCCGGGCTGGCCGTAACCGGGCTGGTTCTGCCCGGGTCCGGTGCCGTCCGTCCGGTACCCCACCACCGTCGCGTCGGGGTCGAGACCCCCGGGGCCCTGACCCGTGTCGTGCGAGCCGTATCCGGAGTGTCCCGACGGGGTGCGATCGCGGTCGGGATCATCCTGCGGATACGGCGGCTGTCCGTTGGTCACCGCGTCACCTCACTTCGACTACGCATGCGGCGCATTCGAGACTCACATGCACGTTGAAGCACAAGGTATCGAGATAGTCGTCCGAGAGTCACCTTTTGTCACAGTCACAACTGCGGTCATCACGCTTGACCAGGGGCGGTAGATGAAGCAGCATCCGCGTGTTCCCCAGGGTGTTCGGCTTCACGTGCTCCAGGTCGAGGAACTCGGCGACGCCCTCGTCGTAGGAGGCGAGCAACTCGGCGTAGACCTCGGGCGAGACGGGCGTGCCCTGGATCCGCCGGAAGCCGTGGCGCGCGAAGAAGTCGACCTCGAAGGTGAGGCAGAAGACCCTGCGCAGGCCGAGTTCGCCGGCCGTGCGGATCAACGCCGAGACGATCATGTGGCCGATGCCCTGGCCCCGGCACGCCGGATCGACGGCGACGGTGCGGATCTCGGCGAGGTCCTCCCACAGGACGTGCAGCGCCCCGCACCCCATGACGGCCCCGTCCCGCTCGGCCACCCAGAACTCCTGGACGTCCTCGTACAGGGTGACCGTGGCCTTCTCCAGCAGTCGCGGCCCGGCGCCGCCGTAGGTGTCGACCAGCCGCCGGATCGCCCGCACGTCCGGCGTGCGGGCGCGCCGGACCGTGACCTCGCCCGTGGCCCCGGCCGTGACCCCGCTCGCCGACCCGGCCGTCGCCCCGGTCCCGTCCGTCAGGGCGTCCGCCGGGGAGGGTTCCGCAACCTGCTCCATGACCGATCAGCGTACGTCCTCGGCGCACCCCCATTACGGCCCAGCCGTAACTTCGGTCACAACGGCACCGCCCGGCTCCCGGTGTCACCCCCGTCGCGCCCGGCCGGAAACCCCGGTGACGGCGGCCGTTCGCCCTCGGCATGGACCGGGGCCTGCGGCTACATGGGTGGTATGCCGCTCATAGCGACATGGATCCAGGTTGACAGGCATGAGGATCATGAAAGTATGTGATCTGCCTGTGACTTTCCGGTTGTGAAAGCTCTACCGACTTTATGGTTCTGGTTGAGCATGAACCTCCAATTGCACTAATGTCCGTGCTCGATGTCAGCTTCCCCGAAAAGCTGACCCGCCGAATCCCCGGACCCGGGGAGCCGGGGACCCACCCTCCACGCGTCCCCAGGGGTGAATCCGAGCCGTCACCGGCGTGCTCGGTAGGGCTGCCTCCGGCCCGAACCCGTCAGCTAACCCGGCAGGCGGCCGAGAGAGGAGCCCGTTGGTGAAGCGCACGCCGCGCCGTGGCAGTGGACGTCCAGCCGGACCCGTCCCGATGCGGGAGCGCGCCTCCCGTCGCCTTTCCGGCCGGACGGCCTCCATCGGGCTCGCGTTCACCCTCCTCGCGGTCGGCGCTCCCATGACGTCCGCCGGTGCGGACCCGAAACCGGACCTCCGGCAGCTCGCCAAGCAGGTCGAGAAGCTCCACGTCGAGGTCGAGACGCTCGCCGAGCAGTACAACGGCGCACGGGTGAAGCTCAAGCAGGCGCAGCGCGCCGCCGAGGTGGCCAAGAAGAACCTGTCCACCAGCGAGACGGAGCTGGAGTCCCGGCGCACCAAGGCGACCCTCCTCGCGCAGAGCACCTACATGTCGGGGGGCCTGGGCTCCACGCTCGCCTTCACCCAGTCGAGCGACCCCGACACCTTCCTCGACCAGGCCGCCACCAGCTACGCCCTCCAGCAGCGGCAGAGCGAGGAGGTCGCCCAGGTCGCCCAGGCGCTCAAGGTCGCCGAGCAGGCTCGGGCCAGCGCCAGCGCCCGGTCCACCGAGGTCAAGAAGCTGCTGGGCGAGCTCGGCGACAAGCGTTCCAAGATCGAACGCCTGGTCGGCAAACTGGAGGGCAACCTCTACCGGGAGGTCCGCGACCGCGCCCAGAGCATGCAGGGCCGGGCGACCAGGCTCACCGTTCCGGTCGTGGGCCAGGGCAAGGCGGCCGAGGCGGTGCGCTGGGCGCTCACCCAGCAGCTCAAGCCGTACGTCTGGGGCGCCGAGGGACCCAACTCCTTCGACTGCTCGGGGCTGGTCCTGTGGGCCTACCAGAAGGTCGGCATCAGCCTGCCCCACTACACCGGTGACCAGTGGACCGCCGGCACCCACGTCTCCCGCGACCAGCTGCGCCCCGGCGACCTGGTCTTCTTCTACAGCGACCTGCATCACGTCGGGATCTACCTCGGCGCCGGCCTGATGATCCACGCCCCGCAGACCGGTGACGTGGTCCGCATCGCCCCCATGGGCAACCGGCCCTTCGCCGGGGGCGTGCGCGTCGCCGACTGAATCGGCCGGCGTACGGCCGGACCGGACGGACACGGGCACACGATCAGCCGGATGCACGGCCTGACCCGACGGGCGTATGACCGGCCGGATGCACGAACCGGCCGGACGGACACACGACCAGCAGGGTGCACGGCCTGACCGGGCGGACCACGACCGGCCGGTGCACGGCGGACCGGCCGGGTGTACGGCGTCAGATCAGGCGGCGGCGGGCGGCCCAGGCCACCGCCTCGATTGCGGTGGCCACGCCGATGCGGTCACAGATCCCGCGCAGCCTGCGCCGGACCGTCCGGCCGCTGATGTCGAGGCGGCGGCCCACCCTGTCGACGGTGACGCCCTTGGCCAGCTCGGCCAGGAGCACGAGGTCCTCCTCGCTGAGATCGATGTCCTCAGTGCCCGGAAGACTTTCGCCGCGGCGGGAATCCACTTCCGGATATGCCATCTAGCAACTCCCCCCGCAACGGGACTCAGGCGTGAGCACGCTGGAATCGATGTCGCCCGTCAGGAACGGTAAACGCCCCGTTCAAAGGTCGTCAAGCTCTGCTCTTCATAGAGATGGCCCACACTATTGACAGAGTGGGCGTTACATGAAGTACTCATGATATGTCGGGCCCATTGTGATTAAGCAGCGGCCGAGCCGGAGGGCGCGCCGCCGGACCGTCGTCGCGCCCGGGGCCCGCGCCAGGCGTGTCCGCGGTCTGTCCGCAGCCTGCCCGCGGCATGAGCCGAGGTCATCACCGTGATCCACCCCGAAGCCGCACCGCGGGGCCATGCCGTGGACCACCGCGGGTCCTCCGCCGGGACGAGCCGTACGGTCGGCGCCCGCCGCATTTCCCACAGAAAACGATCGGTCCGGCGGGCGTCGCGCATCCCGTCGACCGCGGCCCCCGGCCACGCCCCTGACGGCGCCGAGAAAATCATCACGCAATGGCCGTCGGATGAAACCGGCTTTCCGGCATTCCGCGGGGAGCTGATCGCCGGCCGCCCGGATCATCGGGGAAATGGCGTCTCCGCTCAGCGGGAGGAACGGAACGAGCCCGCGGTCCACGGGACCGCGGGCTCGTCAGGCGGGGCCGGAGGGCCTGGCGGACCGGGCCCGCGGGGCGGACCCGGTGGCGCTCAGCCGGTGGGCTTCACCAGCGGGAACAGAATGGTCTCGCGGATGTTCTTGCCGGTGAAGGCCATGACGAGGCGGTCCACACCGACCCCCACGCCGCCGGTGGGCGGCATGCCGTACTCCAGGGCGGTGAGGAAGTCCTCGTCGAGCTGCATGGCCTCGGGGTCGCCGCCCGCGGCGAGCAGCGACTGCTCGGTGAGGCGGCGGCGCTGCTCGATCGGGTCGCTCAGCTCCGAGTAGCCGGTGCCGAGCTCGGTGCCGAACCCGATGAGGTCCCACTTCTCGGTGAGCAACGGGTTGTCCCGGTGCGTCCGGGCCAGCGGTGAGGTCTCCAGCGGGTAGTCCATGACGAACGTCGGCTGGATCAGGGTGTGCTCGACCAGCTCCTCGAAGAGCTCCTGGACGAGCTTGCCCTGGCCCCACTTGGGGTCCCAGCGGATGTCGCGCGCGTCGGCGAGCTTGCGCACGTGCTCCAGCGGAGTCTCGGTCGTCACCTCCTCGCCCAGCGCCTCCGAGACCGATCCATAGACGGTGACGCGCGGCCACTCGGGCAGGCCCAGGTCGATCTCCTGCCCCTCGTGGACCACCACGGAGTGGCCGAGCGCGGCCACGACCGCGTTCTGGATCATCCGCTGGGTCAGGTCGGCGATGCCGTTGTAGTCGAGATAGGTGCCGTAGGCCTCCATCATCGTGAATTCGGGGTTGTGGGTGGCGTCCGCGCCCTCGTTGCGGAAGTTGCGGTTGATCTCGAAGACCTTCTCGATGCCGCCCACCACGAGCCGCTTGAGGTAGAGCTCGATCGCGATGCGGAGGTAGAGCTCCATGTCATAGGCGTTGATGTGCGTCCTGAACGGCCGGGCCGAAGCGCCGCCGTGGATGCGCTGCAGCATCGGCGTCTCGACCTCGAGGTAGCCCTCGCCGTGCCAGAAGTCGCGGATCGCCCGCACGACGGCGCTGCGGACGTAGGCCATCCTCCGCGCCTCGTCGTTGACGACGAGGTCGAGGTAGCGCTGACGGACCCGGGCCTCCGGGTCGGTCAGGCCGACGTGCTTCTCCGGCAGCGGGCGCAGGCACTTGGAGGTGATCGCCCAGCGGTCGGCGAGGATGGACAGCTCGCCCCGGCGGGAGGTGATGACCTCGCCCTCGATGCCGACGTGGTCGCCGAGGTCGACGTCGCGCTTCCACGCGGCCAGGGACTCCTCGCCGACCCTGTCCAGGGAGATCATGACCTGGAGATCGGCCGAGCCGTCGCGGATGGTGGCGAAGCAGAGCTTGCCACCGGTCCGGGACAGCATGACGCGGCCGGTGACGCCCACTTTGTCGCCGGTCGCGGTGTCAGCGGCGAGATCGGCGTATTTCTCGCGGATCTCGACGTTGGTCGCGGTGCGCGGGAAGGTCACCGGGTAGGGGTCGACACCCTCGGCACGGAGGCGATCGAGCTTCTCCCGGCGCACGCGCATCTGCTCGGGCAGATCGTCGGCCGGGTTCGTCAGGTCAGCGGTCACAGAGCCAAGGGTACCGATGTCCGGCTACGGAACGTTTCTGTTATAGATCAGCCTGAGCCCGATCAAAGTGAGCCACGGCTCGTGGACGTCGATCGAGCGGGCCTCCCCCACCACGAGCTGCGCCGCGCTGCCGGTGGCGACGACCGTGACGTCGTCGGGGTCGTCGGCCAGCTCTGCCGCCATCCGCTCGACGATCCCGTCCACCTGGCCGGCGAAGCCGTAGATGATGCCGGCCTGGAGCGCCTCGACGGTGTTCTTGGCGATCACCGAACGCGGCCGGACCAGCTCCACCTTGTGCAGCTGCGCGCCGGCCGCCGCCAGGGCGTCCACCGAGATCTCGATGCCGGGCGCGGTGACCGCGCCGACGTACTCGCCCTTGGCGGAGACGGCGTCGAAGGAGGTCGCGGTGCCGAAGTCGACGATCACGCAGGGCCCGCCGTACAGGTTGATGGCGGCGAGCGCGTTGACGATGCGGTCGCTGCCGACCTCCTTGGGGTTGTCCATCCGGACCGGCACGCCGGTGCGGACGCCGGGCTCGACGATCACGGCGTTGACGTCGCCGTAGTAACGGCGGCACATCTCCCGCATCTCGTTGAGCACCGACGGCACCGTGGAGCAGATGACGATGCCATTGACGTCGGTGCCCTTGAGCAGCGGTGACTGGCCGAGCAGGCCCTGCAGCACCACGGCTATCTCGTCGGCCGTGCGCCGGGCGTCGGTGGCGATGCGCCAGTGCTCGATGACCTCCTCGCCCTCGAACAGGCCGAGAACGGTGTGGGTGTTGCCGACGTCGATGGCGAGCAGCATCAGTATCAGTTCCCTCGAAGGTCCATGGCGATGTCCAGCGCGGGCGCCGAGTGGGTGAGCGCGCCCACGGCGAGATAGTCGACGCCGGTCGCGGCCACCTCACGCGCCGAATCCAAGGTCAGCCCTCCGCTGGACTCCAGTCGTGCCCTGCCGCCCACCAGCCGTACGGCCCGCGCCAGGTCTTCCACGCTGAAATTGTCCAACAGGATCTCCTCGGCTCCTTCCGCGAGCACCGGCTCGATCTGGTCGATCCGGTCGACCTCGACCTCGATCGGCAGCCCGGGGTACGCGTCGCGGACGGCCCGGAACGCCTCCGCCACCCCGCCGGCGGCCACGACGTGATTGTCCTTGATCAGGGCGGCGTCCGAAAGCGACATGCGGTGGTTGACCCCGCCGCCGCAGCGGACGGCGTACTTCTCAAGGGCCCGCAGGCCGGGCAGCGTCTTGCGGCTGTCCCTGATCCGCGCGCCGGTGCCCGCCACGGCCTCGGTCCAGCGGCCGGTGAGGGTCGCGACGCCGGACAGGTGGGTGAGCAGGTTGAGGGCGGTCCGCTCGGCGGTCAGCAGGTCGCGGGTGGCGCCGGTGACCGTCATCAGGACGTCGCCGCGGGAGACCCGCTCGCCGTCCTTGACGCGGCGCTCGACCACGACGCCGTCCCCGCCGACGCGGGAGAAGACGGCCTCGGCGAGGGCCAGCCCGCAGACCACCCCGTCCGCGCGGGCCACCACGTCGGCGGTGTCGGTACGGCCGGCGGGGATGGTGGCGGCGCTGGTGACGTCGCCGGCCTCCTGGAGGTCCTCCCGCAGCGCGGCCTCCACGACCGCCTCCACCCCGGCGGGGTCGAGGCCCGCCTCGGCGAGTTCGGCCGCCGCCCGCGGCGGCAGCCCGGTCGTGCGCCGCTCGTGGGGCACGTACGTCATCGTGATTCCCTCCGATGTCAGGGTCAGGTCCAGGTGGCCCAGCCACCAGGCATCATTCCGGTCGGGGAAGTCCTCGCGCCAGTGCGAGCCGCGGGTCTCCTCCCGGTTGCGGGCCGCCGCGACCAGTGCCGACGCGACGGTCAGCAGGTTCGTGGCCTCCCACGACTCGGTGCACGGCTCGACCGCCACCGGGGTCCACCGCGCGCCCAGCAGGGCCTTGGCGACCTCGGCCAGCGACTCCTCGCCGCGCAGCACGCCCGCGCCCCGGCTCATGTGCGCCTGGATCCGGGGGCGGGTCCGGGGGTCGGCGAGGCCGGCCGGCCGCCCGTCGGGCACGGGCACGGGCGGGGGGACGGAGTCGCCGGGCGCCGGCCGTACGGCGTGGATGTCGGCGGCGATCCGCTCGGCGAAGACCAGCCCTTCGAGAAGCGAGTTGGAGGCCAGCCGGTTGGCGCCGTGCACGCCGGTGCAGGCCACCTCGCCGCAGGCGTACAGGCCCGGCACGCCGGTACGACCGCGCAGGTCGACGCGGACGCCGCCGCTGGCGTAGTGGGCGGCGGGCGCGACCGGGATGGGCTGCGTCACCGGGTCGATGCCGTGCTCCAGGCAGACCGCGTGGATCGTCGGGAAGCGGGTGCGCCACTTGTGCTCGCCGAAGTGGCGGGCGTCGAGGTACATGTGAGCGGCGCCGGTCTCGCGCATCCGCCGCATGATCGCCTTGGCCACGACGTCGCGGGGGGCGAGGTCGGCCAGCTCGTGGACCCCCCGCATGAAGCGGGTGCCGTCGGCGTCGACGAGCACCGCGCCCTCGCCGCGGACCGCCTCGGAGATCAGCGGCTGCTGGCCGGTGGCGTCCTCTCCCAGCCAGAGCACGGTCGGGTGGAACTGGACGAACTCCAGGTCGCGCACGACGGCTCCGGCCCGCAGCGCGAGGGCCACGCCGTCGCCGGTGGAGACGACGGGGTTGGTGGTCGCGGCGTAGACCTGGCCCATGCCGCCGGTGGCCAGCACCACGGCGCGGGCCCGGACCGCGCCCACGCCGTCGCGTTCGCCCTCGCCCATGACGTGGAGCGTCACCCCGGCGGTCCGGCCCTCGGCGTCCTTGAGCAGGTCGAGCACGAGGGCGTGCTCGATGACCTCGATCGCCGACTCCCGGATCGCCTGTACCAGGGCCCGTTGCACCTCGGCTCCGGTGGCGTCGCCGCCCGCGTGGACGATGCGGTCGCGCCGGTGGCCGCCCTCGCGGGTGAGCTGGAGCTCGCCCGCGGCGTCGGTGTCGAACCGCGCCCCGGTGGCGATCAGCCGGCGCAGGGCGTCCGGGCCCTCGGTGACCATGGCCCGCACCGCCTCGGTGTCGCAGAGGCCGACCCCGGCGAGGAGGGTGTCGGACAGGTGCTCCTCCGGGGTGTCGGCGGGGTCGAGCACGGCGGCGATCCCGCCCTGCGCCCAGCGGGTGGATCCCGACGACAGCACGTCCTTGGTGACGACCAGGACCCGGGCGGCGGGTTCGAGGGCCGCGTACCGCAGGGCCAGGGTCAGGCCCGCGACGCCGGAGCCCACCACGACCACGTCGGCCTCGACCGTCCAGCCGGGCGGGGGCGCGGTCAGCCTCTGGGGGATGGCCGGGATCGTCATTGCCGCCTCCTTGTGGGATGGGTAGAGGCACCTGATTTCGTCAATGTGACGATAACGCCTGCCGGATGACGCTTCTTCCCCGGGGTGCCTCCAGGCCGCCCCGGACCCTGGCCCACAGAAGGTCTTTCATGGGATGATCAGATGATCTTTTTTCATCGAGGCCGCCTCGGAGAGTCCGGGCGCGGTCCGTCGTCCTGGAGGTCCGACATGCACCAGCCCGTCACCGTCGTGACCGGGGGCAGTCGCGGCATCGGCGCCGCGATCTGCGCCCGTCTCGCCGCCGACGGCCACGACGTCGTCGTGGGCTACCGCTCCGACACCGACGCCGCGGAGGCCGTCGCCGGGACCGTCCGCGCGGCCGGCCGCCGCTGCCTCACCGTCCCGGCCGACACCGCCGACGAGACCTCCGTGGAACGCCTCTTCGACGCCGCCGCCGAGCTCGGCCCGGTCACCGGGCTGGTCAACAACGCCGGGATCAGCGGCGGCAACGGCCGCCTCGCGGACGCCGACGCCGACGGCATGCGCCGCGCGCTGGAGGTCAACGTGCTCGGCTACCTGCTGTGCGCCCGCCGTGCCGTACGGGACATGGCGCGGACCGGCGGCGGGGCGATCGTGAACATCTCCTCGGCCGCGGCCACCCTCGGCAGCCCCGGCCAGTACGTCCACTACGCCGCCACCAAGGCCGCCGTGGACGCCATGACCGTCGGCCTGGCCAAGGAGGTCGCCGCCGACGGCATCCGGGTCAACTGCGTGGCCCCCGGCATCATCTGGACGGAGTTCCACGCCGACCCGCAGCGCCCGGCGAAGCTCGCCGGAACCATCCCCATGGGCCGCGCGGGGAGGCCGGAGGAGATCACCGGAGCCGTCTCCTGGCTGCTCTCGGCCGACGCCTCCTACACGACGGGGGCGGTCCTGCGGGTGGCGGGAGGCATGTAGGCCCCCCACCGGGCCCCTGAGGGGCACGCCGCCGGGGACGCGGAGGGACACCGGGGGCACGGAAACCGCCCGATTGCCGAACCATGACGTTCCCGCCGGACAGTACATAGGCGTGGAAACAGATATGCATGCCCGGGTGCGCGCCGGTGACGCCGACGCGTTCGGGCAGCTCTTCGACCAGTGCGCCGGATCGGTGTACAGCCACGCCTTCCGCCTGACCGGCGACTGGTCGGCCGCCGAGGACATCGTCTCGCTGACCTTCCTGGAGGCGTGGCGGCTGCGGGCCAGGGTCGACGCCGTCGGCGGCTCGCTGCGCCCCTGGCTGCTGGGCATCGCCACGAACGTCGCGCGCAACACCACCCGCGCCGCCCGCCGGTACCGGGCCGCCCTCGCCAGACTCCCCCCGGGCACGGCGGAGCCGGACATCGCCGACGAGGTAGCGGGCCGCCTGGACGACCGGCGATCCCTGGACGAGATACGGGCCGCCCTGACCGGGCTGCGCCGTTCCGAGCGGGAGGTCCTCGCCCTGTGCGTGGGGGCCGGCCTGGGCTACGCCGAGGCCGCGCGGGCACTCGGCCTGCCGGTGGGCACCGTGCGCTCCCGGCTGTCCCGGGCCCGCAGGAAGCTCGCCGCCCTCACCGGTACGGCGAAGCCCCCGGAACCGCGCGCCGGCCGCGGACAGACAGATGGTGACCGCGGAACCGCGGTCCGGTCCGTCCGGGAGAACACCGCATGACCCCCTTCCCACGTCCGAAGGCGGGGGTCCCCGCCCTTTTCGAGGAGAGCCGATGAACGCCGATCCCGGCCCCTGGGCGAACGCCGAACGTGCGCTTCCGGCGGACCGCCATCAAAAGATCAAGGAGTTCCTGATGCAGGAGATCCAGCAGGACCCGCGGCCCGTTCCGGCCCGGCGTCTCCCGTTCCGCCGCCCGGTCCTCGCCCTCGCCGCCGCCGTGGCCGCCGCCGCGGCGGTCGCCGTACCGCTGGTGGTCGGCGGGGCCCCGGCCTACGCGGTGGACAGGACCCCGGACGGCTCGATCCGGGTGCAGATCAAGGAGTTCAGGGACGCCAAGAAGCTGGAGGCCGACCTGAAGGACCTCGGACTCAACGCGGTCGTGGACTATGTGCCGCCGGGCAAGCGGTGCGAGGGGACGCGCGGCGACTTCCTGCCGAGAAGCGAGGCCGATGACCTCCTGACCCTGGACGGTGAGCAGGCCGGGACCGTCGACACCCTCGACGAGACCGCCGTACTGCTCCACCCGTCCGTCCTCAAGCCCGGCCAGACGGCGATGCTGCAGTTCGCCGAGATGCGGGGCAACCCCCACGGCGTCGTCATGGCGTCCCTGGCCCGGATCACGAACGGGACCGTGGCGCCGTGCGTCCTCGTCGACTCCCCGACCCCCGGGTTCGACGAGTACCGCTGACCGGCCGGCCGCCGGTGCGGCCCGCAGGGCCGTGCCGGCGGGTCCGCCCGGCGGGATCCACGCGCCGCCGTAGCCGACATGGACGGATTTTTCAGTGAAAATCGCTGCTTGACCCTGTCGGCTAATTGCATTAGCTTTCAGGCTATGGAGATTAGCCGACAGGGACGGGCGATGGACGAGACGCTGAAGATCGACGGTGGCGAGATCGCGTACCGGGTGGCCGGAGAGGGCCCGCTGGTCGTCCTGTCGCACGGCATGGGCGACAGCAGAGAGGCGTACCGCTTCCTCATCCCGCGGCTCACCGCCGCCGGATACCGGGTCGCCACCGCCGACCTGCGCGGGCACGGCGATTCCACGCTCGGCTGGTCCTCCTACAACCGCACCGACACCGCCGGCGACCTGATCGCGCTGATCGAGCACCTGGGCGGCCCCGCGGTGATCGTCGGCCACTCGTTCTCCGGCGGCGCGGCCACCATCGCCGCCGTACGGCGGCCCGACCTGGTCGGCGCCGTCGTCGAGATCGGCCCGTTCACCCGCCCGCAGAAGCTCGACCTCGGCGGCCTGCTGCGCGTCCGCCGCCACCGCGCGGGCATGCTGCGGCTCATGGGCGCCGCGATGTTCAAAAGCCCCGGCCTGTGGAAGCGCTACCTCGACGTGGCCGTCCCCGGGGTCAAGCCCGCCGACTGGACGGACTACCTCGCCGCCCTGGAGGCCGACCTGAGCAGGCCGGGCCGGATGGCCGTGGTCTCCGCGATGGGCTTCGCCGCCCCGAACGACGCCGGCGAGGCCCTGCCGGAACTCCGGCGGCCCGCCCTCGTCGTGATGGGCGCCCTCGACCCCGACTGGGCCGACCCCGAGGCCGAGGCCCGCGCCATCGTCGCCACCATGCCGGAGGGACAGGGGTCGTACGTGATGATCGACGGCGGAGGGCACTACCCGCACGCCCAGTTCCCCGAGGAGGTCGCCGCCGCGGTGCTGCCCTTCCTCGAAGAGCACACCCGTGCCTAGGGCCTCCCTGTCCCGGGAGGCCGTCGTCGGCCTCGCACTGCGCGTCGTGGACGAGGAGGGCCCCGCCGCGCTCACCCTGGCGGCGGTGGCCGCCCGCGCCGGGGTGGCCACGCCGTCCCTGTACAAGCACGTGCGGAACCTCGCCGAGCTGCGCGAGCTCCTCTCCGCACACGTGATGGGCGAGATCTCGGCCCGCGTCGGCGACGCCGTGCTCGGCCGGTCGGGCGACGAGGCCCTGCGCGCCCTGATGACCGCCTGGCGCTCGTACGTCCGGACCCACCCCGGCCGCTACGCGGCCATGATCCAGAGCCCGCAGCCGGGCGTGGCCGAGGCGGGAAAACACCTGGTGGACGTCCTGTTCGCGGCCGTGCGCTCCTACGACCTGACCGACTCCGAGACGGTCCACGCGGTCCGCTGCCTGCGCGCGGTCGTCCACGGCTTCACCCTGCTGGAGGCCGCGGACGCGTTCGGCCTGCCCGAGTCGCTCGACGACACCTACGAGCTGCTCACCCGCATGGTCATCGCCGGCCTGCGCGAGCCCCGGCCCTGACCCCGGGACGTCCCGCGCGGGGATCGGGACCCCGAGGCCGGCCGGAACACCCGCATCGGGAGGTACGGCCCGCCGCCGCGCGGAAGAGCCCGGAGCCGGTCACGGGACCCGCGGGGACGGGGCGTCGGCGTACCGCGTGCTCAGCGGTGCGGGCGACCGGTCCCGGGATCCGCGGGAACGGAGGTCCCGGAACCGGCCGGAACGCCTACGCCGGGACGTACCGCTCGTCGCCGCGCAGGAGGTCCCCGGCCCCCGGGACGGCCGGCTCCGGCGCCTCGGCGGGGTCGTGGCCGAGGCCGGTGATCCGGTTGCCGCTGTCGACGTGGACGATCCGGGGCCGGAAGCTCCTGGCCTCGGCGTCCTCCATCTGGCCGTACCCGATGATGATCACCAGGTCGCCCACATGGACGAGCCGGGCGGCGGCGCCGTTGATGCCGATGACCCCCGAGCCGCGGGGGCCCGGGATCGTGTAGGTCACCAGCCGGGCGCCGTTGTCGATGTCGACGATGTGCACCTGCTCGCCGGGGAGCAGTCCCGCGGCGTCCAGCAGGTCCTCGTCGATCGTCACCGATCCCACGTAGTGCAGGTCGGCCTGGGTGACGACGGCCCGGTGGATCTTGGAGGTGAGCATGGTCCGGAACATGCCTGAAGAAGCCCTTCCGTGTGGTCGCGCCGCCCCGTGGCGTGCACGCCTGATGCGGAATATATCCGAGCCCGTCCCGGGATCTGTTCGCCGTGTGCTCCGTTCCCACCGGATTCCCATCGGATTCCGCAGGGGCGTCCGGTCCCGTCACGTGACGGGACCGCGGGCCGTGCTCGGGAGACGCGCGGAGATCTCCCGCACCCACCGCGCCGCCGCCCCGACCACCGCGGGCCGCCGCCGGGAGACGCGCGGAGGCGTCAGAGCGTGACGGTCACGTTGTCGATCAGCCGGGTGGAGCCGACCTTCGCCGCCACGGCCAGGATCGCCTCCCCCTCGTGGTCGTCGCCGGCCTCCTCGAAGGTGGCCGGGTCGACCAGGACGAGGTAGTCGAGGGACACCGCGGGCTCGCCGTCCAGGACCTCCCGCGCGGCCCGGCGGATCTCCGCGGGCGTCCGCCGCCCAGCCCCCGCGAACAGCGCCCGGGACAGGCTCAGCGCGGCCCGCCGGTCGTCGCCGGACAGGTACCGGTTGCGGCTGGACAGCGCCAGGCCGTCGGCCTCGCGGACCGTGGGGCCGCCGACGACCGCGACCGGCACGTCGAGGTCGGCGACCATCCGGCGGATCATCGCGAGCTGCTGGGCGTCCTTCCGGCCGAACACCGCCACGTCCGGCCGTACCAGGTTGAACAGCTTGAGCACCACGGTCAGCACGCCGTCGAGGTGGCCGGGCCGGAAGGCGCCCTCGGCGATCGTGCCCATCCGCCCCGCCGACACGCCGACCTGCCGGTCCGGCAGGTACATGTCGTCGGCGGAGGGCGCGAACACCACGCTCACCCCCTCGGCGGCGCACACCGCAAGGTCCGCGTCGAACGTCCGGGGGTAACGGGAGAAGTCCTCGGCCGGGCCGAACTGCAGGGGGTTCACGAAGACGCTCACGACGACGTGGTCCGCCCGCTCCCGGGCCAGCCGCATGAGCGAGCGGTGCCCCTCGTGCAGCGCGCCCATCGTCGGCACCAGCGCCAGCTCCGCCGTACCCCGGGAGATCCCGCCGTGCGCCCCGAGCGCCCGGCGCGCCTCGGCCAGCTCGGCGCGGTTGCGCGCCACGATCACGTCCATATGTTGCCTCCCAGCGCGTCCAGGAGGCGCTCGGCGGTCTCGGGCTTGAGCAGCCCGGCCGCCAGCGCCCGGTCCGCCGTGAGCCTAGCGAGCGCCACGTAGGCGTCCGCCGCCTCGGGAGCGGCCAGGATGAGGGCGTCGATGTGCTTGCGCACCGTCCCGGCGTCCCCGCGCACCACGGGCCCGGTCAGCCCCGCGAGGCCGAGCCGCAGCACGTTGTCCAGGGCGGCGCCCAGCAGCGGGCCGAGCATCCTGCCCGGCTGCTCCACGCCGATCCGCCCGAGGAGGTCGGCGGACTCCGCGACGAGCGTGACCATGTGGTTGGCGGCGCCGGCGAGGGCGGCGTGGTAGAGCGGCCGGTCGGCGTCCTCGATCCAGACCGGCTCGCCCTCCATCTCGATGACCAGCGCCTCGGCGACCGGGCGGAGCGGGCCGGGCGCGGTGACCCCGTAGGAGATGCCGACGAGGCGGCGCAGGTCGTCGTCCCGGCCGGTGAAGGTCATCACCGGGTGGAGAGCCAGCGGCAGCGCGCCCGCCTTGGCGGCCGGGTCCAGCACGCCCAGGCCGTACGCGCCACTGGTGTGGGCGACCATCTTGCCGCGCAGGTCGGCGCCGGTGCCGGCGAGGCCGGAGACCAGGTCCGGCAGGACGTCGTCGGGGACCGTCAGCAGGACGAGGTCGGACTGCGCCACCACCTCCTCCGGACGGCACGGGGTGACGCCGAGCCGCTCGACCGCCCGTTCCCTGGAGGAGTCGGAGACGCCGCTCGCCGCGACGATCCGGTGGCCCGCCCGCGCCAGGGCCGCACCGAGGGCCGAGCCGACCCGGCCGGCCCCGACGACCCCGACGGCAAGGCGCGCCGGATGATCACCTGCGTCCATGTTGTCCTGTCCTTGACCGCATCGGGGGCTCCGTGTCCAGTTGACCAGAGTAACGGGCCCGGCTTTCCCGGCCACGCACCGGCACATTCAGGAACGCCCGCGCCGTACGGCCGTGCGCCCGGTGGATCATCGGCTACCGGCCCGTACCGGCCGATCACCGGTCCACCGGCCCGGCGCCGCCGTCGCGCCCGGCCTGTCATCGGCCCTCGTGGAACCCCGCCGGACCTGTAGCGTCGTGGGCGTGTGGCTCACCTGGCGCGTCGCGATGGAGCAAGCGCTCTACGGAGAGAACGGCTTCTACCTGCGAGAGCGTCCCTCCGGGCACTTCCGGACCTCCGTGGGCGCCTCCCCCGTCTTCGCCGAGGCGGTGCTGCGCCGGCTGGTGACGGTGGACGACGCGCTCGGCAACCCGCCGGTGATCGACCTGGTGGACGTCGGCGCCGGTGAGGGCGAGCTGGCCGCCCGGGTGCTCGCCGCCGCGCCACCCGGCCTCCGCGAGCGGCTGCGGGCGACCGGGGTGGACCTCGCGTCCCGGCCGCCCTCGCTGCCGGCGGAGATCCGGTGGGCGCACGCCGTACCGGACGGCGTCCGCGGCCTGGTGATCGCCAACGAGTGGCTGGACAACGTGCCCCTGGACGTCGCCGAGCAGACGGCGGACGGCCCCCGGCTGGTCCTGGTGGACCCCGTGGACGGCGCGGAACGCCTCGGGGAGGCCCCCTGCGACGCCGACCTCGCCTGGCTGAACCGCTGGTGGCCGATGCGGTCGCCCGGCGAGCGGGCCGAGATCGGCAGGCCGCGCGACGAGGCGTGGGCCTCGGTGATCGTACGGCTGGCCGCCGGGGAGGCCGTCGCGATCGACTACGCGCACTCCCTTGCCGAGCGCCCGCCGTACGGCACGCTGACCGGTTACCGCGACGGGTCCCTGGTCCCGCCGGTGCCGGACGGGTCGTGCGACGTCACCGCCCACGTGGCCCTGGACGCCTGCGCGGCGGCCGGTGAACGCGCCGGGGCCGGCGGGGATGCCGGCGACACGGGGAAGGCCGGGGGCACCGGAGAAGCCGGGACCACCGCCGGGGCGCGGAGCACACACGCCGGGGGTGGCGGAGGCGTCGGGGGCGTCGAGGGCGTCGAGGGCGTCGTCACGACGCTGACCACCCAGCGCCGGGCGCTCCTCGCCCTCGGCGTCACCGGTACCCGCCCGCCTGACGAGCTCGCCCGCACCGACCCGCGCGGCTACCTCCGGGCCCTCGCCAGGGCGTCCCAGGAGGCGGAACTGATCGCCACGGGCGGCCTGGGTGACTTCGGCTGGCTGGCCCAGTCACGCCTCTGAACGGGCCGACCGGCCCTGGCTCGCCTCCGGCTGAGCCGGTCAGACCTTTGTCCCCGAACGGACCGGTCGGCTCTGACCCACTCCCGAACGGACCGATCGGCTGTGGCCCGTCCCTGAGCGGACCGGTCGGTGAACCGCGGATTCGACGCCATGACTCATGATCGATACGGAGCCTGCCGGGCAGGGGGCCGCTCTGGAACGATGAGTTCTCCTCCGCCGGGCGGTCTGTCCCCGGGTAGGGACGCACACGCCCGGAGAAGGAGGACATTCCCATGTTCGAGCCGATCACAGAGCTGCACGAGGGGTTCAGCGAGCCCGGCGCCGAGGCGCGGCCGTGGCGGGAGGTGGCCGGCGTGCTGTCGGCGGCGGAGATGTTCTGGCTGTCGACCGTACGCCGTGACGGGCGTCCGCACGTCACGCCGCTCCCGGCGATCTGGCTCGACGGGGCGCTGCACTTCAGCACCGGCCCCGGCGAGCAGAAGGCGAGGAACCTGGAGCACGAGCCCCGCTGCGTCCTGACCACCGGCACCGACCGGCTCAGGTCCGGGCTCGACGTCGTGGTGGAGGGGACCGCCGTCCGGGTGACCGACGAGGGACTGCTCGGCAGGCTCGCGGAACGATGGAAGAGCAAGCTCGACTGGGACTACGCGGTCGCCGACGGGGCGTTCCGCGGCGGCGACGGCCGGCGGGCCCTGGTCTTCGGCGTCACCCCGGCGAAGGTGCTGGCCTTCGGCAAGGCGCCCTACAGCCAGACCCGCTACCGCTTCCCCGCCTGACCGTCACCGGTTCCCCCGGCGGCGGCTCAGGCGCCGACGGTCCCGTCCACGCCCTCGCGCAGGAGGTCGGCGTGCCCGTTGTGGCGGGCGTACTCGTGGATCAGGTGCAGCATCACCAGCCGCAGCGACACCTTCTCGTCCCACCTGGGGTTGTACGCCGTCACGTCGAGCGACTCGGCCTCCCGCTCGATCCGGCGGGAGTGCTCGACCTCCGCCTGCCAGGCGGCGAACGCCTCCGCGCGGGTGGACGCGCTCGCGTCGTAGGCCACCTGGTAGTCGTTCTCGTCCGACCAGACGAGCGGGATGTCCTCGCCGTTTATGATCTTGCGGAACCACGTGCGCTCCACCTCGGCCATGTGGCGCACCAGGCCGAGCAGCGAGAGCGTCGAGGGCGGCATCGACCGCCGCCGAAGTTCCTCGTCGGACAGCCCGTCGCACTTCATGGCCAGCGTCGCTCGGTGGTAGTCGAGGAAGGCGCGCAGCGTCTCGCGCTCCCCCGCGGTCAACGGCGGCCCGATCCGCTCTGTGGTCACTGCCTGTCCCCTCCGATCGGCGATTCCCTGCGCCGGGCCGTACCGGCGTCGCATTCCGGCAGGCACCCGTGCTGCTCCGGGGAACATAGCGGGTACGCCGCCACGCCGCCACGCCGCCCGGGGCTCGGGGCTCGGCCTGGGTGACAGGGGCAGAGGACCGTTAGGGCCGTTTCGAGGGCGGCGACTGGAACCGCGGGCTGGAGAGGTCCTTGCTGTCGCGGCTCGCGACGACACCGGGCAGGTTCGTGGCGGCCTCGGCGCAGTCGCCGCTGATACAGCCGCTCAGGCTGCTCTTATGCCGCTCAGCGGCGAAATCAAATGCTTGAATGAACGCTCCTTCCTTTTCGACCGCAGAAACCGAAAAGGAAGGAGGAATTAACACGCGCCGATGTCAAAGCTTCAAAAGCTCCGGACCACCGGGAAGCTCCGATCGCGCAGCGTCAAGTCCGGCCATCTTGGCGCGGATTCTACTGGCGGTGTCTTCGACACGATCTAAACTTTGAATGACGGCGGTAAGGAACGCATCTGCCGCCTCCAGCAGGCCAGAGCCAACGTGCATCCGTGTCCAACGGGATCCGATTCTGTCTTCTCGGACGATCGCGAGGACAGCCTCTCGACCCAGAAACTGATCATCGACCCACTCGTCCAACGTCTCAAGTGACTCGAAGGTCAAACCGGACAGACCGGCTACCACCTCTTCGTCCAACTTGACGTAAGCCCAGATCGATAGCTCTCCATCCCCCTCGAAGACCATCGTGAAGAGAACCGTCTCCTGGTCCATTTGGAAGGTACCGGTGAGGGGAATCTCATACCGATGGAAGACCTCCAGGCCCTCTGACCGAGCGTTCGGGCGCCACGGCAGACGGCCTCCCTTCACCAGGGAGTCAAGGTTCATGGGAACCACCTCCGCCTAAAAATGCCCAATAAAACAGTCAGCGAACCTTGCGGCCACATGATCCGGCCAGGGAATGTCCTGCCTCTCCAACGGGTCGTCGGCTGGCCATACCACTGAAACATGGGGGCCATTGACCTCACTTCCCGGTGTATGCACCACCGCGAAGCCCGCCTCTCGCAATCGACCGGCTGTGGTGTAGCGGGCACCCGCCTTGTCGGCTGCCGCCTGTATGGCTGCGGCACTGGCTCGCCTGCGGCGGTAACGGGTAGCCTCTTCAACGGTCAGCTTCCCCCGAAGAACGGATACCTCGCGTTCAGTCTCGATGCGGGGCGCATTAAGAAACTCGCCCGCAACCTTCGCATGATGGGTCAACACTTCATCATCCGCTACACACTCATCCGAGGGTGGTCCACATCGACATGCCCCTTGGCGCACATAACCCTGACCTGCCTGACCCATGCCGTGAACGTTAGCCAGCGATGGCTAGAATCACTGAAGAATCTCCATGGATCACTCAAATCGTTATTTCCAAACAGGATATTTAAAGTCTTCTAGGTGTATTTGTATCACTTTGCGAAGTTTGTCCGTTTATTACAACTTCAACCTCTTGTTAGCATACGCGCACTTATTGCCAAATAATAGAGGATTATCAGTGGCGACACTACTCTCAGTTGCCAAAATACTACTGATTGAAACTCTGATGCATGCGATTTGCTTCCCGGGACCATCGCAGGCAAAGAGCGATCAACGGCTGCTGGGTACCCACATGCTGCTTCGCTTCGGCATCCACCGGCGCCGGGCCGCACCGACGCCGGCCCCCGCACGCGCCCGCGCACCGTTTCAGGAGCAAATGGCGGCACACCACCGCGCCATCCGGCCCGAACGCCGTTCCGGCACCATCCCGTGAGCTCAGTCGGGGATGGTATAGGTGTACGACCACACGAACCGGCTCGCCGCGTGCACACCACGCGCGTACTCGACCGCCTGACCGTCGGCCGTACGGGTGACACGCCGCACCTCCACGACCGGTTCCCCTGACGGGAGATCGAGGAGGAGGGTCTCCTCGGCCGTGGGCATGCGGGCCTGGATGTCCTCGGTGATCTCATGCGGGGGAAGACCCCGGTCGGCCAGCACGCGGAACCCGCCGCCCGGACCGGCGATCCCGGGCGCGGGATCGACCAGGGGCGTGCCCTCGACATGGGCGGGGAGATAGTACGAGGTCATCGTGTGGGTGGGGACGCCGTCACGGGTCATGACGCGTGCCCGTTCGTACACCGGAGAGCCCGCCTCGACACCGAGCGCGACGGCAACCGTTTCGTCGGCGGTCACCAGGGACACGTCTTGTGTCTGGCGCCCCTGCTGCCGGGTGGAATCGCTGCCCGGCGCGCCGGTGGCGAACGCCTCGACGTCGGTCCGCTCCCAGCGGTGCCGCGCGTAGCGATCCGGCCCCAACCGGCGTATCGGATACGACTCACGCACGTAGGCGCCCGAGCCATGCCGGGTGACCACCAACCCTTCGTTCCTGAGCAGGATCAGCGCCTTGCTCGCCGTACTGCGTGACACGTCGTAGCGCTCGGCGAGATCCCGGACGGAGGGCAGCTTGGCTCCGGCGGGCAGGCGACCAGCCGCGATGTCGTCGCGCAGATCGGCCACGATGCGCTGCGCGGGTGACTGAGGATCTGGATGCATATGAGCACCCTACCGAAGTGTCGTAGGCCATTTTCTTGACGACAAGCCTGACCGGCCTTAACTTTATGTGTCCTACGACACTTAGACGGGCCCGCCAGGACGCTCGCAACGTCTGACGAGCCCTTGATCAGGAAGTGGCTCCTGACCCATGACGAACACTAGTGCTCCGGTCCTCGACCGGGTCGCGGTAAGCGGATGCGGCTGTTTCGCCGACGGGCCGCCGATGCCGATGGGGTGTGCCCACTGCGGGCACCCGCCGTACGCGCATGGCTGCCCCGGCCGAGCCGCCGACCACGACTACGCGCAGCCGTCCGGTGAGCTGATGGCCGCGCGGATGGAGGCGCGTCACCGGCTGGGGCCGAGGCGCGTTCCGCGCTTCGCGCCGCCCTCCGCCGTGGCGCCGGCCGAGGTGATCCCCCTGGTCCCCGCCCAGCGCCGCCCCGAGCCGGGCGTCCCGGCGGTCCGACGGCCCCCGGCCCCCGTACGGCGGGCCCCGACGGCCGGGCGCGCCCCGGATGCGCGGCTCGTCCTTCAGGAACCCGTCCCGCAGGAGTCCCGGAGCCCGGAGGTCCCCGTTCCTCCCCGTGCCGATGGGAACGGCGAGACCAATGCGACCACCGACACGAACGGTGAGACCCGCATGAGCAGCAGGACCCGCACGACCCCTGGAACCGATCCGTCCGGCGTCACCGACGTGCGGACAGGCCCTGGACGCGATGACGGAGGTCCGACCCGTGGAACAGCCCGAGACCGCACGATCCCGACCGGCGATTCCCGGGTGGCGGATCATCCGCAGCGACGCCGGACGGTTCTGGGCCAGCCGGGAGCGCCCCTTCGCCGAGGGGTCGCGGTGGGACGGCCCGCCGTACCGGACCGTGGACGCCGACACCTTCGAGGAGCTTCGGGCCGAGGTCGCCCGGCAGGAGGAGGCGGCTCGGATGCCCGGCCCGCGCGGCATCGCGGAAGGGACGGCCGAGTCATCCGGCCCGCTCCGAGGTGTTACGGGCCGTGGGCTTCCCGGAACGGGCCTTCCGCCTTCCCCGGCGGGTTCCACGACCCCTTGAGTGGGCTTGGCGCCCGCTCCACCGGCGTGATGCCACCCATGAACGGACGCGGCGGCGGGCCGGCCTTCGGGTGCGCGTCACCGCGTCGCCGACGTGCGGCCTGGGGCGGAGGGGCTCCGGGCCGCACCCGCCGCCGACTCCCTGGCTCCCGCTCCAGCGCGCCGATCCGGGGATCGGCGCGGCGGCACGCCGTACCGAACCGCCGGGATGACGTGGCCGCACCCTGAACCGGCATGGCGGTGCGGAGCGCCCCCGTCCCGCACCGCCATGCCCTGGCGGCCGGTCCGAGAACACGGTCCGGGCCGCTGGTACTCCAGTGGGGCCCGTACACATAACGGAGGATCTCAGTCAGGGGCTCAGCCAGCGGATGGTCGGAACAATGGGCGGCGCCATGCTTCGCATAGAGCGAATACATCTTCGGTCATACCGAATGCCGAAAGGGTTGCGCGGAGAGCCGCAGGACAATCGACCGGCCCAGGTAGTCGATCACCGATCCGAGCCGAGTAACCCCGCAGCCAGCAGGAGCGGGGGCTCCCGGCCGGTTCACCCTCCGCAGGGACGCGCTCCCAGAACTCGGCACCGATCAACAGGCGACCTCCCGGGTTGACCGACTGACATCAGAATACGTTCTGATGTACATTCGAGAGGTGAGCACCAGCCAGGCCGACGCGGTGACCTTTTCCGATCTCTCACGGAATCCCCGCGCGGTCGCCGAGCGCGCGGCGCGCCTGGGGCGCGTGCGCGTCACGCATCGGGACGCCCCGGATTTCTACTTGACCGCGGCGGACCGCGAAGAAGAGCGCGAACAAACGCTGGCCACCGCGTCCCGGTTGTTCCTTGCGTTGATCAAGCATGACCCCACCGCACGCGCACTGGTCATCGCCATGCCGGAGGTCTTCCCCTGGGTTCGCCATCTGTCGGTGGACGAGCTTCGCGCCTTCACCCTGGAACTGGTCGAAGCGCTGTCCGACGCGGCTGAGCTGGATGTCGACACCACAAGCCAGGAGGTCATCGCGGGCTGGCGGGCCACCGCCAGGATCAAGGCCGACCCCGCACTCCACGCCGAAGCCCGAAAGCCCACGAGCGGCGACTTCGGCCCCGTGCGGGTTTCGGCGTGAGCCCCAAGCGCGGAGACCGGGTCACGGTGCCACCACCGGATGGCGAGTGGGATGTTCGATTCGGTACCGGTGACGCGGTCAGGGGCTGGGAAGAGCTGTGCCGCCACGCTCTGGCCAATACGCGCCGATGCTTCGAGGTACTGCGGGCCGACCCCCGTTCGCGATCCAGTCATGATCGTCAGCATCGCCTACGCGGTGATCTCGCGACTCATCGCCACAACGGCAAGGATCTGGAACAGTGGGAATTCGAAGTCACCAGCGGCGGGCGGGTGCGCTATGCCATCGATGACGACACCCGCACCGTATGGGTGATCTACGCCTCACCTCGACATCCCAAGGACACCGAGTAGTCGGCGACCGCCGGGCGAAACCAGACGTCATCGCAGGCAGTCGGCCTGATCCGAGTCGGTTCATGTCCTTGGGCCGAGTCTCCGGACCGAAGCCGGTCCCGCCCTTCCGTGAAGGTGCGAGTCCGGTTCGACCTCCGCAGGGCGTACGGACGGGTTCAGATCCTCACGTCGAGGGCCGTGAGGCCGCGGATGACGTAGCCGGGGCCCCAGGTCGGCTCGGCGGTGAGTTCCATCTTCGGGGCCCGGCGCAGCAGGGCGCCGAACGACTCGATCAGCTCGATCCGGGCGAGGGGCGCGCCGAGGCAGAAGTGGATGCCCGCGCCGAAGGAGATGTGCGGGTTGTCCACCCGGCCCACGTCGAGGCGCTCGGGGTCGGCGAAGACCTCGGGGTCGCGGTTGGCCGAGCCGAACAGCAGCGCCACCTCCGAGCCGCGCGGGATGTCGATCCCTCCCACGGTGATGTCCTCCAGCACCCAGCGCTCGAACATCTGCAGCGGGGTGTCCCAGCGCATCAGTTCCTCGATCGCGCTGGGCAGCAGGCCGTGGTCGGCGCGCAGCCGTTCCAGCTCGGCCGGGTTGCGGAACAGCGACCACCAGCCGTTGCCGGTGACGTTGACCGTGGCCTCGTGCCCGGCGTTGAGCAGCAGCACGCAGGTGCCGACCAGCTCCTCCTCGGTGAGCCGGTCGCCCTCGTCGGCCACCTGGGCGAGCGCGCTGATCAGGTCGTCGCCGGGGTCGGTACGGCGGGCACGCGCCAGCTCGACGAGGTAGGCGGAGAACTCCTCGGCCGCGCGTACGGCGGTGTGCTGGGCCTCGACCGAGGGGTTGAGTTCGTACATCCCGCAGATGTCGGCCGACCAGGGCCGCAGCAGGTGCCGGTCGGCCTCGGGCACGCCGAGCATCTCGGCGATCACGGTCACCGGGAGCGGCTCGGCCACCTCGGAGATGAGGTCGCCGCCGCCGCGTTCGGCGAACGCCTCGACCAGCTCTCCGGCGATCCGGGCGACCTTGGGGCGCAGCGTCTCGACCATGCGCGGGGTGAACGCCTTGGAGACCAGCCGGCGCAGCCGGGTGTGCACCGGCGGCTCGACGTCGAGCATCCCGGCCCTGATCACCCGCCAGAACGGGTCCTGGAACTCCGGGTCGTCCGGCCTGCCGAACTCGGCGTGGGTCGCCACGTGCAGGTAGGACCGGCCCAGCCGGCGGTCACGCAGCAGCGCGTTGACGTCGGCGTGCCGGGCGATCAGCCACTGGCCCGTCGGCTCGAAGAAGCCGACCGGCCGCTCGCGTCGCAGCTCGTCGTAGACGTCGTAAGGGTGGGCGACGAATTCCGGATTCCAAGGATCAAAGCGCACGTAGACATCGTAATGTCCCAGGTGGCCGGGCCCCAAGGCCCCGGAGATCCACGAGACATCTGTCCGCATTCCGAGACACGGAGCTTGCGGCGGGGCCGCTGTCGTCGGTTATAGTCCCCGGTAGGTCATGAGTGCCAGCGACAAGCCCCGGCTAGCTGGCCGGCAACCCTCGCGTCCGCGGCGGGGTGCCCCGGGTGAGGACCTGGTCCGGCGCGAGGTGCGCCGGGCAAGCGCGGACTCCACGCATCGACGCCGTGGCTTGGGGTCCGATGACCTCCTAAGGAGCACGGGCGTGTCCACCCTGACGATCTTCGCCTCCACCGCCCCCGCCGACACCGCTTCCGGCGACGTGGCCGACCGCACCACGCGAACCGCCGCCGGAAACGCCCCGGCCGCCCCGGAAACCGCCGCCCCCGCCGCCGGAAGCACCCCGGCCGTCCCGGGAACCGCCGTACCGGGAAGCACCCTCCCCGGGACCCGCGTGCCCGAGGCCCGGCGGATCCCGGCGGTGCTCGGCGCTGACCTCGAAGTCCCGGTCCGCGGCGGCCGGCTGGTCCCCTACGCCAACTTCGACTACGCCGCCAGCGCGCCCTGTCTGGAGCCGGTGAGCGCCGCCGTCGCCGCCGCGCTCCCGGCCTACTCCAGCGTCCACCGCGGCGCCGGCTACGCCTCCCAGCTCACCACCGCCCGCTACGAGCGGGCCCGGCACACGGTCCGCGCCTTCGCCGGGGCCCGCCCGGACGACGCGGTGGTCTTCACCCGCAACACCACCGACGCCACCAACCTGCTGGCCCGCTGCCTGCCCGAGGGGACCACGGTCGTGGTCTTCGACACCGAGCACCACGCCTCGCTGCTGCCGTGGCGGCGTGCCGTACGGCTGGCGCCGCCGGCGTTCCCGGGTGAGGCGGTCCGCGCCGCGGACCGGGCGCTCGCCGAAATCGAGGGCCCCAAGCTGCTGGTCGTGACCGCCGCCTCCAACGTCACCGGGGAGCTGTGGCCGATCGCCGCGCTGGCGCACATCGCCCACCGGCACGGCGCCCGCGTCCTGGTGGACGCCGCCCAGCTCGTCCCGCACCGCCCGGTCAACCTGACCGCGCTCGACCTGGACTACGTGGTCTTCTCCGGTCACAAGCTCTACGCGCCGTTCGGCACGGGCGCGCTGATCGGCCGCCCGGACTGGCTGTCCGGAGCCGAGCCGTACCTGCGCGGCGGGGGTGCGGTGCGGGCGGTCGCGGACGGCGGGGAGGCCGACTGGCACGACGACCCCGAGGCCCGCCACGAGGCCGGCACCCCGAACGTCCTCGGCGCCGTCGCCCTCGCCGCCGCCTGCGACGCGCTGACCGCGACCGGCTGGACCGCGCTGGTCCGCGAGGAGGAGCGTCTCCTCGCCCGGCTGCGTGCCGGGATCGCCGGGATCGAGGGGGTTCGTGAGCTGTCCCTGTGGGACCCCGCCCATCCCCGCGTCGGCATCGTCTCCTTCACCGTGGCCGGCCGTACCGCCCGGGAGGTCGCCGAGATACTGTCCTCCGAGTACGGCATCGGCGTCCGGGACGGCAGGTTCTGCGCCCACCCCTTCGTCCGGCACCTCCTGGACGCCCACCGCCCGGACGCCGACCGCGACCCGCGGCGGCCGGACGCCGCCGACGGCGGCTGCGACGACGGGACCGCCTCGGCCGTCCGCGCGTCGATCGGCATCGGCACCGTCGACGAGCACGTGGACCGCTTGGTGTCCGCCCTGCGGGAGATTGCCGCGCGACGCTGACGTGGGAGCATAGCCCTATGAGTGAGCGTCGCACCGAAGGGGCGTCCCGGGAGCTGCACGTGGGCATCGGGGCCGGGGCGGAGGCCGTACGGCCGGCCCCGGCTGACGGGCCGGTGGCTCCCGGCGCGCAGGGCAAGGAGCTCGCCACCGAGGACATGGTCCTCAACATCGGACCGCAGCACCCCTCCACCCACGGGGTGCTGCGGCTGCGGCTCACCCTGGACGGAGAGCTGATCAGCTCGGCCGAACCCGTCGTGGGCTACATGCACCGCGGCGCGGAGAAGCTGTTCGAGGTGCGCGACTACCGGCAGATCATCGTGCTGGCCAACCGGCACGACTGGCTGTCGGCGTTCGCCAACGAGCTGGGCGTGGTGCTCGCGGTGGAACGGATGATCGGCATGGAGACGCCGCCCCGGGCCGTCTGGACCCGCACGCTGCTGGCCGAGCTGAACCGGGTGCTCAGCCACCTGATGTTCCTCGGCTCCTACCCGCTGGAGCTCGGCGCGATCACCCCCGTCTTCTACGCGTTCCGTGAGCGCGAGACCCTCCAGGCCGTGATGGAGGAGGTCTCCGGCGGGCGGATGCACTACATGTTCAACCGGGTCGGCGGCCTGAAGGAGGAGCTGCCCGAGGGCTGGTCGGAGCGGGCGGCGCGGGCCGTCGCCGACGTGCGGCGGCGGCTGCCCGACATCGAGAACCTGATCGTGGACAACGAGATCTTCCTCGCCCGCACCCGCGGGGTGGGCGTCCTGGACCGCGAGACGATCATGCAGTACGGCGTGAGCGGCCCGATCGCCCGTGCCTCCGGCGTGGACATGGACCTGCGCCGGGACGAGCCCTACCTCGCCTACGGCGAGCTGCCGGTGCGGGTCGTCACCCGGGAGGCCGGCGACTGCCACGCCCGGTTCGAGGTGCTGCTGGAGCAGGTGAAGGTCTCCCTCGACCTGGCCGACGCCTGCCTGGAACGGCTGCGCGAGCTGCCGCCGGGGCCGATCAACCAGCGCCTGCCCAAGGTGCTCAAGGTCCCCGAGGGCCACACCTACGCCTGGACGGAGAACCCGCTCGGCCTCAACGGCTACTACCTCGTCTCACGCGGCGAGAAGACCCCGTGGCGGCTGAAGCTCCGCTCGGCCTCATACAACAACGTCCAGGTGCTGCGCGAGATGCTCCCCGGCCACCTGGTCTCCGACATGGTGGCCATCCTCGGCTCGATGTTCTTCGTGGTCGGCGACATCGACAAGTGACGCCGCCGCCGGACCCGGCGTCCGGGTCCGGCGTCCCCGGTGAAAGACGGACCCCGGAGACGGTCCGGCCGGTCACCGCTCCCCGGCCGCTCCCGGCCTCCGGACGGTCACCGGGTGGCCGACCGGCGGGAAAGGCCGGGACTCCTCAGTGCCCGGCCTCCCGGCCCTTCTCGGTGGGGTCCTTGGGCACCCGGCAGCAGTGCTCCAGGTACAGCGCCGCGCAGACCAGCACCACGCAGCCGACGAACGAGCCGCCGGCGATGAAGAAGTCACGGCGTGGCACGCCCTGTTCCAGCAGGTCCGCGGTGTAGAAGGCGAACCCGGCGAAGACGCCCGCGAAGACGGCTCCGCCGTACGCCGACGCCTGGGCCAGGGCGGCCAGGCGGGCCACCGCCATCGGCTCGACGGGTTTGGTGTCCGGCCTGCGCTCGATCCGGGCCCTGGTCATCCATCCGGTGTACGCCTCGCCGAGCGCCAGCAGGAAGACGGTCGGGATCGCCGTCCACGGCACGGTCGGCAGGGACGAGTAGAACGGCTTCAGCGCGACCCAGGTGAGGACGCCGAACACGACGATGAGCCCGACGATCACGTCGGGGCGGCTGGGCCTCACTCGGGCCTCTGCAGCGTCAGATCCGCGCGCGGCCGCACGCCCTCCTGGTCCAGCCCGGCCAGCAGGTCGGTGACCCGCCGCCCGGCCAGCGTCGCCTCCGGATCGACCCGCGACCACGGAACCAGCACGAACGCCCGCTCGTGCGCCCGGGGGTGCGGCAGCGTCAGCTCCGGGTCGCCGGAGACGACGTCCCCCACCGTGATGAGGTCGACGTCGAGGGTGCGGGCGCCCCAGCGTTCCATCCGGATCCGCCCGAAGGCGTTCTCCACGTTCTGGGCGCGTTCGAGGATCGTCCGGGGGTCCAGGGAGCTCTCGGCGATCACCACCGCGTTGAGGTACGGGCCCTGTTCGGGGCCGCCGACCGGGTCGGTCTCGTAGACCGGCGACACCGCGACGAAGGCCAGCCCCGGCGCGTCGAAGAGCGCGTCCAGCGCGCCCTGCAGGGTGTCGAAGCGGTCGCCCAGGTTGCTGCCGAGCGCCAGCACGACCTTCATCCGCGGCCCTCCCGGCTTCTCCTGATCGTCACGACCACGTCGTCGAACGGCAGCGGGATCGGCGCGGCCGGTTTGTGGACGCTCACCTCGGCCGACTCCACCGGCTCGTACGCCAGGCAGACGTCGGCCAGACGCCGGGCGAGCGTCTCGATCAGGTCTACCGGCTCGCCCTCCACGACCTTCACCAGTTCCTGGGCGAGCTCACCGTAGTGCACGGTCCTCGTCAGGTCGTCCGCTGCCGCCGCGGGGGCGGTGTCGAGGAAGAGCGTGACGTCCACGACGAACTCCTGACCCAGCTCCCGCTCGGCCGCGAGCACGCCGTGCCGTCCTCTCGCCCGCAACCCCCGCACGCTGATCCGGTCGGTGCCTGTCGGATCTGTCACGCCGCCTCGTCCTCCTCCTCGTCGTCGTCGCTCTGCAGCACGGGCGAACCGTGGTGCAGCCAGAGCCTCCAGCCCTCGGCCGTCCTGACGAAGGTGTTGCTCGCCACCACCTTGCCCGCGGCGAAGCTGGAATCACCTTCGTCGCCCGCGGTGAGGATGTTCTCCTCGCAGGTGAGGATGGCGACGTCGCCCATGACCATCACCCGGACGTCGGTCAGCACGAACTGGATGTAGGGGGTGTTGGCCATGAGCAGCGCCCAGGAGCGCAGCACCTCCGGGCGGCCCGACACGATCGGCCACCCGGGATGCACGCAGCTCACCTGCCGGCCGTCCATGTCCTCGGCCCAGATCTCGGTCATCCGGTCGAGGTCGGCGTTCTCGATCGCGGTGTAGAACGACTGGTTGACCGTCTCGACGGCGGTGGTGTCGACGCTCATGCTCTCGCTCCCTGGACGGCTGCGGCGATGCGGACGGCGTCCGCGTTCGGGCGTACGTTGTGCACCCGCACACACCACGCCCCCTGCCGGGCGACGATGGCCGTCACGGCGAGCGTGGCGTCGTCGCTGCGGTCGAAGGGCCGTGGCGTACCGTCCGGATCGGCGAGCAGCCTTCCCAGGAAACGCTTCCGGGACGCTCCGATGAGCAGTGGGTAGCCGAGCGTGGCGAGCCGGTCGAGCCCGCCGAGCACGGCCCAGTTGTGCTCGGCGTTCTTGGAGAAACCCAGTCCCGGGTCGAGCACGATCTGCTCCTCGGCGACGCCTTCGGCCAGCACCGAGGCCACCCGCTTGGCCAGTTCCTCGCGTACCTCGGTCACGACGTCGCCGTAGACCGCGCGGTCGTTCATCGCGTGGCTGTGGCCGCGCCAGTGCATGACCACGTACGCAACGCCGGTCGCGGCGACGACCCTCGGCATCTCCGGATCGGCCAGCCCGCCGCTGACGTCGTTGACCAGCACGGCCCCGGCGTCCACCGCGGCGCGGGCGACCTCGGCCCGCATGGTGTCGACGCTGACCGTGACGCCCGCGCGGCTGAGCTCCCGGATGACCGGCTCGACCCGGGCCAGCTCCTCGTCGAGCGGCACGCGCGCCGCGCCGGGCCTGGTGGACTCCCCTCCCACATCGACGATGTCGGCGCCCTGCTCGACCAGCTCGAGACCGTGCCGTACGGCGACCTTCGGGTCGAACCAGCGGCCGCCATCGGAGAACGAGTCGGGGGTCACGTTGACCACGCCCATCACCAGGCACCGGCCGCGACCGGGCACCCCCGGCACCTTCCACGTAGTCATGCCGACAAGCCTAGGCGTTCCCCATGCTTCGCCCATATCGTGGGTCCGGCTTGCGAGAGGACGGGTCCGTTCCGGCCGGTCGGGGGGACGGGCGGCGCCGGGACGGCGCACGGAGCGGTGGACGGCACTTCTCGCGATCATCTCCCGCGTGGGTCGCCTTTCCCGGCCAGCCGATCGAGGAAGCGCTCGGAACAGGAACTCGGAGCATGCCGGACGGCCGGCAAGTGTGGCGATACTAACCCGATCCGGGGAGGCCCGACAGGTCTTTCCGCCCGGCCCGTACGGCGAAGCCCCGCCGGAACCGCGAGAGCGGCGCCGGCGGGGCTTCGAGGGCCGGGCCCGGTGGACGGGCGGCCCGATGGGTCCAGTGGGTCCGACGGACTCAGCGGATGATGAGCGCCATCGCCTCGGCGCGGGTCTTCTCACTGTTGCGGAAGTCGCCGCGCACCGCCGAGGTGATCGTCTTCGCTCCGGGCTTGCGGACCCCGCGCATGGTCATGCACAGGTGCTCGCACTCGATCACGACGATGACCCCCCGGGGCTCCAGCACCCGCATGAGCGCGTCGGCGATCTGGGAGGTCATCCGCTCCTGCACCTGCGGGCGGCGGGCGTACACGTCGACCAGCCTGGCCAGCTTGGACAGGCCGGTGACCTGCCCCTTCTGGTTGGGGATGTAACCGACGTGGGCGACGCCGTGGAACGGCACCAGATGGTGCTCGCAGGTGGAGTACACCTCGATGTCCCTGACGAGCACCATCTCGTCGTGGTCGACGTCGAAGACCGTGGTCAGCACGTCCTCCGGCGTCTGCCGCAGCCCGGCGAACTGCTCGGCGTAGGCGCGGGCGACCCGGGCCGGGGTCTCCTGAAGGCCGTCCCGGTCCGGGTCCTCACCGATCGCGATGAGGATCTCCCGGACGGCCTTCTCGATCCTGGCCGAGTCGATGCTCGCCGACTGTTCGGGCTCCACGCTCAGCTACCGTCCCTCGGGGCGGTGTCCGGGTAGGCGCCCGAGGTGCCCGCCGGGAGCGCGCCGTTACCGGACTGCTCCTTGGGAGTGAGGATCGGCGGGCGGTTGGACGGCAGCCGCTTGCCGTAACCGGAATAGGAGGGACGCTTCTCCCTGACGACCACCGGGGCGAAGATCTGGAGGACCTGCTCCCGGGAGAGGGTCTCCTTCTCCATCAGCTCCAGCACGAGGTTGTCGAGCACGTCGCGGTACTCGACGAGGATCTCCCACGCCTGGTCGTGCCCGGACTCGATGAGGCGGCGGACCTCCTCGTCGATCGCCGAGGCGATCTTCTCGGAGTAGTCGCGCTCGTGACCCATCTCACGGCCCAGGAAGACCTCGGCCTGGCCGCTGCCGAACTTGCGGGCGCCGAGCTGCTCGCTCATGCCGTACTCGGTGACCATGCGCCGGGCGATGGAGGTGGCCTTCTCGATGTCGTTGGAGGCGCCGGTGGTGGGCTCGTGGAACACGAGCTCCTCCGCCGTGCGGCCGCCCAGCAGCATCGCGAGCTGGTCCATCATCTCCGAGCGGGTCGCGAGGAACTTGTCCTCCATGGGCAGCGTCATCGTGTAACCGAGGGCGCGGCCGCGGGACAGGATCGTGATCTTGTGGACCGGGTCGGAGTTGGGCAGCGCGTGCGCGACCAGGGCGTGACCGCCCTCGTGGTACGCGATGATCTTCTTCTCCTGGTCCGACATGACCCGGGACTTGCGCTCGGGGCCGGCCATGACGCGGTCGATGGCCTCCTCGAGGGTCTCCATCGTGATCAGCTTCTGGTCGGCGCGGGCGGTGAGCAGCGCCGCCTCGTTGATGACGTTGGCCAGGTCGGCGCCGGTGAAGCCGGGGGTACGGCGGGCGATGACGTCGAGGTCGACGCCCTCGGCGAACGGCTTGCCGCGGCCGTGGACCCTGAGGATGCCCTTGCGGCCCTCCAGGTCCGGGCGGTCGACGGTGACCTGGCGGTCGAACCGGCCGGGACGCAGCAGCGCCGGGTCGAGGATGTCGGGCCGGTTGGTCGCGGCGATGAGGATCACGCCGCCCTTGACGTCGAAGCCGTCCATCTCGACGAGGAGCTGGTTCAGCGTCTGCTCGCGCTCGTCGTGACCGCCGCCGAGACCGGCGCCGCGGTGACGGCCCACCGCGTCGATCTCGTCGATGAAGATGATCGCCGGGGCGTTCGCCTTGGCCTGCTCGAACAGGTCGCGCACCCGGGAGGCGCCGACGCCGACGAACATCTCGACGAAGTCGGAACCGGAGATCGAGTAGAACGGCACCCCGGCCTCACCGGCGACCGCCCTGGCGAGCAGGGTCTTGCCGGTTCCGGGCGGGCCGTACAGCAGGACGCCCTTGGGGATCTTGGCGCCGATCGCCTGGAACTTGGCCGGGGCCTGCAGGAACTCCTTGATCTCCTGGAGCTCCTCGATGGCCTCGTCCGCGCCGGCGACGTCGGAGAAGGTGGTCTTGGGGGTGTCCTTGGTGATGAGCTTGGCCTTCGACTTGCCGAAGTTCATCACCCGCGAGCCGCCACCCTGCATCTGGTTCATGACGAACAGGAAGATCAGCACGATGAGGATGATCGGCAGGAAGCTCACCACGAGGCCGACGAGGATGTTCTCCTTCGGCACGTCGACGGTGTAGCCCTTGGAAAGCTTTCCGGCGTTCTGCGCTGTCTGGAGCTGGTCGGCGAGCTGGACGCCCTGCCCGGTCACCCACGAGGAGTAGTAGCGCTTGCCGTCGGCCAGTGTGACCTCGATGCGCTGGTCCTTGTCGATGATCTTGGCGTTGGCGACCTTGCCCTCGTTGATCCAGCTGACGATCTGGGACGTGTCCCTCTTCTCGAAGCTGCCGTCGCCACCCCACATGGTGCTGACGAGCAAGAGCAAGACGACGATGCCCAGGATCCACAGCAGTGGCCCACGTGTAAATCGCTTGAGATCCATCCGATGCGGAACCCCGGCGGGCCCGTCCCTTCCTGACCATGGCCTGGAGACCCCGGGCGAGCCCGGGGTTGCGGCATCCCTAACCGCTTCCAACTGACTACCCAGAGACGGCGCTATAGACCTTCTCTTAGAAGTCCGAAGGTACACCGACGTGCCGTGCGGGGTAACCGCTGTGGCAGCACCGGCTTTGCCCTACCAACGTACGTCAGGTGGGTGTGTGTTCCCTGCCGCGGTGGGCGATGTCGCCTTTTCGGACGGCCCGCTTCGCGCAGGGCGTACTTTTCAGGCCTCTCCGTACACGTGCGGCGCGAGAGTCCCGATGAAAGGGAGGTTCCGGTAGCGCTCGGCGTAGTCCAGCCCGTACCCGATCACGAACTCATTGGGGATGTCGAAACCGATGTATTTCACATCGATCGGAACCTTGACCGCGTCCGGCTTGCGCAGCGCGGCGCAGATCTCCACGGAGGCGGGGTTGCGCGACTTCAGGTTGTGGACCAGCCACGAAAGGGTCAGGCCGGAATCGATGATGTCCTCGACGACCAGCACGTGACGGCCCGCGATGTCGGTGTCGAGGTCCTTCAGCACCCGCACGACACCGGAGGACTTGGTGCCGGCGCCGTAGGACGACACGGCCATCCAGTCCATCTGGACCGGCAGGTGCAACGCCCTGGCCAGGTCGGCCATGACCATGACCGCCCCCTTGAGCACGCCCACGATCAGCAGGTCCTGGTCCGCGTAGTCCTCGTCGATCCGGGCCGCCAACTCCTTGATCTTGGCCTGGAGCTCGTCCTCGGAGATGAGGACCCGCGCGAGGTCCTTGTCCATGTCGGCTGCGTCCACCTGGGATTTCCTTACGAAGCGGGACTGGCTGGCTGTCTGGCGAACACCAGGGTGCCATACCGGCGGACCACCCCAATCCCCCCGGGGACCTCCACGCGCCGCTGCCCCCGCCAGCCGGTGACCAGGCCGTCGATCCGCAGGATGTGCCCGGCCGCGAGCGTGCCCGGGGGCGAGCCCGACTCGACCGCGGCCCGCCGCAGCACCCTCCGGCGGACCGCCGCGGGCGCCTTCTCCAGCTCCGGTACGGCCAGCGCGACCCCACCGATATCGCTAAGAGCGCAATCGGCGACGACGGCGCGGGCATAGACCTCGTCCGCCCAGCCGTCCAGGGCGTCGGCGTCGTCCCGGCACAGGGACGCGGTCCGGGCCAGCGCCTCGGCGACCCCGGGGCCGAGCTCCTCCTCCAGGGCGGGCAGCAGCCGCCGCCGGACCCGGACGCGGGCGTAGCGGTCGTCGAGGTTGTGCGGGTCCTCCCAGGGAGTGAGGCCCAGCGCGGCGCAGGCCGCCGCGGTCGTCCGCCTGCCCAGTTCCAGGAACGGCCGCCGGTACAGCCCGGCGCGGGCCGGCATGCCCGCCAGCGACCGGGTGCCGCTGCCCCTGGACAGACGGAGCAGCACGGTCTCGGCCTGGTCGTCCCTGGTGTGCCCGAGGAGCACGGCCGCCGCGCCCAGCCGCCCCGCCGCCTCAGCCAGCGCGCCGTACCGGGCCTCCCTGGCCGCGGCCTCCGGCCCCCCGGCGGTGCCGACGCGGACGGCCGGAGCCTCGGCGGGGTCGAGCCCGAGGGCGGGCGCCAGCCGTACGACGTCGGCGGCCCGCGCGGCGGAGCCCTCCTGCAGTCCGTGGTCGACGGTCACCAGACCGGCGCGCAGGCCCGCGCGGGGCGCGGCGAAACCCGTCGCGGCGGCCAGCGCCAGGGAGTCGGCGCCGCCGCTGCACGCGACGAGCACGAGGGAGCCGGGCGCGAGGTCGCCCAGCGCGTGCCGTACGGCACGGCGGACGTCGGCGACGGCCGGAGGCGGACCCATGCCCGCCATTGTCCGGCCTCGGGACGACCGGCGACGCCATCGGCCTCGCCGGAGTCCGCCCGGCGGGCCTGTCCCGCCGGAGCCGGCCTCGCCGGGTCCGCCGTCAGTCCTCGGCGCCGCCGGGCTTCTGGGCGTCCCCGGGCTTCTGGGCGTCCCCGGGCTTCGAGGCGTCCCCGGCGTCCGGAGCGCCGCCGGGCTCAGAGGTGTCCACGGGCTCCCGGGTGCTTTCGGGCTTCGGGATGTCGGCGGGCTTCGAGGCGCTCGCGGTGTCCGAGGTGCCTCCGCCGCCAGAGGCGCCGTCTCCGCCGCCCGGGGCGCTCACCCCGGTGTCGCCCGCCTCGGAGGCGGCGCCGTCGTCGCCCGCGGCAAGGGGCGTGACAGCGCCGGCCCCGGAGACGGCCCTCACCTCGGCCACCCTGGCGATCCACCGCTCGGGGTGGGCGATCTCGTCCGTGGTGGGGAGGGTCTCGGGAGACGTCCAGACCTTGTTGAAACCGTCCATGCCCACACGGTCGACGACCGCGCGGACGAAGGCGGAGCCCTGGGCGTACTGCTTCATCTTGAGGTCGATCCCGAGCAGCCTGCGAATCGTGCGATCGACCCGGGAGCCGCCCTCGCGGCGGTGGTGGAACTTGGCGCGGATCTCGGCGACCGAGGGGACCACCGACGGCCCGACGGCGTCCATGACGTAGTCGCCGTGCCCCTCGACCAGGGTCATCACCGCGGTGAGCCGGTCGAGGATCGCCCGCTGCTCGGGCGTCTGGATCGCGTCGATCAGGTTGCCCTCACCGCCCCGGACGGCGTCGGCCACCGCGTCGGCGGCCGAGCGGAACCGCTCCAGGAGCGTGCTCAGGTCGATGTCCGAGGCGAGCAGGAACTGCGTGGTCTGGGAGCGGACGTATTCGCGCAGCCACGGGACGCCGGTGAACTGCACCCGGTGGGTCTCCTCGTGCAGGCAGACCCAGAGCCGGAAGTCGTCCGGGTTGACGCCGAGCTCCTGCTCGGTGTGCACGATGTTGGGGGCGACCAGGGTCAGGCGGCCGGTGGGCGCCTCACCCCTGGGATCCGGCGGGAGGAACAGCTCGTACTGGCCGAGGACGCGGGACGCCAGGAAGGCCAGCACCGCGCCGACCTCGACGCCGGTGACGCGCGCGCCCATCGAGGTCACGATCGCCGGGGTCTGGGCGCCTCGGGCGGCCAGCCGTTCGGTCAGCGGCTCCAGCACCACCCGGAAACCGTCGACGTTGGCCTTGATCCAGCCGGGACGGTCGACGATCGTCGCGGGCTGCGGCGCGGTCTCGGTGTCGATTCGGGTGAACTCGCGGACGTGCCCCTCGGCCTCACGGGACAGCCGCCGCAGTTGCGCGACGGCCTGGCGGGCCTCCTCTCGGCTCACTTGCGGCCCGGGGCGCACCAGGCGCGTTCCGGTCGCTACGGCAAGATCCCAGTCGATCACCTGCATACCGTCCACCGTACGTGGTGAGCGTCCCGAGCGCGCCATCCGAGTCGTCCGCGCCGCGGGAAGCCGTGAAAGCCGGCCGCCGGCGTCGGCCCGGCCGTCCCCGGGCGGCCACGCACCGGCCGCCGGGGACGCCCCGGCCGCGGGAACACGGCCGGCGGCGGCAGGCGTCGGCCCGCGGCCGGCGGCGGGTGTCAGCTCGCGGCGACGGTCGCGGCGAGCCTGTCGAGGGCCGCCTCCGCCTTGCCCCATCCGGGCGGGACGTCGTCCGCCATGAAGGCGAACGCCACCAGCCGGCCCTCCCGCGTGGTGGTCACGCCGGTCAGCGCGTTGACGCCGTTGAGGGTGCCGGTCTTGGCGCGGATCAGGCCGTAGACGGAGTGGTCCTTGGTGAAGCGGTGGCCGAGGGTGCCCGTGAACCCGGCGATGGGCATGCCGCTGATCACCGAACGCAGGTGGGGGTTGGCCGGGGAGGCCGCCAGCGCGACCAGCCGGGCCAGGCTCGCCGGGGCGATGCGGTTCTTGGGCGACAGCCCGCTGCCGTCGAAGACCTGCACGCCCTCCACGCCCAGCCTGCCCAGCACCGTGCGCACGGCCTCCGACGCGCCGTCGACGGAGGCCGGCATGCCCTCCTTGAGGGCGACCTGCCTGGCCAGCGCCTCGGCGAGGTCGTTGTCGCTGAGCGTCAGCGCCCGTTCGACCAGGGCGTAGACGGGCGCGGAGTCGACCCTGGCGATCTCCTGGGCGCCGGCCTGGGCCCTGGCCCGCGTGGCGCCGCCGCCGGAGACCGCGACGCCGTACTTGGGCAGAAGGGCGGTGAACGCCTGGTACGCCGTCCGGGAGGGGTCGGCGACCCGCTGGCGGACGCCCGGCCTGACCCTGCCCTCGTCGATCATGAGGGCGGTGGTCGGGGCGGCCTCGCCGTCGGGGATGTAGTTGGGCTTCCAGGTCGGAGGGACGCGCGGGCCGGTGTAGAGGCTGTCGTCGTAGGCCACCGAGACCTTGGTGATCCCGGCCGCCTTGAGTGCCTTGGCCGTCCGCCGGGCGAGGACCGGCAGGGACGCCGGCACGGGGTAGACCGGACCGGCGAGCGGCTTGGGACCGGCGAGCGTGGGGTCGCCCCCGCCGACCAGGATGATCGAGTTCGCGGTCGCCCCCCGCACCACGCGCGTGCTCAGCCTGGTGTCGGGCCCCAGGGAGGCCAGTGCGGCGACCGAGGTGGCGACCTTGGTGGTGGACGCCGGGGTGACGCCCGCCTCGGCGTCGCCGTCGAAGATCACGCCACCGGTCCGGACGTCGAGGACCGCTGCACCCACCCTCTTGCCCAGTGCGGGGTCCCCCAGCGCCTCGGTGAGAGCCCCGGTCAAAGTACCCTTGGCAGGGAGAGGTCCGTTCCCCCCCGCGACCAACACCGGACCCGCGGTGACGACCGGGACGGGAGGCGGCTCGGCCGAAGCGGTCGATTCGGGCGCCTTCTTGGTCAGCAGGTCGCTGGTGAGCAGGTGGGCACCGGCCGCGACGACGAAAAGCTGCAGCAAGACGAGAGTGACCAAGGCCACTGACCGCTCGCGCCGCATCACGTCGCCGACCTTTCGCCAAACGGTACCCAACAGGTTCAACGCCTACGAGACACTAATGCCCATCCGGGTGTACCCGGGGGCTTGAGCGGAGGAACAGCGGTGGAGTTCGACGTTCTCGTTGAGATTCCCAAGGGACAACGGAACAAGTACGAGGTGGATCACGAGACCGGACGGATCAGGCTGGACCGGCTGCTCTTCACCTCCACGCAGTACCCCGCGGACTACGGCTTCATCGAGCACACCCTCGGTGAGGACGGCGACCCCCTCGACGCGCTGGTGCTGCTCCAGGAGCCGACCTTCCCCGGCTGCCTGATCAGGTGCCGCGCGGTCGGCATGTTCCGCATGACCGACGAGAAGGGCGGTGACGACAAGGTCCTGTGCGTCCCGTCCACCGACCCCCGGATGGAGCACATCCGCGACATCCACCACGTGGCGGAGTTCGACCGCCTGGAGATCCAGCACTTCTTCGAGGTCTACAAGGACCTGGAGCCCGGCAAGTCCGTCGAGGGCGCCAACTGGGTCGGCCGGGTCGAGGCCGAGGAGGAGATCGCACGCTCGATCAAGCGGGCCGAGACCTCCGGCGAGCACTGACCGGACGGCCGCCGGCCCGGCGACCACCGGGCCGGCGGCCGTCAAGCGTCACGCCGGGTCGTCACACCGGGCGGGTCACGCCGGACGAGCCGGCCGGGCGGGTCGCGCCGATGAGGTCACCGCGCCACATCGGCGCGATCCGCACGACGTCCCCGGTCTGCGGGGCGTGCACCATCAGCCCGCCGCCGATGTAGATCCCCACGTGCCGGACGTCCGCGGGGTTCCCGGTGAGCCGGCCGAAGAACAGCAGGTCACCCCGGTGGAGCCGGTCGAGCCGCACGCGCCGTCCCGACGACCACTGGGATCCCGTCCAGTGGTCCAGCCTGATCCCGGCCCGCTCCCACGCCCGCATGGCGAGCCCCGAGCAGTCGTAGCCGCGGGGCCCGCTGGCGGCCCAGACGTACGGCTTGTCGAGCTGTGTGAGCGCCCAGTCGGCGACGACGTCGCCCGCCGTCTGCCACGGAGCGGGGTCGAGCCACCAGTCCGGCTCAGGCCACCCGCCGTCCGCGCCCCGCCCCCAGGGGCCGCCCCCGGCACGCTCCCGCAGGCCACGGCCTCCGATGGCGCGTTCCCCGGCGACACGCTCCCCGGTCAGGCGGGTCCCGGCGAGGCGGCTTCCGGCGGCGTGGGCTCCGGTCACGCGGCCTCCCGCGAGACGGTTCCCGACGGCTCGGGCTCCGGCGGGACGTCCCGTCCTGAGCGCGCCCGCCGGCCGTCGGACCCACCGGTCCGCCCCGGCCCATCCGGCCGGACCCCCGGTACGGCCCAGCACCGCGCGCCGCACGAGCCTGATCCCGCCGTACGCCCACGGGCCCGCGGATCCACCCCGGACGAACCCCAGGGGACCCACCGGCCCCACGCCGGCACGGCCGCGCATCGCCGCTGCCGTGCCTCGGGCACCGCCGCGTGCCGCATGCCGTACGGTCCCGGTACGGCCCGGCCGCGCATGACCGGCGTGCCGGGTGCGGCCCGGGTCCACATATCCGGCATATCCGGTGTGCCCGGTGCGGCTCCGCGCGGCGCGCCACCGTCCGGAGAGGCGGGCCGCGGCGCTCCTGGCCGCGGAGGCCCGGTCACGCAGAAGGGTCCGCTCGGCGGCGATCCGCCGTACCTCCGCCAGCTGGGCGGCGGCGGCCGTCTCGGCCTCGGCCCGCTCCGCGGCGGTCCGGCTCGCCGCCGAGCGGTGCCGCGCGTGGACCTCCTCGGCGCGGGCTTCGAGCGCGAGGAAGAAGTCCAGGGCCCGCCGTAGCCCGTCGAGCCTCCCGGGCGACGACGGCGCGTCACCCGTCCCGGAGGGAAGGACCTCCCGGAGAAGGGGAACGGTGAACCCGGCCGGGAAGTCGTCCGCGAAGGGAGCGGCGGGCGACGTCGGAAGAGCCGCGCCGGTGGGAAGGGCACGCGCGGGGAGGTCCGCGCGGGAGGGGACGGGCCACGACGAGGGACCCGGACCCGAGGAGAGGGAAGGGCGCTGCGGGAAGCCCGCCGGAGGTGAGGCGGGGTCCGTCGGGGAGGCGACCGGGAAGGCGGACCGGGACGACAGGCCCACCGGGGGTCGGGCGGGGTCCGTCGGGGAGAGGGCCGGGAAGGCGGACCGGGAGGGGAGGAGAGCCGGGGCGAGAGCCCCGTACCGGTCGGGGAACCCGGCCCGTTCCAGCTCGGCCCCGGCCTCGCGGACCCGCTCGCCCGCCTGTTCGACCAGCGTCCGGGCCCGGGCCGCCTCGGCCAGCTCGCCGTCATGGATCTCGGTCAGCGTCTTCACCCTGGCGGCCAGTCCGGCGGATCTCTTCCGGGCGCTCGCGAGCCGGTCGGCGGCCGCGCGCGCCTGTTTACTTCGCTCGACGGCTCTGGACCGGGCCTCCGCCACCTCGTCGGCGGACGGGCCCGGCCTGCCCTGTCGCGCGTGGGCGGGCAGGCCCGCGCCGGTGATCAGGCAGCAGGCCAGGCCCGCCACGGCCACGGCGTGGCAGCGTCGTCGTCTCTTCCCCGCGGAACGCATGCGTCCAATCTCCGAATCACCGTGTGGCGCTGTGCGATGCACGTCACAGCGTGATCAGCGTGATCACCGATTGCCTCAGGATTCCCACTCGTCACTCTGTGCACACATTTCACTCACACACTGCGATCATTCCGGAGACCCGTGGGGCGGACCGGGGGCCGATGACCCGGGGGTGCCCGCGGGGCCCGCCCCGGACGGGGCCGGCGTGGCCGGGGTGGGCGGGGTGGGCGGAATAGGCGGAGTGGGCGGCGTGGACGGGGTGGGCCGGGAGCCGGGCGGGCAGGGCAGGTCGGGCCGGGCCGGGTGGTCATGCTCTCGCCGCTGGGGCTCCCGCGACCCGTCGTGGCGAGGAGGGCGTTCCCCGGACGCGGGAGGACCGGGCCGGTGAGGGCCGGACACGGGAGGATCGGGCCGCCCGCCCGACCCACCGGAGCCTCCCGGACCTCCGGGACTTCCGGGCCGTCCGCCCGAGCCGCCGTGGCCGCCAGAGCCGCCAGAGCCGCCCGGCCCGGTGACCGGTCCGCCGGCCGGGTCCTCACCGGACACGCCGGTCGGGGTGGGCCGAGCGGAGGGCGCCGCGGTGGGCCTTGTCGTAGGCCCTGTCGTGGGCCCTGTCGTGGGCCCTGTCGTGGGCGCCGAGGTGGGTCCGGTCGTGGGCGCGGGGACCGGCTCGCGGCCCCGGGTGGGAGCCGGGGTGGGGACCGGCGGCGGCAGGGGCTCCGGAACGGGGCCGCCGAGGTGCCGGCCGTCCGCTCCGCCGAGCCCGGTGAAGGCGATCGGCGCGATCGGCCGGGCCGGTTCGGATCCGGCCGGGTGCGCGACCTCCCGTCCGTCCAGGGAGCCCAGGGCCGCCGGGGGTCCGGCCTGGCCCGAGGCCCGCGGCAGGAGCAGTCCGGACGGCTCCCCGGTCACCGGCCGTGCCTCCGGGGCGCCGGCGGCGTCCTCCCGGAACTCACCGATGAGCTGGACGGACATCAGCGCCACGGCGGCCGTCGCCGCGAGCGCAGCCACCGCGCCGGCCACAGCGCGAGCCCTGCGGCCTTTCCGGAGATCCGGGCGGCCGGGAAACCCGGCGGCGTCGAGCAGGCCGGCCCTCCGGGCGACGTAGCGGCGGTAGGGGACGAGTTCGGGGTCGGTGAAGGAGCTCATCACCCGCACGCGCAGCGTCCCGGGCGGCACGACAGGCGGCAGGACCGCGAGGACCTTGCCCGCGGAGACCTGCCGGGCCCGGTGCGGGGCGCAGGCGTCGCAGCCGCTCACGTGGCGGGCGGCCCGCCGCCGGGCCTGCGGGGTGAGGCGGCCCGGCGGGCCGTCCAGCGACCGCGCCAGGTCCGCGCAGTCGTGGTGGTCCCGGCGGGCGAGGACCTCGATCGTGATCGCGTCGCGGAGCCGCTCCCGTGCCGCGTCGTCCATCGCGCCGGCTTTCCTGGCCGACACTCCCAGCACCCGCGCGAGGTCGGGGACGGACAGGCCGTGCCGGTTAAGGAGTTCGAGGACCTCCTGATCCTGCGGGGACAGACTCCGGACGGCGTTCCACGCCGACGCGGCCAGGCCGGCGGCGCCGTCTCCAGGGAGGACCGGAGCGGCGCCGCCGCCCGGGGACGCCGGAGCGGCCGTTCCGGGTCGGGGGGAGCCTGGCCGCGCGGTCTCCCGCCCCGGGGACGCCGGCCCGGAGGACGTCCGGTCCGCGGCCCCCAGACCGGGCATCCCCGGCTCCGGGACCGCCGCGGGGCGTCGCCGTACGCACTCCCCCCGAGCGAGTGCGTACAGCCACGCCCGCAGGCGGGCGGGGTCGGCGAGTTCGTGGATGCGGGCCTCCGCGGTGATCAACGTGTCGCGGAGCGCCACCTGAGTCCCGTCGGGGCCGCCGAGCATGAACCAGCAGTATTGGTAAAGGCCCGGGGCGTGGAAGTCGTACAGCGCGGCGAGAGCGCCGGGCTCGCGCCGGCGGAGGGCTTCGACCAGAACACCGTTGTCCATGTGACAGACGGTAAATGATTGGTAACTTAAAGTTCTACCGATTCTTGCACGTTGACGGCCGTTGTCAGCGTTCCGTCTGCGAGGCGGGCAGACGGTTCGCTCGGCACCGGGGTGGATTTCTCTGGCTTATGGGGGTTCACGGTGATCCGCCGGATCCGTGGCGCGGCCGGGCCCCGGTCACCGAGGCCGGGCCCGGACGGTCGGGACCGGGCCCGGCCCCGCGGTCAAGGGCGGGCGTCGGCGGTGAGCGTGGCGGGCCTGCCCCGGTCCTTGGCGAAGGGCGCCGTGGTCGGCTTGGCCGTGTTGACCGGGGCGATGCCACCGAGGGCCAGTACATCGTACGGGCGGCTGGTCGATCCCCAGGTGCCCGCGTGCACCTCGGCGCGGTCGATCTTCCCCGTGTCCGGGACGCTCTGGATGTTCAGGATGAACCTGCGTTTGGCGTCCGCCCGGACGTCGTCCACGAACGTGCTGCCCCCGCCGAGCAGCCTGCCGTTCCGGTCCCGCAGGAGCGCGGTGACCACCAGGTTCCCGGCCGGAAGGTGGTACGGCGAGCCGACGTACCCGGTGACGAGGTAGCCGTGTTCCTGCCGGGCCGTCAGGACGCCCGTGACGGGAAAACGCTCGAACGCCGAGGCGATCCGGGCGGCCGGGTGCCACTGGGCGGAGCTGTAGGTGACGCTGACCTGTGAGGGCTTGCGCGCGGCGGTCGTCTGGCCGCTGAAGGGGAGCGTCCCGCCCGGCGGCACCGCGTCGAGTTGCTGCTCGGTCCGCACGACCTCCCGGCCCAGGGCGTCCTTGGCGACCACCGTGGCCACCACGTGCTCCCCGAAGTGCCAGGGGTTGGCGTTGGAGAGCACGCCGGCCCAGTTCACGACGTAGCCGTCGTCGCCCTTGACGACGGAGGAGACCTGCTCCCTGACCGTGAGCGGCCGCAGAGGTGCCGCCTGCCGCTTCTCCGTGCCGGAGGAGCATCCGGCCAGGAGCAGCAGGGCTATAACGCCGACGATTCGGGTGCTGTGCGTCACCCCATGGTGATAACCCGTATTCGGGACGCACCCCCAGGGGACACGCGGGGAACGGCGGCATTCTTTACTCCGCCCCGGCGGCCCCTACCTCGCGCGGACCACCCGGCTCTCGTCCCAGACCGGCTCGGGGGTCTCGTAGACCTTGCCGTCGGAGCCGAACACCAGGTAGCGGTCGAAGTCATCGGCGAACCAGCGGTCGTGGGTGACCGCGACCACGGTGCCGTCGAAGGCGTCGAGCCCCTCCTGCAGCGCCTCGGCGCTGGCGAGGTCGAGGTTGTCGGTCGGCTCGTCGAGCAGCAGCAGCGTCGTGCCGGACAGCTCCAGCAGCAGGATCTGCAGCCGCGCCTGCTGACCGCCCGACAGCGTCTCGAACCGCTGCTCGGCGACGTCCCCGGCCAGCTCGTAGCGGGCCAGCGCCTTCATCGCCTCGTTCTTCAGCCGGGCGTGCTCGGTCATGACGATCTCGCACGGCGTCCGGCCGGTCAGCTCGGGACGGGCGTGGGTCTGGGCGAAGTGACCGGGCACGACCCGGGCCCCGAGCCTGGCCACGCCGGCGTGCCGGACGTCCTCACCGGCCATCAGGCGCAGGAAGTGGGACTTGCCGGAGCCGTTGGAGCCGAGGACGGCGACCCGCTCGCCGTACCAGATCTCCAGGTCGAACGGCTTCATCAGGCCGGTGAGCTCCAGGCCCTCGCAGATGACGGCCCGCTTGGCGGTCCGGCCGCCCGCCAGGCGCATGCTGATGAACTGCTCCTTGGGCGCGGCCTCGGGCGGCCCGGCCTCCTCGAACCTGCGCAGCCGGGTCTGCGCGGAGTGGTAGGCGGCGGCCATGGTGTCCATGTACTTCGCCTTGTTCTTCAGCGTGTTGACCAGCTGCCTGAGCTTGGCGTGCTCCTCGTCCCAGCGCCTCTTCAGCTCGTCGAGGCGCTCGTTGCGCTCCCGGCGCGCCTGGGCGTAGGTGCGGAAGCCCCCGCCGTGCACCCAGATGTTGCCCGACTCGACGGTGATGATCCGGTCGGCGGCGTTGGCCAGCAGCTCCCGGTCGTGGCTGACCAGCACCACGGTCTTGGGCGTCTCGCGCAGCGCCCGCTCCAGCCAGAGCTTCCCCGGCACGTCGAGGTAGTTGTCCGGCTCGTCCAGCAGCAGCGTCTGATCGGGCCCGCGCAGCAGCGCCTCCAGCACCAGCCGTTTCTGCTCGCCGCCCGACAGCGTGTTGACCTCGCGGTACTTGCACCGGTCGTACGGCACGCCGAGCGCGGCCATCGTGCAGGTGTCCCAGAGCACCTCGATGTCGTAGCCGCCCGCGTCGGTGTAGTCGGTGATGGCCTGCGCGTAGCGCATCTGGGCCTTCTCGTCCTCGCGCTCCATCATCACGAGCTCGGCGGCCTCCAGGCGCTCGGCGGCCCCCCGTACGCGTTCGGGGGCGACGCTGAGGAGCAGGTCGTGGACGGTCCGCCCGTCGCGGATGCCGCCGATGAACTGCCGCATGATCCCGAGCCCGCCGGAGCTCGCCACGCTTCCGTCGACCGGCTGGAGGTCGCCCGCGATCAGCCGCATGAGCGTGGTCTTCCCGGCTCCGTTGGGGCCGACGAGCGCGGCCTTGACCCCGTCGCCGATCCGGAACGACACGTCGTTCAGCAACGGCCGCCCGTCCGGCAGCACATACGTCAGATGCCCGACCTCGACGTGTCCCACGGCGTCTTCCCTCTCTCAAGTCCCCGGGAAGGGTACCCGCCAACCGGTCCGGCGGACATTCCGATTTTCGGCCGGTACGGCCTGACGGTCCGGTGGTCGCGCTCATGACGACACGGCGAGGGGTCGCCCGGACGACCGCGGCGGGCGAAGGGTTCCACAGAACCTAGCGGCCGCTGCCCGAGATGACGCCGCTGTAGGAACCGATCACCCTGACCTGGCCGGGTTCGGCGGTCTTCGGCGGAATGTGGGCGGCGACCTGGATCAGGTCGGTGAGCTTCATGTAGGTGTGGTACCTGCCGGGCAGGAGCCCGTTGTCGCGCTGCTGGACGTAGTAGCGCTCCGGCCCCTGGCGCACGTTGTAGAGCCTGGTCCGTTCGACGGTGGTGAAGGTGAGCGCTCCGCCGTCGGCCGTGCGCAGAGCGTAGGAGGGGTACGCGGTGGCCGGGCGGACGCTCTCGGTGAGCTTGGCGTACCGGTTCATCTCGATACGGCTGGACGCGGCGTTGGCGGTGAGCCGGTCGGCGGCGAAGCGCCTCTTGGACGTCGCGGTGCCCTTGCCGGCCAGGTGGACGGCGTAGCTCCTGGCGAACGCGGCGGGGGACATCATCAGTCCGGCGCTGTCGGACTGGGCCACCTCCGCGGTCGTTCCCGAGGCGTCCGTCCTGATCTCAGGGAGTTCGTCCGTGGTCAGGCCGTCGGAGACGTCGGGGGCGTACATCTGCCGCCAGGACTCTCCGTCATGGGCGAACAGCAGGTACGTCGGCTTCTTGGCGGTCTTGTCCTTGCTCTTCCAGTACGCCGTGGTCAGGAACCAGCGGCCCTTCTCGGCGGACGGCACGGTGTGGGTGAGCTTGGTGTAGGCGAACGGCAGATAGCCGCGGCCGCCGAGCTTGCGCTGGGAGGCGTAGCCCGCCTTGTCGATGGCGAAGCTGGATCCGCCTTCGTACCCGGCCAGCAGCTTGTCGCTCATGGCCTTGTTGGCGGCGTTGTTGCGCTTGATGTAGTTCTTCAGGACCGAGGCGGTCTCCTGTGCGGTGACGGGTGCGGCCGAGGGTGTCGGGGTGCCGGTGACCGGTGTGGGCGACGCCTGCTCCGGGCCGGCCCCCGGCAGGCCGGCGCATCCCGCCACGGCCAAGCATCCAACCAAACACACCAATCGCCGCATTAACTCCACCCCGTGTATTTAATGATTAAAGTGCACAAAGCTATCAGTTCTCGTCGGACGAAAACCCCGAGGACCGCACGGACGAAGAAACGCCGCCCGGCCTCGGCCCGTCCCACGGCGTCCGCCCTCCTGAGGTCTCCGAGCAGGGGACAGGCCGATCTCCCCGGGACGGAGGGCCGGTACCGCCATGGACCCGCGGTCCGCGGAGGGAGGCGCCGACGTCCCGCCACCGTCCAGGACACGGTCCGCGCCGCGCGCGAGGACATCTAACGCGCTTCCCGGCACCGGACCCGGCGGTCTTCCCAGAGATGCTTGTAGGGTCGGCGGAATGAGGATCACCGTCCTTGGAGCGTGCGGGGCGTGGCCGGAGGCGGGGTCGGCGTGCAGCGGACACCTCGTCGAGCACGACGGGTTCCGGCTGGTCATGGACCTGGGCTACGCCACGTTCCCCCGCCTGCTGGAGCACGTGGCGGCCGGGCGGGTGGACGCGGTGTGGATCAGTCACGGGCACCCCGACCACTGCGTGGACCTCAACCCCCTGCTCCGCGCCCGCGCCCTGGGGGACGAGCCGGTTCCCGCGCTGCCGGTGTTCGCGCCGCCCGGGGCGCTGGACGTCGTACTGGCACTGGACAAGCCGGGGATGCTGGCCGCCTCCTACGCCCTCCACGAGGTCGTCCCCGGCGACGCGTTCGAGATCGGGCCTTTCAGAGCCGGCACCCGCCCGCTGCCCCACCACGTTCCCAACGCGGGCATCCGGCTGGAGGCGGACGGCGCCGTCCTGGCCTACACCGGCGACACCGGGCCGAGCCCGGAGGTGGTCGAGCTGGCACGCGGCGCCGACCTGCTGGTGGCGGAGGCCACCTACGTCGACGAGGTGCCCGGCGGGGATGCGCCCTACCTCACCAGTGCCCGGCAGGCCGGCGCGCAGGCGGCCCGGGCCGGCGCGGGCCGCCTGCTGCTGACCCACCTGTGGCCGGGAACCGGTCGCGAGGCGGCCCGGCGGGCGGCGGAGGCGCGGTTCGACGGCGAGACCGGCGTCGCCGAACCCGGACAGGTCATCGACCTCGGCCGCTGATCCGGCGTGACGCGGCCGTTCCCCGCCCGGGTCCCCGGATTTCCCGCTTGAGTCTCCAGCGGCTGGAATTCGTAGCGTCCACCCGACGAACCGATCAGGACCGAGGGGTGGAGCATGCCGCCGAGAAACACGTTGTTCGAGACCACGATCCATCTCGACGCGGGCAACGCGGCCGTGGCCGAGCTGGGAAAGGCGCTCGGCCCGACCGGGGTGAACCTCGTCGCGGTCAAACGCGAGTACGACGAGAACACCGCGGCGCGGCGGGGCGAGGTCGTACCGGTCGTGATCACCGTGCTGGAGGATCGATCGTTCCGGCTGCGGTACAAGACGCCGCCGACGGCGTTCCTGATCCGGCAGGCGCTGGGGACGAAGGGCTCGGCCCGGCCCGGCCACGACCGGGCCGGCACGCTGACCGTCGAGCAGCTCAGGGCCATAGCCGTACGGAAGCTTCCCGATCTGAACACCACGGACGTCGAAGCCGCCATGCGCATCATCGCCGGTACGGCACGCTCGATGGGCGTGGCGGTCGAAGCGGGATAGCGGCCGTGCCCAGGAGGCCCCGGCCACCCGTGCTGCCGCCGTTCCGTGAACTGGACCCGGAGCTGGAGCGGGCCGAGCGGCTGCTGGAGGCCGGCTCCCTCGGCCGGGGCGGGCTGGCGTCCGTGCTGGCCGCACTGCCCGACGAGGACGCCGCCGCCGGCGAGCTGAACGAGACTCTGGCGCGCTACGGCGCGGTGCCGAGGCTGCGGAGGGAGGGCGGACGGTGGCGGCTGGTGGTCCTCACCGAGCGGTCGCCGTCCGGGGAGACGGCCGCGGCAGCCGCGGCGCTCGCCGCGCTGGTGGCCGCCGCCGGGTGGGAGCGGGTCAAGAGGTGTGTGGTGACCGGCTGTGGCCGGCCGTTCGTGGACCGCACCAACGGCCGCACCCGGCACCGCTGCGGCGAGCACGTCCGACATACCGGCTCCGGTCCCCTCTGACCGCCGCGCGACATGCCGCGAGACCGTCGGCTCCGGGTGGGACCGGCTGTGGCCGCAGGCGCGCCGCCACAGCCGACCCCGACCCATGGCGTGACCGGCCGCCCGTCCCACGGCCGTCCCGGTCCGTGCTCCGGCTCACCGGCGCCGGGAACCGGCCGCGAGGTGGCGGAAGGATCAGGGACGTTTGGCGACGGACAGCAGGGCCGCCGCGTCCTCCAGCGCCGTCACACTGTGCCGGGCCTGCGGGACGATGATCAGGTCGCCGGCGCTTCCCTCCCAGGAGGTCTCGCCGCTGTCCAGCCGCAGCCGTCCGCGCAGCACGAGCAGCGTCGCCTCGCCGGGATTGTCGTGCTCTGCCAGGGTGGTGCCCTCGGTCAGGGCGAGGACGGTCTGCCGCAGGACGTGTTCGTGCCCGCCGTACACGGTCGCGGCGCTGCGGCCGGTGGCGGCGGTCGCGGCGCGTTCGAGGTGTTCCCGGGCCAGGGCGTCCAGCGAGAGCTTCTGCATGGTCATCAGTCTGCCACCGGGGGGTGACGCGGCCGGGGACACGGCTCGCCGCGTCCGTGACCGGCCCGGCCTCCCGGCGCCTTCGCCGGGCCGGCCGTGCCCCGCGGTCATGACGGTTCCGGGGACGGGTCCGGGGGCGGATGATGGCGGGGTGCCGGAAACCCCCCGCTTCGCCCGCGTGCCCGTCGTCGTGACCGCCCTGGCCGTCTTCGCCGTGCTGCTGGCCGTGAGCCCCCGCTACGGCTACCACCGGGACGAGCTGTACTTCCGTCTGCTGGGCGAGCACCCGGCACTCGGGTACTTCGACACCCCGCCGCTGACCCCGATGATCGCCCGCGTCTCGATCGGGCTGTTCGGGGACGGCGTGACCTCGCTGCGCGTCCTTCCGGCCCTGATCGCGGCCCTCGTGGTGGTCCTGACGGCCCTGCTGGCCAGGGAGCTGGGCGGGGGACGGACCGCTCAGGTCCTCGCCGCGGCGGGCGTCGCCACCGCGACCATGGTCCTGGTCGCCGGGCACACCCTGCTCACCCTGAGCATCGACCTGCCGCTGTGGGTCTCGGCGGTCCTGTTCTGTGTCCGGGCACTGCGGGGTGACGGGCGCTGGTGGCTCGCGGTGGGGGCCGTCGCGGGCGTCGCGACCTACAACCGGCAGCTCGTCGTGCTGCTCCTGGCCGCCGTGGGCGTGGGCGTGCTGGCCGCCGGCCCGCGCGACGTGCTGCGGGACCGCCGGATCTGGTTCGGCGCGCTGCTGGCTCTGGCGCTCGCCGCGCCCAACCTGGTCTACCAGGCGACGCACGGCTGGCCGCAGGTGCAGATGGCCGCGGCGCTGGAAGCCGACGACGGCGCGGAGAACCGGGTCATGTTCGTGCCGCTGCAGGTCCTGCTGCTTGGGCCGGTCCAGGCGGTGCTCCAGGTGGCCGGCGCCGTACGGCTGTGGCGGGAGCCCCGCCTGCGGTGCCTCGTCCTGGCCTACGCGGTGGCCTGCGCGCTGATGCTGTACTCGGGAGGGCGCGCCGACTACGTCGTGGGCATGCTCGTGCTGCTCTTCGCGGCGGGCTGCGGCCCCGCCGAGCGGTGGATGTCCGGTGCGGGGCGTACGGCGGAGCATCCGGCGCGGCGGCCGGTGGAGCGGACGCCGGAGCGGACGGGGCGGCCGGCGGATCAGATGGCGGGGCGCCCGGTGGGGCGCCCGGTGGAGCGGGCGGTGGGGCGCCCGGTGGGGCGGGCGGGGCGGCGCGCGTTGCTCGGCGGGTCCCTGGCCGCCGGCGCGCTCGTTTCGGCCGTCGTCGCACTGCCGGTCGTCCCGCCCGCGTGGCTGGAGGGGAGCCCGGTCGCCGCGCTGAACGAGGTGGCGCGCGAGTCGGTCGGCTGGCCGGAGTTCGCCGCGCGGGTCGCCGCCGTGGTCCGGGATCTGCCGCCGGCGGACCGCGCGCGGGCCGTGCTCCTCACCGAGAACTACGGCGAGGCCGGGGTGCTGGCCCGCTATGCCCGGCAGTACGGTCTGCCCGCCGTCTACAGCGGCCACAACGAGCTGTACCGGTACGGCCCGCCGCCCGCCTCGGCACGGGTCGCGGTGGTCGTGACCGACGCCCCGGTCCGTTACGGGCGGTCGTTCGCCTCGTGCGAGCGGCGCGGCCGGATCGACAACGGCGTCGGGCTGTCCAACGAGGAGCAGCACCTGCCGATCCTCGTCTGCCACGACCCCGTGGCGCCGTGGGACCGGTTGTGGCCGCGGTTCCGCCACTACAGCTGACCCCGGTCCACGACCGCTCCGGGCCCGTGGCAGGGCCACCCGTCCACCGCGTGACCGTCCCGGGTGACCGGTCCGGGCGACGGGTACCGGCGACCGGCTCGGAAGCGACCGGACGGCGCGGCGGTCCGGCCGGTCCCGGCGGCGTGGGGACGGCGGTCAGGCCGGGCCGGTGGAGGCGCGGACGTGGAGCTGGGCGGGGACGACCACCGGCCCGGTGGCCGGCTCGCCGGACAGGCGGGCGATGAGCAGTTCGACGGCCGCCCGGCCGGTCTCCTCCGGCGCGAGGTCGAGCGCGGTGATCGCGGGAGAGGCGATGCGGGTCTGCTGCGCGTCCGACCCGGCCGTCACGAGCAGGTCGTCCGGCACGGCCACCCCGAGCAGCCGGGCCTCGGCGAGCAGGCCCGCCGCGTGGCGGCCCGTCTGGCAGTGGACGGCGTCCGGCCGCTCCCCCGTGCCGGTGAGCAGCCGCCGGGCGGCGTCGCGCCCGCCGTCCTCGCCGGCCGCCTCGGGGACGCGCAGCACCCGCGCCGCCATGGCGTGGCGGGCGGCCCACTTCCGGTAGGCGTCCTCGGAGTCGACGTTCCAGGCGTTGTCGTCCGTACCGGCCAGGAAGGTGACGCGCCGGGCGCCGCGCGAGCGCAGCAGGTCGAGCATGCGCCCGGTCTCGTCGGCGTCGTCGGTGCCGACCCAGTCGGTGAAGTCCGGCCGCCCGGGGTCGCGGCCCACCGTGACGACCGGCATGGACGCGTCGAGGAGCCGGGTGAGGACCGGGTCGTCGCGCGTCGGGTCGCCGATGACGTAGCCGTCCACGCCGAGGGCGGCCCGGGAGACGTCCGAGCGCGTCAGGTCGGGCACCAGCATGAGCCCGAGGCCGTGGTCGAGCGCGGTGACCGCCGCCGCGCCGGCGAACCGGACGAAGTAGTCGACGCCCTCGGGGATGTAGGAGCCGATGGAGTCGAGGGGGCGCATGTCGAGGCCGAGCACGCCGGTGCGCCCGCGGCGCAGGCCCCGCGCCATGGGGTGGGCGCGGTAGGCCAGCCGCTCGGCGACGGCGAGCACCTTGCGGCGGGTCTCCTCCGAGGCCGTTCCCTTGCCGTTCAGCGCGTGGGAGACCGTGGTGACCGAGACTCCGGCTTCGCGGGCGACGTCTCTGATCGTCGCGCGCACGGCGGGGAGCGCCTCCTTCGACATAGGTAAAGAGTAGGACACAAAACCTTTTACTAGGGGTTTTTCTCCGATACGGTCCAGTTTCCAAAACGTTTTGTGCGTGGTACCGCCGCCGATCGCGTCGCAGGGGCCACCCACCGCCCCGAGGCGCGGACGGTCACCCGCCGTCCCGCCGCGGGGCCAGACCCCCTTTGAAGTGTTCGGAGGACAAGGATGCGTATACGTGCGACGGCGGCCCTCGCCGTCACGCTCGGCCTGGGCCTGACCGCGTGCGGCGGCGGAGGATCCGGCGGCCCGGCCGCCCCCGCCGGTCCGGCGGCCGCGCAGAAGACCGGCGACCTGATCGTCACCACCCCCGCGGCGAAGGGCGAACTGGACAGGGCCACGTGGAACCTGCCGTTCGGCGAGCCCGCGTCGCTCGACCCGATCAAGGCGTTCAACTACCCCGAGAACACGGTCGTGGCCAACCTCTGCGAGGGCCTGATGCGGCTCGACCCCGACTACTCGGTGAAGCCCAACCTCGCCGAGAAGGTCGCCACCCCCGACCCGAAGACCTGGGTCTACACCCTGCGCGAGGGCGTGACCTTCTGGGACGGCGAGCCCATGACCGCCGACGACGTGGTGTTCAGCCTCCGCCGCCACCTCGACCCCGACGAGGGCAGTTACTGGGCGTCCGACCAGATCACCGGCAACATCGACTCGATCGGCAAGACCGGCGAGCACGAGGTCACGATCCGGCTGAAGAAGCCCGACGCAACGCTCAACTCCTACATGGCCACGCCCGTCGGCGTGGTCGTCGAGAAGGCCCAGCGGGAGAAGGCGGGCTCCAAGTACGGCACGCCCGAGGGATCGGTCATGTGCACCGGCCCGTTCAAGGCCGCCTCCTGGGAGAAGGGCTCCAAGATCACACTGGAGCGCAACGACGCCTACTGGGACGCGGCCCGCAAGGCCAGGACGAAGCAGCTCGACCTGCGGTTCATCGTCGACCCGGGCGCGATCGCGAGCGCGCTCGACACCGGCGCCATCGACGGGTCCTACGACGTGCCCGTCGGCGCGCTGGACCGGCTGTCGGCGTCGCAGAACGGAAAGCTCTACCTCGGCAGGTCGCTGCAGACGGTCGCCGTCATCAGCACCGGCAACGGCCTCCTCGGCGACCCCGCGGTACGGCGTGCGCTGGCGACGGCCACCGACCGCGAGGCGATCGCCCAGACCGTGTTCGCCGGGACCGCCCAGGCGTCGCGCTCGCTGGTGCCGCGCGGCGGCTGGTCCTACGGCGACGAGGTGTTCGGGCCCGCCTACGACGCCCTGCCGGACACGAAGAAGAACGTCGAGGAGGCGAAGAAGCTCGTCGCGGGCAAGACCGGCGGCGCGCCGATCACGATCGCCTACCCCAGCGAGCGCCAGTTCTACGCCGACATCCTGTCGGAGGTGGCCAACGCCGGCCGCGAGCTCGGCCTCACCATCCAGCCCAAGGGCGTGCCGAGCGCGCAGTACGGCGCCTTCTTCTCCGACGCCAAGGCGCGCGCCGGATACGACGGGTTCATGACGACGAACTACATGGACATCCCCGACCCGCTCGCCTTCCTGCGCACGATCGCCGCCAAGGGCGGGTCGCAGAACTTCAACGGCTACGAGGACCCGCAGGTGCAGGACCTCATCGGGAAGGCGGCGGCCACCGCCGACGACACCGAACGCGCGAAGATCACGGCGGAGATCCAGGCGAAGGTCATGGAGCAGACGCCCTGGATCCCGATCGCGGCCCCGGCCGTGCAGCTGTTCCTCAACAAGCGGGTGACCGGGGTCCCGGCCTCGTTCGTCTACCTCTACTACCCCTGGGCGGCGAGCCTGGGGGCGGCCTGACCACGACCGGCCCGGGGCGCGGCGGCGCGCCCCGGACCCCCGTAACGGAGTCCTCGTGCAACGCTTCGTGATCCGGCGGCTCGGTGCGCTGGCCGTCACCCTCCTGTTCTCCAGTTTCGTCATCTACGGTGCGATGTACCTCGCGCCCGGCACCCCCGAGAGCTTCCTCGTCCAGGGCCGGACGGTCAGCCCCGAGGTCCTCGCCTCCATCCGCGCCCAGTACGGCCTGGACGACCCCTTCCTGCTGCGCTACTGGCACTGGCTGACCGGCGTGTTCACCGGCGACCTCGGCGAGTCCCTCACCACCCGCCAGGACGTCGCCTCGCTGCTGGCCTCCCGCATCCCCACGACCGCCTGGCTCACCGCCTACGCCGCCCTGCTGATCGTGGTGTTCGGCGTCGTGGCCGGGGTGGTGGCGGGCCTGCGCGGCGGCCTCGCCGACACGGCCGTGCTGCTGGGCTCCAGCGTGGGCTTCGCGATTCCCACCTTCTTCGCGGCGCTGCTGCTGATGAGCGTCTTCTCCGTGACGCTGGGCTGGTTCCCGGTCTTCGGGGCCGGCTCCGGCCTCTCCGACCGGGTGCTGCACCTGACGCTGCCCGCGGTGGCGCTCGCGCTGCCCGCGGCGGCGGTGGTCGCCAGGATCACCCGCACCGCCGTGGTGGAGGAGCGCGACACCGAACACGTCTCCGTCGCGCTGTCCCGCGGCGTCCCCTGGCGTACGGTGGCCCGCCGGCACATCGTCCGCAACGCCATGCTGCCGGTGACGACGATCGTCGGGGTGAACATCGCCGCGCTCGTCGCGGGCGCGACGGTCGTCGAGCACGCCTTCACCCTCGACGGCGTCGGCGCGCTGCTCATCAACGCCGTGCAGCAGAAGGACTTCGCCGTCGTCCAGGCCGTCGCCCTGGTCCTGGTCGCGGTGTTCGGCGTGGTCAACCTCGTGATCGACGTCCTCTACGCGGTGATCGACCCGCGCGTCCAGCTCGGAGGTGAGAGCGCGTGAGCGCCGTGTCCCCCGTACCGGGTCCGTACGACGGAGGTGGGGCCGCGTGAGGACCACGACCCTCGCCCCACCCACCCGGCGGCCCGGCGGCCTGGTCGGCAGGCGGCTCGGCGGTCCGGCCGGGCGGCTCGGCCCGCTCGGCGTCGCCGCGGTCGCGGTCGCCGCGCTGCTCGTGCTGGCCGCGCTGCTCGCGCCGGTGCTCGCGCCGTACGACCCCGACATCGGCAGCATCGTCCAGCGCTACCTCCCGCCCGGTCCCGATCACCTGCTCGGCACCGACCAGTCGGGCCGCGACCTGCTGTCCCGGCTGCTGTACGGCGCGCGGACCAGCCTGCTCGGCGCGGCCGCCGTCGTGGTGATCGCCGGGGTCGGCGGCACCCTGCTGGCGCTCGTCGCCACCTGGTTCGGCGGGCGCGTGGACGCCCTCGTCGGCCGGGTGCTGGACCTGCTGTTCGCCTTCCCCAACCTGCTGCTGGCGATCATCGTCGTCGCGGTGTTCGGCACCGGCATGGCGCAGGCCACGGTCGCGCTCGCCATGGCGTACGTGCCCTACACCGCGCGGGTACTGCGCAGCGTCGCGCTGCGGGAACGGCGGCTCCCCTACGTCCAGGCGGCCGAGCTGCAGGGTCTGTCCGGGGTCACGGTGAGCGGGCGGCACCTGCTGCCCAACATCGCGCCGCAGATCCTCACCGGCGCCGCCATCAACTTCGGCTACGCGATGATCGACCTGGCCGCGCTGTCGTTCCTCGGCCTCGGCGTCCAGGCGCCGACCGCCGACTGGGGGCTGATGGTCTCCCAGGGGCAGGACTCCCTGCTGCAGGGACATCCGCAGCAGAGCCTGCTCGCGGGCACGTGCATCGTCGTCGCGGTGGCCGCGTTCAGCGTCATCGGCGAACGGCTCGGCGGCCGCGCCGCGGGAGGCAGGGCATGAGCGTTCTCGAACCCGGCACGGCGGAGCGCGGCACGCGCGTTCCCGAGCTCGGCACGGCGGGACGCGGCACGCGCGTTCCCGCACCCGGCGCCCCGGGAGGTGCGGCATGAGCCTTCTCGAACTCGATGACGTCCGTCTCGCCGTACCGCACCCCTCCGGGGACCGGACGCTGCTGCGCGGCGTCTCGCTGTCGGTGGCGCCCGGTGAGGCGCTCGGCCTGGTCGGCGAGTCCGGCTCGGGCAAGTCGATGACGCTGCGGACCGTGCTGCGTACCGAGCCGCGCGGCGCCCGCGTCACCGGCCGGGTGCTGCTGGACGGCCGGGACGTGCGCGGCCTCGGCCCGGCCGACCTGCGCCGGGTGCGCGCCGAGTCCATGGCGATGATCAGCCAGGACCCCCGGGCCGCGCTGAACCCGCTGCTGCGGGTCTCGCGGTTCCTCGTCGAGGGACTGTGCGACGCGCGGGGGCAGGACGAGCGGACGGCCACCCGCCTGGCCCGCGACCTGCTCGCGCAGGTCGGGATCACCGACGTGGACCGCTGCATGAACTCCTATCCCCACCAGCTGTCCGGGGGCATGCTCCAGCGGGTCGTCATCGCCGCCGCCGTGGCGGGCTCGCCGCGGCTGCTGCTCGCCGACGAGCCGACGACCGCGCTCGACGTGACCACGCAGTCGGAGGTCATGGCGATCCTCGACGAGCAGCGGCGCGAGCACGGCATGTCGATGGTCTTCGTGACCCACGACCTGGAGCTGGCCTCGGCGGTGTGCGACCGGATCGCCGTGATGTACGCCGGGGAGATCGTCGAGGTCTCGACCCCGGAACGGCTCCACGCGGCGCCGCGGCACCCGTACACGCGCCTGCTGCTCGACTCGCGGCCCAGCCTCACCGCGCGGGCCGCGGTGCTCCCGGTCATCCCGGGACGGCCGGTCGCCGCGTACGAGGCAGGCGAGGGCTGCGCGTTCGCCGGCCGCTGCCCCTGGTCGGAACCCGGGTGCACCGGCGGTGAGATCCCGCTCGTCCGGGACGGTGACCGCGCCGTACGGTGCGCGCGCGAGGAGGAGCTGGCGGGCGAGCTGGCCCACGCGACGGGGACGGAGGCGACGGCGTGAGCGCTTCGGACGGGAACGTCATCGAGATCAGCGGGTTGCGCAAGCGGTTCGCCACCGGCCGGGGCGCGGGACGCCGTACGGTCGACGCCCTCGACGACGTCAGCCTCACCGTGGCCGGCGGAAGCTGCCTGGCGGTGGTCGGCGAGTCGGGGTCGGGCAAGACGACCCTGGCCAGGATCCTCGTCGGGCTGGAGGCGGCGGACGAGGGAGAGGTCGTCCTCGCCGGGCGCCCGGTGGCCCGGCGACCGCGCCGGGCGGAGCGGCGGGCCCGCGCCCGGGACGTCCAGATGGTGTTCCAGGACCCCAACGGGTCGCTGAACCGCCGCCGCACCGCCGGATCGGCGATCGCCGAGGTGCTGACGGCCCACCACCGGGTCACCGGCGCCGAGGCGCGCCGCCGCGTCGAGGAGCTGCTGGAGCAGGTCGGCCTGCGCCCCGCGCACGCCCGGTCGCTGCCCGGTGAGCTGAGCGGCGGCCAGCGGCAGCGGGTGGCGATCGCGCGGGCGCTGGCCGCCGAGCCCCGCGTCCTCGTGCTCGACGAGGCGGTCGCCGCGCTCGACGTGTCGGTGCAGGCCCAGGTCCTGAACCTCCTGTCGGAGCTCCGGCGGGACCGCCGGCTCACCTATCTGTTCATCACCCATGACCTGTCCGTCGTACGGCAGGTGAGCGAGGAGGTCGTCGTCATGCGACAGGGCCGCATCGTGGAACGCGGGAGCACGGCCCAGGTGCTGGACGACCCGCGGCACCCCTACACCAGGCTGCTGCGCGACAGCGCTCCCCGGCCGGGATGGCGGCCGGTCCGCGCCGCCGGACGCGACGCCACGGACGGACGCGACGCCGCGGAGGGGCGTGACGCCACGGAGGTCGAGGCGTGAACCACCGCCCGCATCCGCTGCTGGAGGAGACCGGCCCCCGTGCCCGCGGCCGGGAGCGGGGACGCCGGACCGCCGCCGGGATGGCCCGGACATGGCGGACGTACGCCGACCTCTTCGACGCGACCGCCGCGACCGGCGGCAGGTCGCTCGACGTCCCCGCGCTCGCGCTGGCGAGCGTCGCGGCCACCCGCGCGTGGGCGCCGGACCTCGCCGAGGAGATGGAGGGCGTGGCCGAGGGCGCGGGTGTGCCGCTGTGGGTCGTCGCCGCGCTCAACGCCCGGACCGAGATCCTGTCCGAGGCCGCCGCGGTCCGCGCGGGCGAGTGCTCCACGCTGGTCCATGTGGGGACCTCCCGCACCGCAGGCGGGCAGAGCTGGGACTGGCACGAGGAGCTGGCCGGCGGCTGGCACCCGCAGTCGGTCCGCGGCGCGGCGGGCGACCCGGCGGACGGCGGCACGCTGGCGTTCACCGGCATCACCGAGTACGGCATCCTGGGGAAGATCGGGCTCAACGAGGCCGGGGTGGGCGTGCTGTTCAACATCCTCGGCCACACCGGCGACGGCGCGGGCGGCGTGCCCGTCCACCTCGTCGCCCGCAGGGTGCTCGGCTCCGCGGCGTCGTTCGACGACGCGATCGACCTCATCACCGGCGCCCCCGTCTCCGCCTCCACCGTGATGACGGTCGTGACCGCCGGCCGGGCCGCGTCGGTCGAGGTCAGCCCGGCGGGCGCCGCGGTGGTCCGTCCGGACGCCGGGGGCTGGCTGGTCCGCACCAACCACTTCCAGGACCCGGAGCTGGCAGCCGGGGAGCACCGGGGACGGCTGGAGCCGGAGACCTACGACCGGCTGCGCGTGCTGGGCGAGCGGGTCCGCGGGCGCGACGGGATCGGCGGCCCCGGGGACCTCGCCGCGCTGCTCACCGTCCACCCCGGCGACGGGGCCGAGGTCTGCTGTCACGCCCCGGCCGACGGACGGCTCGGCACCCGGTGGGCGACCCTCGCCACGGTGCTGGTGGAGCCGGCAGCCGGCCTGTTCCAGGTGCACGACGGCGGCCCCTGCACGGCGGGACCCGGGACATGGGAGACGCTCGCCGTCCCCGCGCGGTGATCCGGCCGGCCGCCCGTCCCGAGGTGATCGGTGCGGCGGATCACGCCGGACGAGCCGCCGTCCCGAGGTGATCGGCACGGCGGATCGCGCCGGACGAGCCGTACCGATCCGGCGGGAGCAGGCGGGCGGGGGCGGGACGAGCGGGAACGCGGTCGCCTGGACTCCGCCGGGGCGCGGTCAGGGGTTTCCCGGGCGGACCAGGCCACTGCGGTAGGCGATGACGACGAGCTGGGCGCGGTCGCGGGCGTCCAGCTTGGTCAGCAGCCGGCTCACGTAGGTACGGGCCGTGGCCGGACTGATGAAGAGCGCCTCCGCGATCTCGGCGTTGGAGCGGCCCAGCGCGATCTCGGCGAGCACCTCGCGCTCCCGCTCGGTCAGCCCCGCGACCAGGCCCGGATCGAGCCGCCCCGACGCCTCGGCCACCGCGTTCAGGACCCGCTGCGTCACCGCCGGGGACAGGAGCGCGTCACCGGACGCGACGGTGCGCACGGCCTCACGCAGTTCCTCGGGGCCGGTGTCCTTCAGCAGGAACCCCACCGCGCCCGCCCGGATCGCCGCGAACAGGTACTCGTCGGTGTCGAAGGTGGTGAGCACGACCACCCGGACCGGGCGCAGCCGGTCGTCCGCGACGATCCGCCGGGTCGCCTCGATCCCGTCCACACCGGGCATGCGCACGTCCATCAGCACGAGGTCGGGCCGTAGCGCCCGCGCCGTCGCCACGCCGGACGCGCCGTCGTCCGCCTCCCCCACGACCGTGATGTCCGGCGCCCGCTCCAGCAGCGCACTCAGACCGGTGCGGACGAGGTACTGGTCGTCGACGAGCACGACCCGGATGACCTGCCCACCGCCGGCCCGCCCGCCGCCGGCCCGTCCATCACCGGCCCGCCCATCACCGGTCTGCCCGCCGCCGGCCCGATCGGCGATCATCGGGCGGCCCCGGCGGCGTCCGCGCCGATCCGTCCCCGTGGCGCGAGCGGAAGCGTGACGGCCACCCGGAACCCTCCGTCCGGGCCGTTCCCGGTGCGCAGGGCGCCGCCGAGCACCGCCACCCGCTCCGCCATGCCGAGCAGCCCGCGGCCCTCCCCGGGCCTGCTCCCGTGCCCGGTGGCGCCCCGGCCGTCGTCGGTGACGGTTATCACCAGCTCGGCGCCGTAGCGGACCAGCACCTCGGCTGAGGCTGCGCCCGCGTGGCGCAGCACGTTGGTCAGCGCCTCCTGTACGACACGGTAGGCCGCCGTGTCGATGACGCGCGGCAGGTCCACCGGCTCGCCCGCGATCCGCAGCCGTACGGGCAGGCCGCTGTCGCCGGCCGTACGGACCAGCCGGTCGAGCTGGGCCAGCCCGCCGACCGGCGCGAGGACGCCGTTCCCGTCCGTCCCGCCGTCCCGGCCGTCTCCGGAGTCGCCGCGCAGCAGCCCGAGCGTCGCGCGCAGTTCCCTCATCGCCTCCCCGCCGGCCTCCCGGATCACCCCCAGGGCGGTGGCCGCCGCGGGCGGGTCGTCCTCCAGCGCCTCGGCCGCGACCGCGGCCTGAACCGAGATGACCGTGACGGTATGGGCGAGGACGTCGTGCAGTTCACGGGCGATCCGCAGCCGTTCCTCCTCCGCCCGCAGCGCCGCCGCGCGCTCCCGTTCCGCGGCGGCCCGCGCCTCCCGGTCGCGGATCTCGGCGCGCAGCAGCCGGCGCGCCCTGATGCCGTCGCCGAGAGCGATCATCGCGACCATCAGCGCCACGGTCGAGGCCAGTTCCAGCCCGAACAGGTAGGCGGGGTCGTCTCCCTCGCGGAACCGGAAGAAGGTGGACAGCGCGGTCACCGCCGCGGCCGTCCCGGCCGCCCACCTCCACCGGCCGTCCTCGGCGGCGGAGTACAGGGCGCCCGCCAGCGGCAGCGCCAGGCCGACCGGGGGGAACCGCAGGACGTAGTAGGCCACCAGCCCGGCGGCGGTGACCAGCAGGACCGCCACCGGGAACCGCCGGCGCGCGAACATCAGCGCGCCGAACGTCACCGCGAAGAGGTAGGCGGTCACGGGCGGCGCCGTCTCGCCGCCGACGTCGGCGCTGATCGCGACGGCGTTCACCGCGGCGACGGCCGCCCCGATACCGGCGTCGACGGCGACCGCGCGCATCCGGGATCTCCCCATGCGTGCAGTTTATGGAGGTCACTCCGGGTGCCGCCGCCGTCCGGAGGCGTATTCCGGCACCGGCCGGATACGCCGGGAGGCGACATCGGACGGCGATCGGAGCCGCCCGGAGGCGACACCCGGCGGCACTCCGAGCCGTCCGGGTGCGACACCGGCTGTCGCGTCCGGCCCGCTCGGGCACGACATCCGATGACGTTCCGATCCGCCCGGAGGCGACACCCGGCGGCGCTCCGAGCCGTCCGGACACGACACCCGATGACGCTCCGAGCCGGACGACCGCGAGCCCCGTGACGCCTAGGTTCTGTTCCGTGGGCCACCCGCCTGACCAGCCGTGACAGACGGAACGGGCCGGACGGCCCACGGACCCGGACCCGGCGTCCTCCCGTGCCGGAGACGCAGGCGAACACCACGAACGGAGCTCCCGATGACCCGCCTCTTCGACCTCCTGTCACGCGTCCCTCCGCGTGTCACGACGGTGATCCTGCTCGTCCTCGTATGGACGTCGCTGATCTCGTGGGGAGGCATCCTCGGCGAGACGGTGATGCTCTACCCGAACATCTTCCGCGATCCGCCCGCCTCGCTCGACCTCGCCCGCGAGTTCATCGTCGCCGGCGGGCCGTCCGACTTCTTCCCCCCGCTCGGGATGGCCTTCATCCTCGGCGCCGTGGTGACGTCGCTGCTCACCTGGCGGACGCCGGCGGTGCGCTGGTGGATCATCGGCGCCACCGTGGCGTTCGTGTGCGCGGAGTTCGTCTTCTCCGCCGTCTTCTTCTGGCCGCGCAACACGATCATGTTCGTGGACCCGGTCGGCACCCACCCCGCCGGCTACCTCCGCGCCGTCGCCGCCGAGTTCGTCGCCGGGCACTGGGTACGGGTCGCGGGCGGCGCGGTGACCTCGGCGCTGACGTTCACGGGGTTCCTGCGCTGGTACCGGAACCGGGTGACCGCGCCCACCGGAGGGACCGTCCGGGACCGGCGCGGAGTCCCCGCCGGGTGATCCGCGGGGGACCGGGGCAGGGTCGCCGCCCGAACGCGGCGTGAAGCCGTCGGCAGGAATCGGGGCGGAGCCGCCGCCCGGACTCGGCGCGGGGCCGCCGGCAGGACGCGGCCCGAGGTTTCACGTGAAACCTCGGGCCGTCCTCAGTCCTCCGCCTTCCTGCCGTTCACGCCGACGGCGTACCATTCGTCGCCGAAGCTCTCCACATCGTGACCGGTGACGTCACCCGGCCTCTGGTCCCTGACGTAGCGGTAGAGCGGGTGACCTCCGTAGGTCACCTGCCGCGTGCCGTCCGTCCGCCGGACGGTGCCGAGCAGCGACGCCCTGGCTCCGCTTCCGGCCCGCGGCCGGTCCCCGGTGAGGTACGGCGGCCACACCGTGGCGCAGTCGCCGTAGCAGGCGGACCTGCCCCTCCGGTCCTTCTCGAAGAGGTACAGGGTGCGGCCCCCGGAATCCGTCAGCACCTTCCCGAGCCTCGTGTCGCCCAGGCCGACCAGGGACCGGGTCGCCGGCGAGACGGACGGCCCGCCGTAGGTGGGTGACGCCTCGGCCCGTACCGCGGCGTCCGGCCCGGTCGCCCCGGCCTCGCCCGCGCCGCAGCCGGTCGCGAGCAGTCCGAGCGCGAGCACGCCGATGGGGAGTGTTCTCTTCATCTCCGGCCTCCAGGAGAGCGTGGTGGACACTCCCGCCAGGACACAGGTGATCATCCGTCTCCGGAGCCGCGACACGAACCGCTTGGCGATGCCTTTGCCCGGCCCCGCCACCGCTCCCCCGCGGATACGGCAATCGGCAAGCAACCCACGCGGCCTGCGCATCTACCCTGAATGCATGATCTCCAAGGCTGAGTTGTTCGCCGGTACCGCCGCCTACTACGCGCGACACCGTACGGACTACGGGCCGGAGGTCATCGACCACATCGCCGCCGCGTTACCCCTGGACGCCGCGTCGCGGGTTCTGGATCTGGGCTGCGGGCCCGGCACCCTGGCCATCCCCCTCGCGGCCGGGGCCGGCGAGGTCGTGGCCGTCGATCCCAGCGAGGAGATGCTCGCCGAGGGCGCCCGGCACGGCGTCCCCGGGATCCGCTGGGTGCGAGGCGACTCCTCGATGCTCGGCGGGCTGCCGCTCGGCCGGATCGACCACGTCGTCATGGGCCGCTCCTTCCACTGGATGGACCGCGAACGGGTGCTCGACGACCTCGACCGGCTCCTGCCCCCGCACGGCGCGGTCGTCGTCGTCGGTCCCGTCCACGACCCGGAGGATCCCTCCTGGGAACCGGTGGTGCGGGCCGTACGGCGGGACTTCGGGCTGGAGTGGCGGGCGAACAGCGAGTCGTACGAGCAGACCGGGCGGCACCACGACGACGTGCTGCGCGGGTCTCCGTTCCGCCGGATGGAGTCCCGGTGCTTCACCCGCGTGATCCGCCGTTCCACCGAGGACGTCGTGGGCCTGCAGCTGTCGTTCTCCTACTCCTCGCCCGCCCTCCTCGGCGACCGGCTGCCCGCGTTCACCGAGGCGCTGCGTGAGGCGCTGGCCGCGGCGAACCCGGGCGGTGCGGACTGGGAGGATGAGGACATCACCAACGTCCTCATCGCCCGCAGGCCCTGACGCGCCCCGCGGTCCCCGGCCGCCACGGTCCCTGCCGGGGATCCGGGGGATCAGCCGCCGAGGAGCGGAAGGTCGAGCCGGTTCAGCCGGTCGGGATCGGACAGCACGTCGATGGCGGCGACGCGCCCGCCGGTGACGGTGAACGCCATCACGGCCAGCGGCCGCCCGTTCGCGGCGACGACCACCCCGGCGGCCCCGTTGACCAGCGCCGGCCGTACGAACGGGGAGAACCGTCCGAAGGTGACCGCCTGCCCGGCCACGTTCCGCGCACCGCGGAACGTGACGGTGTGGCGGGTGCGTGCCGTGCCGCCGTCGGACCGCAACACGACCTCCGGGTCCAGCACGGCGACGAGCGCGTCGAAGTCGCCGTCGCGGGCGGCCGCGAAGAACGCGTCGACCACGTCGCGTTGCCGGGTGAGGTCGGGGTCGGGCGCCGGGGCCTGCCCGCGCACCCGGCGGCGGGCCCGGCTCGCGAGCTGCCGCGCCGCGGCCGGAGACCGCTCGATCACCGGGGCGATCTCCTCGAACGGCACGGCGAACATGTCGTGCAGCACGAACGCGAGCCGCTCGGCCGGTGACAGCGTCTCCAGCACGACCAGCAGCGCCAGCCCGACCGAGTCGGCCAGCACCGCCTCGCGTTCGGGATCGGTCCCGGACTCCGGGCCGACGATCGGGTCGGGCATGTGCGTCTCGAAGGGGTCCTCGCGCCGCTGCCCGCGTGAGCGCAGCACGTTCAGGCACACCCGCGCCACCACCGTGGTCAGCCACGCGCCGAGGTTATCCACGCCGTCGGCGCCGTCGCGGTCGAGGCGCAGCCACGCCTCCTGCACCGCGTCGTCGGCCTCGCTCACCGAGCCGAGCATCCGGTAGGCGGCCCCCCGCAACCTGGGCCGATGCTCCTCGAAACGCTCGGCCAGCAGATCGCGCCCGTCCACCGTGTCACATTCCTTCCTCGCGGCGTGTCACCACAGTAGACCCGCGGAAGCGGGCCGAAACGCCCGGGAGATCGCCTTCCGGACCGGACGAACGTGGAGAGATCATGACGTCACCCATCCTGGTCACCGGCGGCACCGGCACGCTCGGACGCCTCGTCGTGCCGCTCCTGCGCGACGCGGGCCGCGACGTGCGGGTGCTGAGCCGCCGCGACCGCGAGCCCGCTGACGGCGTCGAGTACGTGACCGGCGACGTGAGCACCGGCGAGGGGCTCGACGCGGCGGTGAAGGGGGGCGGGACCATCGTGCACTGCGCCGGGAGCGCCAAGGGCGACGAGGTCAAGGCCCGGAACCTGGCGCGGGCGGCGGCCGCGGCCGGCGCCGGGCACCTGGTGTACATCTCGGTCGTCGGCGCCGACCGGGTCCCGGTCGTCAGCGGCCTCGACCGCGCCATGTTCGGCTACTTCGCCGCCAAGCGGGAGGCCGAGCGCGTCGTGGCCGGGTCCGGCGTGCCGTGGACCACGCTGCGCGCCACCCAGTTCCACGACTGGATCCTGATGACGCTGGGGCAGATGGCCAAGCTGCCGGTGATGCCGCTCTGGGCCGGCGCCCGGTTCCAGCCGGTCGACGCGGGCGAGGTGGCGGCCCGGCTGGTGGAACTGGCGCTGGGCCGGCCCTCCGGTCTCGTGCCCGACATCGCCGGCCCCCGCGTGTACGGCATGGCCGAACTGGCCCGCGACTACCTGCGGGCCAGCGGCAAGCGCCGGTTGATCATGGAGGTCAGGACCCCCGGGAAGGCCGCGGCCGCCTACCGGGAGGGCGCCAACCTCGCCCCCGACCGAGCCGTCGGCCGCCGCACCTGGGAGGACTTCCTGGCGGAGCGGGTGGGTTAGGTGGGCTCCCGCCGGGGTCGGGCCGGGATCAGGTGGGCGGCGGCCGGGGGTGGTGCCTGCCCCACCCGGGACGCACCGGCCCGCCCGATCGAAAGACGCTGGTCAGCGTCATGGGAGGCGTGCTCGCACGCCCATACCTTCGACGTGTGGAGTCGGCCGTGAGGTCTGCTCCACCTCGATTGAGAACTCAAGCGAGAACACATACGTCAAGGGATGAACACCATGTCAGGTAACCGGAAACGCGTCAGCCGGCGGGGGCTGCTGGTCACGACCGCGATCGCGATGGGAGCGGTCCTCGCCCCCGTGGCGGCCCACGCGGCTCCGGCCGGCACGGCCGGCGGGCAGCAGGACCCGGTCCGCGCGCTGGAGCGGGCGGCCCACCCGCTGCGCTCGACCGAGCCCGGGAGGAACACGGCCGACCTGCGAGCCCTGGGCGCGATGATCGGTGACGCCGAGGTGGTCGGCCTCGGCGAGGCCACCCACGGCTCGCACGAGTTCTTCACCATGAAGGAGCGGGTCTTCCGCTACCTCGTCGAGAAGAAGGGCTTCACCACCTTCGCCCTGGAGCTGAGCTGGTCAGCGGGACTCCAGATCGACGACTACCTCCAGACCGGCAGGGGGAACGCACGCGAGATCGCGAAGAAGGCGCTGGCCGGCTCGCCGTGGGACCGGGAGGAGTTCGTGAGCCTCATCGAGTGGATGCGGGACCACAACCGCCGCCACCCCGGCCGCACCGTCCACTTCATGGGCGACGACCTCGGCGCCCCCAGGCTGGGCGACGAGTTCTTCGGCCGGGTGACCGGCTACGTGCGAAAGCACCACCCGGAGTCGCTGCCGCGGATCGACGAGCTCTACACCGGCCTGCGCCCGATCGACGACGTCTTCGCCTACCTGGGCAAGCCGCTCGCGGAACGACAGCGGCTCGCCGCCAGGGCACAGCGGGCTCTGGAACTGATCAGCAGCCGGAAGGGCCCCGGCGGGGACGAGTTCGAATGGGCCGAGCAGAACGCCCGATCCATCGCCCAGACCGCTGAATTCCTCACCATGGACGTCAAGGACCCGGGCTCGGTGGCCGCCTCCCAGCGTTTCCGTGACCAGGTGATGGCCCGGAACATCATCTGGTGGCAGCGGCGCACCGGCGACAGGATCCTTCTGTCGGCGCAGAACGACCACGTCGGATACGCGGCCGGCGATCCCAAGCTGTATCCCAAGACGCAGGGGTCGTTCCTGCGCGACACACTGGGCGGGAAGTACCTCTCCGTCGGCTTCACCTTCGGCCGGGGCTCCTTCCTGTCGAAGGACGCCGCTCTCGGCGGCGACTGGAAGAAGTTCACCGTGGGCGCGGCCAAGCCCGGCATGAACGAGTACACCCTCGACAAGGTCCGTCACCAGGACTACTACCTCGACATCCGCGACGCCCCGGCCGCGGCGCGCGCCTGGCTGGACGTCGCCCGCCCCACGCGCAACATCGGCACGCAGTACCCCTACCCGCTCGTCGACATCGCGGCCGCCCGCTCCTTCGACGCCCTCATCCACCTCCACGACGTCAGGGAGGCCGACAAGCCGAAGCCGTGACGGCCCGCTTCCGGATGAGCCGTCCGGCCCCTCCTGACGTGCGGGGAGAAGATCTCCCGCTTCGGGGGCGCGGGAGGCCGGGCCCCGCCGTACCGCCTCGGACCACGGCGGAGCCGGGCGGCGGCCGGCGCCGTTCCACCGGGCCGTTCAACCACTGCCGGACCGTTCAACCGTCGCCGGACCGTTCAACCGTCGCCGGACCGTTCAATCGCTGCCGGGCCGCTCCGCCGTCAGGTAGGCGCGTACCGCGTGGTCGTAGCGGGCCCGGTCGACGTTCCACGCCTCGGTGTGCTCGCCCCGCGCGAACTCCTCGAAGGTGATGTCCCAGTTCAGCCGGCGGCCCGTGGCCACCAGGCCCCGGGCCTCCTCGATCGGGTGATCGGTGTCAGGGGTGGTGTGGATCAGCAGCAGCGGCGGCCTGACCTTCGGCGGGTGGCGGATGAGGCTGAGCCGGTCCACCTCCACACCGGTCCTCCACCGGGTGACCTGGTTCGACAGCGGGACGACGAACGCGGGCAGGTGGTGGTTCTTCGCACCCTGCTCGGCCGTCATCCGCACATCGATCATCGGCGCGTCCATGATCACCTTGTTGACCAGGCCGGCCAGTCCCGACCTGGCCAGGAACTGGCCGATGATCTGTCCGCCCATCGACGTTCCGTACAGCACGAACCGCCTGGCCCCCAGCTGCCGCGCCCTGCGCAGCGCGGCCTCCAGGTCGCGCCACTCCGAGTCACCGAGGTGGAGGAGCCCGTCGGGGGAGGGCGGCGCGCCCTCGTCGTTGCGGTAGCTGATGTCCAGGAAGGGCAGTCCGAGGTCGTGCACGACGGGAAGGACCTTCAGTTCGGCCTTGCGCCGCCCGTTCTGCCCGTGCACGGCGACGAACCAGGTGGTCCCCCTGCCGGGCACGTACCAGGCGGGGGCGGGGCCCAGCTCGGTCGGGACCATGATCTCGGAGAAGCCGATGCCCCAGGCCACTTCGGGATCGCCCGGTGGGACGTTGCCGAAGTATCCCGGCGTCCCCAGGGAGGGCACGGGTCCGCGCAGCACCCGGCGCGTGACCTTCCCGGGTGACCGCGCCACGATGTCGCCCAGCATCGTGTGCGCGCCCGTCCACTCCAGCCAGTAGGTGCCGGGTTTGGTCGTCTGGTGCGTCTCGGTCAGCGTGACCGTCCCGCCCCCCACGGTTCCGTCCCCCACGGCGAGAACGCTGGTGTTGCTCTCGCCGTAGTGGACGACCTTCACGCCGGCCTCGCTGCCGAACCAGGCGCCGGACGCGACCGCGCCTGCCACCAGGACCAGCACGACGACCAGGGCCCCCCTGAACACCAGGGCCTTCCTAGACGCTGAGGCCATTGAGGTTCCTCCGTATGTTCCGCTCGCACAGGTCTTGCGAAGGCGGGCTCGTCCGGTCCGATGCGCCCCCCGAGGTAGAGCCGGACCAGCCCCTGGGTGGCCGAGGTCAATGCCAGGGCGGCCTCCAGCGGAACATCCGTACGCCGGGTTCCGCCATGTATACAACGTACACCATATGGTTAACGACGTATACCTCCGAGGGATCGGACGGCCGGGATCATGCGCCGCCACTCCGGCGGCCCGCCGCCGGCGCCCCGGCCCCCGCCAGGGCAGGAACCGGCACCGACGGCGGCACGTCCGCCCCGAGGCCGTTCCGTCCGCCCGCCGGAGTCGGAATCCTCGGTTCTGTCGGTGCCGCCTGCGAGGATCTCCCCATGCCGACGACAGACCTCGCACCCATCGCCGCCTTCTGGGACACCGTGGCGGACGCCTTCGACGACGAGGCCGACCACGGTCTCCGGGATCGGCGGGTGCGTGACGCGTGGACCCGGCGGCTCGCCGAGTGGCTTCCCGACGGCCCCGCCGACATCCTCGACCTGGGCTGCGGGACCGGCTCGCTGACCCTGCTCCTCGCCGAGCTGGGGCACCGTCCCACCGGGGTCGACCTGTCGCCCCGGATGATCGAGCAGGCCGGGCGCAAGCTGTCCGCGGCGGGCTTCGACGTGCCCTTCATGGTCGGTGACGCGGGCAACCCGCCCGTCGCCGCCTACGACACCTTCGACGCGATCCTCGTCCGGCACCTCGTCTGGACGCTCCCCGACCCGAGGGAGGCCCTCGACCGCTGGCTCGGCCTGCTCGCCCCCGGGGGGCGGCTCATCCTCGTGGAGGGCCGCTGGAACGCCTCGGGCGGCGACGCCCCCTACGCGTCCGACTCCCCGCCGCTGCCCTGGCTCGGCGGCGTCCCCGCCTCACGGCTGGTCGAGACGCTGGAGCCTCGGGCCCGGGTCGTCCACGTCGAGCAGCTCACCGATCCGGCACTGTGGGGCAAGCCGATCGACGACGAGAGGTACGTCGTGATCGCTCACCCGGGGCCCGCCGCATGAACCGGCCGGCGGGAGGGCCGGAAAAGGACTCCGCCGCGTGGGTTCCGGCCCTCATCCCCTCACCCGCGCAGAGCCGCACGATGACTTTCATCCGCGTACAGGCACCAGGCGCCCATGGGACCGAATTCTCGTTTGGGTAAAGGATCAGGTTCTGCCATGTTGGGGACGGCACACCGAACCAACCGTTCCACGATCGGGAGGCCCTCATGAGTCCCAGTCCGCGCGAGGTCTTCCTCCGTCTCGTCCACGGTGTGGCCGAAGGCCGCTCCGATGAACTGCCGGACCTGTATGCGGATGTCACCGACGTCCGGCACCCGATGGCGACACCTGAGTCCGAGCCGTTGACGAGCCGGAGTGCGCTCCGGGAACACTTCACCATCCCGGCCGGAGTGTCGCTCCCCGAGAGGCGGGTCGTCGACGTCGTCGTTCACGAGACCGCGGACCCCGAGGTGATCGTCGCCGAGTTCGCCTACGAGTTCCCGAAGGCCGACGGCTCGGCGACCAAGGTCCCCTGCGTCTTCGTCATGCGCGTCCGGAACGGCGAGATCATCGAGTCACGCGACTACATCGACCCGATCCGATCCGCCCGGGCGCGCGGTCGCGTCGACGCCCTGGCGGCGGCACTCCGTACGGACACGCCCGCGTAGCGGACGGCCGCCGGCCACCGCCCCGGCCCGCCGCTCATCGCGGCGGTCCGCGTGACCGCCGCGATGAGCGGCTGGTCATCCTATGAGGCGTCGTGGACGACCAGGGCCAGCTGGACGCGGTTGTCCAGGCCCGACTTGGTGAGGATGCGGGAGATGTAGCCCTTGACCGTGCCCACACTCATGTGCAGCTCACCGGCGATGACGGCGTTGGTCTTGCCCTGCCCGACCGCGAGCGCCACCTCTCGCTCGCGGTCGCTGAGCGTCGCCAGCACCCGCCGGGCGTCGGCCCGCCGGTGGTCGTCCTCCTCGGGCAGCAGACGGTCGATCAGCCGCCGGGTGACGCTCGGCGACAGGCTGGGCTCGCCCGCGACCACGCGCCGGATCGCCTCGACGATCCCCTCGGGCGGCGTGTCCTTCAGCAGGAACCCACTGGCTCCCGCGCGCAGCGCCCGGAAAACGTGCTCGTCGGCGTCGAACGTGGTCAGGATGATGACCTCCGGCGCGTCCTGACGGGCGCGCAACCTGCGGGTCGCGTCGATGCCGTCGACGCCGGCCATCCGGATGTCCATCAGCACCACGTCGGGAGAGTGCTCGCCGACCGCGGCCTGGACCTGCGCGCCGTCGGCCACCGCGCCCACCACCCGGAGGGAGGGTGCACCCCTGAGCATCAGCGCCAGCCCGGCGCGGACGAGCGCGTCGTCGTCGACGATGAGCACCCGGATCGCGGCGGGCTCGCCTCCAGGCCCGTCTCCGGGCCCGCCGGAGGACGCACCCGCGGATCCGCTCGCGGGCGAACCCACGGACGCACCGGCGGATCCGCTCGCGACCTCATCCACGGACCCGCTCGCATATCCGCTCCCGGACGAGACCGCGGGACCGTTCACCGGCTCACTCATGGGGCCGCTCACGTGGCCATGGTAACCGCGCCGCCAGCCGGAACCCGCCGTCGCCGGTGCGTCCCCGTTCCAGGCGCCCGCCCGCCAGCGAGACCCGTTCCTCCAGCCCGGCCAGCCCGGCTCCGGCCCCGGTGGCGGCCAGCCCCGCCGCCTCCCATCCGGCGGGCAGCGGGTTGCGCACCTCGACCGTCAGCTCGCCGCCGGCCGCGCCGGAGACCACGACGGTGACGGGCCTGCCGGGCGCGTGCTTGCGCGCGTTGGTCAGCCCCTCCTGCACGACGCGGTACGCGGTGCGCCGGGTCGTCTCCGGCAGGTCGGCGAAGCGTACGTCGTGTTCGCGCAGCTCGATGCGCATCCCGGCCCGCCGCGACTCCTCCACCAGCGGTGCGAGCCCGGTCAGCGGAAGCTCGGCCGACGGGCTCCCACGCAGCACGGAGATGACCGCGCGCAGCTCCTGTAGGGCCTGGTGGGCGCTGGCCCGGATCACTCCGGCCGCGTCGGCGACCTCGTCCGGCCTGGCGCCGGCGTTGAACTCCAGTGCCCCGGCGTGCACCGCCAGCAGCGACAACCGGTGGGCGAGCACGTCGTGCATCTCGCGGGCTATGCCGAGGCGTTCGGCGTGGCGGGCCTCCTCCTCGCGCAGCCGCTGGTCGGCCTCGGCGCGGCGGGCCCGTTCCGCCAGTGACGCCAGCAGTTCCCGCCGGGTCCTGGCCAGGATGCCCCAGCCGGTGATCGCCCCGCCGAACAGCACGCCGACCAGCGCCCACACCGGGTACGGCGCCAGCCCGGGTGGCCGCCAGGCGAACCTGACCAGCGTCGCCGCCACCCACGCCGCTCCCACCGCGACGGCCGCGGGCGGTCGCCGGTACAGCGCCGTGAAGATCGTGGCGATCCCCGCGGCCACCGACGCGGCCGCGGCCGGGACGGACAGCGCGATGACGGCCAGCGGGGCGGCCACCGGCCACCGGCGGCACAGCCATATCCCCGCGCACGCCAGGACCCCGCCGGCCACGTCGGCCCACAGGTGCCAGCCGGGTGCCCCCGGGGTCAGATCTCCCGACACCACCGCGACGGCCCCGGCCACGGCGAGCACCACGCCGCCGACCCTGACCGTCAGGTCACGCCGCGACCGCCCCGGCCCCTGCCGCCAGTCCTCCCCCGGGCGCAGGCGGCTCCCGGCCTCGCCGCGGCTCTCATTCCTGCCCTGCGCTGCGAACACAACCGCAGATCGTATTCGCCGCCCTTCCGCCTGGTAAGCAACCAAGGTCGCCGTCGCCGCCCCCGTCATGGCAACCAAAGTCACCGTCCGGGAACGACCGAAGAGGCCGAGGACCGGCCTGACGGCAGCAGCGCGCCGTACCCGCCGCGGGAGACCGTGGACGCATGGTCTCCTCACGAGCACGCGGCCGGTGGGCCGCACTCCTGCTGGCCGGGCTCACCCCGGTCGTCGCCGAGCTCACGCTCGGCAATCCGCCCCTCCGCCAGGCGTGGCTGCTCCTGCTGTGGGTGCCGATCTACGGCGCCGGCACCGTACTGATCCGCGAGCTGGTACGCCGTACCGGCCGGGGCCGGGCCGCCGTCCTGCTGCTCGGGGCGGCGTACGGGATCGTGGAGGAAGGGCTGGCGCTGCAGGCGCTCACCAGCCCCACCATCTACGGCGTGGCCGGCTGGGCGCCCAGGATCCTCGGCCTCAACAGCGCCTACATCGAACTGAACATCCCCTACCACGCGGTCTTCAGCGTGGCGCTGCCGATCCTGCTGGTGGATCTCGTCGTCCCGGATCTCCGCCGTCGGCCCTACCTGGGGCGTACCGGACTGGTCGTGGCGGGGGCGGTGTTCGTGCTGGGCGCCCTGCTGCTGCGGTGGACGACGGTCTTCATCGACCCCGGCTATCAGGCGCCGCCGCCGGTACTCGCGGCGTTCGCGCTGGCGATCGCGGTACTCACGCTGCTCGCGCTGCGGTTCGTCCCCCGCCCGCCGGGCCCGCCGCCCGCCGCGCCTCCGACGGTTTTCGCGTCACCGGCCGTCGCACCCCGGACGATTCCCGCGTCACCGGCCGTCGCGCCCCAGGTCGTTCCCGCGCCGCCGGCCGTCGCGCCCCGGGTCGTTCCCGCGCCGCCGATCGTGGCGTGCCTGGCGGGGGTGGCGGCGTTCGGATACCTCGCGTTGCTGTTCCCCTTCGGCGGCGCCCGGCATCCGGCCTTCACCGAGGGCGGCTGGGTGGTGGTCCCGATGGCGGCGGCGGCGCTCCTGGCGGTGGCGGCGGGGGTGCTGCTGCGTCGATGGACGGCGCGCGGCGAATGGCGCGACCGGCACAGCCTTGCGCTGGCCTCCGGGGCACTCGTGGCGCACACCGCGTTCGGAGTGATCGCCAACGGCGAGACCACCACCGACCGTGTGTCGCTGGCCGCGCTGGGACTCGTCATGGTCGGCCTGCTGGCCCTGCTCGCCCGGCGTACGCGGTGACCACTGCGACGGCGCCGGACACCCCGGACCCCGGGTGACGACCACCCCGCCAATCACGGCCTCGCGTCCCGCTCCGGATCAGGGCGTACGCCTGGATGGGATCTCCCCGTCGGCCGGCCGGGACGGCGCGGCGGTGACCGAACCGGTCCGCGGGAAGCGGGAAGCAGGTGCGGCCCCGTACCCCGGGAGAGCGCACATGGCCGGAGGTCGGACCCTCAGGAGATGAGATCAGAGGGTCTGAACGCCCAGAAGCCCCCCGCGATCCCGCGGAGGGCTTCTGGCCTGGAGCCGCCTTCGGGCTTCGAACCCGAGGTCCCTTCATCACGAGTTGGCACACGATCGTTCGGGAGCGTCCACCGCCGTCTTCCGGTCCTGGCCGGACAGGCTCTGTGAGGACTGTCGGTTCATGGCCGTCCAAACCTGCGGTCGGCATCCGCGTCAGCAAGGTCACGCAGATGATGTCGGGTCAGGTCTGAGGCTGAGCGTCCTTCACCCGGTCGCGCACCACCGCGGCGCCCAGCCAGCGGTCATGAAGAACCCGGCCTTCGGGATCGAAGAGCGTCCACAGCCCGACCGCGAGGAGACACCACAGCCCGACGTCGGGAACGAAGACGAGAAGGGGGAAGACCAGCGTGCGGAGCGCAGCTCTGCCCGCACCCAGCCGTCTGCCCGTCCGCGCGGCGACGACGCGAAGGCCCAGCAGTCGCTTTCCGAGCGTCCGCCCCCACAGAGCATGCTGCATCCAGACATAGAGGAACACTCCAGCCAGGACAGCCAGCTCCGCGGATCTCGGGTTGCTCCGGAACACGTACGCGTCGGCCCGCTCCAGAAGCCCGGCTCCCATATGGGCTTTGAAGCCCATGCCGATCAAGGGCCAGGCCGCCCCCACGACGACGCTGAGGAACAGGACAACGATCAAATAATCGGCCAGGGCCGCCACCGGTCGCCGCCACACCGTCCCGGCCTGCGACTCACCCGGCTCGTCCGCGGTGACGGACCGCACCGTCCGCGACGCGGCGAACACCAGCGCCGCGGCCACCAGAAGACACAGCTGGTTGATCCCCCACCCATCGGCCACCCCTGTGAACCAGTCGGCGCTGAACAGCGGGGTGTCATCACAGCCTCTCCGATCGCTGTGCAACGAGGCGAGAGGTTCGATGACCGCGATCAGGACGAGGAGCCCCGCAACCCGCCGGCCCGTCAACCCGGGTTCCCTGTGGCCCAGACACGCGAGGAGGCCGATAAGGATCACGAGGGCCGGAAACGCCCAGCCCTCCGTGATCTCCATGACCGCTTCGAGATCACGGCGCAGCGGAGCAAGCGGCGACAGCGTCGCTCCACCGTTGTACAGGCACACGAGCCCGTAGATGTCGTTTTCATGGGTCCGAGTGAGCTCTTCGAGCTCGAGCCGCTCAGACCGCAGCTCCCAGGTCGGGAAGGCGGCGATGGCGGCAGCCGTCACCCACGCCGACAGCGCTGGCCACGATAGCCGGGACAACTGCGGCAAGGTGATCCTTTCGCTCTGGGAGCGACACCTTACCGATGCGGCAGACATACGGTGACCGGGCCTGGCACCACAGTATTAGCAAGAGGCCCCCACCGGATACCGGTGAGGGCCTCTGACCTGGAGCCGCCTTCGGGATTCGAACCCGAGACCCCTTCATTACGAGTGAAGTGCTCTGGCCGACTGAGCTAAGGCGGCATGTCACGCAGGGATCGCATGACCTTTGACAGTCTACAGGTTTCGCGGAGCTCTCGCGCCCGCCGATTCGGCCGGCTCTCACGCGTCGTCGACGCCGTCCGGGCCGGTTCGGCACGGATGGCGGATCCTCCGGCCGCGCCGGTCCGGCGCGGGGGTGGGCCCGCGGCGGACCGGCGCGGTGTCCGGGTGCGGTGGGAGGCATCCGGACGCCGCCGCGACAGGCATGTGTCGCGAGAACCGGGAGGAATCAGCCGATCTGGAAGTAGGGGTTACGAGCCTTGAAGGTGCACTCGCCCACGAACTTGACCGTCTTGCCGGGCTTAATGCTCTTCCACCCGGTGTGGTACTGCTTCGAACCGTTGCCGATCGCGTTGACGCACCAGTAGACCAGGCGCGCCTTGCCGGTCTTGTTCCCCTTGTTCTTGCACTTGCCCCAGACGGTGGTGTTGCCGGTCCCGGGGGAGTTGCAGGACACCTTCGCGGCCCTGGCGGTGGACGCGCCGGTCTCCGCGGCCTGGGCGGTGCCGCCGAGCGGCACCAGCACGGAAATGACACCCGCCGCGACGGCCAGCGAACGGATCTTCTTGGTCATGACAGATTCTCCTTCGTGGTCGGATGACGACGTCTGCGATCCGGAGGCGCTCGATCTCACACGACCGGTGGAACGGCCGGGAACACGGCGGGAAGCACGGCCGGGAGCACGCTCCGGGTCACGTCGCACGGCATCCCGGAAACCTTGGGGTCCGGGATGCCGACCATCGTGGCACGCGATCCGCCGCCCACGGGAAGGATCTTTGTCCAATTCGGCCCCGCCACCGGACCGTGGACATTGGACAAAAGAAGCCGCAGGTCAGGAGCCCTCCACCTGGACATCCAGGAAGATCGGCCGCTTGGCCGGAAACAGCGCCCGCCCCTGCGCGTCGACCACCTTCCAGTAGATCCGGCAGTTTCCCGGCTCCTCCGGGGCCCGCACCCGCACCGCGATGTCCACGCTCTGTCCGGGAGCCGTGAACGGCATGTCCACCGTCTCCGGGGTCCGGCACGGCCCGGAGTTGATCCGCACCAGGCGTCTCCCCTTCCAGGGGATCCGCCCGGTGTTCCGTATCCGCCACACCTTCCTGAAGGAGGAGCCCCGCCGTACCGTCGAGCCGTCCGGATAGGTGATGTCGCCCATGAACGCGGAGTCGTCCCCGGCGATCGCGCCCTCCGTCGGGACCATGGTCGGCGGCGCGGCCGGTGCCGAGGTCGGAACCGGCGGAGGGTCGCCGTCGCCGCCGTTCGTCGCCGGCCGGGAGACCACCAGGTCGATCACGAAGGCGACGGCGGCGACGGCCGCGGCGACGGTGAGCGCGGCCACGACCCGGATGACACGGCCGCGCCGCGCGAGCCTCGGCGAACGCGTGGACGCGGCCGGAGCCGCCGCGTTCATCACGTCCTCCGCGTCCCCCATATCCCTCGTGTCCTCCGCGAACCCGTCGTCCGCCCCCCTCACGGATCCGCCGTCCGCCCTCACGAGCCCGTCAGCCGCCCGCACGGACCCGTCAGCCGTCTCCGCGCCGGCCGCGTCATCGGCGGCGCCGTCATCGGTGGCATCGGCGCCGGAACCGCCGGTGCCGCCGGCTTCATCGGAGTCGGCATCCCGTGCGCGCTCCCAGAGTTCCCGCCACTCGCGTTCGGTCTCTCCGGGGTCGCGTCCCAGCCGGTCGACCGCGAGGACCCGCACGAACTCCCAGGTCGTCTCCCAGCTCGGCAGCTTCCGCCCCTGTACGGCGCTGGCCAGCGACGACTTCGAAGCCGCCGCCCCGAGCCGGGCGGACATCTCCGCGTAGGAGGGGTCGCCCGCCTCCCGCCTCAGCCGCCAGAGCCGGTCGGCGAACGCCCCCGCCGCGCCCGCACCGGGATCCGGTCGCCTCGCCTGCCGCCCTCGCCGCTTCCCCCGGCCCTGGTCCCGTTCCTCCGGCTTCACGCTCCACCCCGTTCACCGCCGACCATCCGCACCCATACTCGCCGACGCGGCTGCGGCCGCCCCGGCGGGGAATGCCTCCAGAGCACTACAGCAGATCACCGCCGACCGGTTGAGGGCGGGCGCTCCCGCGTTCAGCCGATCCGCGGGCAGCGCGTCCCGTCCCGGGGGACCTTCAGGTCGATCAGGTAGTCGTCCACCAGACGGTCGACGCAGGACGAGCCGGTCAGGTAGGCGGTGTGCCCGTCACCGTCGAAGCCGACCAGCACGCCCGAGGAGAGCTCGTCGGCCAGTGCCCTGGCCCATTCGTACGGCGTGGCCGGGTCGCGCTCGGTGCCGATGACCATGATGGGGGCGGCGCCGGGGGCGTCGGTCCGGTCCAGGGGTTTCCCCTTGACCGGCCAGTAGGCGCAGGGCAGCGACCCCCACGTGACGTAGCGGCCGAACAGCGGCGCCTTCTCCGCCGCCCGGTCCGCCGCCCTGGCGAACGCGGCCGGACCGGCGGGGTAGCGGGCGTCGACGCAGTTGACGGCCATGTTGGCCTCGGTCTGGTTGGAGTAGTCGCCGTCCTCCTTGCGGTCGATCAGCAGATCGGCCATGCGCAGCAGCAGGCTCCCGTCACCCCTGCGCGCCTCGCCCAGCGCCTGGCGGAGCACCGGCCACGCCTGCCGGTCGTAGAGGGGGGTGATCAGGCCCAGTACGGCCCACGCCTCGTTGACCTGGCGGTCGTCGCCGTTCCGGTTCGCGAGCGGATGCCGGTCGGCGCGGTGCAGCAGGTCGGCGACCTCCCGCCGGGCGGACTCCGCCGTACCGGTGAACGGGCAGTCGTCGGCGGTGAGGCAGTCGGCCAGGAAGGCGTCGAGGGCGACCTCGAAGCCGTGGGCCTGGGCGGCGCTCATCGCCATCGGGGACAGCGAGGTGTCCACGGCGCCGTCCAGCACCAGGGCGCGGACCCGGGTGGGGAACAGGTCGGCGTAGACCGCGCCGAGCTGCGTGCCGTACGACTTGCCGAGGTAGGTGAGGCGGCTGTCGCCGAGTACCGCGCGCAGGCGGTCCATGTCGCGGGCCGCGTCGGCCGTGCCGACGTGCGGCAGGAGCCGTCCCGACCTGGCCCGGCAGCCGGCCGCGAACTTCCGCGAGCCCTCCTCCAGGGCCGCGACCTCGGCCGGGGAGTCGGGCGAGGCGTCCAGGCCGGTGTAGGCGTCGAGGTCGCCCGACGACAGGCACCGTACGGGTGAGGAACCGCCGACCCCGCGCGGGTCGAATCCCACCACGTCGAACCGGGCGCGGACCGCGTCGCTCAGCACGGAGCGCGCGCTGCGGGCGTACTCGACGCCCGAGGCGCCCGGACCGCCGGGGTTGACGAGGATCGAGCCGATGCGGCGGCCGGTGGCGGGGAGCCGGATCACACTGATCTCGATGCGCTCGCCGCCCGGCTTTCCGTAGTCCAGCGGCACGGGCAGCTTCGCGCACTCGAAGCCGTCGCCGCAGTCGTTCCACGCGAGGCCGGTGTCCGGCCTGGTCGTCCCGGCGCAGCCGGTGGCGAGGACGGCCAGCGCCGTGAGGACCGCGACGACGGCGGTGGCGGCGCGGGAGGCGGCTGGAACCTCGAAGGGCGGGCGCCCGGCGCGTCTACGCACTGCTTCGTCCTCCAGAACTGGGACGCCGGGTCACCCGGCGAGCCGCGCCCGCCCTCGGGGAAGGAGGATCGCCGCGCCGCGTCCGCACCCGCCCGGACGGGCGGCGAGGACCACGCTAACCCCGCCCGCGACGCCATGGAACACCCGCCCGCGCACCCGCCTTCCGGACCACCCCTTGAGAGGGCGCCGTACGGCGGGCCGGGCGGAGCCCACCACGGCGACGAACGCGGCGCCGTACGGCGGGTATCCCGGCCGATCCCCTGTTTGTCGAGCGATGAGGCGCTTGTTCGGCCCAAAGTAAGGTTTTCCCCAGCCACGCGGGTCACCCTGGGCCGATAACGATGACCGTGGTACGAACATGAACTAATGCATTCTGAGCCTCATTCTTCATAACCGGCGGGACACATTCCCCCTGACGCGGAGCGTCCCGCCCGTCACCCCATCCGGGTGACTCCGACCAGGCAGCGGCGGCGCGCGGGAAACCGGAAAGAGTCCATGGGAAGCAGCCATTTCACACGCCCCCTCGCCACTCCGGGCGGTTCGAGGGCCGCGGAAGAGGTGGTCCCCGGACGGCGCGGCCTGGGCCGGCGGCTGCGGACGCTGGCGGGTGTGGACGAGGGCGTCCTGAGCCAGATACCGCTGGAGCGGACCCGTTACGTCGGCCTCGGCGGCGTGGTCCTGGGAACCGCGGTCGTCGCCGGGATCTCGATGTGGTTCGCGCTGAGCCAGGTCCTGGGCGGCGCCCACGTCGCCATGCTCATCCCCGTCGTGGTGTGGGCGCTCATCGTGCTCAACCTCGACCGCTGGCTCGTCTCGACCGTCACCGGCACCTGGCGGGCCAGGCTGATGCTGCTGGTCCCGCGACTGCTCGTCGCCGTGGTGCTGGGCTTCATCATCGCCGAGCCCCTGGTCCTGCGGGTCTTCGAGACGGCCGTGGTCCAGCACGTGATCAGTGGCCGCGAGGCCGCGCTGGTCGCGGAGCGCGCCCGGCTGCTGGAGTGCAACTCGCGGGTGCCCGGCAGGACGCCCGGCCGCCGGGACTGCGCGAACGCCAGGCTTCTGACCTCGACGGCCGACGCCGACCTCACCCGGCTGAGCAACCTGGAGCGCGACGCCGACACGTTGCGGACGCAGGTCGCCGCCGACCGGAAGCGGTACGACAGGCTGGTGGACCAGGCGACGGCCGAGTGCGCCGGGGAGAGCGGTGAGGGCCTGAGCGGCAGGAAGGGCATGGGACCGCTCTGCAGGCGTCTCGACGCCGCCGCCAAGCGATTCATGGACCGCAGCGGGCTGGCGGAGAACCAGAAGAAGCTCCAGAAACTGGAGGGCCGGGTGTCGGCCCTGCGCGGCCCGCTCGCCGAGCGGCAGTCCGACTTCGAGCGGCGGCTGGACGCGCGCGTCGGGGAACGGCTGGCCGCGATGCCCGGCAAGGACGACCCCGTCGGCCTGCTGGAGCGCATGCGGGCGCTGCACGAGGTCACCGCGGCGAACATCTATCTCAGGCAGGCGACGTGGCTGCTCCGTCTCTTCCTGATCCTCGTCGACTGCCTGCCGGTCCTCGTCAAGATCATGAGTGGGACGACCGCCTACGACCGCATGGTGGACCGGACGAACCAGGCTCAGGAGACGGTCTACAACAGGCGTGTCCGGCTCGACACCGAGGCGCGCCTGGAGGAGCTGGAGCTGCGCGCGCGACGCGGCGCGGACCGGCGCCGCCGGGAGCACCGCGCACTGGACGCCGTCGCCGGCACCCGCGCCGGACTCCTCCCCTGACCCCTGCGGCCTTCGGGCTCCATGTCGGGTCCCGGGGTCGACCGGCCGGCTCGGCTCGGCGGGACGTTCCTCAGGCCGGAAGGGGCTTGCGGGCCTCGATGAGGAAGCGGGTCGCGTACGCGACGAAGGGCCCCTCGTCCTGGATGCGGTCGTGGAGCCGCCGGAGCTCGGCGCGGTAGCGGTCGGCGGAGAAGCCGGGGACGATCCAGATCACCTTGCGGAGGAAGTAGATCACCGCGCCGACGTCGTGGAAGACGGTGAGCAGCCGCTCCGGCCGGAGGTCGAGCACCGTGAGGCCGGCGTCCTCGGCGCGGGCCCGGGTCAGTTCGTGATCGCGGGCGGTGTCGCGCGGCTGCGGCCCCAGGAAGAACTCCGTCAGCTCCACGACGCTCCGCGGACCGACCTGCTGGGAGAAGTACGTCCCGCCGGGCCGGAGCACGCGGGCGATCTCCTCCCACCAGGTGGTCACCGGGTGGCGGCTCGTCACCAGGTCGAAGGCGCCGTCCCGGAACGGGAGCCTCGGCTCGTCGTCGTCGGCGACGACCGCGACCCCGCGCGGGCGCAGCCTCGCCGCGGCGCGGGCGATGTTCGGCGGCCAGGACTCGGTGGCGACCGTCACGGCGGGCAGCCGCGGAACGCCCGCGAGCACCTCGCCCCCACCGGTCTGGAGGTCCAGCGCGGCGTCGGCGCGCGCCATGCGCCCGGCCATCAGCCGCGAATATCCCCAGGAGGGCCGTTCCTCGGTCGCCCGGCCGTCCAGCCAGGAGAAGTCCCAGCCGTCGACCGAGACCGACTCGGCCTCCGCCACCAGATCGTCGAACGACCGCTTCGCCGCCTCCGCAACCATGGTTCGAGGCTGACAGGCTTCCGGGCGGATCGTCCAGCGGATTTCCCGCGCCGGCTTCCGGGACGCGCCTCAGCCGCCGGAGCCCGGCTCCGCCGCCGTGCCGTACATCGCGTCGTGCTGTTTGCGAGGTGAGCAGACCGAGGCCGACGGGCAGGCGCAGCGGCGGCCGCCCTCGTCCAGGCGGACCGTCACCGAGTCGGAGGGGACGTTGCGCCCGACGACGGTGCCCGTCCCCTCGGGGGTGTCCACCTTCGACCCGACCCGGGGCATCGTGCGGTTGGCCTCCATGTAGAGGGGGTGCTCGTACTTCAGGCAGCACATCAGCCGCCCGCACGCCCCCGCGATCCGCATCGGGTTGACCGGGAGGCCCTGGTCCTTGGCCATCCGCACCGAGACGGGCTCGAAGTCCTTCAGGAAGGTCGCGCAGCACAGGTCGCGGCCGCACGGGCCGATGCCGCCCTGCAGGCGGGCCTCGTCGCGCGGGCCGATCTGCCGCAGCTCGACCCGGGCGCGCAGGTTGCGGGCCAGGTCGCGGACGAGGGCGCGGAAGTCGACGCGGTGCGGGGCGGAGAAGTAGACGGTGTAGACGTTGTCGGCGTCGAGGTAGTCGACGCCGACGACCTTCATCGGCAGGGCGTGCCGCTTGATGAGCCGTTTGGAGACGCTCCTGACCTCGGCGCGCCGCCTTCTGTTGTTCTCGTCGCGCGCCAGATGCTCCTCGCCGGCGATGCCCGCGCACACCGGCAGGTCGCCGATCTCCTCGCTGGTCCACTGCGGAGCCCACACGCATTCGGCCACCTCGGGCCCGGCGTCGGTCGGCACGAGCACCTTGTCGCCGATCTTGGGGCTGTGCTCGCCGGGGTCGAGGTAGTAAAGACGGCCGTAGCGGGTGAAACTCACCGCCATGATCATGCTCATGTGGCTCCAAACGGCAGGGGGTACGGCTGGCGCCCACTCACGCCACCCTACGCGCCGCACCGCCGCCGCGGACCCCCGGATCCCCCGCGCCGCCGGTCTCGCCAGCGGCTTGGGGGCGCGGGCCGTACTCCTCCGTTCAGCCGGGACGGACGATCACCCACCGCCCAGAGGAGGGGAGTCCGGGAAGAAGCACTGCTGCGGACCGTCCGACCACGGAAGCCTGCTCTTGATCGCCTCCCACCGGGAGGTCCTCCTGAGAAGGCAGGGCTGGTCGATGGCATTGGACACTCCGGGCATTTCCCCCGCGGCCCTGGCCACGGCTCCGGAGTCCGCGTCCTCCCTGATCCCGACCCGGAAGGACTCCGGCATGTCCTCGGGGCGGATCGCGTCGATGAGCGCGGTGTCGTTCGTGTTCTGCCGCCGGAAGTTCTCCCACGCCTTCTGCTGATCCTCGAAGATGACGCCCTCCACCTCGGGCCGGCCCGCCAGCGTCCGGCGCAGTTCCTCCCGCTCCGCCTCGGTGATCCCCTTGCCCCCGCAGGAGGGGAACGGGTCCTGCCTCTTGCACAGGAAGACCGAGACCTCGGCCCTCCCCCACGGCCCGGCGCCGCCCGCGGCCATGGCCAGGACGACGTCATCCCCCGGCTGGGAAACGGGAGCGGCGAGGTTCGTGACGCCGACGGCGACGGCCGCGACGGCCAGCGCGGCGGCGCTCACCCGCAGCGGGAGCCGCGTGCGCCGGCGGGCGGGAACGACCAGCGGGGGGACGTCGGTGACGGTGTCGCCGGCAGCGGACAGGGCGCCTCGCAGGCGCTCCTCGGTGGTCTTCATGGTCATGACTCCTCCCCAAGCGTCCGGGCGAGGGCGGCCAGCCCGCGCGCGATGGTGGACCGGGCCGTACCGGCTCGGATGTCCATGACATCCGCGATCTCCTGGTCGGGCAGGTCGAGGTAGTAGCGCAGGATCAACGCCTCGCGCTGCCGCTTCGGCAGCCCGAGCAGCGCCGTCAGGACCTCGCGGCGCTCCTCGCCGAGCAGCGCCGCGTGCTCGGCCGACCAGACGGGCGGCTCGTACGGCACGGCCCGCCGGAACGCCACCGCCCGGCGCCGCAGCACGGAACGGGCCCCGTTGAGCACCGCCGAACGGACGTAGGTCAGCGCGCGCCCGGGGTCGCGCAGGCGGCGCCGTCCCGCGTGCGTCCGGGCGAACGCCTCCTGCACCACGTCCTCCGCCGTGGCCTGGTCACCCACCATGAGCAGGGCCAGCCTCACCAGGCCGAGGTGGTGTTCGGCGAACAGTCCCGCGATGTCGACACGGTCCCTCGCCAGGCGCTCCGCGTGCGGAGAGGCCTCGATCTTCGGTTCAGGGGTCGTCCCCGAGAATGACACGATCACATCACAGAGACGCCGGACCGAGCCGTCTGCTGCTCGGTCCGGCGCACGTTCTCCGGCGTTCTTCCCGGCGGGTCCCCGGCGGACCGCCCGCCGTACGGCTCCGTGTCACCCGGTGAGCTCGGCGAAGGCCCGCTCCCAGCGTTCGGCGACCACGGACATGTCGTAGCGCGCGGCCGTCTCCAGCGCGTTGCGGGCCATGCGGTGCCGGCCCTCCTCGTCGTCGATCATCCGGAGCAGCCCCTCGGCCAGCGCGTCGACGTCGTCGGGCGGGACGAGCAGGCCGTCGTGACCGGAGGTGATGATCTCACGCGGTCCCCTCGGGCAGTCGAAGCTGACCACCGGCACCCCGCAGGAGAACGCCTCGATGATGGTCATGCCGAAGCCCTCGAACCGGGAGCTGACCGCGTGAATCGACGCCTTGGCGAGCTCTCCCTCGATGTCCTCGGTCGGCCCCATGAACGTGACGTTGTTGTGCAGGCGCAGCTTGACCGACTGCCGGACCAGCTTGTCGCCGGAGCGGCCCTCGCCGTAGATCCGCAGCTTCCAGTCGGGCCGTTTCTGGACGACCTGGGCGAACGCCTTCAGCAGCCGGTCGTAGCCCTTGACCGGAACCAGCCGCCCAGCGGCCAGCACGATCCTGTTCTCCTGCCGGGAGCGGGGCCGCGGCGCGGCGGGCAGGCCGTTGCCGATGGTGATCACCCGTGTCCGGCCTTCACCAAGCATGTCGCGGTAGTCCCGTTCGTCGGCCTCGGTGAGGGTGACGACCGCGTCCAGGCTGGGGTACCACTCCCGGATCTCCTGGAAGATGCCGGGTCTGTGCGCCTCGAAGTGCAGGTGCTCCTGGGCGATGGTGACGACCTTCCGGCGCGCGAACCTGGCGGCCATGATGTTCAGCCCGGCCCGGGTGGTGACCAGCACGTCGGTGCGGAGCCGGCGCAGCTCGCGCCTGAGCACGTCGTCGCTCCAGGCGGTGAAGGAGGCGTAGGCGCGCTCCTCCGGGTGGATCAGCTCGCTCTCCTGTCCGCTCAGCCGTTCCGCCCGTTTCGTGTACGGCCAGCGGACCCTGGCCCCCTCCCGCAGGTCCACCAGCGAGCGCAGCCGCACCCGCGGGCCGAGCCGCAGGAAGGGCCGGTCGGCGTGCTGGAAGACGCTGATCACCTCGACGTCGTGACGGAGGGACAGCTCGGTGGCGAGGTCGAAGGTGGCGCGGATGGTCCCGCCCATGCCGTAGGCGTTGAGGATCAGGAAGGAGATCTTCACGCTTCCTCCTCCTCGATGGTCAGGGCCACGGCCAGGCTGTCGGTGTCGGTGTAGTACGGCCGCACCCGCACCCGTTCCACGTGCTGGGCGGGGAAGCGCACCTTGGTCTTCTTGTCGGTGACGTCGTCGAGGCGGGCCGCCAGCGGCAGCCGCGCCCCGCCGGCCTCGGCGTACAGGTCCCAGAAGGTCCGGCGCCGGCTCTGTCCCTCGGCCATCGGCTCGATCCGGACGCTTCCCTCGAAGCTCCGGCCGTGGAACGCTCCCGGACCGGAGACCGGCTCGGCCCCCTTCCTCGGCACGGCCACCAGCCGGGCCGGGCCCTCGACCGGCTCACCGTAGGCGATCACGCCCGTCACCCCGACCACGCCGTCGTCGGAGACGACACCGGTCACCTCGACGTACGGCAGGACCTCCCTGACGGCCAGCGCGAGCGTGCCGACCGAGGTGCGGAAGGCGCGGACCTCCCGTTCGCGGGGCATGGCGGCGTAGTCCATCAGGCCGTCCAGCGAGAAGCCCGGATCGTCGGTGGCGATGGGCTCCCCCCGGTACGACGCCACCCAGATGCCCGGCGCCAGCCCTGCCAGGACGGTGCCGGCACGCTCCTCACCGGTCTCCGCGTGCCGCAGGACGATGTCCCCGTCCTCCGCCGCGGACCGTCCGCCGTCCGGGCCCGGCCACTCGACCCTCAGGACGTCGTCGCCGTCCACCCTGCCGGTGACGGCCCTCCTGACTCCGGCCAAGGCCGCTCCGCCCCGTGTTCCCGTACCCACTGAGGAACCCCCGTCTTGCCCGCTCACCCCGTAGAGCACGCATAGAGATTAAAATGACAACAAGTCTGTATAAATTCGCTGGGAATTCTAACGATCCATGCTTCCCCTTCGAGGGGATTCGACGCGAAAAAATGCCGTCGAACAGTACGGCGCCGCGAACCGGTCCCCTGCCTGCGCGGAACCCCGAAGCCCGGATGCGGAATCCCGAAGCCCGGATGCGGCACCCGGACCACCAGGCCGCACACCGTGGAGCCGCACACCGCCGCGCCGCACACCGCGGGGCGGCGCCGTGCCGCCGGGCGTCTCGCGTCGAGGCCGGGTGCTCCCCACGGCACGGCACGCGCCGGCCGCGGCCCCGGTTTCCCGGGGCGGGAAGCCCGGAAAGTCATGCTGCATACCCTTAAAGACTCATAAACCATCCATAACGTTGCACGTCCCGGCGAACTTGAAACGGACGTCACCCGGCCACACGATCAGCCCCAGCCGCTGACCTGCGAAAACGATGACGAGACCGCCTGAATCACAGCGAAACCGTCTCAGCTCGAAAATAACGAGCAAGCCCGACATAGATAGAAAAACCGGAAATATGGTCAAAAACGGAGAGACGCTCCTGAGACGACCGCCGGGCGGCGGGATCGGCGACCGAACCGGAGACCCGGGACCGGCACCCGGATGGGGGCGGGGGTAGGGATCAGGACCCCGCTCCGGTCCCGAGCCGGGATCAGGATCCGGTTCGAGACCCGGACCGGATCAGGGAACGGGACGGCGCAGCGAGAGGGTCATCGCCTCGACCGCCATCTGCGGGTTGACGTTGGCCGCCAGCCGCTCCCGGCACAACATGATCGCGTCGATCCTGCGCAGGGTGTCCTCGGGGGCGGCGGAGCGAGCCTGGCCCTCCAGGTCGGCGCGGCGGTCGTCGTTGGCCAGCTCGACGGGGGCGCCCAGCTGCAACGCCAGCACGTCGCGGTAGAACACCACCAGGTCGAGCAGGGCCGTGTCGATGACGTCGCGCTTGGTCCGGGTGGCCCGGGACTTCTGCCGGTCCTCCAGATCCTTGAGCGCCCCGGCGCCGCCGCGGATCAGGCCCCTGTTGAGGCCCTTGCCCGAGGAGCCCTCGCCGTAGGCCTTGCGCAGCTCGGCGGTCTCCGACTCGTTCAGCGCCGAGGTCACGGCGGCGGCCTCCTCCTCGGCCGTCTTGACCAGCCGCTCCGCGGCCGTCACGCACTCCCCCACGCCGGTGAGCGAGGCGGGGATGGACAGCACCGCCTCGCGGCGCCCGCGCGCCTCGGCGTCCAGGGCCAGCCTGCGGGCCCGGTCGATCTGCCCCTGGGCGGCCCTGGCCGCGAACTCCGCCGTCGCGGGCGGCACGTTCTCGCGGGTGACCAGCATGTGGGCGACGGCGGCGGTGGGCGGGGTGACGAGCGTGACCACCCGGCAGCGGGACCTGATGGTGATCATCATGTCGTCCGGGGAGGGCGCGCACAGCAGCCAGACCGTCCGCGGCGGCGGCTCCTCGATCGCCTTGAGCAGGGCGTTGGAGGCGCCCTCGGTGGCACGGTCGGCGTCCTCGAACAGCACGACCCGCCAGCGGCCCAGCGTCGGGGCGCCGGCCGCGCGGAGGATGAGCCGGCGGGTGTCCTTGATCCCGTAGGAGAGCCCCTGCGGGCGGACCACCTCCAGGTCCGGATGGGAGCCGACGGCCACCTGGTGGCACATGTCGCAGTGGCCGCACCCCTGGTCGGGGCAGAACAGCGCGGCGGCGAACGCCCGCGCGGCCTCCTCCTTGCCGGACCCGGCCGGACCGGTGAACAGCCAGGCGTGGGTCATGCCCGCCCCGCGGCCTCCGGTCAGGACCTCGGCCGCCGAAGCGGCGACCCTGCGGAGCGTCTCGACCGCCCGCTCCTGGCCCACCAGGTCATCGAAGACTCCCACCCGGACAACCTACCGCCGGGGTCAGTCGTGGATGACCGGGATGGTGCTCGTGGCGTCCTCCGCCTCGCGGGGAACCGGGTCGGGCAGGATCTCGCGCACCCGGTCGTGCACGATCTCGGAGATCATCCTCTGGTCGAGGGTGCCGTCGACGACGAGGTAGCGGTCCGGGTGGGCGGCGGCCAGCGCGCGGAACTCGCGGCGCACCCGCTCGTGGAACTCCAGAGGCTCCGACTCGATCCGGTCGGCGGCCCCGCCGAGCCGGGTCAGCCCGATGGACGGCGGGGTGTCGATGAGCACGGTCAGGTCGGGGACCAGCCCGCCGGTGGCCCACTCGTTGACCCTCGCCACGTCCTCCTGCTTCAGGGACCGCCCGGCGCCCTGGTAGGCGAGCGAGGAGTCGACGTAGCGGTCGCAGACGACCATCGACCCCCGGTAGAGGGCCGGGCGGATGACCTTCTCGACGTGCTCGGCGCGGTCCGCCGCGTACAGCAGCGCCTCGGAGCGGGCCGACAGCCCCTGGTGCACGGCGTCCAGCAGGATCGCCCGCAGCCGCATGCCGACCTTGGTGGAACCGGGCTCGCGGGTCTGCACGACGTCGTAGCCCTGGTCGCGCAGCCAGATCGCCAGCAGCCGGGACTGGGTGGTCTTGCCCGAGCCCTCGCCGCCCTCGAACGCGACGAACATCCCGCGCGGCTGCTCGTGGGCCCCGGAGGCCTCGGGGACGAACCGCTCGCCGCGCACCGCCGCCAGCAGGTCGGTCAGGATCGGGACGCCCCTGCGGTCGTCCATCTGGCGCAGCGCGAGGAACCCGACGACCGTCGCGAGCAGCCCGCCGACCAGCAGCACCAGGTTGGAGCCGTCGAACTGGTACACCGTCTCGCCGCGCACCCGGACCACGTGCCTGCCGAACAGGCCGGCCAGGGTGGGCGCCACCGCGACCACCAGCAGCAGGGTGACCCGGGCGAGCGACTGCAGGAACGAGAACGTACGGCCCCGCAGGCCGTCCTCCACGTCCATCCCGATCATGGTGTAGCCGATGATCCAGGCGGTTCCGGCGCACGCCCCGAGGACCACGGTGAGCAGCACCACGATCACCAGGTTGTGGACGACCGCGATCGCGGCGAGCACCAGCCCCGCGACGACGATCGACAGCCCGAACAGCCTCGGCCGCGACAGCTCGCGCAGCAGCCTGGGCCCGAAGAACATGCCGCCGGCCATGCCGAGGAAGACCGCGCCGAACACCACGCCGTAGGCGGCGTCGCCGCCGCCCAGCGCCCCCACGTATATCTTGGCCACGCCGACCACCGCGCCGCCGGCCGCGAACGCGCCCAGCATGCCGATGATCAGCCCCCGGATGGCCCGGTTGCCGCCGACGAACCGCCAGCCCTCGACGATCTGCCGCAGCACCGACGGCGTGGAGATCACGATGTCCCCGGAGGGGACCTTCCGGATCTCCTTGAGCGTGAAGACGATGACGGCCGACACCAGGTAGGCGACGGCGTTGATGAACAGCGCCAGGTAGGTGTCACGGCCGGAGAAGTACGGGATGAACCGGCCCAGCGCGTCGTCGGCGACCGACAGCACCGCGAACAGCAGTGCGGCGACCGGGGCGGTGCCGTACGTGACCAGGAGGTTGAGCTGGTTGGCCGACTCCAGCCGGTCCTTGGGCACCAGGTTGGGGACCGTGGCGTCCTTGGCCGGGACCCAGAAGAGGTTGACGCACTCGACGAGGAGGGTGGCGATGAGCACCCACTGGTAGTTGCCGACCGAGGTGAGCGACAGCACCAGCGGGATCGACAGGATCAGCCCGAACCTGAGCAGGTCGCAGGTGAACATCGTCAGGCGGCGGTCGAACCGGTCGGCGAACGCGCCCGCGACGGGACCGAGCAGGACCGCCGGCAGCATCTTCGCGACGAACACGCCGCCGATGGCCAGGCTCTGCGTGGTGTACCCCTGCCCGGCGGTGAGGTTTCCCGCCAGGGCGGTCAGCGCGATGATGTTGAGCCAGTCTCCCAGGCTGCACACCGACATCGCCGTCCACAGCTTTCGGAACGGCGTGTGGGCAAGCACATGAGGCGGCTTGCGTCGTGCGGTGCTCGGGCCAGGGGTGGTCATGGTCCCAGCGTATCGAGGCGCCCGCCTGGCTGGGGCGAACACCGGTCGAGCCGATATGCCCATCTGAGCGATGAGCCGGGCGATACGCACCATTCGTCCGCCGCGGCCGCTTTCGCCCCGCCCAGCGTGACCGTTCTCGCCCCGCCCGCCGCGACCGCTTCCGCCCCGTCCGTCCCGTCCGCCGCGGCCGCTTTCGCCCGTCCGGCGGGCCGTTCAGGCGCGGAGCTCCAGCAGCGTGATCTCCGGCGGCGCTCCCACCCGGACCGGCGGCCCCCAGAAGCCCGCGCCCCGGGTGACGTACACCCGGGTGCCGCCCACCTGGCCGAACCCGGAGACGATCGGCTGCTGGAGGGAGACGAGCAGGTTGAAGGGCGCCATCTGCCCGCCGTGGGTGTGACCGGACAGCTGGAGGTCGACACCGTACCGGGCCGCCTCGGTCGCCTGGACCGGCTGGTGGGCCAGCAGGATCGTGGAACGGGAGCGGTCCCGGCCGCCCAGCGCGCGCTCGAAGTCCGGGCCGCCGGACGCGCCGGACGCCGGGCCGCCGGAGACGTCGTTGACCCCCGCGAGGTCCAGTACGGCCCCCGCGTGGGCGATCTCGACGCGCTCGTTCTGCAGCGGCCGGACGCCGAGCTGCCGGAGCTCCTCGATCCACTCGCCGGGGCCGTTCGCGGTGTAGTACTCGTGGTTGCCGGTGACGAAGTAGGAGCCGTAACGGGATTCGAGGCTCCGCAACGGCCTGGCCTGCGGGCCGAGCTCGGCCACCGTCCCGTCGACCAGATCGCCGACGATGGCGACCACGTCGGCCTCCAGCGAGTTGATCATGCGGACGATGCGTTCGGTGTGCCCGACCCCTGTGAGCGGTCCGAGATGGATGTCACTGACCACGGCCAGACGCAGCCCGCTCAACCGCGGGTCGAGCCGGGGCAGCCCGACCCCGGCGGTCTCGATCACCGGGTCGCCGAGCGCGGTGCGGACGCCGCCTCCGACGGCGGCCAGCGCGCCCACCCCGGCGACGGCGGCGACGGTACGGCCGATGAAGAGCCTCCGCCCCACCGGCGCCCCGCCCGGACCGCGAGCCCCGGCCGCGTCCCCCTCGGCATCCGGAACGCCCGCCGCGCCGGGCTCCCGCGCCGCGCCCGGGTGGCCTGACGCGTCCCGAGCGTCCCGAACGTCCGCGGACCCCGTGGACCCCGCGGCCGCGGACCCCGTGCTCGCCGGTACGGCCACGCGCTCCGGCTCCCGCTCCGGCTCCGGCGCTCTCCGCCCGGCCCGCCGTACGGTCAGCAGCGCCAGCGCCCGCGGGATCTCCAGCACCACCAGGAAGACGAACAGGTAGAACATCACGGCGAGCCAGAGGTAGCCCGGCCAGGCCAGCAGGTGGCCCCACGACAGCCGTTCACCGGCGCGCATCACGATGATGAGGGCGGCCAGACCCAGCAGCACCGCGGTGAGTGCGACGCGTGCCCGCCCGGGGGTCGTGGTGTCCCTGACCAGACGGCGCCACAGGTAGTAGTGGACCAGCACGACCACCGTCACGATCATCGCTATGAAACCCACGCCCGCCACCGCTCGCCCTCCGCGCCCGCCGCGCCGCCGTACTCCGCCGTGCCCGCACCGGGTCACATCGTCCCGGCAGCGCCCGCCGTGCCCACGCCGGGCCGCACCGTGACCGGCACGCCCGGCGGGCCCGCGCCGTACCGCACCGCGACCCGGGCGGCCATCGCGTTCGCACCGGATCGCGCCGCGGCTCGGCGCGCCCGGCGTGCTTTCGAGAACGCCGGGCGCGGGCGGCGCGTTCCCGCTTACCTGAGAACCCCCTCAGGTAAGCGGCGACCCCCGATGCGGCGGAACTCGGTGAGCGAGGGCGCGGAGAGCCCCCTCAGGTACGCGGCGGCCCCGGTGGCGCGACCCAGGCCGTCAGGTCTTGGTCTTGGCCTTCGGGCGGGCGGCGGGGCGCTTCTTCGGCGCCGGGCCCCGGGCACGGCGGTCCGCCAGCAACTCGGCGGCCCGCTCGGTGGTGATCTGCTCGACCTCGTCGCCCTTGCGCAGCGAGGCGTTCGTCTCGCCGTCGGTCACGTAGGGGCCGAACCGCCCCTCCTTGACCACGATCGGCTTGCCGGAGACCGGGTCCGCGCCGAGCTCGCGCAGCGGCGGCGCGGCGGCGGCGCGGCGCCCCCTGGTCTTCGGCTGGGCGAACAGCTCCTTGGCCTGCTCGATGGTGACCGTGAACAGGTCGTCCTCCGACGTCAGCGACCGCGAGTCGGAGCCCTTCTTCAGGTAGGGCCCGAACTTGCCGTTGTGCGCCCTCACCTCCTCGCCGTCCAGCTCACCGACGAGTCTGGGCAGCGTCAGCAGGCGCAGGGCGTCGTCGAGGGTGACGGTGTCGAGGGACATCGTCTTGAACAGCGACTCGATGCGCGGCTTGGGAGCGTCGGCCTTCTTCGTCCGCTTCTTCGCGCCCTCGGCCGGGGGCTCCTCGGGGAGGATCTCCGTCACGTACGGTCCGAACCGGCCGTCCTTGGCCACGATCGGGTGGCCGGTGACCGGGTCCCGGCCCAGCTCGCGGACGCCGGTCGGGCGGGAGAAGAACTCCTCGGCCATCTCGGCGGTGAGCTCGTCGGGCGCCAGGTCCTCCGGCACGTTCACCCGGACGCCGTCGCGGTCCAGGTAGGGACCGTATCGGCCCACCCGGATCATGATGTCGGTGCCGGAGATCGGGAAGGAGCTGATCTCCCTGGCGTCGATCTCACCGAGGTCGGTGACCAGCTCCTTGAGCCCCTCGTCGCCCTCGCCGCCGTCGCCGTAGTAGAAGCGGCGCAGCTCCGGCACCCGCTCCGCCCGGTCGTTGGCGATGTCGTCGAGGACCTTCTCCATGTCGGCCGTGAAGTCGTAGTCGACGAGGTGACCGAAGTGCCGCTCCAGCAGGTTGACCACGGCGAACGCCAGGAAGGACGGCACCAGCGCCGTGCCCTTCTTGAACACGTAGCCGCGGTCCAGGATCGTTCCGATGATCGACGCGTAGGTCGAGGGCCGGCCGATCTCCCGGTCCTCCAGCTCCTTGACGAGCGTGGCCTCGGTGTACCGCGCCGGCGGCTTGGTGGCGTGCGTCAGGGCCTTGAGCTCGGCCACGGTGAGACGGTCGCCCTCGGTGAGGTTGGGCAGGCGCCGCTCGGCGTCGTCGCGGGCGGCGGCCGGGTCGTCGGCGCCCTCGACGTAGGCCTTGAGGAAGCCGTGGAAGGTGATCGTCCGGCCGGAGGCGCTGAACTCCACCCGCTCGCCCGCGCTGGACGTGCCGCCCACCTTGACGGTGACCGACTCGCCGACCGCGTCCTTCATCTGCGAGGCGACGGTCCGCTGCCAGATCAGCTCGTACAGCCGGAACATGTCACCGGTCAGCCCGGTCTCGCCCGGCGTGCGGAACACCTCGCCGGAGGGGCGGATCGCCTCGTGCGCCTCCTGAGCGTTCTTGACCTTGCTGGTGTAGACGCGAGGCTTGTCGGGGACGTAGGCGGCGCCGTACAGGTTGATCGCCTGGTTGCGCGCCGCGGCCACGGCCGTCTCCGACAGCGTGATGCTGTCGGTGCGCATGTAGGTGATGAAGCCGTTCTCGTACAGGCGCTGGGCGATCTGCATGGTCGACTTCGCCGAGAAGCCCAGCTTGCGGCTGGCCTCCTGCTGCAGCGTCGTCGTCCGGAACGGCGCGTACGGCTTGCGGGTGTACGGCTTGCGCTCGACGGACCCGACCCGGTAGGCGGCGCCGTCCAGCCGCGCGGCCAGGGCGCGGGCGGCGGCCTCGTCCAGGTGGACCACGCCGGCGCTCTTGAGCGTGCCGTTGGATGCGAAGTCACGCCCCTGGGCGACGCGCTTGCCGTCCACGCCGGTCAGCGTGGCGGTGAACTCGTTCGGCGACTCGTCGCGGCCGGTGCCGAACAGCGCCTGCAGGTCCCAGTAGGTCGCGCTGGTGAAGGCCAGGCGCTCGCGCTCGCGCTCGACGACCAGCCGGGTCGCCACGGACTGCACCCGCCCGGCGGACAGGCGGGGCTTGACCTTCTTCCACAGGACGGGGCTGACCTCGTAACCGTAGAGGCGGTCGAGGATGCGCCGGGTCTCCTGGGCGTCGACCAGCCGGAGGTTCAGCGTCCTGGGGTTGGCCACGGCCTCCTGGATCGCCCGCGGAGTGATCTCGTGGAACACCATGCGGTGCACAGGGACCTTGGGGTTGAGCACCTCGCGGAGATGCCAGGCGATCGCCTCGCCCTCCCGGTCCTCGTCGGTGGCGAGGTAGAGCTCGTCGGCGTCCTTGAGCAGCTGCTTGAGCTTGCTGACCTGGGCCTTCTTATCCGGGTTGACCACGTAGAGTGGTTCGAACTCATGCTCCACGTTGACGCCCAGGCGGGCCCACGACTTGCCCTTGTACTTCTCAGGGATGTCATCGGCCTTCTCGGGGAGGTCGCGAATATGCCCGATGCTGGACTCCACGACGTAGCCGCGGCCGAGGTACCCGGCGATGGTCTTCGCCTTGGAAGGCGACTCGACGATCACCAGGCGGGTTCCGCCGGCGTTGCCGTTCTTGGCTGGCACGCTGCTTCCTACCTCGCTGTTCGCATTCGTTCCCCGTTCACTTCCCCTCGGGTTACCCGATCCAGATCGGGCGCACTCCCAAGGAGAGCCGCAAGGACGCACAATAAAGCCCTATGAGTGCTGACGTCCCCCAGCCCATCCTCGGAGACTAATCGCTGTGCTCGACTACTCCTACTTGGTTCTCCACCTTCCGCGCGGTACGACCCGGGACACGGCCCGCCAGATCCTGACCGAACACGCAGAATACGGCGGCTGGGAGCTCGACCGCCTGAGACTGTATCCCGACGGCCGCAGGGACGTCCGGCTGCGTCGCAAGATCATACGTGCGACCAGGACGATGTGACCGGCCGCGGCCCGCGAAGGCCGTGGACGGACATGGCTCTGCCCGCCCCGGGCCGCGCCCCCGGAACGGGCAGAGCACTGCCGCTCCGCCCGGCGACCGGAACCCGGGCCACCTGGGCCCGCGGTCCCTCTCACCGGCGGCGGAGCGCCTGCGCGTCTCCCCCGGTGGCTCCGAGGGGACATGACCAAAGAGTTACTGATGTATTACCTGTCGGCTCGACCGAGCCGGAAGCGGCGGGTGGCCGCGAACAGGGTGGCGGAGAGGGCGGCCATGGCGCCGACCAGAAGGGCGGCCAGCGCGCCGGAGTTCATGCCGGCCACGCCCGCCGGTCGGGCGGCGCTCATCAGGCCGAGGTCGCCGACGGGCAGCGTACGGCCGACCGGCGCGGAGGTGACCTCACCCGGAGCGGAGGTGACCGCGCCCGGAGCACCGGCCTTGCGGCCCGGGTGCTGGGCGACCTCGCGACCCGTGTTCAGCTCGGACCCGCGTCCCGCGTTCAGGCCGGTCCCGCGGCCCGGACGCGCGGCCCCGCGGGCGCCCGGCAGGACCGGGATCTCCGGCAGGAGCGCGGTACGGCCCGCCCGGCCGGCGGTCGGCATCGCGACGGCCGCGGAGCGCCCCGGCCCGCCGGCGTGGGAGCCGCCCAGGCAGCCTGCGGCGGCGTCACCGAGGACGGCGACCGCGTTGCCGCAGATGTTGATCGGAGCGGTGATCGGGGCCACGACCTGGTTGCCGCCCAGCACGGACCCGCGCCCGGAGGTCACATTGCCCCCCGCGCCCCCGGCCCCACCGGAACCGTGGACGGACGCACCACCCTGACACCCCGACACCGCCCTGCCCACGACCGCGACGGAGTTGCCGCACACGTTGACCGGAGCGGTGATCGGCGCGACCACCTGGTTACCACCTGCCACACTGTGATCACCGTTCGTACGGTTGCCACCCGCACCACCGCCACCACCGCCCGTGACGGAGGAGCCGCCCTGGCATCCGGCGAAGGCCCTGCCGATGACGGCGATCGCGTTGCCGCACACGTTGACCGGAGCGGTGATCGGGGCGACCACCTGGTTGCCGCCCAGCACGGACCCGCGCCCGGAGGTCACGTTGCCCCCCGCGCCCCCGGTGCCGCGGTCCCCACCGGAGCCGGGGACGGACACCCCTCCCGGGCAACCGGCCGTGGCGTTGCCGACGGCGTTGCCGCAGGTCTCGATCGGAGCGGTGATCGGCGCGACCACCTGGTTGCCGCCGCCGACGCCGGACCGGCCATCGGTGTGGTCACCGCCGGAACCCGGACGCGGACCGGAGCCGCCGTCACCGCCCGGAAGCCCCGGCTCACCGGGACGCCCAGGACCACCCGGCTGACCGGGGCCGCCAGGGCGACCCGGACCACCGGGCTGACCCGGACCGCCCGGCTGACCCGGACCGCCAGGGTGACCGGGACCATCGGGCTGACCCGGACCACCGGGACGGCCGTGCCCGCCCGGCTTACCGGGACCGTCATGCTCACCCGGGTAACCAGGCTTGCCGTGGCCGCCAGGCTTACCTGGACCACCGTGCCCACCCGGGTAACCGGGCTTGCCCGGACCGCCGGGGTGACCGGGACCACCGGGCTGACCCGGACCGCCCGGCTGACCCGGACCGCCCGGCTGACCCGGACCACCGGGCTGACCCGGACCACCGGGCTGACCCGGGTGACCGGGACCACCGGGACGGCCGGGTCCGCCGCCCACCTCGGCGCCGCCGGCACAACCGGCGAAGGCTCCGCCGAGGACGGCGACCGCGTTGCCGCAGATGTTGATCGGAGCGGTGATCGGGGCCACGACCTGGTTGCCGCCCAGCACGGACCCGCGCCCGGAGGTCACATTGCCCCCCGCGCCCCCGGCCCCACCGGAACCGTGGACGGACGCACCACCCTGACACCCCGACACCGCCCTGCCCACGACCGCGACGGAGTTGCCGCACACGTTGACCGGAGCGGTGATCGGCGCGACCACCTGGTTACCACCTGCCACACTGTGATCACCGTTCGTACGGTTGCCACCCGCACCACCGCCACCACCGTGCGAGACCGACGCGCCGCCCCGGCAGCCGGCCTCGGAGCGGCCGAACAGGGAGAGCGCGTTGCCGCAGGCGTCGACCGGCGCGGTGATCGGGGCGTTGACCTGGTTACCGCCCAGGACGCTGCCCCTGCCGGACGTCTCGCCGGGGACGCCGCCGGAACCGGAACCCGGGGTGCCCGCGGTGCCGGCGGACGCACCGCCCATGGAGCCCGCCCGGGACTTCCCGGCGACCGCGGCGGCGTTGCCGCTGATGTCGATCGGCAGGGTGATCGGGAGGTTGACCTGGTTGCCGCCGCCGATCGAGTGGTCGCCGGAGGTGTCCGCGAAGGCCGTACCGCTGCCGAGTGTCATGACACCCAGCGCGAGCAGTGCCGCGGGGGTCGAGCCCTTAACCCACGTACGCATGTTTGATGCTCCTTGCGGTTGTTCGGGGGGAATACCTGACGTCTCGTGGCGGGCATGCGAGGCCGCGCGAGAACCTGACGGGAACGCGTGCAGCGGAAAGCCCCGACGGCCGTCACGAGGAACTGGAGATCGCCGGTCATCCGGCGTGCGGAGCGACTCCCCACCGGGGGGAGGCCATGACGCGCTCCGCGACCAATGAGCGTGTCCGGTGGGGAAACCCGGGCACGCGGGACACGGCGTCAGTCAGGAGAGAAGGAGGGATCGTCCGCCGCTGTGCGGACGACAGGGGGAAGCACGCACGCCAGTGGGGCGCGCCGCGCCATCGGCCGCGGGTCGTAGACGAACCTCGCGACATCCCCCATGCCCGGCCCGGAGGGGCCGGAGCCACCATTGCCCTGGGGCAGGAACCCGTCGGTACCTGAGCCGTGGTCAACGACGGCGGGAGCCGGGGACACCGGCCCGGACTGGCTGGTGAGCCCGTCCACGCCTCGCCCGGCCATCGCTTCGGCGTCACCCGACGCCGACGGCACGCCGCTCTCCGCGGGGAAGACACCGGCCCTGACGGCCGGTCCGGAAGCGGCGGGGACGGGGGCAGGGGAACCGTCCGCTCCGGCCACCGCGGTGGTGTCCGCAGCGGCCGGAGCGGCGCCGAGAAGTCCGAAGACGACCGCGAGCAGCCATCCTGCGGCCAGCAGGCCGCCGATGGAGAGCAATCGTCTGACGATCAGCCGGGAGCCGGCCGCGAACCGCGCCATCCGGTCATCCCGCGCGAAGACCGCGCCGTCGGCGGAGACGGCCGCGGGCACGCGCCGGGCGGCGGGCGAGAACGCCCCCCACCGCCCATACGGCACGCGTGCCACGCAGCCTCCTCGAAGCCCTGGTGGGCCTGCTTTCCGCATGGCCCGCCCCCATCAACGGAAAGCTACGTTAGCACTACGCAGTGTCATCGCAATGCTTTTCCAAGGATCGGATCAGCAGGCGTCCAGGAAACGGTCAAGGACCCGCACCCCGAACCGCAGGGAGTCGACCGGCACCCGCTCGTCCACTCCGTGGAACATCCCGGAGAAGTCCAGGTCCGCCGGGAGCTTCAGCGGCGCGAAGCCGAACCCCCGCATGCCCAGCCTGCTGAACGCCTTCAGGTCCGTGCCGCCCGACAGCGTGTACGGCACCGCCAGCGCCCCCGGGTCCTCCGCGGCCAGCGCGTCGGCCATCGCGCGCACCAGCGGCCCGTCGAACCCGGTCTCCAGGGCGATGTCGTGGTAGACGAACTCCCTGGTCACGTTGGGGCCGAGCAGTTCGTCGATCGTCTTGAAGAACTCGTCCTCGTAGCCGGGCAGGAAGCGCCCGTCCACGTGCGCGGTCGCGGTCTGCGGGATGACGTTGGCCTTGTAGCCGCCCTGCAGCATGGTCGGGTTGGCGGTGTTGCGCAGCACCGCGCCGATCATCCGGGCCAGCGGTCCGAACTTGGCCACGGTCGCCTCGGCGTCGTCGAGGTCGAGTTCCACCCCCAGCACCCGGGAGGTCTCGGTGAGGAAGGTCTCGACCGTGGGCGTGAGCCGTACCGGCCACTCGTAGCGGCCGATCCGGCCGACGGCCTCGGCCAGCTCGGTGATCGCGTTCTCGGCGCTGAGCATGGAGCCGTGACCGGCCCGGCCGCGGGCGGTCAGCCGCATCCAGGCGATGCCCTTCTCCGCCGCCTCGATGAGGTAGAGCCTGCGGTCGCCGTCGATGGAGACGCTGAACCCACCGACCTCGCCGATCGCCTCGGTGCAGCCCTCGAACAACTCGGGGTGCTCGTCGGACAGCCACTGCGCGCCGTACGCGCCGCCGGCCTCCTCGTCGGCGGTGAACGCCAGCACCACGTCCCGCGGCGGGCGGCGGCCCTCGCTGAGCCGCTGCCGGACGACCGCGAGGATCATCGCGTCCATGTTCTTCATGTCGACCGCGCCGCGTCCCCAGACGCAGCCGTCGGCGATCTCCCCGCTGAGCGGGTGGTGGGTCCAGTCTTCGGCGTGGAAGGGGACGACGTCGAGGTGTCCGTGCAGGAGGAGCGCGCCGCGGGAGGGGTCCTCCCCCTCGATGCGGGCGATCACGCTCGCCCGCCGGTCGTCCGACTCCAGGATCCGGGGCTCCAGCCCCACCTCGGCCAGCTTCCCGGCGACGTACTCGGCGGCGTCCCGCTCCCCGGGGCCGGTGTTGTCCCCGGTGTTGGTCGAGTCGATCCGGATCAGGTCACGACACAGCCCGGCGACCTCGTCCTCACCATTGAGCACGGTCATGTCGGCTCCTTACGCTTGGTACGGCTTGCCCTCCCCATCCTGCCGCCGCCGGGACGCCAGGGCACCACCGGGAGGGCCGCCGGACAACCGATATGACGCACGCCCAAGAGTTTGCTAACCTAAGTCCGCCGACGAGCGATGACGGTCTCTCGTGCAGGCACCACGTCCGGGTGGCGGAATAGGCAGACGCGCTAGCTTGAGGTGCTAGTGCCCTTTGCGGGGCATGGGGGTTCAAGTCCCCCCTCGGACACATTCGATGGCTCAGGAGTCCTGGTCGCTGGAAGAGCGACCAGGACTTCGTGTTTTCCGGTCGTGAACCGGTCGAGGACCCGGGATGCCGTGGGTCACGGTCTTTCCGACGAGGCCCGCCGCCCGGAGCGTTTCCGGCGGCGTCCGGCGGGGCGGGCGCACCGGAAGGGGCGGCTCATGGCGGGAAGCCGCCGGCTCTCCGTCCGGTCACATCCTGAGCCGGAAGGGCAGCAGGGCGACGACCACGTCGAGGTGCTCCCGCAGCACGAGGGCCATGAAGAGGCCGCGCTGGTTGTGCAGTATCCGGTAGCGGAAATGCCTCGGCTCGATGAGAGGGATGAGGACGATCACCCGCCTGCCCGTGGCGTCCGCCGCGCGGACGTACTCCAGAACGGGATGCACCACCGTGCGGTGGGGGTTCACGATGGTCTCGAGCCGGACGCCCGGATCCCACCTCGCCCACTGTTCGCGCATGCGGTCCGCGCCCGCGGAGTCGAAGCACACCGTGACGGCGACGACCTCTCCGCCGAGCGCCAGGGCCGCGCTCAGTGCCCGCTCCGTCATGGCGGTGACGGCGGCGACCGGGATGATGACCAGCTTCTCAGGGCCGGCCGTCCCGGCGGGTCCGGAGGGTTTGGCCGGTGTCCGGCCTGTCCCCAGTTCGGCGCCGACCTCGGTGTAGTAGCGCTGGATCCGGGCGAACAGCAGCATGAGCAGGGGGACGACGATGACGACGACCCAGGCGCCCTCCCGGAACTTGGAGACGAGCAGCACCAGGGCGGCGACGCAGGTGAGGATGGCGCCGATGCCGTTGAGCACCGCGTTGCCGAGCCAGCGGGGCGGACGCAGGCGCCACCAGCGCTCGACCATGCCGACCTGGCTGATGGTGAAGCCGATGAACACCCCGATGGCGAACATCGGGATGAGTTTGTGGGTCAGTCCGCCCACCGCGATCAGCAGCACGGCGGCCAGGACCCCCACGACCGCGACGCCGTAGCGGTAGACGGGGCGTTCGGTCCGCAGTGCGAACAGATGCGGGAGGCGGTTGTCGCGGGCCAGCAGGCTCAGCAGGACCGGCAGTCCTCCGAAGCTGGTGTTCGCGGCCAGGGCGAGGCCGAGTGTGACCACGATGTTGGTCGCGTAGTACGCCCAGCCGGTGCCGTAGGAGCCGGCCACGAGCTGGGAGAGGATGGTGACCCCTTCGCGAGGCTGCACGTGGTCCCGGCGGATGAGCAGTGCCAGCCCGAGCAGCATCGAGCCGAGCAGCAGTCCGAGGATCAGCTCGGCCCGCCGTGCCCGCCCGGTCCTGGGCTCGCGGAACATGGGGACGCCGTTGGCGATGGCCTCGATGCCGGTCAGTGAGGAGCAGCCGGAGGAGAACGCCTTCAGGACCAGCAGCACCCCCAGCGTCTCGGTCACGGGAACGGCCATGGGCGCCCCCACCACCGCCGCCGACTGGGAGCGGGCCAGTCCGAGGATCACGACGCCGACGACGCACACCACGAACAAGGCGGTCGGCAGCATCAGCACCCGTGCGCTGTCGGAGATCCCGTACAGGTTGACGGCCGTCAGCAGCGCCAGCCCCACCAGGCAGGTCTCCGTGAGGTACGGGGCCAGGACGGGGAAGGCCGAGGCGAGGCTGGCGGCCCCGGCCGCGAGGCTGACCGCCACGGTGAGCACGTAGTCGACGATGAGCGCCGCGGCGGCCAGCATGCTCACCCGTTCTCCGAGGTTCTCCTTGGCCACCCCGTAGGAGCCGCCGCCCTGGGGGTGCGCGGCGATCACCTGCCGGTAGGAGAACACGAGCACCATGAGCAGCCCCACGATGACCAGGGTGATCGGCAGTGTGGCGCCCACCGCGAGCGCGCCGGCGCCCGCCAGGACGAGTGCGATCTCCTCTGGCCCGTAGGCGACCGAGCTGAGCGCGTCGAGTGACAGCGCGGCCAGTCCCTGCAGGCTGGTCAGATGCCGCCTGTCCCCTTCGCCGTGGCGCAGTTGGAGCCTGCGGGCGACCGGGGTCCTGGAGTCCCGGCGTTTCCACCGCGGGAGTGAGGACATGTCACGAGGCCTTCATGACGCCCCCGGAGCCCGTCCCCCGGCCGGCCGTTCTCTTGGCCGTGGAACCAGCGGCAGAGGAGGACCGGGAAGAGCTTCCGTTTCCCACCGGCACGGGCGTTCCTGAATTCTCACTGGTTGACATTTTCCCACTTACGTTTCGACGTCCGCCCGGATTCTCTGAATTCTTCGGCTACTTCAGTCGGGGTTAATACCCGCATATCCGGTCAATGCAGTGAATAAAATGGTTGACCAGATCATGACGTTTTACGGTTTTGTTGATCCGAAGGTCCGGGAATCATCGCCGCAGCGTGCGGGGCCCCATGCCCTGGCACACCGTCGGAACTCAAGGGGTTGGCGTCTTTGTCCTCGGTACCCGCACCACCGGATCCGGCGGAGCAGACGACCCACCCGGATAGGCCGCGAGGCCTCGACTTCCTGCTCACCGTTCCGAAAGGTGTCGCGCAGGTCGACTTCCAGTCGAATCTCTGGACCGGCCTGGTGTTCATCATCGCGTTGTTCGTGGGGGGCTGGCAGTTCGGCGTCTTCGGGCTGCTGGGGACGGTGGTCGCCACGCTCACCGCCTACCTGTTCGGCGTCTCCTGGACGGACCGGGTCTGGCCGGGCCTGGAGGGCTTCTGCGGCACGCTGATCGGTGTCAGCCTGGTGCTCTATCTGGATGTCCGCTGGATGACGGTGGCGCTCGTCGTCGTCGGCGCGATCGCCGGAAGCGTGCTCACCTCGGCGCTGAACGTGCTCCTCACGCCGTATCGCCTGCCGACCCTCACAGCGCCCTTCTGCGTGATCACCAGCGTGATGGTGATCGGAGGACCGTCCTTCCACCGGATCTGGGCGAGCCACGCGGGCGCGGCCCCGCCGTCCGCCACCGCTCCCGGCACCGGGATGACCTGGAACCACTTCTGGCAGGGCACGTTCAACGGCGTCGGCCAGGTGTTCTTCCAGAACAAGTGGTACGTCGGCGTGATCTTCCTGGTCGGGCTGTTCGTCAGCGGATGGATGACCGGACTGGTGGCGCTCGTGTCCAGCGTGATCGGCCTGCTCACCGGCTGGGCGCTGGGCGCGCAGGCCGCGGACCTGGGAGCGGGACTGTACGGCTACAACTCCACGCTGACCGGGCTCGCGTTGTTCGGCACCTTCGTCGCGGTCGCCCCGGCGAGCGCCGTCTACGCCGTGATCGGCACGGTGTCGGCGGCGGGGCTGACGGCCGGTGTCGGCAATCTGTTCCAGGTGGTCGGAGGCCACACCCTCACCTGGCCGTTCGTACTCGTGACCTGGGCTTTCCTCGCCGCCATCCCGATGCTCAACAAGATCAAGCGCGCCGGGTGACCGTCGATGGCCGCGGCCGCGGAAAGGACCGTCAATGAACCTCACACCGCGAGAGATGGACAAGCTGATCATCTTCACCGCCGCGCAGATGGCGCAGCAGCGCCGGGACCGGGGTCTGAAGCTCAACTACCCCGAGGCGGTGGCGCTGATCAGCGCGGCGATCGTGGAGGCGGCCCGGGACGGCAAGACCGTCGCGGAGTGCATGGAGCTGGGCAAGCAGATCGTCGGGCCCGACGACGTCCTGCCCGGCGTGCGCGGCATGCTGAAGCTGATCCAGGTGGAGGCGGTCTTCGACGACGGCACCAAGCTGGTCTCCTGCCACGATCCGGTGGGCGGGAAGTGAGGCCGGACCGTCGCAGGGTCCTGCTGATCGGCGGGCACGAGAGCCGGGACGGCCGGTGCCTGCCCGGCCTGGTGGGGCCGGACGGTCCCGAGGTCCGCGCCGTGGGCCGCGATCTGCACGCGGCGCTCACCGGCCGCGACCGGATCGTGGCGGTGCCGATGACGCTGGGGCGGGACCCGGAACTGCCGGCCGTCGCCGCGCAGACCCTGAGGTGGGCGGCTCGTGAACGTGCGCCGGGGGACCTGCTGCTGGCCGGGCCGCTGGGCACGACCGGGCATCTGGTCGGCTGGATCAGGGGGGCGGTGACCCGGGCGCTGCGCGACGGGCCGCCGCGGCAGGCGGTGCTGCTGGTGGCGCCGGCGGCCGGGCCCGAACCGGACGCGGAACTGTTCAGGGTGGCACGGCTGGTGCGGCAGTACACCTCCGTGCGCTGGGTCGAGGTCGCGCTGACCGACGGTGACCCGGACGTGGACGAGGGCGTGGAACGCTGCCTGCGGCTGGGAGCCGACGGTGTCGTGCTGGTGCCCGCCTCGTTCGTTCCGGTGGCCCCGCGGCCCGGCGTCCGGACCGCGGGGCCGCTCCTGGGGCCCGCCCCGCTCGCCACGCTGATCCGTGAACGGGTGACCGAGGCGGAACAGCGGTGGGACCGGTACGGCGACGACGGGCTGGCGACCGTCCACCACGGGCACGGGCACGGCCACGGCAACCGCGACGGCCACGAGCACGAGCACGGCGATGTCCACGGCCGAGGTCACGGCCATCGCGACGAGCGCGAGCGCGACCACGACCACGAGCACGAGCACGAGCACGAGCACACAGATCGTCACCGGAACCCGTCCGTGCCGGTGGCGGCGAACCTGAAGGGGGCGGCATCCCATGTCGGATGACGTTTACATGTACGGCGAAGGGCAGATCGAGCTGAACGCCGGCCAGCCCAGGGTGACCATCACGGTCCACAACACCGGCGACCGCGCCGTCCAAGTGGGTTCACACTTCCACTTCTTCGAGGTCAACCGGGCGCTGAGCTTCGACCGTGACGAGGCGTTCGGCAAACGCCTGGACATCCCCGCCGGGACGGCCATCCGGTTCGAGCCCGGGGACACCAAACAGGTGACCCTGGTCGAGTACGGCGGCGGTCAGCGGCTGGTGGGCTTCGGCGGTCTCCTCAACGGCAGCGTCCGCTCCGGCGAGGCGCACCGCGAGGCGCTGAAGAGGATGCGCGAACGCGGCTACCACGACGAGCCCGGCACGTCCGGCACGTCCGAGGAGAAACCGGCCAGGAAGTCGAAGTCCCAGAGCTCCAGGAAGAAGGGCTGAACCGCCATGGCCACGATGAGCCGCAAGCAGTACGCGACGATGTACGGGCCGACGGTGGGCGACAGGCTCCATCTCGGGGACACCAACCTCATCGCCGAGGTGGAGAAGGACTACACCGAGGGGCACTACGGGGACGAGACCCAGTACGGCGGCGGCAAGACCGCCCGGGACGGGATGTCGGCCGACCCGGCCTCGGACAGCTCGGTCGCCCTGGACCTGGTGATCACCAACGCGGTGATCATCGATCCGGTGCTGGGCATCGTCAAGGGCGACATCGGCGTCAAGGACGGGAAGATCGCCGGGATCGGCAAATCCGGCAACCCGCACACCCAGAACGGGGTCGACCGGCGCCTGATCGTCAGCGCCAGCACCGAGGTGCTCTCCGGCGAGAACCTCATCGCCACGCCCGGAGGGATCGACACGCACGTCCACTTCCTCACCCCCCAGCAGGCCCAGCACGCGCTGAGCAACGGGATCACCACGCTGGTCGGCGGCGGCACCGGCCCGGCGGACGGCTCCCGCGGCTGCACCACCACGCCCGGCCCGTGGAACATCTCCCGCATCCTCCAGGCCTACGAGGCCGTCCCGATCAACATCGCGGTGTACGGCAAGGGGAACAGCAGCCTGCCGGCCCCACTGGAGGAGCAGATCCGGGCCGGGGCGGCCGGCCTGAAGGTGCACGAGGACTGGGGCACCACCCCCGCCGTCATCGACTGCGCGCTGTCGGTCGCCGACGAGCTCGACATCCAGATCAACATCCACACCGACACGCTGAACGAGGCGGGCTACGTCGAGGACACCATCAACGCGATCAACGGCCGTACGATCCACACCTACCACTCCGAGGGCGCCGGCGGCGGGCACGCCCCCGACATCCTGCGGGTCACCGGCGAGCCCAACGTGCTCCCGGCCTCCACCAACCCGACGCTGCCGTACACCGTCGACTCGGTGGACGAGCTGCTGGACATGACGATGGTCTGCCACCACCTCAGCTACGACGTGCCCGAGGACGTGGCGTTCGCCGAGAGCCGGGTGCGCGCCGAGACCATCTCGGCCGAGACCGTGCTGCACGACCTGGGCATCATCAGCATCATCGGGTCGGACTCGCAGGCGATGGGCCGGGTCGGCGAGACGTTCACCCGGGCCTTCCAGGTGGCCCACCACAACAAGGACAAGCGGGGGACGCTGCCGGAGGACTCCGCCCGCAACGACAACTTCCGGGTGCTGCGCTACCTGGCCAAGGTGACCATCAACCCGGCCCGTGCCTCCGGGATGGCGGACACGATCGGCTCTCTGGAGGATGGGAAGCTCGCCGACATCGTGCTGTGGCCGATCCACTCCTTCGGGGCCAAGCCCGCCATGGTCGTCAAGGGCGGCCTGATCAGCTGGGCCCAGATGGGCGACCCGAACGCGTCCCTGCCGACACCGCAGCCGGTCTACTACCGCCCCACGTACGGGGCCTTCGGCAGGGCGCTGTCGAGCACCTGCGTCACCTTCATGTCCGCCGCCGGGATCGAGGCGGGCGTGCCGGAGAGGCTCGGCCTGCAGCGGCTGATCCGGCCCGTACGGCAGTGCAGGACCGTCGACAAGCGCCACATGATCCGCAACACGACGCTCGCCCGGATCGAGGTCGATCCCGAGACCTACCGGGTGACCGTCGACGGGGAGCCCGCGCACATCGAACCGGCCAGGAAGCTGCCGCTGAACCGGCTGTACTTCCTGGCATGAGCGCGGCCCCGGGCACCGGCGACCTGGGCCCGCTGCTGGCCCAGTTCCAGCTCACCGACTCCGGTTTCCCCGGTGGGATGTACACGTTGTCGCACGGGCTGGAGGGGTACGTCCAGCTCCGGATCACCGGTCCGGAGAACCTGCGTGAGCTGCTGACAGACCTGTTGTACAACGCGGTGGGCCCGGCGGACGCGGCGGCCCTGGTGCTGGCGCACCGCGCCGCCGGCGAGGGGGACTGGGAGCGGCTGGTCCAGGTCGACCGGCGGCTGCACGCGATCAAGTTCAGCCGCGAGCAGCGGACCGCCTCGGTGCGGACCGGCCGTCAGGTCCTCGACACGGCGGCCTTCGCCTTCCCGGTGCCGGAGGCCGCGCGGCTTGCGGAGCTGGTGACGGAGAAGACCACACCGGGCAACCACGCGGTCGTGGTCGGCGCGCTCTACGCGGGGCTGGGAGTGCCGGTGGCGCACGCGGTCGCCGCCGACCTGTACGCCTTCGCCGCGAGCTGGACGATGGCGGCGGTGCGGCTGGGCCGTACCGACTTCCGCCGCGCGCAGGGGCTGCTGCGCGAGGTCCGCCCGGATCTCGCGCGGGTCGCGCGGACGGCGCTCACCGCCGGGGATCCGCGGGACCTGCACGGCGCGGTGCCCCTCGCCGACATCGTCTCAGCCGCGCACGAGCGGGCGGAGGCCCGCCTGTTCGCCACCTGATCCGTTCGTACGTGGGAGGAACGAGATGGAGCTGGAGAAGGTCTTCAAGGTAGGGATCGGCGGCCCCGTCGGATCCGGCAAGACGGCGCTGATCGAGGCGCTGGTCCCCCATCTGCAGGCCCGGGGGCACCGCATCGGCGTGATCACCAATGACATCTACACCCAGGAGGATGCCGAGCACGTCCGCCGTACGCTGGCCGGGACGCTCGATCCCGAGCGGATCGTGGGTGTCGAGACGGGGGCCTGCCCGCACACCGCGGTCCGGGACGATCCGACCATGAACCTGGCGGCGGCCGCCGAGATGCTCGACCGCTTCCCCGACCTCGACATGCTGCTGTTCGAGAGCGGCGGCGACAACCTGACGCTCACCTTCAGCCCGGCGCTGGCCGACGTGTACATCTTCGTCCTGGACACCGCCGAGGGCGAGAAGATGCCGCGCAAGCGCGGGCCGGGCACCACGGACTCCGACCTGCTGGTCATCAACAAGATCGACATCGCCCGGTACGTCCGCACCGACCTGGGGGTCATGGAACGGGACGCGCGGGCGGTGCGCGGCGACGGCCCGGTCGTGCTGACCGACTGCCTCACCGGCACCGGGGTCCCCCAGGTCGTCGACTTCATCGAGGCGCGGGCGGGAGCGGCGTGCACCTCGCCGGCGTAAAGACGGTGGACGACCCGCGGACGACCGGCGACCGCCTCTCGCCGGAGTGGTACCTCCCCGGCTGGGTGCCCGAACCGGTGCGGCGGCACGCCGGTGTCCCGGACATGCTGCCGGTCGGCAGCCCCGGCAAGGTCGGGATCCTCGACCTCGCGTTCGAGCGGATCGGCGACCGGACGGAGCTGACCGGCCACTACCAGAAGGCGCCGCTGCACATCACCCGGCCGCTCTACCCCGATCCCGAGGCCCCGGGCCTGCCGTACGTCATGGTCATGTCGTCCGGGGGCGGGGTCCTCCAGGGGGATCGCTACCGTGTCGACGTCTCCTGCGGGCCGGGAGCGGCCGTGCGCCTGACCACCCAGGGCGCCACCCGGCTCTACCGGATGGAGCAGGACTACGCCACGCAGCTCGTCCGCCTCACCGTGGGACCCGGCGGTCACCTGGAGTACCTGCCGGACAAGACGATCCCGTTCGGCGGCACGCGGTACTACCAGCGGATCGACGTCACCGCCCACCCCGATTCCACCGTCGTGCTGGGCGAGACGTTGCTGGCCGGCCGGCTCGCCCGGGGAGAGCGGCACGCGTACACGGCGTACTGCGGCGACGTCGAGGTACGCGACACCGTTGGGCGGCTGCTGTTCGCCGACCCGCTGCGTCTGGTGCCGGAGGAGCGGGCGGTGACGGGACCGGCGGTGATGGGTCCGTACGGGGTCCTGGCATCCCTGTACGTCGTCACCGGCGCGGAGCCCGCGCGACCCCTGGCCGACGCGATGCACGGCGTGCTCATCCGCACCGGGCTACGGGCCGGAGCCGGGGTCCTGCCTGGAGAGCGGGGCGCCTGGGCCCGTGTCCTCGGGGAGCGGTCACCCGAGGTCGAGACCGCCTTCGGGCAGGTCCTGGACACCGTCCGCGGGCTGTTGCCGGGAGCGTCCGCGCCGCGCGGACGCTGACACCGGCCCGGCGCTCTCGACGTCGGGAAGACTCGGAACGTCGGGAAGACTCGGAGGAGGAGGCTGTGGGATCCCCAGGAGGCGCGGAGGGGCGTCTGCTCCACCGTGAAAGAGCCGAGGCGTCCGTCCTGGACCGGCGCGGGGAGGGGCCGCCCCGCCATCCGGGGGTCCGGCCCGGCGCGCTCCTCGACATCGCCGTCGGAGGAGCGGTCGGGGCCCTGCTGCGTTATCTGATCACCGAGGCGATGCCTGGGGGGCGAGGAGGCTTCCCCTGGGGGATCCTCCTGGTGAACATCCTCGGCTGCCTGTTCATGGGGGTGCTGACGACATACCTGCTCAAGGGCCGGCCGCGTGCTTTCGTCCGCCCGCTGCTGGCCACCGGTTATCTGGGCGGTTTCACCACGTTCTCCCATCTGATCGACGGGGTGCACGCCCTCGGCCGCGCCGGGAGCTGGGATCTGGGCGTCGTCTACGCGGTGGTCAGCGTGGCGGGCGGCTGGATCGCGATCGTGGCGGGGCTCTGGCTCGGAGGGCTGGTGCCGCACCGCACGGGCGGGTCCGAGGGCGGTGCGCCGTCATGATCCTCCTGATGGTGCTCATCGGAGGAGCGTTCGGCGCCGTGCTGCGCCACGTCCTCGACAGGGCGGTCAAGGCGCGGTTCGGCAAGACGTTCCCGTGGGGGACCCTGACGGTCAACCTCCTGGGCGCGGGGGTCCTGGGGGCGCTGCACGGAGCGGGCGTGGGGATCGGGGCGGAGGCTCTGGCCGGCACGGGCCTCTGCGGCGCGCTGACGACGTTCAGCACCTTCGAGCTGGAGACCGTCCACCTCCTCCAGGACGGGAAGTACGTCAGAGCGGCGGCGAACGTGCTCGTCTCGCTGGTGCTCGGCTTCGCCGTCCTCGCGCTTCTGTTCACCGTGTTCCGGGCGGTGTGACGGCTTCCGGGCGGACCCGCGCCGGTCGGCGGGCAGGCGCCCTCAGCGCCAGCGCTCCGCGCCGGGACGCGTGGCGGCGACGTACACGATCAAGGTGCATCCGGTGAGGATGAGAACGGCCGTCCACAGCGGGGCCGTCGGAAAGAGCGCCCACCGCAGCAGGCCCGAGACCAGGGCACCGGCCAGCAGCGCGCAGATCGAGACGAGTCTCCGGCCCTGCCTGGAGGGCATGACGGACTCGGCGAACAGCGAAGTGAGCGTGGTCGTGACGACCGTGGTGTTCAGGTCGGGCACCCTGATCCCGCGTACGACCGCGTACTGCCAGCCCAGGGAGAGGGCGAGCGTCATGATGACCGGCCACCGCGTCCGGAGGTCGGCGAACCCGTACCGGGAGGCCAGGATCGACGCGCCGCAGACCAGCGCCGCCTGGACCGCGGTGCCCGCGGCCAGCAGCAGGCCGCGGTGCCTGCGCCCGGACCACGACAGGACGACGACGCCACCGCCGGTCGCTCCCGTCGCGAAGGACACGAGCGACAGCGCGGAGGGCAACGGCGTGCCGTGGCCGGCCAGGCCGAGGCCGAGGATGATGACGTTCCCCGTCATGGCGGCGACGAAGACCTGGCCGAGGTCCAGGAAACTCGACGCGTCGATCATCCCGGTGGTGAAGGCGAGCGCGGCGAGCACGTACGGCAGGGGCCCGTCGGTCCGCGTTCCGCCACCGCCCCGCGTTCCGCAGTTCCGCCCGCCGCCGGCGGCGGCCCGCCGGCCTCCGCCGGTCACGGCCTCGCGCCGGCGGGTCTCATCCGATCCGCAGCTCGGTGTCGAGGCCCGCGGTCTCCTCCCGGGGGCTCGGGCGGAAGGTGCACAGGGCCTCCACGGCCTTGCCGATGAGGTAGGTGAGCACGAAGGTGTAGCAGGCGACGGCGAGGACGGCGACCACCTGCTTGCCCAGCAGGGAGACCGAGCCGCCGTAGAAGAGACCGGCGATGGGCTTGGCGTACTTGCCGGTGGCGAAGAGCCCGAGGAGCACCACGCCGACGATGCCGCCGGCCCCGTGGATGCCGACGACGTCCAGGGTGTCGTCGTATCCGACGGTCGTCTTGACCTCAACGGCGTAGGTGCAGACGATGGCGGCGACGATGCCGATGATCGTCGCGCCGAAGAGGTTGACGTACCCGCAGGCCGGGGTGATGGCCACCAGACCGGCGAGCGCGCCGGTCGTGCCGCCCAGCCGGGAGAACCGCCCGAACCGGATCCGTTCGAACATCATCCAGACCAGCATCGCGACGCAGCCGCACATCATGGTGTTGACCACCGCGTTCGCCGCCAGGGCGCCGTCCGTCAGGGCCGATCCGCCGTTGAAACCGAACCAGCCGAACCACAGCAGCCCCATGCCCGCCATGACCAGCGGGATGTTCTTCGGCTCCGGGGGTCCCTCCCTGCGGAAGGACAGGCTCGGCCCGAGCACCAGTGCCAGCGCCAGGCCGGCGATCCCGGAGTTGAGCTCGACGACCAGGCCGCCGGCGAAGTCCAGCACCCCCCACCTGTTGAGCCAGCCGTCCTTGGAGAACACCCAGTGGGCGACCGGCAGGTAGACCAGGGTCACCCAGACCGCACCGAAGACCATCCAGGGGCCGAGCCTGACGCGGTTGGCGACCGAACCGCTGACCAGCGCGAGCGTGATGATGGCGAAGACGAGTTGGAAGAGCGAGAAGACATACATCGGGATGACGCCCCGCAGGACCGACGGCGTGGTCCTGAAGAACTCCCATTCGCCCCAGCCGATCAGGCCGAGTCCTCCCACGTCGTCGCCGAACGCCAGGCCGAACCCGTAGACGAACCAGATGACGGTCACCACCGCGATCGCGACGAAGCTCATGTACAGAACGCTGACGAGGTTCTTCGCCCGGGCCATCCCGCCGTAGAAGAGGGCGAGGCCCGGTGTCATGAGCAGCACCATGGCGAAGCTGACGAGCACCCATGCGGAATCTCCGGTATTCAGCCCATATTTCATGCCCGAGCTCCTGGTATTCGATCGATACCATTAGAAATGAGCATTCAATGAACCCATGAAACATTCTCGCGAAGCGTTTCGAACAAAGCTTCGTTCATCGGGTCTTTACCCCTCCCGATATCGCCCGAATGCCTTGTTTGTCTTTTGATGGGGCCACGGGCTTTCCCCCTCGGATGACTCCGGGGAGTCACGGTCAGAGGGGCGGGGCGGAGCGGGCGGAGGCCGCGGCGAGGCGGACGAGTTCGGCGGCGGCGCCGGAGAGGCGCGTCCGCCTGCGCCAGACCGCCAGCAGCGGCCGGCGCAGGTCGAAGCCCTCGACGGGGACCTCGACCAGCCGTCCCTCGCGGAGTTCGGCCGCGACGGCGAGCGCGCTGAGCACGGCCGGAGCGGCCCCGGCCTCCACCGCCACCTTCACCGCGGCGTTGGACGACAGCTCCAGGGCGGGCGGAACGGTGACCCGTCCGGCCATGACGCGGTCGAGGGCGGAGCGGGTGCCCGAGCCCGGCTCGCGTACCACCAGCGGGGTGGCGGCCAGGTCGGCGAAACGCAGGCGGACCGGGTGGCGCGCCCATGGATGGCGGGGTCCCACGACCACGATGAGGCGGTCGTAGGCGACGTACCGGGTGCTCAGCCCCCGCGGCAGGAACGGCGACTCGATGAAGCCCACGTCGATCTCACCGTCCCGCGCCAGTCCGCAGACCATGTCCGAGTTGACCACGCGCGGCCTCACCTCGACGCCGGGAAGGGTACGGCGGAGCGCGGCCAGCCAGCCCGGCATGAGGTATTCGGCGATCGTCATGCTCGCCGCCACCCGCACGAGCGCGTCGCCTTCCCGGCGCAGGGTCCGCACGCTCGCCAGCAGGCCGTCCGCCGCGGCCAGTGCCGTCCGGGCCTGGTCGGCGACGATCCGGCCCTGCGGGGTGAGGCGGGAGCCGGTGGTCGAGCGGCGCAGCAGGGGCAGGCCCAGTTCCCGCTCCAGGGTGTCGAGCCGGCGGCTGGCGGACGCCTGGGTGATGCCGTGCAGCCTGGCCGCCTTGCCGAGGCTGCCCTGCTCGGCGACGAGGAGCAGGAGTTCGAGGCTCGCCAGGTCGGGCCAGCGCGTGTTGCTCATGCGGTCACCGTATGACCTGCTACGAAATCGGTGGCTACCGGGCCGATCGTGCACCTGGCAGAAATGCTGGCATGACCCCGTCCACCGTGCCGGCGCCGGCCACCGGCGTCCGCTCCCTCCTGCCAGGGCTCGTCGTGTCGGCCGCCGGTGTCGCGGCGGCCACCGGGGTCAACGCCCTCCTGCCCGCCGTGAGCCCGCTGATGGCGGCGGTCGTGCTCGGCGCCCTCATGGCGAACCTCGGAGCGCGCCCGGCGGCCCTGCGGCCCGGTCTCTCGTTCGCCTCCAGGCGGCTGCTCCGGCTCGGCGTCGTGCTCCTCGGCGCGCAGCTCGCCGTACGGGACGTCCTCGCCCTCGGGCTGCCGGTGGTGCTGCTGGTGGTGGCGACGGTGGCCGTCACCTTCTCCGGCACGTGGTGGCTCGGACGCCGGCTCGGGCTGGGCCGCGACCTCTCGCTGCTGACGGCCACCGGCTTCTCCATCTGCGGCGCGGCCGCGGTCGCCGCGATGAACGGGGTCACCGACGGCGACGAGGAGGACGTCGTGACCGCGGTCGCCCTGGTCACCCTGTTCGGCTCCCTCTGCATCGTCGCCCTCCCGCTGGCCCAGGGGTTCCTCCGCCTTCCCCCGGAGGGCTTCGGCGTCTGGAGCGGGGCGAGCGTGCACGAGGTGGCCCAGGTGGTCGCCACGGCGCAGACGGCCGGTACGGCGGCGCTCGCGACGGCCGTGGTCGTCAAGCTGACCCGGGTCGTGCTGCTGGCCCCGCTGATCGCCGGCGTCGGCGTCCTGCGCCGCCGTACGGCCGGGCCCCAGGCGGGCGGGAAGCCGCCCCTCGTCCCTCTCTTCGTGGCCGGTTTCCTCGGGATGGTCGCGCTGCGCAGCCTCGGCGCCCTGCCGGACGCCTGGCTGGATCCGCTCAGGACGGCCGAGACCCTGCTGTTCACCGCCGCGTTGTTCGCCATGGGGGCCGCGGTCGACCTGCGGGCGCTGACGCGCACCGGCCGCCGGGCCGTCGTGCTCGGCGCGCTGTCGACGGCCCTCGTCTCGCTGGTGGCGCTGGGCGGCGTGCTGATCCTGACGTCCCCGGGCTGATCGTCCCGGCGCCGATGCGCCGCCATCACCGGTGGCCCGGCGCGTCGCCGTAGGCCGCTCGCGCCGGGCGGGTCCCCTGTCCGCCGGCGAGGATCACCGGCGGACAGGGGACGGGGGACACGGGCCTCCGGGCCCGGTCACCCGCGGGCCGATCCCGGATCAGCAGCACACGGCGGCGGTGGTGAAGGTGGTGAAGGCCGGGAGCGTACAGGCGACGCCCCCGACGAAGGTCGGGCCGCCCCAGCCGACGAAGCCGCCCCACGGACGGACGAAACCGAAACCGGGCCGGATGAAGCCGCCCCCGGGAACGCCCCAACCGGGGCCGCCCCAACCTGGACCGCCCCAGCCGGGGCCGCCGGCCACGAAGCCCGCCTGGGTGAGACCGACCGGACGAGCCGGAACGGCGGTGGCCGCCGAAGCGGCGACCGGTGCCGCGACGGCGAGCGCGGCGCAGACGGAACCGGCCAGAAGAAGCTGACGGATCATGGTCATATAACCTCCTGTCCATATATGATCACTCTCTGTGACAATCGCCAGGTTATCGAACCGTTCATCGGGAAGCCGGACATGCGGGTCAACGTCCGGCAATCAATGACGGCGATATGGACGATGTCCGCGACGGTGCTCCGGGACCCGGCGCCGTGGTGGAGGCGAACCCGGAAGCGTACGGCGGGCACGCGGCCGGGGCGGCGCGGCGGGCGCAGCCCGTGGCCATGCGGCGGGTGGGGCCCCGGGGCCGCGCGGCGGGCACTGTCCGGACGCCGTCCGGGCGCGCATACCATGCAGCGGTGGAGGTTCTGGAGCCGGAGGAGTGGCGGGCGCGGGCGGCGGCCTACGAGCGGCGCGTCGAGGCGTGGGTGGCGCCGCACCTGGCGCGCAGGTCGCGGGGCGAGGCGCACCCGGTCGAGGACTTCCTGTTCACCTACTACGGGCACCGGCCCGGACGGCTGCGCCGCTGGCACCCGGGCGCGGACGTCCTGCTCAGGGGCGCGCGCGACCTCGGCCCCGACTACGTCGACACCCCCGAGGGGGCGACGCTCGACGTGGCGGCGCTGATGGACCGGCGCGGCTCCTCCGTCGAGTGGACCGCGCGGCTGCTGTCCGCCACCGCGTCGCGGCCGGCGTTCCTCGGCTGCTTCGGCCTGCACGAGTGGGCGATGGTCTACCGGGCGGAGGAGGTACGGCACGGCGCCTGGCCGCTGCGGCTGCCCGGGGAGGAGATCGCGCGGATCGTGGAGCAGCGCGGGGTGCGGTGCAGCCACTACGACGCGTTCCGCTTCTTCACCCCCGAGGCCCGTCCGCTGAACGCGTTGCAGCCGACGAGGGAGCGGCAGCCGGAGCTGGAGCAGCCGGGCTGCCTGCACGCCAACATGGACCTGTACAAGTGGTCCTACAAGCTGTCGCCGCTGGTCTGCGGGGAGCTGGTCGCCGACTGCTTCGAGCTGGCCCGTGACGTGCGCGCCGTGGACATGCGTGCCAGCCCGTACGACCTGGGCCGGCTGGGTTACCGGCCCATCCGGATCGAGACGGCCGAGGGGCGGGCCGAGTACGCCGCCGAGCAGCGGGGGTTCGCCGAGCGGGCCCGGCCGCTGCGCCGCCGGCTGCTGGACGCCTGCGAGCGGCTGCTGTCCGGCGCCGGCCGTACCTGACTCCTCCGGCTCCGCGCCTGTAAGGCCGGTGCCTCCAGCCGGTGCGGCGGAGCGTGCCGGCCCTCCGGCTCCGCGTGCCCGTACGGCTGGCGCCGGCCGTACGGAAAGCGGGGGCCCGCCGGTCGGAGCGGGCCGTCCGGGGGATCAGGAGCGGCCCGGGTGTCCGCGGGCGCGGCGGGTGCGGTTGTCGCCGGCCAGCGCGGCCGCGGTGTTGACGATCGACACGTGGCTGTAGGCCTGCGGGAAGTTGCCGAGCTGGCGGTGGCGGGCGGCGTCGTACTCCTCGGCGAGGAGGCCGACGTCGTTGCGGACCGCGAGCAGCCGGTCGAACAGCTCCCGGGCCTCCTCCCGGCGGCCGATCAGTGCCAGGGCGTCGGCCAGCCAGAAGGAGCAGGCGAGGAAGGCCCCCTCTCCTCCGGGCAGGCCGTCCGCTTCCTCGTCGGAGCGGTAGCGATGGACGAAGCCGTCCTCGGACAGCTCGCGCCGTACCGCGTCCACCGTCCCGGCGACGCGGGGGTCGCCCGGTGGCAGGAAGCCGAGTCTGGGAATGAGCAGGAGAGCGGCGTCCAGTCCCGTCGAGCCGTAGTACTGGGTGAAGGTGTTGCGGCCGGGGTCGTAGCCGCGCTCGCAGACGTCCCGGTGGATCTCCTCGCGCAGCGCCCGCCAGCGGTCCGCGGGGCCGTCGCGGCCGTGGTTCTCGACGGCGGAGATCATGCGGTCCGCCGCGACCCACGCGAGGATCTTGGAGTGGACGAAGTCGCGGCGCGGGCCGCGCGTCTCCCACAGCCCGTTGTCGGGCTTGCGCCAGGCGCCCTCCAGATAGTCCATGAGGACGAGCTGGAGGTCCCACGCGTCGTCGTCCGGTCTGAGCCCGGCGTCGCGCGCCAGCTCCAGGCAGTCCATGATCTCGCCGTAGACGTCGAGCTGGAACTGGGCGGAGGCGGCGTTGCCGATCCGCACCGGCTGCGCCCCCTCGTAGCCGGCGAGCCAGTCGGGGTTCCACTCCGGGATCCGGCGGCCGCCGTCGAGGGTGTACATGGTCTGGAGGTCGGCGGGCTCTCCGGCGACGGCCCGCAGCAGCCAGTCGCGCCAGGCGGTGGCCTCGTCGTCGTACCCGGCGTGCATCAGCGCCTGCAGGGTGAAGGTCGCGTCCCGCAGCCAGCTGTAGCGGTAGTCCCAGTTGCGGGTGCCGCCGGGCCGTTCGGGCAGGGAGGTGGTGGGGGCGGCGACCAGGCCCCCGGTGGGGGCGTAGGTCAGCGCCTTGAGGGTGAGGAGGCTGCGCCGGACGGCCTCGCCGTACTCCCCGTCGTAGCGGCAGCCTGTCAGCCAGCGGTTCCACATCCGTTCGGTGGCGGTCAGGGACTCCTCGGCGTCGGTCCGCTCGGGGCGGGGCAGCCACGACTCCCGCCAGGTCAGCACGAACGGCACCCGGTCCCCGGCGGAGACGGTGAAGGCGGCGGTGGTGCGGTGGGCCTCCTTGTCGGGGCACAGCGGGACGGGACACTGGAGCCAGGCGGCGTCCGGACCGGCCACGACGGCGAGCCGGCCGCCCTCGTGGCGGAGCCAGGGCACGATGTGGCCGTAGTCGAAGCGCAGCGTCAGCTCGGTGCGCATCTCGACCCGGCCGTGGACGCCCTCGACGATACGCACCAGGTCGGGCGCCTGGCCGCGGGCCGGCATGAAGTCCACGACGCGCACGCACCCGTCCGGGGAGTCCCATGTCGTCTCCAGCACCAGGGTGTCGCCACGGTAGCGGCGCCCGGTGCAGGTCTCCCGGCCGGTCGGCGCCAGCAGCCAGCGTCCGGCGCGCGGGCCGTCCAGCAGCGCGGCGAAGCAGGCCCCGGAGTCGAACCGCGGCAGGCACAGCCAGTCCACCGAGCCGTCCCGCCCGACCAGGGCGGCGGTGTGCATGTCGCCGATCAGCGCGTAGTCCTCGATCCGCATCCCGTGCTCCCTACCGATCCGTCTCTCTGCCTCCCGCCGGTCCGTTCTGTGCGTCCTGCCGGTTCGTCCGGTTCCTCCCGCGGCTCCGTCCTGTTCCTCCAGCCGGTCTCCGACGGCTCCGACGGCTCCGACGGCTCCGACGGCTCCGACGGCTCCGACGGCTCCGACGGCTCCGACGGCTCCGATGGCTCCGATGGCTCCGATGGTCAGGCGACACGGTGGCCGGCGGCGGCGCCGGGCCGCAGGGTCAGGCCGTGGCCGGGTGTGTCGGCGCGGGGGCGCGCGGTCCCGCCCGCGGGGTCGGCGGCGCCGTCGAACAGCTCGGCCTCGATGCGCGCGTGGTCGTGGAACCACTCGACGTGGCGCAGGCCGGCGGTGGCCGCGGCGGCGGGCAGGTGCAGGTTGGGCGCGCAGTGCGCGGACACCTCCAGGTGGTGCCCGGCGGCGATCGCCGCGGCGCCGAACCAGCCGGTGTAGCCGCCGCAGCGGGTGGCGTCGATCTGCAGGCAGTCCACGGCGCCCGCCTGGCACATCCGGGTGAAGTAGGTCAGGTCGCTCCCGTACTCGCCGGCGGCGACGTCGGCGCCGATCCGTTCGCGCACGAGGCGCAGCCCGGCCAGGTCGTCGGAGGAGACCGGCTCCTCGAACCAGCTCACGCCCTGGCCCTCGAGAAGCGGGGCCAGCCGTACGGCCTGCTTGGCGGTGTAGCCGCCGTTGGCGTCGACGTACAGCTCGGCTCCGGGGCCGACGGCCTCCCGGGCGACGGCGACGCGGTGCAGGTCGCGGCCTGCGGCGGTACCCCGGGACTCGCCGATCTTGATCTTCACCCGGGGGATGCCCAGCTCGTGGGTCCAGTGCCGGAGCTGGGCGCGGGTGGTGTCGTCGTCGTAGGTGGTGAACCCGCCCGACCCGTAGACCGGCACGTCCGGGCGGGCGGCGCCGAACAGGCGGGTGAGGGGCGTGCCCAGCAGCCGGGCCTTGAGGTCCCACAGGGCGACGTCCACCGCGGAGATCGCGTATCCGGCGATCCCGGGGCGGCCGGCGTTGCGCGCCCGGCGGGTCATCGCCGTCCAGGTCGCGGGGATGTCCATCGCGTCGGAGCCGGTCACCGTACCGGCCAGGACCTCGGTGACGAAGGCCGCGGCGGCCGCGGGCGCGTAGGTCCACCCGGTGCCGACGGCGCCCTCCGCGCCGGCCTCGACCACCACCAGCGTCGTCGCGTCCCAGGCCAGCGTGCCGTCCGCCTCGGGGCGGTCGGCCGGCACACGGTAGGCCGCGGCGCGTATCTCCTTGATCGCCGTCATCACGTCCCCTCTCCGCCGGACGTTCCGCCGGACGCCCTCCTCCGTGGGCGTCACAGCGGCCCTCTCTGCCGAGCCTCCCGCCGGAGACCGAGCCGCCATATCCCCGGGATATTTGATTAACGGCAAATTTCAGTAAAAAGCGATATTTTCCGTCCGGTGAGTGTTTGGCGGCACCCGCCCGGCGCACGCTCGCAGGTATGACCGACATCGCCTCGGAAGTCCTCATCGAGCGGCTGGCCGCCTGGGGAGTCGACACCGTCTTCGGGCTGCCCGGCGACGGCATCAACGGGATCATGGAAGGGCTGCGCCGCCACGCCGACCGGGTCCGGTTCGTCCTCGTGCACCACGAGGAGGCCGCCGCGTTCATGGCCGCCGGCCACGCCAAGGCGACCGGCCGGATCGGGGTCTGCCTGGCGACCTCCGGGCCCGGCGGCATCCACCTGCTCAACGGCCTCTACGACGCCAAACTCGATCACCAGCCCGTGCTGGCGATCACCGGCATGCAGGAGACCAGCGTGCTGGGCACGGGCTACCAGCAGGAGGTCCACCTCGACCGGCTGTACGCCGACGTCGCCGACTACAACCTCGTCGTGGACAACCCGGCGCAGCTCCCCGGGGTGGTGGACATCGCGATCCGCACCGCCTACGCCCGGCGCGGCGTGGCCCACCTGTGCCTGCCCAACGACGTGCAGGTGGCCCCGGCCGACGCCGACCCCTACCGGCACGTCGCCCCGGCGCGGCCCCCCGCGACCGCGCCGATCTACCTGCCCGCGCCCGGCGTGCCCCGCCGCGAGGACCTGGAGGCCGCCGCGGAGGTGCTCGACGCCGGTGAGCGGGTCGCGATCCTGGCCGGCGCCGGCGCCCTGCACGCGCGGGAGGAGGTGCTGGCCACCGCCGACGTCCTGGGCGCCCCGGTGATCAAGACGCTGCCCGGCAAGGCCGTCATCCCCGACGACTCGCCCTACTCGGTCGGCGGGATCGGCCTGCTGGGCACCCGGCCCGGGGAGGACCTCATCGAGGACTGCGACACCCTGCTCATGGTCGGCACCAACTTCCCCTACACCAAGCACCTGCCCGAGCCGGGCGAGGTGCGCGTGGTGCAGATCGAGGCCGACCCGTCGCGGGCCGGCGTGCGCATGCCGACCCAGGTGCCGATGATCGGCGACGCGAAGGAGGGGCTGGCCGCGCTGCTGCCGCTGCTGAGGCGCAAGGACGACCGGAGCCACCTGGAGAAGTACCGGCGGGCGATGGACCGCTGGCGCGCCGACATGGCGGCCCTGGAGTCGCCCGACCGCGACCCGATCGCCCCGCAGTACCTGATGGGCTGCGTGGACCGGGCCGCCGCCGGCGACGCGATCCTCACCTGCGACTCCGGCACGATCGCCACCTGGGCGGCGCGGCACTGGACGATCCGGGGCGACCGGCGCTTCTACCTGTCGGGCAACCTCGCCACGATGGCGCCCGGCCTGCCGTACGCGATCGCGATGCAGCACGCCTTCCCCGGGCGGCAGGTGATCGCGTTCGTCGGCGACGGCGGCTTCGCGATGCTGATGGCCGAGTTCCTCACCGCCGCGCAGCACCGGCTGCCGATCAAGGTCGTGGTCAACAACAACAACTCCCTCGGCCAGATCCTGTGGGAGCAGATGGTGCTCGGCTACCCGGAGCACGGCGTGCGGTTCGCCGAGCCGGCCTCCGACTTCTCCGCCTGGGCGCGTTCCTGCGGGGCCTACGGCCGCAAGGTGAAGGCCCCCGGCGACGTCGAGGAGGCCGTACGGCAGGCGCTCGCGCACGACGGTCCCGCCCTGGTGGACGTGGACGTCAACCCCAACGAGCCGCCGATGCCCGGAAAGGTCGGCCACGACCAGGCGGTCAAGTTCGCCGAGGCGTTCCTCAGGGGGCAGCCGCACCGGGCGGCGATCGCCACCACCCTGTTCAAGGACAAGATCTCCCAGCTGGGGAGGTGAGCGCGATGAGTCCGGTCGTCCCGATGCCGTCGCCGGTCACGGCCCGCCCGGCCCAGCCGTACGTGCGGGTGCGCGACCTGGAGCGCGACCTGACCGCCCGGGTGGACGGCGAGGTGCGGTTCGACCCCGGCAGCCGCGGCGCCTACTCCACCGACGGGTCCAACTACCGACAGGTGCCGCTGGGCGTGGTGGTGCCCCGCACGGTCGAGGCCGCCGCCGAGACCATCGCGGTCTGCCGGGAGCACGGCGCGCCCGTCACCTCTCGGGGCGGCGGCACCAGCCTGGCCGGGCAGACCTGCAACGTCGCCGTGGTGATCGACTGGTCGAAGCACTGCGACCGCCTCGTCTCCGTGGACGCCGACGCCCGGACCTGCGTCGTCGAACCGGGCATCGTGCTCGACGTCCTCAACGCGCGGCTCGCGCCGACGGGGCTGATGTTCGGGCCCCGGCCCTCCACGCACTCCCAGTGCACGCTCGGCGGGATGATCGGCAACAACTCCTGCGGATCGACCGCGCAGGCGTACGGCAAGACCGCCGACAACGTCGGCCGCCTGGAGGTCCTCACCTACGACGGCGCCCGGATGTGGGTCGGCGCGACCGACGAGGAGGAGTACGCGCGGATCCTCGCCGGGGGCGGCCGGCGCGCGGAGATCTACCGCGAGCTGCGGGAGATCGTCGCCGCCGACGCCGGGGAGATCCGCCGCCGCTTCCCCGACATCCCGCGGCGGGTGTCGGGCTACAACATCGACCAGCTCCTGCCCGGCGGCGACTTTAACATGGCCAGGGCACTGGTCGGCTCCGAGGGCACGCTGGTCACCGTGCTGCGGGCCGAACTGCTCCTGGTGCCCGCCCCGGCCGCCGAGAGCCTCGTCCTCCTCGGCTACCACGACATCGTCACCGCCGCCGACGCGGTGCCGCGCATCGCCGCCCACCGTCCGCTCCAGCTTGAGGGCGTCGACGACAAGCTGATCGACTACGAACGGCGCAAGGGCATGCACCCCGAGGCGGTGAAACGGCTGCCCGAGGGCGGCGGCTGGCTGATGGTGTCCTTCGGCGCCGACTCCCAGCGCGAGGCCGACGAGCGGGCCCGCGCCCTCACCGACGACCTCAGCGGCACCGGGCACGAACCGCACATCGCCTTCTTCGACGACGAGAAGACCGAGAAGCAGCTCTGGGAGCTCCGCGAGTCCGGCCTGGGAGCCACCGCGCGCGTCCCCGGCATGCACGAGACGTGGGAGGGCTGGGAGGACTCCGCCGTACCGCCGGAACGGCTCGGCGGCTACCTGCGGGACCTGCGCGCCCTCCTGGAGGAACACGGGTACGGCGCCGCCTCGCTGTACGGGCACTTCGGTCAGGGCTGCGTGCACACCCGCATCCCGTTCGACCTGGTCACCGCCGACGGCGTCGCCGCCTTCACCTCCTTCCTCGACCGGGCCGCCGACCTGGTCGTCTCCTACGGCGGGTCGCTGTCGGGGGAGCACGGCGACGGCCAGGCGCGCGGGCAGCTGCTGCCCAGGATGTTCGGCGACACGGTCATGGCGGCGTTCGGCCGGGTCAAGGCGGTGTTCGACCCCGATGACCGGATGAACCCGGGGAAGATCGTCGCCCCCTACCGGGTGGACGAGAACCTGCGGCTGGGCACCGGCTGGACCCCGGCCGACCCGCGCGTCCACTTCGGCTACCCCGACGACGACGGAAGCTTCCAGCGCGCCGTCATGCGCTGCGTCGGCGTCGGGAAGTGCCGCAGTCACGACGGCGGCGTCATGTGCCCCTCCTACCGCGCCACCCGCGAGGAGGAGCACTCCACCCGGGGCCGTGCCCGGCTGCTGTTCGAGATGCTCGGCGGCCACGCCGACTCGCCGATCGGCGACGGCTGGCGCTCCGAGGCCGTACGGGACGCCCTCGACCTGTGCCTGGCGTGCAAGGGCTGCAAGCACGACTGCCCGATGAACGTCGACATGGCCACCTACAAGGCCGAATTCCTCTCCCACCACTACGCCCGCAGGCTCCGCCCGGCCGCCCACTACTCGATGGGCTGGCTGCCGCTGTGGGCGCGCCTGGCCGCGCTCGCCCCGCGGGCGGCCAACGCGCTCGCCCACGGGCCCGGCACGGCGGCGCTGCTCAAGCGGCTGGGCGGTGTGGAGCCGGCCAGGAGCCTGCCGGTCTTCGCCGGCACCCGTTTCAGCGACCGGTACCGGCGGCGCGGCCCGCGCGGCGACGGGGAGCGCGGGCCGGTGCTGCTGTGGCCCGACACCTTCACCGACAACTTCGCCCCGGGGATCGGCCTCGCCGCGGTGGACGTGCTGGAGGACGCCGGGTACCGCGTCCTCGTCCCGCCCCGCACCCTGTGCTGCGGGCTGACCTGGATCTCCACCGGCCAGCTCGGCGTGGCCCGGCGGGTGCTGCGCCGTACCGTGGGCGCGCTCACCCCGCTGCTGCGCCGCGGCGTGCCGATCGTCGCACTGGAGCCGAGCTGCGCCGCCGTGTTCCGCGACGACGCCGCCGGACTGTTCCCGCACGACCGGGACGTGACCAGGCTGGCCGAGCAGACCCGCACGCTGGCCGAGCTGCTCGCGGGGACCGAGGGGTGGGAGCCGCCGCGGATCGGCGGGACGGCGGTCGCCCAGCCGCACTGCCACCACCACTCGGTCCTCGGCTACGACACCGACCGCCGTCTGCTGGAACGCGCCGGGGTCGAGCTCGGCGTGGTCGGCGGCTGCTGCGGCCTCGCCGGGGACTTCGGTTTCACCGCCGGCCACCACGAGGTGTCGATGGCCTGCGCCGAGCAGGAGCTGCTTCCCGCGGTGCGCGCGGCCGGGCCGGACACGCTGATCCTGGCCGACGGGTTCAGCTGCCGGACCCAGCTCGAACAGGCCGGAACCGGCCGCCGGGCGCTGCACCTGGCGGAGGTCCTCGCCGCCGGTCGGGACCGGGAGCGGAATCAGGACCGGGGCCGGGACCGGGCGGAGGGGGTACGGGCGGACGGGACGCCGCCGGACGGGACACGGGCAGACGGGACACGGCCGGTTCGGGGCGGGAGGTGAGAACCGTGGACCACGGGGAACGCACCACGTCAGTGACCGCCACGGGCCGCGCCCCCGGGACCGCGGAGAACGCGCCGCGCGGACGGTCGCCCGGGGCCGTATCCGCCGGGAGGCCCCGGCGCCCGCGACCGGCGGACCACCCGAGAAAGGCGCGATGAACACCGACGAAGCCCGCGACGCCGCCGCCGGACCCCGGAACGGCCTGGCCACGGCGGTCTGGCGGGTCGAGGAGGCGTCGCTCGCCCTGGTGGAGATGACGCTCAACGCCGTCGCCGAGGACAGCGACCTGTCGGTCACGCAGCTGCGTGTACTGCTGGCGGTCGACCGGCACGGCCCCCTCAACCTCAGCGCGCTCGCCGCCCACCTCGCCATGTCGGTCTCCGCCGCCGGCCGGCTGGTCGCCCGGCTCGACGACGCCGGGCTGCTCACCCGCCTGCTGGCCCCGCACAGCCGCCGTGAGATCAGCATCGGCGTCACCGAGGCCGGCCGCCGGGCCATCGGACGTCTGCGCGCCGCCCGCCGTCGCCGTATCGCCGCCGCGCTGACCCGCCTGCCGCCCGGCACCCGGCAGGCGCTCGCCGGAGCCCTCACCGAGTTCACCGCCGCCGCGCGGACCGGCGAGGAACCCGGCGGCGGGGCCGCGCGAGATCCCGGTGACGGAACCGCGCAGGACCCCGGTGACGGGGCCGCGCGGGACCCCGGCGGCGGGGCCGCGCGGGACCCGCTTCCGCCACCCGAGGACGCCGCCGGGTACGCCTCGGACCCGACGCGTACCGACCGGACCACCAGGAGGAACCAGTGACCACGCGAGCGCTGACCGTCGTACCGCAGCAGAAGGACTCGCTGGCGGTGACCGACGTCCCCGACCCGGAGCCCGGCGAGAACGACCTCCTCGTGGACGCGCTCGCCCTCGGGGTGTGCGGGACCGACCGGGAGATCGCCGCAGGTGACTACGGCACGGCGCCGGACGGACGGGACCGCCTCGTGATCGGGCACGAGTCCCTGGGCCGCGTACGGCGGGCGCCGGAAGGCAGCGGGTTCTCCGAGGGTGATCTCGTGGTCGGCGTGGTGCGGCGCCCCGACCCGGTGCCCTGCGGCGCGTGCGCGCGCGGCCAGTTCGACATGTGCCGCAACGGCCGCTACACCGAGCGCGGCATCAAGGATCTCGACGGTTACGGCAGCCGGTCCTGGACCGTGGAGGCCGACTACGCGGTCAGGCTCGATCCGGGGCTCGGCGAGGCCGGCGTGCTGATGGAGCCGACCAGCGTGGTGGCCAAGGCGTGGGAGCAGATCGAGAAGGTCGGCGGCCGGTCGTGGTTCGATCCGGAGACGGTGCTGGTCACCGGTGCCGGGCCGATCGGTCTGCTGGCCGCGCTGCTGGGCGTGCAGCGCGGCCTGGACGTCCACGTCCTGGACGTCGTCACCGAGGGACCCAAGCCGCGGCTCGTGGCCGACCTCGGGGCCACCTACCACTCCGGCGACCTCTCCGACGCGGCCGCCGCCGCCAAGCCCGACATCGTGATCGAGGCGACCGGGGTCAGCAAGGTCGTCTTCGACGCCATCACCGCCACCGTGCCCTACGGCGTCGTCTGCCTGACGGGCGTCTCCCCGTACGGGCGGCGGCTGACGGTCGACGCGGGCGGCCTGAACCGGGAGATCGTCCTGGAGAACGACGCGGTGATCGGGTCCGTCAACGCCAACCTCGGCCACTACGCCGCGGCAGCCGAGGCGCTGGCCAAGGCCGACCGCGACTGGCTGGGACGGCTCATCACCCGGCGGGTGCCGCTGGAGCGGTTCGCCGAGGCGTTCACCGCCGAACCCGAGGACGTCAAGGTGGTCATCACCTTCGAGGACTGATCCGCGAACCCGAGGCGGCGGGCGCCCGGCCCGCGGCCCTGCGGGGCTGTGGGGGCTGGACCCGCTGGAGCGCCTCGGCCGGCCAGTCCTGCAGGCTCGCCGCGGCCTCGAAGGTGGACTGGGCGAAGTCGAGGATCGCCCCGCGAGGGTCGGGGGCGTTCCTGACGTCGTCGTAGCGCAGCACGAACTCGCCGAAGGCGTCGTCGTAGCGGGCCGCCTCGGGCAGGACGGGCCGGTCACGGAAGCCGGGAGGCTCGGGGTAGGCGTAGGAGTAGAACACCGGCTGGTCGATCCGGGCGCCGTTGATCCACGTCCCGCCCGGCCAGAAGCCGAGGTCGCTCTGCTCGGCGTTGAAGCTCAGCCTGGTGACGGGATCGGCGCCGGACGGCGGCTCGGCGGGCCGGCCGGAGTAGCGGGTCGTGGACAGGTCGAACGCGCCCCAGTAGAACTGCACCGGGCTGCACTTGCCGGCGAACCGGGCCCGGAACTCGGTGAAGACCTCCTCCACCCGCAGGAGCACCTGCCAGAACCGCTGGACCTGCGCCGCCTCGTAGGTGGCGTGGCGGTCGTCCCGGTCGAACCGTACGGGGTCGGCGAACTCGACCGGCATCGTGCGGATCTCGACGTCCACCCCGAGGTGGGCCAGGGAGCGCAGGACCTCGGCGTAGAAGTCGCGCACCGAACCGCCCAGCGCGATCGTGCGGCGCCCGCCGTCGGAGGTCTCGATGTGCAGGGAGTGGTCGAGCAGGTCGAAACAGATCTCGAAGGTGCGCTCGCCGTACGGGATCGGGCCGGTGGAAAGGCCCCGGGCCGTGAGGTGGAAGGCCACCTGCCACCAGTGGTTGACCATCGGCCGCAGGGCGAGCGAGATCTTCCCGACCACCTGCGCGTACATGTGCAGCGTGTCGTAGGTGTGCTGCCATCCGCTCACCGGCAACGCCGGCCAGCCGTTCCCACGTTCGGCCATCGCACCGTTCCTCTCTTCCTCTCGTCCGCCCGCCCCGGATGCCCGGGACGCCGGGGTCGCGTCACCGAGCCTCGGGTTCCGGGGGCTCGGGTTCCGGGGGGCCAGGTTCCGGGGTCGCGGCGCCGGGGGCCGGGTTCCCGGGGCGTCCGGGGCCGTGCTCCGCGCGGAGCAGTTCCACGACCGCGCCGATGTCGGCGTCCCCCCAGCCGCTCGCGGCCGCCTCCTCGTAACGGCGCTCGACCGTCCGGGCGATCGGCAGGTCGAGGCCGAGCGACCGGGCGAGCCCGATCACGAGCCGCAGGTCCTTGGCGCCGAGGCGCGTCGTGAACCAGCCCTCGTGGTCGCCGTGGAAGATGTCGTCGAGCCGGTTGTGCACGCCGGGGGCGACCGTCGGCCACTGGTAGAGGAAGTCCTGCATCATCCTCTCGTCGAGCCCGGCCGCCTGCCCGGTGGCGACCACCTCGGAGAGCAGCGCGACGCCGGACATGAGCAGGTGGTTGTTGAGGACCTTGTAGATCAGGCCGGCGCCCGGGTCCTCCCCGCAGTACCACTGGACCGAGAAGACGTCGGGCCACAGGGACCGGATCCGGTCCATGACCTCCCGGTCCCCGCTCAACAGCCCCATGGCCTGTCCGGCGGCGAGCGCGGCCGGTCCCCCGACGACGGGAGCGGCCACGAACCGGTGCTCCGGCGTCATCTCCCGCAGTTCCCGGGCCGTGTCCGGCGACACCGTGCTCATGTCGACGACGACCGGCGGGTCGGGGCCCATGTGCGCCGCGAGACGGGTCAGGACGTCGCGGCACGCCCGGTCGTCGGTGAGCGTCATCAGGACGGCGTCGGCGTCACGGGCGGCCGCCTCGGGGCTGGACGTCTCCTCGGCGCCCGCCCGGACCAGCTCCCCGGTCCGGCCCCGGGTACGGTTCCAGACCCGCACCGTGTGTTCGCGGGCGAGCAGCCGCCGGGCCAGCGCCGTGCCCATCCGCCCCACTCCCAGCACCGCCACCCGCATGTGCCGCTCCCCCCAGGCCGCCGGTTCCGCGGCCGTCCGGTCGTCCCGCCCGTTCCGTCACCTGTCGCTCCGTCGTCCGGCGGCCACCGCTCCCGGGTTCCGCCGTCCCGTCCCGCCGTGACCGCCGGTGGTCGTCAGGCCGCCTTCTCCACCTCGTGCCCGTGCACGATCAGGGCGTAGATCACCAGGACGTCGATCGCGATGACGATCAGGGACCACCAGGGATAGGCGGGAATGAAGAGCATGTGCTCGATGGCGTTCAGCGCGACGAGCACGACCGCCACGACGCGGGCCCACGTCTGCCCGGTGACGAGGGCGATGCCCACCGCGATCAGGAGGATGCCGAGGATCAGGTGGATCCACCCCCACGCCGGCAGGTTGAGGAACACCACCTGGTCGCCCGTCTGCACGTAGAGTGCGCCCCGGAAAATGGCCGACAGGCCCGTGATGACGTTGAAGACGCCCACCAGGATCATCATCACCGCGGCGAACCATATCCAGCCGAGCCAGCCGCTCGCCCGCGCGCCGTATGCCATGCCGACCCCCGTTTCCCGCGGGTCCCCGTGAGGGCCGTTCCCGCGCGGCGTCCGTCCCCGGCACAACGAAGACGTCGATGCCGGTGAACAGCATCTGCTAAGGGATAATCCCCCGTTTTTCATCGTTTCACCGTTTTGTCGGGTTCTTTCCGATTCCCTGACGTCCGACCCGTCCGGGCGCTCATGACGGAGAATCGGAGTCGTGCGGTTCGGCATCCTCGGCCCAACGGAGGTACGGCCCGCCGACGGGCGTCCGGTGCCCGTCGGCGGACCACGGTTGCGCGCGCTGCTGGCACTCCTGCTCCTCGCCCCCGGCCGGGTGGTGACCACGGCCCGGCTCATCGAGGGCCTGTACGGCGACGACCCGCCCGCGGGCGCCGGCAACGCGCTCCAGGCACAGGTCTCCCGGCTCCGCCACCTGCTGGACACCGCCGGCGCGGCCGGAACCGCGAGCGGCGGCACGGACGGCGGCGCGGACGACACCGCGGGCGGCGGCGCGGGCGGCGGCGCGGGCGGCGGCGCGGGCGGCGGCGCGAACGGTGGCCGCGGAATGGTGACGCGCCATCCTGCGGGCTACCGGCTCGCCGTACCTCCCGAGGCCGTGGACGCGCACCGTTTCGAACGGCTCGCCCGGCAGGGCCGCGCCGCCCTGGCATCGGGGCGTCATGAGCGGGCCGGGGAACTGCTCGGCGAGGCGCTGGGCCTGTGGCGGGGACCCGCTCTGGCCGACGTCCTGAACGCGCCGTTCGCCACCGCCGCGGCCGCCCGCCTGGAGGAGGCGCGGATCGCCGCCGCCGAGGACCACGCCGAGGCCCGGCTCGCCCTCGGGCGACATCGCGAGCCGGTCGCGGGCCTCCGTATGCCGGTCACGGACCTCCAAGCACCCGTTGCAGACCTCCAAGCATTGGTCACGGACCGCCAGGCACCGGCCGCGGACCTCCATACGCCCCCCGCGGACCTCCGTACGCCGGCCGCGGACCTCCGTACGCTGGTCGCGGATCTTCATGAGCTGGTCGCGGCCCACCCGCTGCGCGAGCGGCTGCGCGGCCAGCTCATGCGCGCGCTGTACGCGTGCGACCGGCAGGCCGAGGCGCTCGCGGTCTACGAGGACGTTCGCGCGCGGCTGGCCGACGAGCTCGGCGCCGACCCGTCACCGGAGCTGAGGGCGATCCACCTGTCGGTGCTCCGGGGCACCCTGCCCGTTCCCGGACCGGACGTCCCACCGGCCGGGGACCGGAGCCCGCGTTCCGGAGACGGCGCGAGCACGCGGGCCGGCGTGCCCGCGCAGCTCACACCCCTGGTGGGCCGGACGGACGAACTGGCGCGGATCGGCGGTCTGCTCGCCGGGTCCCGCCTCGTCACGCTCACCGGGCCCGGCGGCACCGGCAAGACCCGGCTGGCGGCCGAGGCGGCCGCGCACGGTCACGACGATGTCTGCTTCGTCGAGCTGGCGCCGCTCACCGACGGCTCCGACGTGCCCCGCGCGGTTCTCGGCGCGCTGGGGCTCCACGAGCCCGGGATGCTGCCCGCCCCGGGCGGAGCCGTGCCCGACCCGGTCGTGAGGATGGTCGCCGCGCTCGCCGAGCGGCGGACGTTGCTCGTCCTGGACAACTGCGAGCACGTGGTCGAGGCCGCCGCCGCGCTGGCCGCCCGGCTCCTGAGCGGCTGCCCCGGGCTGCGCGTCCTCGCCACCAGCCGCGAGCCGCTCGGCATCACCGGTGAGACGCTGTGCCCCGTCCCCCCGCTCACGCTCCCGCCCCCGGATGTCCCCGCCGCCGAGGCGCTCGGCTTCCCCGCCGTCCGGTTGTTCGCCGAGCGGGCGGCGGCCGTACGGCCCGGGTACGCGGTGGAGTCCGAGGCCGACGCGGTCCTGCGCGTCTGCCGGGCCCTCGACGGCCTGCCGCTGGCGATCGAACTGGCCGCGGCCCGTCTGCGGTCGCTGACGGCCGCCGAGGTCGCCGCCCGGCTGGACGACCGTTTCCGGCTGCTGTCCCGAGGCAGCCGCACGGCCCAGCCGCGCCACCGGACGCTGCGCGCGGCGGTGGAGTGGAGCTGGGACCTGCTCGACGAGGACGAACGGACGATGGCCGGGCGTCTCACGGTCTTCGCGGGCGGCGCCACGCTGGAGGCCGTCGAGCGGGTGACCGGGATGCCGGACGCGGTCGACCTGCTGGCCGGCCTGGTGGACAAGTCGCTGGTGGAGGTGGTGGGCGACCGCTACCGGATGCTCGACACGATCCGCGCCTTCTGTGCCGAACGACTCGCCGACGCGGGTGAGGAGGAGGCGCTGCGCCGGGCGCATGGCGAGTACTTCCTCGGTCTGGCCGAGTCCGCCGACCCGCACCTGCGCGACGCCGAGCAGCTCGAGTGGTTGCGGCGGCTGGACCGGGAGTACGAGAACCTGCGCGCCACGGTGCACCGGGCCGTCCTCCCCGCGGAGGTCCCGGGGACGGTGGGATCTCCCGGTTCCCCGGGCTCCCCGGGTTCCCCCGGCGCTTCCGGTCCCTCCACCCCCGCTCATGACTCCGGCTCCTTCGGATCCCCCGGCCCCTCCGGTTCCGGTTCCGGTTCCACGCGTTCCTCCGGCCCCTTCGAGCCGGTGTTCGCGCTGCGGCTGCTGTCGGCCCTGACCCCGTACTGGTGGCTGCGGGGGCTGCGGGGTGAGGCGGCGGCCCCGGCCCGGCGGCTCCTCGATCGGATCGGCCTTCGCCCTCCGGCCGGCGCGGAGGAGGAGTACGCCCTGTGCGTGTTCCTCGCGGCGTCGGCGGGCAGGCATGATCCGCGGCTCAGGCCGTACGTCGAGGTCGCCGAGGCGATCATCGCCGGTCTCGACGGACCGCCCCGGCAGCCCTTCACCCTCGTGGTCCAGGCGGTGGTCCTGGGCATGCCGCAGGGGGACCTCTACCTGCGGTCCATCCGGCGGTTGGACCGGCTCGGCCTGGATCCGTGGACCCGCGCGCTGCTCGACTTCGGATACGGCTACCACTGGTGGTCGAACGGACGGCCGGTGGAGGCCGAACACGACTTCGAGGCGTCCCTGAAGAGGTTCCGGTCCCTCGGCGACCGCTGGGGAACGGTCACCGCGCTCACCTCGCTGGCCGAGCTCGCCATCTGGCGAAGGGACGACGGCAGAGCCGCCGGGCTGGTCGGCGAGGCCATGTCCCTCGCGGAGGAGCTGGACGCCACCACCGACCTGGCCGACCTGCTGTGCCGCCGTGCCGAGCTGGACGTACGGGCGGGAGATCTGGACGGCGCCCGGGACGGGTACGAGCGCGCGGCCGGGTTCGCCCGCCGGGCGGGCGATCCGGCGACGCTGGCCGGCGCCCGTCTCGGTCTCGGCGAGGTCGCCCGGATCCGCGGAGATCTCGCCGGGGCCCGCGCCTGTTACGAGACCGCTCTCGCCGGATGCGACCTGGAGGGGTACCTCGCCGAGGAGGTGCGCGGGCGGCTGCGCGTCGCCCTGGGCAGGCTCGCCGAGATGGAGGGTGACGCCCGCGAGGCACTGGACCGGCACCTCTCGGCGCTCTCCGGTACGGCATGGCGGCGCAACCCGCCGCTGGCCGCCCTCGCCACGGAAGGTCTGGCGGGTGTGGCCCTGCTGGAGGGGGACGGTGAACGAGCCGCCTTCCTGCTGGGTCTCGGCGAGGCCCTGCGCGGCGTCTCCGTACCGGCCGGTCCGGACGACCCGGACGTCGCCCGGGTCGGAGCCGGAGCCCGCGCCCTGGCCGGTGACGCGGTGTTCGAGGCGGCCCACCGGCGGGGAGGCGGCCTCACCATCGGCCGGGCGCTCGACGCCCTCGACCGGATCCGCACGGGCGCCGGGGAGCCGTCCACGCCCGGACGATGAGCCGCACGGGCGCCGGGCAGCCGTCCATGTCCCGACGATGAGCCGCACCGACCCCGGGCGGCCGTCCACGCGTCCGCGCCCCGGCGATGAGCCGCACCGCCCGTCGGGAGCTCGTCAGCGTCCGGTCAGCGAACCGTCGGGGAGAACGGCGACGCTGCGTCCATGACCTCCCCCACGATCTCCCCGACGCGCAGGTGGGGCACGCTGGTGATCGCCTGCCTCGCCGTACTGCTTCTGTCCATCGATCTCACGGTGCTGCACCTGGCCGCGCCCAGGCTGGCCGAGGACATGCGGCCCTCCGCCCCCCAGTTCCTGTGGATCGCCGACGTGTACGGCTTCGCGCTGGCCGGTCTCCTCGTCACCATGGGCAACATCGGTGACCGGATCGGGAGGCGGCGGTTGCTGCTGATCGGCATGACCGCCTTCGGAGCGGCCTCGGCGCTGACCGCGTACGCGCCGGCCCCGGGATGGCTCATCGCGGCCCGGGCGCTGCTCGGCGTCGCGGGCGCCACCGTCATGCCGTCCACGCTGTCGATCATCCGGAACGTCTTCACCGACACGAGGCAACGAGCCACCGCCGTCGGCGTCTGGAGCAGCGTCTCGGCGCTGGGGTTCGCCGTCGGCCCGCTGGCCGGCGGGCTCCTGCTCGACCACTTCTGGTGGGGCTCGGTCTTCCTGATCAACGTTCCGGTGGCCGTATTGATCGTGGTGGCCGGCGCCTTCGTGCTTCCCGAGTCGCGCAACCCCCGCCCCGGACGAATCGACGCGGTGAGCGTGCCGTTGTCCGCCGTGGGCGTCGTCGCCGTGATCTACGCGCTGAAGACCGCCGCCCACGACGGCGTCACCGGTGCGGGCGTCTGGGCGGCGGGGGCGTTCGGCGTCGCAGCCCTCGTCATGTTCACCCGGCGCCAGACGCGGCTGGCCGAGCCCCTCATCGACGTCCGGCTCTTCCGCCACCGCGCCTTCTCCGGGGCGATCGGGGCCAACATGGTCGGGATCTTCGCGATGCTCTCGTCGTCCCTCGCCTTCGCCCAGTACTTCCAGCTCGTCCGGGGCTGGTCGCCCCTGGTCTCCGGGCTGGCGAGCCTCCCCGGCGGCCTGGGGGCGGCGCTGGGCGGCGCCCTGGCCTCCAGCCTGATCATGGCCGTCGGCCGGGCCCGGGTCACCGCCCTGGGACTGGCGATGACCGCCGCGGGGTTCCTCATGTACAGCCGGATGGACGCCGGCACCGGTTACGCGTACATGCTGGCCGCGATGCTGGTCGCCTCCGCCGGCACGGGTCTCGCCTTCGCGGTGACCAACGACACCGTTCTGGCCTCGGTGCCCAGGGAGCGGGCGGGCGCGGCGTCCGCGATCGCGGAGACCGCCCAGGAGATGGGCGGCGCGCTGGGCATCGCCGTACTGGGAAGCGTGCTGAACGGCGTCTACCGCGATCGCCTGGAGCTGCCCTCCGGGGTGCGGCCGGAGGACGCGCGTCAGATCGGCGAGTCGCTCGGCGGGGCACTGGAGACGGCGGCCTCCCTGCCTCCGGCGCTGGCCGGAGCCGTCGCCGAGGCGGCACGGAGGACGTTCGTCACCGCCATGCAGCTGACGGTGCTGACCGGCGCCGCTCTTCTCGCTCTTCTCGCGGTGGCGGTGCTCTTCGCCCTGCGCGGTGTCCCGAAGGTGATCCCCGAGGTGGTCCTCGACGACCGGGGCGGGGCGCACGAGAAAGCCGCGACGGCGGGATGACGGGTCCGCCGAGGTGCTCGGCGGCGCAGGGATCCCGGACGGGCCGCCTCCGCTGCGGCTCCGCACGGGTTCGGGACGGACCGCTTCCCCGCGACTCCGCGCGGTGGCGGTCCGCAGCCGGCGGAGCGGAATACGAAGGCCGTTCATATCGGCCACCGGCCGGGGAGCCGAGGCCGGAACCGTGAATGCGACGTCGTCCACCGGCGCGGCGATCCCCCGCAAGAGCGGCAATTCACCACAAGAGCAACGTCAAACCTGTCGTAGATGAATGTTGGATAACAAGAAAGGCCGGACCCCGGGGATGACGCACCCGCCGAGGCCGTCCGCAGGGATTCGGACGGCCTCGCCATCCATGGAACAGGCCAGCGGACCGGGGTTTCGGACAGCCATTTATTGCGATTATAAGCTAATTAAAACCTAATAACCATAAGTGATGATTACCCGGCCCCTTTACCTTCCCTAGGGATCACGGTCAGTCTAATATTTGGACCTATGTCATGGCGCGCATCAGATTTCCCAGATAGGAACGCTGGTTCCGCCTACCCCGCAGGATCTTCCCGGGCAGACGAATTCGATCACCTGTCGGACTGGCATCCACCGCGGCTGCTCGCATTCGACCCTCGGAAGCTCATTCTGTTCAGCGCAATTCTGGTGATCTTGATCGGCGCGGGGGTCTGGTTGACCACCTCGAACGCCCCCAGCCCCGGCGCGCTGGCCGCGGACCCGTCATCCGCGCCACCCGACGCGGACTGGAGGACGGCGTCCCCCTCGGCTTCCGCCTCGGTCTCCGCCACCCCGTCCACTCCCATCTCGTCCCCCTCCGCCCCCGTCTCCTCCCCGGAGCCGGACGCTCCCAGCGCGTCCGGTGCGCCGGAGAAACCGAAGAAGAACGACAAGCCCGGCAAGGCCGACGTGAAACCCACGGTTCCGCCGTCCACTGCGCCCAGGACCGGCGCCGGTGAGCGGACGGAGACCAGGGCGGTGGTGCCTCCTCCTCCGCCCGTCTCCTCTCCCTCCTCCGCCGACTCCTCGGCGAACTCCTCGGCCAAGGGAGGCTCGGCCCAGCTCACCGCCAAACAGGCGTACCGCATCCACAGCGACTACCAGCGCGGGCTGTCGGTGGCCCAGCGGGACCTCGACCAGGTCGCGATGGGCAAGCTGGAGAGCGGTCTCGCGGTGCAGATGACACGGGCCGGTTTCAGGACGGCGGAGATGGAAGGCGGCTCGGTTGCCGCAGGAATATGGCCCAACCCGCGTGTGTGGATCCCCCGCCACGTCGAGGGCCGCCCCGACTGGTTCGTGGCGATCTCCACCAAGCCCGGAGTGGGTCGGGTCGCCGACCTGATGAGCTCCACCCCCGCCGGCTGGCGGCTGGTGGCCTCCGCCGCCGACACGCGGGCCACCCCCGACCGGTTCCCCGTGATCGCGACCGACGACGACGGCTACGCCATGAGCCTGTCCGAGAACGCCTCGGGCCTGGTCGCCACCCCGCGCCAGGTCATCGACGCCCACCTGGCGAGCATGGAGCGGGCCGAGACCAACCCGATGTTCGCCGACGGGCCCTGGACCAGCGACGTCGCCCTGTTCTGGCAGGAGGAGCGCGCCCAGTTGGAGGACGCAGGGTGGAGCCTGACGCTGTCGTACCTGCCCGAGGGCCCGGTGCGCGCGTTGCGGACCGCCGACGGTGGCGCCCTGGTCTGGTACGGGGCCCGCTCGACCGACACGCGCAAGGTCGAGCAGCCGGGGGCGCGGGTCGGGCTCAAGGGGGCGGCGGCCGTGCGCACCCGCAACAGGTCCTTCGCGCACTCGGCGCGGGCTTCCTACGGACGCATGTACGTGACCTACATCCCCCCCGCCGGCTCCCCCGATCCCGTCCGCGTGCTGGGCGACTGGAGCGAGGTTCTGGAGAGCCACGGCGACTGACGTAGCACCGAAAGAAGAGGAACGTTCATGATGACACCCTCACGTAGGGCCTCACGCGCGACGGTGGTCACCGCCAGTGTCGCGATCGGCGTGTTCGGCGCCGGCGCCGGGCTGGGAGCCGTCATCGCCGCTCGGTCCAACTCCGCGGACTCCCCCGAAGCAGGAGGGATGCGCCTGGTCGCGGGCACGTACCGCCTGGACGACCGGGTAGGCGCCTGGACGGCGCTGGGCGCGTCCGGCGCGGGCCGGCTCTCCGGGAGCGGCCAGGCCGCCCGGGGCGCAGCCACCGGCAGCACGAAGGTCTGCCTGGCCGCGACCACCGACGGGCACGCGATCGCCGGCGGGGCGAGCGGCTGCGTCGCGCTCCCGGCCGTGGCGGGAGCGGTCGGCGCACTGCTGCGGCCGGGCACTCCGGAGAACGCCGACAAGCCGGCTCCGCCGCCCAAGGAGAACGCCGCCCCGAAGGCCAGCGAGAAGACCAAGACGCAGCCCGTCGCGAATCCGCCGGCCGCCCCGCGCGCACAGCAGCAGGACGCCGCCCCGGTGCAGCAGCCTCCCGCGAACACCCGCCAGGTGGCTCCCCCGCCTCCGGCCCCCGCTCCCAAGGCGCCGGCTCCCAAACCCGCCCCGACGGAGAAGGTGGGCCGCGACCTCTCCGAGAACGGCAGCCGGATCCAGCAGCAGCAACAGCCCGCCGCCGAGCAGAAGCAAGAGGTCGTCGCACCCCCTCCGCCGCCGCCCTCCCCGAGGAACGACGCCCGTCCTTCGAACGGACCCGGCGCCCAATCCTCGAACGGGCCCGCCACCCGTCCCTCGAACGGACCCGACGCGGCGCGGCCGTCCGACGGCTCCCGGACCCCACCGCCGTCGGCGTACCCGCGGTCCCCCCGGAAGGGCGACCACGACCACCGGACCCGTTCCCCGCATGACGGTTACTCGGTCCGTACGGCGCAGCCGACGCCTGACGACCGGTCGCGGTGGAACCGGCGGCACGGCCGGCCGTCGGCCGACCCGCGCGTGAAGGCATGGCCCTCGGGGGACCCCCGTACGGCGTCCCAGCCGCCGAGCGCCCCCCGGACGGAGACCCAGCCGCCGGCCGACCGCCGCATGGCGACCCGGCCGCCGGCCGATCCGCGTACGGCGGCCCGGCCCTCCGACGCGCCCATCGGCGCGCGGCCGACCGGCATCCTCACCCCGGCGGCGCCCAACAGCACCATGAAGCCGCTCGTTCCCTCGGGCCCGTCCGCGCCGGCGAACCCGGCCCCGCAGCCGACGAGCTCCGCCCGGATCACCCCGGTTCCCCTGCCCTCTCCCCAGGACCGGCTTCCGTCCGCCGACGGCACGCAGCTCCCGCCGGTCGACCAGAACGCGCTCCCGCCCACCGGCCAGGACGCGCAGCCTCCGGCCGAACAGTCCCCGGCGGACCGGTCCGCGCCCCGCGCCGAGACCCCCGACCTCTCCACCCTGCCGATCTTCCGTGACCCGGAGCTCATGCGGCGGGCCCAGGAGGCCCTGGGGCTGGACAAGAACATGCGGTACACCGACGAGAACGGTGTGTGGGACCTCAACATCGCCCCGCCCGGCACCCCCGAGTGCCGGAACTACTCCGAGGACGAGCTCGCGGACCTGGGCGCGTCCCAGGGAGGCTTCTCCGTTCCGCGTGACTCGTGCGCGTGGCCCGCGTTCATCCGCTGGCTGTACGCCGACCCGGCGCCCGGTCAGGTCAGCAACTGGACCAAGTTCACCGGCCTCTCCGAACGCAACCTGGAGCTCGTGGTGAGCGATCCGTCCGACGTCCGGCAGGCTCCGCCCGCCACCGGCCAGGCCGAACCGGGTCAGGTCGGGCAGGACCAGAGCTCGGACCAGAGCTCGGGCCAGAACTCGGACCAGGGCGGATACCAGGGCTCGGACCAGGGCTCGGATCGGCGCGAGTATCCGGACCCGGACCAGGGCTCGGATCGGCGCGAGTATCCGGACCCGGACCAGCGCTCGGGCCGGCGCGGATACCCGGACTCGGGTCAGCGTGATTATCCGGGCTCGGACCAGGGCGAATACCAAGGCTCAGGTGAGGGCGAGTACTCGGGCTCATGAGCACGTCCCCCGGAGCGGGGCGCGCCGTGCTCGGTCCCGGCCAGGCCGCGGCCTGGGTGGGCGAGCACGGCGCACACCTGATCGACTACGCCGCCCGCCACCTCCCGCCCACCCGGGCGATGGCGGCGGCGGCGTCCGCGCTGGCCGCGTGCCGGAGCGGACCGGCGCCCCGGGGCGTGACGCCCCGGGGACGCCTGCTGGCCTTCCTCCGGCGGGAGTGCCGTATCTCGCCCGGTTACCGGGCGGGATACGTGCCGGAAGCCGACATGCCGGGGATGCCGGAACGCCGGCTGATCGAGCGCGCCTGGACGATCGTCGATCCGCTGGGCGCGGAGGCGCTCCGGCTGATGTACCGGCACGAGCTGACCACCGAGGACCTCGCCCACGCGCTGTCGATCTCCGTCGAGGAGGTCCCCGGGCTCACGACCCGCACCCAGGACCTGATCGAGACCCTCGTGAGCGGGCTGGACGCCCTCGCCCATCGTCGTTCCACCTGCCGCGACCTCGCCCCGCTGGCCGAGCGCGTGTTCCCCGGCGAAGGAACGGTCCCGCCCGCCGCGGAGTTCGCGGAGGCCCGCGAGGACCTGCTGTCCCACATGGTGCGGTGCACCGTGTGCACGCGACCGATCAACATCCGCTACACCGTCCCGCAGATGATCTCCCATCCCCGGGTCACGCCGCTGACCGACGAGGTCAGGCAGCGGCTCCTGGACTCCCTCCGGCCCGCCACGCGGCCGCCTGCGCCGAGGACCGCCTCCGCGCCCCCGTCACCGGGCGGAGGGACCGCGACGCCCACGGCGGGCGCGACACCCACGGCGTCCACGACCGGTACGGCGGGCGTGACACCCACGGCCTCCACGACACCCGCGGCGCCCACGGCGCCCACGGCGCCCGCCGTTCCCATGCCCGCGCCGACCCCGCCCGCCGCACCGGCCGCGCCCGCCGTACCGGCCGTGTCCGGCACGCCCGCCACGCCACCGCCCGCGGAGACCGCCGGAACCGATGCCGCCGGCCCCGGCCCGGCGTCGAGGTCGCAGGAGGACACGATGCCCGGCATCGCCGTACGGCGTCCCCGGCCGGGTCGTGCCAGGCCCCCCTACATGCCGGCCGGCCCCGAACGGCAGCAGGCCGACCGCGCCGCACCGCGCGCCGACCGCACCGCGCCGTATCCCGACCGCACCACGCCGCGCGCCGACCGCGCCGCGCCGTATCCCGCGCGCCAGGACCGCTCCAGGAATCCCTACCGGCCGGTTCTCCCGGACAGCTCGGCGACCACACCGCCGTCGCCACCGAAGGCCCGGCCGCCCTCCCCGCCCCCGCCCACGCCCGGTCAGGACACCCCGCTCTACAACGCCCTGCTCTCCCAGTCGAGGGCGCGGGAGACCCGCGAACAGGACGCGGCGGCCACCGTCCCCTCCATGCCCGCGATCACCCGCCGGACCCCGCCGGGCGGGCGTGGCGCGCGGGCGGGAACGGGCTCCGGGACGCACGACGGACACGACGGACCGGACGACGGGCCGGAGGGGATCCGGTTCGGAGCCGGTGTCCGGTTCGCCGAGGCGATGTCATGGGCCGGGAGGAGGTTCCGCACCACGACGATCAAGGTCATCATCGTCGCGGTCGCGGGCACGGCCGGCACGCTGGCCGGGATGAGCCTCCTCGGCCCGGTCATCGGCACCGAGGATCCGGCGGGGCCCCTGCAGTCGTCCGCCGCCACCGGGCCCGAGACCGCCCCGTCCACGGCCGATGGAACCGCCCCGGCCGTCTCGGGCGGACTCGCCGGCCGGCTGCGCGTCCCGCCCGTCGTGACACTGGACGAGTTCGGCCAGGGAAGCCTGCTCCTCACCCTCACGGGCGAGCCGCTGGAATGGCGGATCTCGGCTCCCGGGCTGGCCGTGACCCCGTCCAGCGGCACGCTGCGGCAGGGCCAGACGGGCGTGATCGTGCTGCGCGCCCTCAGGGTCCGCCAGTGGTGCGGGGTCCCCGCCTCCGTCTCCGCTCCCCTGACCGTGTTCGGCCCCGACGACTCGGTGACCACGACGGTGCGCTGGCGTACCTGCTGACCGCCCCGTCCCCCAGCCTCGTGCAAGTTCTACGCGAAAGGACCCCGGCTATGACGGAGACGCCCCCGAGGACGCAGCGTTCGCCGCACGGCCCGGCCGAACAGTTCCAGGACGCGATCCCACTCACCGCGGAACACCTGCTCACCAACCGCCGCCCCGAGCCCGCGGGCGGATGGCGGCGGCTCGTCTGGCGGCTGTCCGGCGGCCGGATCACCCCGTCCGAATCCTCCGCCGAACTGGAACGCCGCACACTGATGGCCCAGGCCCAGACCCCCGTCGCGAGCGGGCACCACCGGATCGCGGTCATGAGCCTCAAGGGCGGGGTGGGCAAGACCACGACGACCGTGGCCCTCGGCAACACGCTCGCCTCGCTGCGCGGTGACCGGGTCATCGCCATCGACGCCAACCCCGACCGCGGAACCCTCGGGCTGAAGGTCAAGTCGGAGACGGCCGCGACCATCCGCACCATGCTGGCCGAGGCCCCGCACATCCTCCGTTACGCCGACGCCCGCGCCTTCACCTCCCAGTCGTCGGCCCGGCTGGAGGTCCTCGCGTCCGACACCGACCCCGCGGTGAGCGAGGCGTTCAACGCCGACGACTACCGTACGGTGGCCGGGATCATCGAGCGCTACTACTCGATCTGCATCACCGACTGCGGGACCGGCCTGCTGCACGGGGCCATGGACGCGACGCTGGAGCTGGCCGACCAGATCGTGCTGGTCACCCTGGTCGCGGTGGACGGGGCCAGCTCGGCCGCCGCCACGCTCGACTGGCTCACCGCCCACGGGCACGCCGACCTGGTCAGGAACGCCATCGTCGTGCTGAACGCCGTGGAGCCGAAGACCGACGTGGACCTGTCGCTGCTGGAACGGCACTTCGCCTCCCGCTGCCGCGCGGTGGTCCGCATCCCCTACGACCCTCATCTCAAGGAGGGCGCGGAGGTCGATCTCGCCCGGCTGCGGCCCACGACCCGGGGGGCGTACCTGCGCCTGGCGGCGGCGGCCGGCCAGTCCTTCGGCCAGCGTCCCGACCGGAGCCGCTAGTGCCGCCCGTTCCCGAGGACGTCGATCTCGACTGGGACCTCGGACCGCCGTCCCGCTCCCCCCGACGGATGATCATCGTGGTCGTCTCGATCGTCGGGGCGATCCTCATGGCGGTCTGGGTGTGGCACGTGCTGCGGCCCGAGGCCGAACCCCCGACGGTGCGGGTGACGAACGCCGCCACCGACTCCGTCGTGCTCGCGACCCCCGCCGGGTACGAGGGCGAGGCCGGCTACCCCGTCGGGTTCCCCCGCACCGAGCTGGGCGCGGTCTCGGCGGCGGCGGCCACCCTGGAGGCGGCCTGGACGCTGGACACCGCCCAGGCCGAGCGGGCCGCGGTCCTGTACGTCCCGCCCGACCAGCAGGAGGCGGCCCGCGCCGGCGCCCGGGACACCGTCGCGAGCTGGCGTGAGACGCTCGGCCTGCCGAAGACCGGCGCGCTCCCGGACGGCGCCGCCATGCGGACGCGGACGATCGGGGTCCAGTGGCGGGTCCGCGCCCAGGACCAGATCCAGGTGTCCGTGCTGGTGCAGGTGACCGCCACCAAGGGCACCCAGGACACCGACCCGATCTACTCCAGCCCGTACGCCATGAACCTGCTCATGACCTGGCACCCCGACATGCGGGCCAGCGGGAAGGGCGACTGGGTCAACGTCCCGGACCCGTCCCCCGGCGCCCTGCCCGCCGTCGCCCTGCCCGGGACCCCGGAGTTCACCGCCGCGGGCTGGAAGTCCCTGTCCGCACCCGATTCCGCGCCCACTCCCGACTCCACCCCGTAGAACACGCAGAACGCGTAGAACGCCCATGGAACGAGGAAGACCGCACATGTCCCCACGCAGCTCACCTCGCCGCGTCACCCTGGTCTCCGGCCTCCTCCTGGCGGGGGTCTCCGCGACGGCCGGCGCGGTCGTCGCCCAGCCCTGGTACGCCAAGGCCGACCAGGAGTGGACCGGCGCCTCGTCGTCCGACCCGGCCGGCGGTTCCGCCATCGCCCCGGGTGAACCCGCTCCCGGCGGCGGCCGGGAGCACGCGCCCGCGCCTCAGGACGACTCCTCCCGCGACGAGTCGTCCACCGTGGAGGGGAGGCCCCGGAGCGGAGGAGGCGGCTCCTCCGGTGCGGAGAGCGGCACGTCCTCGCGCTCCCATGAGAGCGGCACGTCCTCACGCTCCCGCGAGGGCGGCGGGTCAGGCGGGGCCCGCGAGTCGGACACGGCGTCCCGGTCCGGCTCCGACCCGGCGCCACGGTCCCGTCCCGCACCCGAGTCCCGTTCGGCGCCCCGGTCCGAGCCGACCGACCGGTCCGAGCCCGCGCCGAGAAGAGCGAAGGGCTCCTCCGGCACCTCCGACTCCAGCCAGAGGAGGACGGACGACTCCGGCCGCGCCTCCGATCGTGACGCCGACCGCGACACCGGGCGGGAAGGGAAGAACTCCTCCGGCACCACAGTCCGAAAAATCACTCCAAAACCGGATATCAGGCGCAGGGACAAGCCCGACGCCGAAACCAGGAGCGCGCCCGACACCGATGACAAGGTCAAGGACGCGCCGCGGTCCGACGCCAAGCGCAAGGACGCACCCGATTCCAAGACCAAGGACACGCCCGACGTCACGACCAAGGACGCGCCCGGCACCGATGACAAGGGCGGGAAGGACTCCCCCGCTCCGGCGCCCAGCGCCGCACCCGAGGCCACGGCGCAGCCCCCGTCCTCGGGAGGCGAGTCCCCCGCCCCGCAGACACCCGAGCAGCCCCGGGGACCGGAGACCAAGCCGTCCCAGGGCGGCGAGGGTCCCACCGGCAAGGACGACCCGGAGAAGGGCGACTCGGGGAAGAAGGACGAGGAGAAGGGGAAGTCCGGGGAGAAGGGCAAGGACGAGAAGGACAAGGACGCCGGTAAGAACGCTCCGAAGGATGACGACCGGAAGAAGGACGAGAAGGGCACGAAGGAGTCCTCCGGGAAAGAGTCCGGGAAGAAGGACTCCGGGAAGGGCGCCAAGGAGTCGTCGAAGAAGGCCACGTCAGGGGACGGCACCCCGGACAGGTCCGGCAGGACGCCCAGGAAGGCTCCCAGGGACGTGGCGAAGCCCTCTCCCGTCCCGACCGCCGATGAGTCCGGCGTCACCGACGACGTCCCCGCCGTCCCCGACCCGGCCCCGACCGCGCGTACGGAACGTCCCACGGCCGATCCGACCGCGGCGCCCGTCCCCGCCGTGACCCCCACCGCCGTGGCTCCCACCGACCCCGCGTTCTCCACCGGTCAGCCGGCCACGGAGTCCGGTGACCACTCGGCCGCGGCTCTCCTCGGAGTCCCCGCCACCAGGCCGGTCCTGCCGCTGCCTCCGCTGGCGCGTTCCTTCTTCACCTCGGGGGTCGCGGGTTCCGGTGACTGCGCGTCGTGGCGGGATTCGGCATGTTGGAGTCTCGCGCCCTGGCATGGCCGTACGATCGGCTCTGCCGCGCCACCGCAGGCCACCGGCCGTCAGGCGCCGTCCTGGGCGCCCCGGTGGGCCTTCGCACCACCCGCATACTCCGTTCCGCTCGCGCCGGGCGGGTCCGCCCCGCGGCCCGCGACCCCGGTCAAGGCCGGTTGCTGGGGCTTCAGCCCCTCGGCGCTCTGTGCCAGTTCCAAGGAGCAACGATGATCCATCGATTACCGGCGCGGACGGCCGTACTCGGCCTGGTGGCCGTGCTGGCGGCGGGCACGATCGGCGCCGCCCCCGGTCAGGCGGCGTCCGGTGCCGCGAGAGCCGTCTGCGGCCCGGCCCAGGCCGGCCAGGCGAACACGACCGGCCAGGCGAGCGCGGCCGGTCAGGCGAGCGCGGCCGGGACCCTCCGCTGGGGCACGCCCTCGTGGTGCGCGGAGTTCGACCGCGTCCTCGACCCGGCCGACTGGGTGGTCTACAACTCGCCCGGCCATGCCGGCAAGGGCCGCCGTTCCCCCGACCAGCTCTACATCGGCAACGGCTCGCTCTACCTCTACGGCCGCGCCGACGGCACCACGGCCGGGATCGGCGCGCGTCACGAGCAGGCGTACGGGCGCTGGGAGACCCGGGTCCGGATGTACGAGGGCGGGGCGACCGCCTACCGCCCCCTCGCCCTGCTGTGGCCGCGCGACGGCGGGGGCGACGTGCGGAGCACCACGAACGAGGAGATCGACTTCCTGGGGGTCTACGACTATCCGGGCAAGTGGCGTCCCAACTTCTACCTGCAGACCCCGCAGGGTGAGTACCAGTCCTATTCCGACGTGGAGGTGACCGCCTGGCACACCTACGCGGTCGAGGTCAGCCCGCAGGGCACGGTCGGCTACATCGACGGCAAGGAGTGGTTCCGCTCGGCCAGGCACACGACCGGTGTGATGCAGCCGTGCCTGCAGCTCGACTGGTTCCCCGGCGGAGGCACCGAGGGAGAGGCGTGGATGGAGGTCGACTGGCTGCGGATCTATCCGCTGAACGCCGTCGGCACGGGCTGATCCCGCCGGGTGACCTCACCGGACGACCTCACCGCCGGGCGGGCCGGCCGATGGACGATCCGGTCGGCGAAGGGCGCGGGACGGCGAGACCGTCCCGCGCCCTTCCTTCTTCCGGACTCCCGGAACCCTCCGTTCCCGGCTCCGCCGTTGCAGGCTCCGTTCTTCCCGGCCGTTCTCCCCGGCTCCGCCGCGTCAGGCGAGCTGGGCCTGCTGGAGCCCCGCGTAGACGCCGCGCAGCCGCATCAGCTCCTCGTGGGTGCCGGCCTCCGCGATGCCGCCGTCCCTCATGACCGCGATGCGGTCGGCGTTCCGGATCGTGGACAGCCGGTGCGCGACGACGAACACCGTACGGCCGGCGACCAGCCGGGCCAGTGCCTGCTGGATGAGGGCCTCCGACCGGGAGTCCAGGGCGGAGGTCGCCTCGTCGAGGATCAGCACGCGCGGGTCGCGGATCAGGGCGCGGGCGATGGCCAGCCGCTGCCGCTGGCCGCCGGACAGCCGGGCCCCGCGTTCCCCGACGACCGTGTCGAGCCCGGCGGGCAGCCGTTCGACGAACTCCAGCGCGTTGGCGTCCCGCAGGGCCCGCATCAGCCGCTCCTCGGAGACGTCGGCCAGGCCGTAGGTGACGTTCTCCCTGATGCTGCCCTCGAACAGGATCGACTCCTGCGGCACGACCGACATGAAGCGGCGGTAGGTCCGCATGTCCACCGTCTCCATGTCGCGGCCGTCGAGCAGGATCCGTCCGGAGGTCGGCCGCAGGAAGCCGATGACGAGGTTGAGCACGGTCGACTTGCCCGCGCCCGAGGGTCCGACGAGGGCGATCGTCTCTCCGGGCACCGCTCTGAGGGTGAGGCCGGTGACCGCGGGGGGTTCGCCGGGCTCGCCGTAGGAGAACCCGACGTCGCGGAACTCCACCTCTCCGCGCACCGAGTCGACCTTCACCTTGCCCTCGTTGTGCTCCAGGTCGGGGGCCTGGAGCACCTCGCCGATCGACCGGACCGACGCCAGTCCCCTGCTGATCACCGGGGTCAGGCTGAGCAGGGAGGTGACGGCGGAGGTGAGGGTGGTGAAGAAGGTGGTCAGCATGACCACGTCACCGGCGGTGATCGGGATGACCTGGTAGTAGGCGATGAGCGCGGAGCCCGTCAGGAAGGCGACGCCCAGCGCGTTGAGCAGGATCCAGGCGAGGGCGCCGAAGCTGCCGTTGAGCAGGTCGAGTCTGAGTCCCTTGCTCAGCACCTTGGTCAGCGTGCCGTCCACGCGGTGCAGGGCGTCGCGTTCCAGGCCGTGCGCCCGGGTGATGGGGATGAGGGTGGTCATCTCGCTGATCCGGCTGGAGAGCGTCTCGACCTCGCGGCGGAAGCTCTCGTTGTCCTCCCGCAGGCGGGTGCGGAGCCGCATCACCAGGAAGGCGGCGGCCGGCACGATCACCAGGAGGACCGGGATCGCGGCGGGCACCCGGAAGGCGATCACCGCGAGGCCGCCGACCAGCGTGGTGAGGGCCGAGAGGCCCATGTCGCTCGCCTGCTGGCTGGTCTGCTCGATGCTCTCGACGTCCCGGATGACCTTGGTCTGGAGTACGGCGGCGCTGACCCGGGAGTGGTAGCCGATCGAGAGCTGCTGCATGCGGCGGCAGAGCGCGGAGCGCAGGTCGACGCCCACCCGCCGGATCGCGCCGTGCATCCAGCGGACGTAGAGGAGGTGGAAGGGGTGGTTGAGGAGCAGCAGGGCGAGCAGGACGGCCGTGTTGGCCCACAGCTCGACGATGGGGCGGTGGCCGACCACGATGTTGATGACGTTGGCGGTGATCAGCGGCAACAGCCAGGTGGGGCTGTGCTTGAGGAGGAAGGCGAAGACCGCGGCGACCAGCTTGAGACGGTCTTCCTTGAAGAGGTAGGCGAGGGTACGGACGGGATGTTCGCCCCGATAGGAATGATCGAGAGCAGTGTTCACGAAACCCCCATAAGACGGTAAACCCAGTCCCAATCCTCTCTTGTCGATATTTCCTACGCATGACCGCCCCGCCGCGGAAACACGGCGGCCCGCGGGCGCACCCGGGTGCGACCCGGGTGCGCCCGGCCGCCCGGTCAGCCCGTCGTGACGGGAAGCCTTCGCTCCAGGATCTGACCGGGCCACTCGCCCACCGTGAACGTCTCGGTCCTGGTGAACCCCTGGCTCTCGTAGTAGCGCACCAACCGGCCGTCGTCCCCGGCGTAGCAGTCGACCCGGACCAGCGAGACGCCCAGCTCCGCCGCCTCCGTCACGGCCCGCTCCAGCAGCGCGGAGCCGACGCCCCGGCCGTGGAACCGCCGGTCGTTGATCAGGACCCGCACGTACAACTCGGGTTCGGCGGCCTGGGGGACGTACTCCATCGCGGGGCCGACGACGAGGCAGCCGGCGGGCCGGCCGTCGATCTCGGCGATGCGCATCCCGCCCGAGGCGGCCCATTCGGCGGCCTTCTCGGCGCGGGCGGGATTGGTGGAGAAGGGCTCGCTGCCCCACTGCCCGGTACGGCCCCGCGCGGTCAGCCACGCCACCGCACCGTCGAACATCGCCAGCACCGCCGGGACATCGGCGAGACCGCCGACTCGGATAATCATCGGCGGATCATAACAAGACCGGCTTCCCCGGCCTCACCCCCGATCGGCGCACCGCACGGGGAAGCCCCTCATGGGCACGCCGACCCACCCGGAATCCGCGTGGGCAAGCCGGTCACCGGGCATCCCCACGGGCGGCATTCGCCCGGAACCCTCACCGGGCGCACCGGCCCGCGGAGACCGCCCTCCGGCACCCGTCCCGCCCGGGCCCACGACCAGCCGAAACGCTTAGAGCGTCATGAAAGCGTATCTATGGGGCAAAAGGCTATATGCGCAATCCTTACTTGACTTTTACCTGGGATCAGTACACTCCCTCTGCCGGAATCCGGCCCCAGCCGAGGGCGCGCGCCCCGGCCAGTCCCCTTGGGAGTCACGTGAGCAACGGGTCGATGGACGCGCCCGCGGAGCCCCCCGCGCAGCCCGCGCCCGCGAAGCCCCCGGCGCGGGCCGTACCGCGTCGCCGCCGGTGGCTCCGGTGGACGGTGGCCGGCGGCACCGCCGTCGTGGTGGCGGTGGCCGGGACGGCGGCCGCCGCCTACGTCAAGCTGAACGGGAACGTCAAGCGGGTCGAGGTCGGAGCCGAGGAGCTGGGCCCGCGACCCGCAAAGATTGCTACCAAGGCGCTGAACGTCCTGGTGGTCGGCTCCGACCAGCGCAACGGCAAGAACGCCAAGTACGGCCCGGCCGTCGGCGAGCGGACCGACACGATCATGCTGGCGCACATCTCGCCGAAGCGGGACAACGCGATGATCATCAGCTTCCCCCGCGACTCCATGGTGCAGCTCCCCGACTGCAAGGCCACGGGGGGCCTCCAGGGTCAGCGGGCACACATCGGCATGATCAACGAATCGTTCAACTTCGGCGGGATCGGCTGCACCTGGAAGACCGTCGAGTCGCTCACCGGGATCCGCATCGACCACTTCGTGAAGGTCGACTTCACCGGCTTCAAGAGCATGGTGGACGCGGTCGGCGGCGTCGAGGTCTGCATCCCGGAGCCGATCCACGACAAGAAGGCCCTGCTCACCCTCCCCGCCGGACGGCAGCTCCTCAAGGGCGAGCAGGCCCTCGGCTACGTCCGCGTCCGCTACAGCCTCGGCGACGGTTCCGACATCGGCCGCATCCAGCGGCAGCAGATGTTCGTCGCGTCCATGGTCAAGAAGGTGATGAGCGGCGACACGCTCACGGATCCCGCCAGGCTCTTCGGCTTCCTGGACGCGGCCACGAAGTCGGTGACCACCGACTCCGGCCTCACCACGGGCGTCATCAAGGACCTGGCGACGAGCGCCAAGGGCATGGCCGCCGGGCAGATCCGCTTCGTCACCACGCCCTGGAGATACTCGGCCACCTATCCCGGCCGGGTGGAGTGGACGCAGCCGCAGAGCAAGGCGCTGTTCCAGATGGTCGCGCGGGACAGGACGCTCGCCGGCTCCGGGATCAAGGGCGGGCAGACGAAGGTCTCCCGCTCGAAGATCCAGGTCGAGGTCCGCAACGGGACGAGCCGCTCCGGCCTGGGCTCGCAGGTGGCCGTCCAGCTGGAGGAACGGGACTACCACATCTACAAGATCGGTGACGCGCCGCGCAAGCCGTACCCGAAGACCACGATCGCGTACTCGCCGAACGGCGAGCCCGGCGTCCCCACGCTCACCCGCGACCTGCTCGTCTCGACCGGCCTGGCGGTGCCCCGGGCGACCACGCCGAGGCTCATCCTGACCGTCGGCGACGACTGGAAGGGGCTCAAGCCGATCAGGAAGAACGACACGGACAGCCTGAAGGGGTTCGACGCCACCCACGACTCCTGCGCGGGCGCCTGACCTCTCCGTCCGGCCGGCGCCGCCCCCGGTACACGCCGGGTCCGTCGTCCCGATCCGGGACCGTGGCCGCCCCGCCGGCCGGACCGCATGACACTTCACGGCCCAGCAGGGCGAATGAGTAGGGTTTCTCCCATGTTGCACGGTAGATCGGCCGAACAGTCCGTCATCGACCGGTTGCTGGCGGACGCCCGCGAGGGCCGGAGCGGCGCCCTGCTCGTCCGGGGCGAGCCCGGCATCGGCAAGACCGCGCTGCTCGACCACGCCGCCGAGACGGCCGAGGCCGCCGGGGACGCGCGGGTGATCCGCGGCACCGGGGTGGAGCCGGAGTCCGAGCTGCCGTTCGCCGGCCTGCACCTGCTGCTGCGGCCGGTGCTCGACCGGGCGGGGGCGCTGCCCGCGCAGCAGGAACGGGCGCTGCGCGCGGCGTTCGGCCTGGCCGCCGCCGAGCCCGGGGACCGGCTGCTGGTCGGCCTGGCCGTACTCTCGCTGCTGAGCGAACTGGCCGAGGACGGCCCGCTGCTGGTGCTGGTGGACGACGCGCAGTGGCTGGACCGGGCGTCGGCCGAGGCGCTGCTGTTCACCGCGCGGCGGCTGGACGCCGAGGGGATCGCGCTGGTCCTCGCCGCCCGTGAGCCGTTCACCGCGCCGGGCGTGGCGGAGCTGACGCTCGGCGGGATCGACCCCGTCGCCGCCGCGGCGCTGCTGGGGTCGGTCGCGGGCGAGACCATCGACCCGGTCGTCCGCTACCGCGTGCTCGCCGAGGCCCGGGGCAACCCGCTCGCGCTGATCGAGCTTCCCGCCGCCCTCTCCCGGGCCGGAACCCCCGGCGTCCCGCCCGGCGACCCGGACGACGGTACGGCGCTGCCGCTCACCGAGCGGGTCCAGGACGCCTTCCTCGACCGGTTCAGGCGGCTGCCCGAGGCGACGCAGGGGCTGCTGGCGGTGGCCGCGGCCTCCGGGACCGGCGGCCTGGACGTCGTGCTGCCGGCGGCGGCCAGGTTCGGGGACCACCTGGAGGACCTGCACCCGGCGGAGAGCGCGGGGCTGGTCCGGGTCGAGGCGGGTTCCGTCGTGTTCCGCCACCCCCTGGTCCGCGCCGCCGTCTACCAGGGGATCCCGCCCAGCCTGCGGCTGGCCGTGCACCGGGCGCTGGCCGAGGCGCTCACCGGAGAGGACGACGCCGACCGGCGGGCCTGGCACCTGGCCATGGCGGCGACCGGCCCCGACGAGGAGGTGGCCGCGGAACTGGAGCGCACCGCCGCACGGGCGAGCGAGCGCAGCGGGTACGCCGCCGCGACCTCGGCCTACGACCGCGCGGCCCGGCTCAGCGCGCTGCCGGAGACACGGGCCCGGCGGCTCACGCTGGCGGCCGAGGCGGCGATCTGGGCCGGTGAGCTGGACCGGGCCGGGGCGCTCGCCGAGCAGGGCGCCCGGCAGCTCGCCGCGCTCGCCGGTGACGCCGGACGTACGGACGGAGCGGACGGCCACCACGACCCCGGAGGCCCCGGCCACGACGGCGAGGGCGATGGGGCCGGCGAGAGCGACGGGAGCGGCGGGAGCCCGGCGCTGCGGGCCCGGCTCACGCACGTCCGGGCGACGGCGGCCTTCCTGCGGGGAGCGCCGCGCGAGGCGTACGACGCGCTGCTCGACGGCGCCGCGCCGGTGGACGGCGCGCGGGCGGCCCGGATGCTGATCCAGGCGTTCCACAGCGCCTGGTACCTCGGGGAGCCCGAGGTGGCGCGCGTCACGGAGCGGCTGCGCGCGCTGACCCTGCCCCCGGGCGACCCGCTGGCCCCGGTCGCCGGTTTCGTCACGGCGGTGCTGTCGGGGCCCGATGATCTCCCCCCGCTCACCGAGGTGGTCGCCGAGGCCCGCCGGGCGGGCGCCGACAGCCCGCGCGACCTGGTCCAGGTCTGCGGGATCGGGCTGGCGGCCGGGCAGGACGCCGAGGTCGGCGAGGTCGCCAGGTCCCTGGTGGACGAGGCCCGCACCCGGGGCACCATCGGGGTGCTGCCGACGCTGCTGTTCTTCTCCGCCGAGACGGAACTGTTCCACGGGCGGCACCGCGACGCGCTGGCCGCCGCCGACGAGGGGCTGCGCATCGCCCGGGACACCGGCCAGGCGCAGTGGGCCGGCCAGCTGAGCGCCTTCCTCGCCTATCTCGCCGCGGTCGAGGGCGACGACGGGCGCTGCCACGCGCTCGTCAACGACGCCCTGGCCGACGGCGTGATCGGGACGGGCTGGACGGCCTGGGCGCTGGGCACGCTCGACCTGGGCCACGGCCGCGTGGAGGCGGCGCTCACCCGGCTCGCGCCCCTGGCGGGCGGGTACCAGGTGTCGGAGACGCGGTGCGTGCCCGACCTGGTGGAGGCGGCGGTACGGCTCGGCGACCCGGAGCGGGCGGCCGGCCCCTTCGCCCGTTACCGCGACTGGGCCCGCCGTACCGGGCGGCCCTGGGCGCACGCCCTGGTGCTGCGCTGCCGGGCCCTGCTGGAGGACTCCGAGGAGTGCTTCACCGCGGCGCTGAAGACCGGAGCGCGGCCCTTCGAGCAGGCCAGGACGGAGCTGCTCTACGGCGAGTGGCTCCGCCGTACCCGGCGCAAATCGGATGCCCGCCCGCACCTGCGGTCCGCGCTGGAGACCTTCGAGCGGCTGGAGGCCGCGCCGTGGGCCGCGCGGGCCCGCACGGAGCTGGGCGCGACCGGGTCCGCCGCGCCCGAGGCGCCCGCCCCCGGCGTGCTGGCCCGGCTCACCCCCCAGGAACTGCAGATCGTACGGCTGGCGGCCCGCGGGCTGTCCAACCGGGACATCGCCGCCCAGCTCTTCCTCAGCCCCCGCACGGTCGGATACCACCTCTACAAGGCGTATCCCAAGCTCGGCGTCGCCTCTCGGGGCGAACTGCCGGATATTGTCCTTTTCACGTAAAAAGTCGCGAAAGGTCTTCCTGCTTTACCCGCCGCCGAATGTCCGGCTCCTAGTGTTTGGTGAGTGCCCGACCGGAAGGAGACCGGAGGAGGTCCGTGACCGTTTGGCGAGGCCCGCGCTCCTTGCAGGGGAGGGCGACGCTCATCACCGTTCTGATCTTCGCCCTCGTGCTGGGGATCGGCGCGCTCGCGACGTCGACGGCCCTGCGGAACAAAGCGCTGAACGACGTGACGGACAGCGCCGCCCGGGCCGCCCGGCTGGCGGTCAGGGAGGTCCATCAGGGGGCGCCCGACGGGGTCATCCCTGCTGACACCGTCAGCCGGCTGCAAGCCGTCGACCGCGCCGGCCGGGTCGTCGCGGCCAGCCCCATGCTGGAGAGGAGGCCGCCGATCAGCCGGGTGTGGCCTGGCGCCGATGACACCCGTGTGGTGGACACCCCCTGCGTGACGGTTTCTAGATCCGGGCGGACGTGCTTCGTCGTCGTCGGCATGGAGGACAGGTCCTCCCCATACGGCGACGTCATGGTCTATGCGGCCGAGCGGAAACCGCCGCTGCTGGTCGGCCACACCCTGGAGGGCGCGCTGGCCGCCTTCTGCCTCGTGCTCCTCGGCCTGGTGGGCTGGGGCACCTGGTGGCTGGTCGGCAGGGCCCTCGAACCGGTACGGCGGATGCGCGCCGAGATGGCGGAGATCGCCGTGTCCGGCCTCAGCCGCCGGATAGCCGTGCCCACCTCCGGCAGCGAGCTGAGCACGCTCATCGAGTCGATCAACGGGACCATCGACCGGCTGGAGCACGCCAGGGAGACGGAGCGCCGCTTCGCCTCCGACGCCTCCCACGAGCTGCGCACCCCGCTGACCGGCCTGCGCACCAAGCTGGAGCTGGCGCTGGCCGCTCCGGACGCCGAGGACCCGGCGACGGCGATGCGGTCGGCGCTGAAGGACGCCGAGCGGCTCCAGGCCGTCATCGAGGACCTGCTCACACTCGCCCGCCTCGACGCCGGGGCACGGCTCGAACACCATCGCGTCGACCTGGCGGAGCTGGTCACCAGCGAGATGGAGCAGCGGCCGTCCCGGCACGAGGTGCTCCTGCGGCTGCATCCGAACGTGACCGTCCGGGGCGACCGGCTCCAGCTCTGCAGGGTCCTGACCAACCTGCTGGCCAACGCCGAACGGCACGCCGCGGGCATGATCGAGATCAACGTCTGCCGGACCGGAGAGGACGCCGTGCTGGAGGTCGTCGACGACGGCCGCGGTGTCCCGCAGGCCGACCGGGAACGGATCTTCCAGCGGTTCACCCGCCTGGACACCGCCCGCAGCCGGGAGGCGGGCGGGACGGGACTCGGCCTGTCCATCGCCAGGGACATCGCGACGGCGCACGGGGGCACGCTGTACGCGACGGACCCGCCGCGGGGAGAGGGCGCCCGGTTCGTCCTGAAGTTGCCGCTCTTCAATGACGCGAAGGCGCCGTCCGGCGTCATGGAGGACGCTCCCCGACTGGGGAGACCGGACGAAGTCCGGCAAAACTAGACCAAGCCAGCGAAACCCGATGAAGGGGGCGCCATCGTACGGCGGACAGGCCGGCGGGACGGCGGGCCAGGCACGGGCCGAAGGGGGCGGCACGGCCGACGGGACGGGCGGATCAGGCGTGGCGCAGGTGCTCGCGGCTGAGGTCGAGCAGCATCCGCACGTGGAGATCGGCGAGGCGGTAGTAGACCATCCGGCCCGCCCGGCGGGCGGCCACGACACCCGAGGTCCGCAACAGCCGCAGAGCGTGCGACACGGCGGTGTCACTGACCTCCACCGTCTCGGTGAGATCGCAGACGCACAGCTCGCCGCCGTCGAGCAACGCGTACAGGAGGCGGGCCCGGGTCGGGTCGCCCAGCAGCCGGAACAGCTCGGCCAGCCGGGTGGCCTCCTCGGCGCTGAGAAGCCGGTCGCGCGTCGCCGCCACCCGGTCCGCGTCCGGCTCCCTGCCGGCGCAGGCGTCCGGGTCGGCGAGGACATCCATGAGAAAACTCCTGAACAACTGCTCAAGTGATAATGGGTATCGTACCAAGCCTTTCACCGTCTCCCCGGTTCCGCCGGCCACGGCGGGCCGACCGGGTTCCGTCCGCGAACGACCGAGCCCGCCGGGATGAGGCCCGGCGGGCTCGGAAACGGCCGGATCCGGCCGCTGCGACGATCTTCGGCTGAATCCGGCCGTAGCGGTGCGCTTCAGCCCGATCAGGCCGCCGCGGTGCTCTTGGCCGACGCGCTGCTCAGCGGCTCCGCGATCTCCTCAAGGCTCTTGCCCTCGGCCTTCACCCCGAGGAACACCTCGACCAGCCCGGCCGCGATCATCAGGACCGCGCCGATGGCGAAGGCCAGGGCCGTGTCACCCGGCCGGCCGCTCTCGACCAGGCTCGAGAAGATCAGGGGCCCGGCGACGCCGCCGACGAGGGTGCCGATCGCGTAGAAGAAGGCGATGGCCATGGCCCGGGTCTCCATCGGGAAGATCTCACTGACCGTCAGGTAGGCCGCGCTCGCCCCCGCCGAGGCGAAGAAGAGCACGACGCACCAGCAGGCGGTCAGCGTGACGGCGGTCAGCACGCCCTGGTTGAACAGCCAGGCCGTACCGAGCAGCAGCACCCCGGACCCTATGTAGGTGCCGGAGATCATGGGCACCCGGCCGACGGTGTCGAACAGGTGGCCGAGCAGCAGCGGGCCGAGGAAGTTGCCGACCGCGATGACCGCGAAGAAGTAGCCGGTGTTGGTGTCGATCTTGAAGAACGTCGACAGGATCTGGGCGTACCCGAAGGTGATGGCGTTGTAGAGGAACGCCTGCCCGATGAAGAGCGAGAAGCCGAGAACGGTGCGCTTGGGGTAGCGGGCGACCATCGTGTGCGCGATCTGGCCGAACCCGATCGACCGGCGCTGGTGGATGGTCATGGAGGAGGAGGGCTCGGAGAGGCGCTCGCCCTTCTCGGTCTCGACGCGCTCCTCGATGCCGTCGACCAGTTCCTCCGCCTCCCGGCCCCGGCCGTGGATGAACAGCCAGCGGGGGCTCTCCGGCACGTGCCGCCGGACGAGGAGGATGGCGAGGCCGAGGAACACGCCCAGGCCGAACGCGACGCGCCAGCCGATGTTGACCGGGAGGTCGTTGAGCAGGGGGACGGTCAGCAGCGCGCCGCCGGCGGCGCCGAGCCAGTAGCTGCCGTTGATGACGACGTCGATGCGGCCGCGGTGCCGGCTGGGGATCAACTCGTCGATGGCGGAGTTGATCGCCGCGTACTCTCCGCCGATGCCGAACCCGGTCAGGAAGCGGAAGAGGAAGAACCACCACGCGGAGAACGAGAAGGCGGTCGCCGCGGTGGCGACCAGGTAGACCACCATCGTGATGATGAACAGCTTCTTGCGGCCGAACTTGTCGGTGAGCCAGCCGAAGAAGAGCGCGCCCACGCAGGCGCCGGCCACGTAGAGGGCCGCCGCCGTGCCGGCGACCTGGGCCTGGGTGATCGCCAGGCCGCTTCCCTCCTTGGCGAGCTGCGCGGAGAGGTTCCCGATGATGGTCACCTCGAGCCCGTCGAGGATCCAGACGGTTCCGAGGCCGATGATGATCATCCAGTGCCATCGTGACCATGGCAGCCGGTCCAGCCGTGCGGGGACCTTCGTGGTCACCGTCCCCGTCTCAACGTCGCTCATAGCGCCACCGGCTACCCCGTGAAAAACATCTCATGCCACCCTAGACCAGCGCGAACACCTCGGAACGGTCCGGGTCCGGCGGCGGCTCACGTGAGGACCGGTGCTCGCGGACGATGGCGACGATCCCGGCCGTGACCAGGCCCGCCGCGAAGACGACGCGCAGGCCGACCCTGGGGAACAGGGCGAGCGCGTCGAAGATCGGGTAAACGGCCGGGGACGGGGGACCGCCGTCCGTCAGGGCGGGCAGGCAGAGCGAACGGACGGCGGCCAGCCCTGCGGTCAGCACGACCATGCTCGCGGCCAGCCCGAGCCCGGCGCCGGTGAGCGCGTCCCCGCGGTCGCCCGCGAGGATCATCCCCGCCGCCAGCGGCGGCACGGGCAGCAGCGGCAGCACCCATTTCAGCCGGACCAGCCAGCCGCAGACCGTCCGCGCGTCGTGCAGCGCCCGCACGGGGAACAGCCCGATCCGCGGGTGCAGGACGGGCAGGCGTGAGGCGCCCGCCAGCCCGGCCGCGGCCAGCTCCCGCCGGGCCATGCCGTACACCGGGGTGAGGTCCAGGTCCACCCGCTCGGGGACCGTCCGCCCGGGGCCGCCGAGCAGCGCGGAGACCGCCCGCCGGTGCGCCGCCCGGTTCAGCTCGGCCCACACGGCGGGGAAGTCTCGGCCGGTGACGACCGCGTTCACGGACCTGTGGACGAGGTCGGCGGTGGCCGGGCGGTCCATGCCGTGCAGCGGCCGGGAGAACGCGGCGGTGACGCGGTCGGCGACGGCGTCACGGACCGCGGGGTCGGCCGCCGCCGGCGCGACGTCCGCCACATAGCGGCCGGAGCCGGATATCTCGTCCGCCACCCAGAAACCGGCGAGCGCGAACGGGGTGAGCGCGCAGCCGAGCATGATCGAAAAGACGCTTATCGCTCCCCGCACCGCTCTCCCCACCGCCCGCCGGTCACCCTCGGACCGATTCCCTCACTAGCCCCTTAGCGGGAAATCCCCGAATTCATCGCGGAAAACCGTATATGTCGCTCTTTTGGCCGTGATTTGAGCGTGGTCAATTACCGGAAACGGCAGGGACCCCCCAACGAACCTTGACTCGGACTTCCCCGCGCGTCGCATCGCCTCATAGCGCATTCATCCGAAAACCGTTACTAACCTGTGACGTCTGGGGCCAACGGACAGGAGATGTTAGAGAGATGGCAGGTCAACGGGGTCGTTTGAACATTGGGCCGAGCCTGGCGATCACCTTGGGGTCGGCCGTCCTGTGGGGTCTGGCCCACCTGTGGACCGGGCGGCGCGCGGTCGGCGTCGCCCTGATGGGGACTTACGTCACCCTCGTCGGAGGGGTCGCGGTCCTCCTCCTCACCTCCCGGGACGAGCTGCTCGCCCTGATCGTCCAGCCGGCCTGGCTGTGGGCCTTCGGGCTGGCCGCACTGCTGTTCGCCGCCGCGACCGTGGCCGTGGTCGTGCGCTCCTACCAGCTCGTCCGGCCGGAGTCGCTGTCCGGCCCGGCCCGGCTGCTGTCGGCCCTCGCCGTGGGCGTGCTGTGCGCCCTGGTCATCGCCCCCATGGCGTACGCGGCCCGGCTCGCCTACGTCTCCCAGCACGTCGTGACCTCGGTCTTCGCCGCCGACAGCGCGCCGATCCCGGTGGACCCCTGGCAGGGCCGCGACCGGATCAACATCCTGCTGATCGGAGCCGACGCCGCGGCCAACCGGGTCGGGGTGCGCACCGACAGCATGACCGTGGCCAGCGTGGACACCCACACCGGCGACACCGTGCTGTTCGGCCTGCCGAGAAACCTGGAGAAGGTCCCGATGCCCCCCGGCCCGGCCCACCGGCACTTCCCCTACGGCTTCGGCGGCGAGCCGCCCTACACCCCCGGCCTGCTCAACGAGGTCTGGCAGTACGCCGAGGACCATCCCGAGGTCGTCCCGGGCGTCCCCCGGGGACACCGCGGCCCCACGCTGCTGAAGCGGACCGTCAGCGGCATCACCGGCCTGCCGGTCCACTACTACGCGATGGTCGACATGTTCGGCTTCGCCGACATCATCGACGCGATGGGCGGCGTGCGGGTCACCGTACGGGACCCCATCGTGTACGGCCGGCAGAACGAGGGACTGATCCCCGCCGGCACCCGCCGGCTGACCGGCGAGCAGGCCCTCTGGTACGGCAGGGCCCGTACCTACAGCGACGACTACGTCCGGATGGGCCGGCAGAAGTGCCTGATGAACGCCGTCGCCAAGCAGGCGAACCCGGTGACGGTCCTCCGGAGCTTCGAGAAGCTGGCCGACGCCACGATGCACGCCGTCTCCACCGACATCCCGCAGGGGATGCTGCCGAACCTGGTCGAGCTGGCGGAGAAGGTGAAGCGGTCCAAGATCCGGACCCTGCAGTTCGTCCCGCCGCTGATCAACACCGCGTACCCCGACTACGACCTGATCAAGCACAAGATCGAGGCCACCCTGACCAGGCCGGCCCCCGCCGTCGTGACGCACCGCGGAGACTCCCAGCGGTTCCGTCCGAACACCGCGACGGTCCTCGACACGGTCTGCGGCTGACCCTCCGGGGGCGTCCGGAACGGCGGGCACCGCACGGACCCCCCGGGGCCCCGTCCGAAACGGCGGGCACCGCGCGGACCCTCCGGGAGCGATCCGGGACGGCGGGCACCGCGCGGACCCGCCGTCCTCATCCATCTCGAAGCTCGCGGCACAGGACCCGCCTCGAAGCGCGCACCGCGGAACCCGTCGCGCCCGGCGCCCGCCGGAGGGGGTCGTGACCAGCTCGTGCCAATTTCCTACTTGACAGGTGGGTAGACTCGGCCTTTATATACGCATAGCCGACTTGTTTAGTAGGAATTAGGAGTGGCCATGAAGGCTCGCAGGGCTCGCGGGGTGGTGGCGGCACTGGCCGCACTGGTGCTCACGACCTTGGCGACCGCCTGCGGGGGATCGGAGACGGCGGGCACCGCGACCGCCTCCGGTGGCGGAGACAAGCTCGCCGAGGTGCGGCTCGGGTTCTTCCCCAACATCACCCACGCCACGGCGCTGGTCGGCGTGGAGAAGGGTCTCTTCGCCAGGCACCTCGGCTCGACCAAGCTCAAGACCAGCACCTTCAACGCCGGACCGGCCGCGATCGAGGCGGTCTTCTCGGGCGCGGTCGACGCCACCTACATCGGTCCCAACCCCGCCATCAACGCGTGGGCCAAGTCCAAGGGCAAGGCCATAAAGATCGTCGCCGGGGCGGCCTCGGGCGGCGTCTCGCTGGTCGTCAAGCCCGAGATCAAGAGCGTCGAGGATCTGCGGGGCAAGAAGATCGCCACCCCCCAGCTCGGCAACACCCAGGACGTCGCCCTGCGTTACTGGCTGCAGCAGAAGGGTCTGAAGGCCGACACCAAGGGCGGCGGCGACGTCAGCATCGTCCCCCAGGAGAACTCCCAGACGCTGCAGACCTTCGCCACCGGCGACATCGACGGCGCGTGGGTTCCGGAGCCGTTCGCCAGCCGGCTGGTCCTGGAGAGCAAGGGCAAGGTCCTCGTCGACGAGCGGGACCTGTGGCCGGGCAAGCAGTTCGTGATCACCCACCTCATCGTCCGCCAGGAGTTCGCCGCCGAGCACCCCGAGACGGTCCGGCAGCTCCTCGAAGGGCACGTCGAGGCCAACGCGGCGATCGAGGCCGACCCGGCCGACGCCGCGAAGACCGTGAACGCGGCCCTCGCCGAGCTGACCGGCAAACCGCTCAAGCAGGAGGTCCTGGACCGCGCCTTCGCCAACATCACCTTCACCGACGACCCCATCGCCTCCTCGCTGACCGCCAGCGCCGACCACGCGATCAAGATCGGCCTGCTCCAGCCCGTCGACCTGAACGGCATCTACGACCTGTCGGTCCTCAACCAGATCCACAAGGCCAAGGGCCGCCCGGAGATCGCCGACAGGTGAGCGCCGGGCCCGCCGTACCCGCCGAAACCACAGAACCCGCAGATCGGAAGGAGGAGGACGTGAGGACTCCGCTCGGAGAACGCGCCCGGGACGACCGGGGCGACCGGAACGGCCCGCACGCCCGGGGCGGCGGGGACGCGCCGGACGGCCGGACCGCCCCGGCCCCGGGGACCATCCGTTCCGGGATCGCCGGAGACGCCGGAACCACCGGGGACGCCGGAGACACCGGGGACACCGGCCCCGCCGTCCGGCTGGACGGCGTCTCCAAGGTCTACGGCCAGGGCAGAAAAGGGCTGCACGCCCTGGACGACGTCACGCTCTCCGTCGCCCCGGGCGAGTTCGTCTGCCTGCTCGGCGCCTCCGGCTGCGGCAAGAGCACGCTGCTCTCCCTGGTCGCCGGGCTGGACAGCCCCACGGCCGGCCGGATCGGCACCGGCGGACGGAAGATCGCCATGATGTTCCAGGAGCCGGCCCTGTTCCCCTGGCTCACCGTCTCGGCCAACGTCGAGATGGCGCTGCGGGTCCAGGGCGTGGCCTCCCGGGAACGTCGTGAGCGGGCGACTGCGCTCCTGGAGACCGTCCACCTGGGCGGTTTCGGCGGCAAGCGCCCGCACGAGCTGTCCGGGGGCATGCGCCAGCGGGTCTCCCTGGCCCGCGCGCTCGCCCAGGACGCCGACGTCCTGCTGATGGACGAGCCGTTCGGCGCGCTGGACGCGATGACCCGCGACCTGCTCCACGACGAGCTGGAGCGGATCTGGCGGGAACGCCGGCTCAGCGTCCTGTTCGTCACCCACAACGTCCGCGAGGCCGTACGGCTCGGCGACCGCGTCGTGCTGCTCAGCAGCCGTCCGGGGCGGGTCGTCGAGCATTTCCCCATCACGCTCGAACGGCCCCGCCGTACCGACTCCGCCGAGGTGGCGGAGATCGCCGGCGCGGTGACGGGCCGGCTCCGGGAGGAGGTCATGCGTCATGGCCGCTGACACCAGGATCACCACCGGCGTCGACGCCGGTCACACCGCGACCGCCACCGCGACCGCCGGGAGCCCCGGGAGCACCGCCGGCCCCGGAGACATCGGAGACAACGGGGCCGGCGGAGGCGGCGGGGTCGATGGAGCCGCCGCGGTCACCGGCGGCGCGGACGGTGTGCCCGCCGACGCCCACGCCCGGCAGCTCGCCGGACTCGACGCGCTGGAGCTGGGCGGCGAGTCGTCCGGTGGCCCGGCCGCCCGCGTCTGGGGCCGCCTGTGGCCGATGGCGCTGGCCGTGGCCATCGTGCTGGCGGTGTGGCAGAGCGTGGTGTGGGCCGGTTTCTGGCCGGAGTACGTCTTCGCCGGGCCCGCCGACGTCGCCCCGGTCCTGCTCGACCGGCTGACCAGCGGCGAGTACTGGGAGGCGATCGGGGTGACGATGCGCCGCGCGGTGACGGGCTTCGCCGTCTCGGTGGCGGTGGGGCTGGTCGTCGGCGCCCTGGTCTCCCGGGTCCGGGTGCTGCGGGCCGCCTTCGGCTCACTGATCACCGGCCTGCAGACCATGCCGTCGATCGCCTGGTTCCCACTGGCCATCCTGCTGTTCGGGCTGACCGAGAGCGCGATCACCTTCGTGGTCATCCTCGGCGCGACGCCGTCCATCGCCAACGGGCTGATCACCGGGGTGGACTACACGCCGCCCATCCTGCTGCGCGCCGGGCACGTGCTCGGCTTCCGCCGCCTGCAGCTCTACCGTCACGTGATCCTGCCGGCGTCGCTGCCGTCGTTCCTGGCCGGGCTGAAGCAGGGCTGGGCCTTCGCCTGGCGGTCGCTCATGGCCGGGGAGCTGGTGGTGATCATCGCTCACCAGTCGTCGCTGGGCGAGCGGCTGTTCTTCGACCGCGAACTCGCCGACTCGGCCGGCCTGCTCTCCACGATGATCGTGATCCTGGCTATCGGCATCGGGGTGGACCTGCTGTTCGAGACGGCCGACACCTCACTGCGCCGCCGCTGGGGCCTCGCGCGGACGAGCGCCTGACGGCATGCGCGTCTCCGCCAGGACCCAGTACGCGCTGCGGGCCGTCGCCGAGCTGGCCGCCACCGGCCCGGGGCCCGTGCCCGCGGAGAAGGTCGCCGCGGCGCAGAACATCCCGCGGAGGTTCCTGGACAACATCCTGTTGCAACTGCGCCGCGCCGGTCTGATCCACAGCCAGCGCGGCCCCGACGGCGGCTACTGGCTGGCCCGGCCCCCCGAGGAGATCACCCTGGCCGATGTGATCATGGTGATCGAGGGCCGGCCCGAGCACTTCAGGAACGACGACTACCCCGGCGTCGCCCGGCCCATCGCGCACGTCTGGAGCGTGCTGCGCGAGCACGAGGAGACCCTGCTCTCCGAGATCACCATCGCCCACATCACCCGGAACACCGTCCCCGGCGGCCGCGCGGAACCGGCGGCCGGGTCTCGCGAGCCGACCGTCCCGTGGGCCGGGGATCCCGCCGGGGGTCCCGCGAACCGGTGACCCGGTCTCCCGGCCGGCCCGCCGGACCGGCCGCGCGGCTCAGTGGAAGACCTTCAGGCCGACGACCCCGGCGACGACCAGCAGCAGGCAGGCGATCCTCGCCAGGGACGCGGAGTCGCCGAGCCACACCATGCCGGCGACCGCCGTGCCGACCGCGCCGATCCCGACCCACACGGCGTAGGCCGTACCGACCGGGATCGACTTCAGCGCGTACCCCAGCCCGGCCATGCTCAGCACCAGCGTGATCGCGAAGATGACGCTGGGCACCGGCCTGGAGAACCCGTCCGACCGGTCCAGGGCCACCGCCCACGCGGTCTCCATCAGACCCGACAACACCAGCAACACCCATGCGAACGTCATCTGGCCGAGCCTCTCACAGTGTTTCCGCCCCCGCTCACCCACCCTCCGTGGCATGATGATCCAGCGGAGTGAAACGGTTTTCATAATCATGATTGGACGGTCGACGTGAGGGTGGCATTCGTCGGTAAGGGCGGCAGCGGCAAGACGACCCTGTCGGCGCTGTTCGCGAGATACGTCGCCGCCAGGGGCGGGCCCGTCGTGGCGATCGACGCCGACATCAACCAGCACCTCGGCATGGCGCTCGGGATGCCGCAGGACGCGCTGCCACGCCCGATGGGCGCGCACCTGACCGAGATCAAGGAGTACCTCCGCGGCGACAACCCGCTCATCTCCTCCGCCGCGGCGATGGTCAAGACCACCCCGCCCGGCCGCGGGTCGCGGCTGCTGCACCCGGGGGAGCCCGACGACCCCGTGCACACCCGCTTCTCGGCCATCACACCCGACGGGCCGCGCCTGATGGTCACCGGCCCGTTCGAGGAGACCGACCTGGGGGTTGCCTGCTACCACTCCAAGGTCGGCGCGGTGGAGCTGTACCTCAACCACCTCGTCGACGGCGCCGGCGAATACGTCGTGGTCGACATGACCGCCGGGGCCGACTCCTTCGCCTCCGGGTTGTTCACCCGTTTCGACCTGACGTTCCTGGTGGCCGAACCCACCCGGCAGGGGGTGGGCGTCTACCGCCAGTACCGCGACTACGCCGCCGACTTCGACGTGCCGGTCGCGGTGGTCGGCAACAAGATCCACGGACCGTCCGACGTCGCGTTCCTGCGCGAGCACGTGGGCGACGACCTGCTGGTGTGCCTGGAGCACTCCGCGGCGGTCCGGGCCATGGAGCAGGGCCGTCCGTTCACCCTCGGCGAGCTGGAACCGGCCGGCATGAAGGCGCTCGGCACGCTTCTCGCGCGCCTGGACGCCCAGGAGAAGGACTGGTGGAAGTTCGGGCAGCAGGCGGTCGAGTTCCACCTGCGCAACGCCAGGGCCTGGGCGAACCGGGCGACCGGCGAGGACCTGGCCGCCCAGGTCGACCCCGGGTTCGTCTTCGGACCCACACGAGTGTCGCTCCCACGCTAGGTGGAGCGGCAGACAAGCCGACCTAGTGTCGGAAAACGTCCCCTTTGCGATCCGCGAGAGGAGAACGCAGCATGTCGCTGACCGTTTCGAAAGATCTTCTCGACCAGGCCAGGACCGGCGAGGTCGACGACGAGGCGTTCGTCGCCTGCGTCCGAGACTCCCTGCCCTACGCCTGGTCGGTGATCACCGAGCTGGTCGAGAGGCGTGAACGCACCGGCGCCGAATTCGCCGACAACACCGTTCCACCGCCGGACGAGCAGGCCCGCGGTCAGCTCCTGCGCTGCCTGGCCAGCGACTCCATGCGCGGCGCCCTGGAGCGCCACTTCGGCATGAGGCTCGCCTTCCAGAACTGCCACCGGGTCGCGGTCTTCGACCCGGCGGCCACCGGCGCCCTCGCCGAGTTCGTCACCGCGAGGTCCCAGATCCTCAACCAGTCACCCGAACTCGTCGACTGCTGACGATCAGAGACTCCTGACCTCGGGGAGCACCTGCTCCCCGAGCCGCCGGATGTTGTCGAGGGTGCGGGCGTGGTCGCCCGCACCCTCGACCATGAGGATCAGGTGCCGCAACCCGGTGGCCGCGGCGGTACGCGCGATCATCTCGACGCAGCGTCCCGGCGAGCCGACCGGGTGCGTGTCGCACAGGAAGTCCACGTACGCCCCGATGTCACGCCGCGGACCGGGCCGGCCGTCCACCGCCACGTGACCGGCCAGCCCCGGCCCCAGCCACCCGGGCATGGCCTCCCTGAGCTCCCGTACGGCCCGCTCGGTGGTGTCGGCCACGTACCCGACGGCCGCCCCCACGTGCCCGGGATCCCCGCCGCCGTCCCGGCCTCCGGCCCCCGGACCATCGTCCCCGTTCTCCGCGGCCAGGCCCTCGCTCGCCGTACGGTAGGAACCGATCATCGCGGCCCGCTCGGCGTCGCCGACGTGCATCCCCAGCAGCATCGGCAGTCCCCGCTCCGCGGCGAGCGCGACGGTCGCCGCGGAGGTGCACGCCACCACCGGCCGCAGCCGCGCGGGCGGGACCACCGGCACCGGACGGAACCGGAAGAACTCCCCCTCCGCCGAGACCGTCCCCCCGCCCAGGGCCGCGCACAGCAGGTCCAGCGACTCGCCGAACCCCCGCTCGAACCGCGCGAGCCCCGTGCCGAACACCTCCAGGTCCACCCACGGGCCGCCCCGCCCCACCCCGAGCGTGAACCGCCCGCCCGAGACCCGGTCGAGGATCGCCGCCTGCTCGGCCAGGTCCACCGGGTGCCGGGTCGACAGCACGCTCACCGCCGTCCCCACCCCGATCCGGGACGTACGGCCCAGCGCCACCCCGGCCAGGGTGGCCGCCGACGGGCACACGCCGTACGACATGAAGTGGTGCTCGGCGATCCACGCGTCGTCGAAACCGGCCTCCTCGGCGACGGCGACCGCCTCCACCGTGTCCCGCAGCACCTCTCCCGCGTCCCGTCCGGGAAAGCCCGCCGCGATCAGAAAGACGCCCATCCGCATGCCGCCCACTGTGGATCAGCGGACCCGCCCGGGAAAGACCAGACCACCGTTACCTCTGGTCCCCGGAGGCCGGTGACGAGATCGTCGTTCACCCGGGCACGAGCCGGACGGCGTGGCACGATCTCCTGTACGTCCACACCGAAGGCGCTTCCCTCGGCCTCTTCGAGCTCATGGCTCTCCAGGAGGAGCTGGAAGACCTCTTCGGCCGCCCCGTCGACCTGGTGGCCAAGCGCTACCTCAACGAAACGATCAAGGACCAGGTCCTCCATGACGCGCGAGTCCTCTACGCGGCTTGACCGGCTCCACCTCGCCGGCGTCGTCACGCCGCCTCAGTGAGCCTTCAGCCGAAGAGCCCCAGTTGGCCCTCGCCCGCCAGTGGGTTGCGGTGCCGCTTGAGGTGGCGCCAGCGGGGGAGGTCGTCGAGATAGGACCACGACAGGCGGTGGTGCTCCGTCGGCCCGCGCTCGGCCAGCGTCCGCTGGTGGACCGGCGACGGGTAGCCCGCGTTGTCGGCGAAGCCGTACTCCTCGAAACCGAGTGAGGCCATGTGGGCGTCGCGGCGGACCTTCGCGACCACCGACGCCGCGGCCACCGAGACGCATGACAGGTCGGCCTTGACCTCACACCGCACCGGCCACGGTGCGCCGAGGTAGTCGTGCCTGCCGTCGAGGACGACCACATCGGGCCGGACCGGCAGCTCGGCCAGCGCCCGGCGGGCGGCCCGGCGCAGGGCCTCGGTCATGCCCAGCTCGTCGATCTCCTCGCACGACGCCTCGCCGTACCCGATCCCGGCGGCCCAGCCGGTGATCTCGGCGGCCATCGCGGTGCGGCGGGCGGGGGCGAGCATCTTGGAGTCGGTCAGCCCCGCGGGCGGCTCCGACAGGTCGGTGACGACGGCGCAGACCGCGACGGGCCCGGCCCAGGCGCCCCGGCCGACCTCGTCGATCCCGGCCACCGTCTTCGAGCCGCCGGCCGCGAGCAGGCGTTCGAGCGCGTAGGAGGGAGGCACGGCCCCGACGTTACCGGTCGGCGGGCTGGACCGGGGCGAGGTCGGCGGACAGCAGGCGCGCGGCGACGTGCAGGGCGCGCAGCGTGACGGCCACGGCGGGACGGTGAACGCTCCCGGCCCGCGCCACGGCGTGGACCTCGCGGACGGTCGGGGAGCCGGGGAGCTCGCGTACGGCGACGCCGCGCACTCCGGCGGCCAGGGTCAGGGCCGGGACGGCCGCGATGCCGATGCCCTTGGCGACCAGGCCGAGGACGGTGCCCAGTCCCTCGAACTCCCACGGCACCGGCCGGGCGCCGCCGACGCCGGCCAGCAGGCGGTCCACGGCCAGGCGGGACGGCTCCCCCTCGGGGGTCGCCATCCACGGTTCGTCGCGCAGTTCCCGCAGGTCGACCGGGTTCTCCGGGTCGGCCAGCCGGTGCCGGCGCGGCACCGCGAGCACCAGGGGGTCGCGCAGCAGCGGGAAGACCCGCAGCGGGGCCGGTTCCTCGCGCGTCCCGCCGTGCCAGTCGTCCACCAGGGCGATGTCCGCCTCACCCGACCGCACCTGCCCGATTCCGCGTCCGGCGGGCGCCTGCCGCATCCGCATGGTCAGTTCGGTGTGCCGGCGCAGCGTCCGGGCCAGGGCGGGCGCGAAGGCGACCGCGGCGGTGGGGAAGGCGGTGACGGCGACGTGACCCGAGGGCGTCCCCGCCTGGGCGGACAGGTCGGACTCCGCGGCCTCCACCATGGCCAGGATGCGCTCGGCGTGCTCGACGAGGCGGCGGCCGGCGTCGGTCAGCGCGGCGCTGCGAGCCGTCCGGTCGAGCAGGGCGGCCCCGGCCTCACGCTCCAGGACCGCGAGTTGCTGGGAGACGGCGGACGGGCTGTAGCCGAGGGCCTCGGCGGTCGCCGCGATGCTGCCCCGGCGGGCGAACTCGCAGATCACCGTCAGGCGGCGCAGATCGAGCATCGGTTTTCCTTACGCCTTCCCACGGTGACCGGTGGTTGTTCCGGGGCACTCACCTCACCATGCTGGGGAGCGTTCCGCAACGACCGGAGGCACCCATGGGCATCGCCCTTTCCGCCACGCTGGCGGCCAACGAGGAGATCGAACGCAGGCGGCTCGCCGGGGAGCGCGTGCTGAACCTCGCCTTCGGCGAGGCGGGTCTGCCGGTCCACCCGGTGCTGCGGGAGCGGCTGGCCGACGCCGCCGGGCACAACGGGTACGGCCCGGTCGCCGGGATCCCGGAGCTGCGCGAGGCGGCGGCCGGGTACTGGAGCCGCAGGGGGCTGCCCACCGACCCGGACTCGGTCGTCTGCGGTCCCGGCAGCAAGGCCCTGCTGTACGGCCTGCTGCCGGCGATCGGCGGCGACATCGTGCTGCCCGTGCCGAGCTGGGTCAGCTACGCCGCCCAGGCGGAGCTGGCCGGGGCGCGCCCGCTGCCCGTCCCGTCACCGCCCGGCGAGGGCGGGGTGCCGGATCCCGATCTCCTCGCCGGCGCGGTCCTGGACGCGCGGTCCCGGGGACGCCGGGTGAGCGCTCTGCTGGTCACGCTGCCGGACAACCCCACCGGCACGCTGGCCGGCGCCGCGACGGTCCGGCGGATCGCCGAACTGGCCCGCGAGCTCGACCTTCTGATCGTCTCCGACGAGATCTACCGCGACCTCGTCCACGACCCGGCGACGGAGTTCCTCAGCCCGGCCGACGTCGCGCCCGAGCGCACGATCGTCACCAGCGGGCTCAGCAAAAGCCTCGCCCTGGGCGGCTGGCGGATCGGCGTGGCCCGCCTCCCCTCGGGGGAGCTGCGCGACCGGCTGCTCGCGGTGGCGAGCGAGATCTGGTCCAGCCCCGCGGCGCCCGTCCAGCGGGCGGCGGCCCACGCCTACACCGAGCCCCCCGAGCTCACCGAGCGGATCGAGCGGAGCCGGCGGCTGCACGGCGCGGTCGCGCGGGCCGTTCACGGGCTGCTCGCCGGGGCGGGTGTCCCGGCCGGCGCGCCGCGCGGCGGCTTCTACCTGTACCCCGACTTCTCGGGGCTGCCCTTCGGCGACTCCGCCGAACTGGCCGCGCACCTGCTCGGCGCGCACGGCGTCGGGGTGCTCCCCGGCCACGCCTTCGGCGACGACCCGCGGGCCCTGCGGGTGCGGATGGCGACCAGCCTCCTGTACGGCGGGACGGCCGAGCGGCGGCTGGCCGCGCTGGCCGCTCCCGACCCCCTGGAGCTGCCCTGGATCGCCGCCTCCCTGGACCGTCTGTCCGAGGTTCTGGGCCGTCTTCGCGCGGGTGCCGGAACGGCCGCCGGACGCCGGCCGCCGCGGGCGTTCGGCGATGCGGGAGCTTGACCGAAAATTTACCTGTGAGCCGACCGCCCCAGGGGTGGGCCGCACGTCCCTGACCTGCGGTTTTGTCGCGAAAAACGGGGCATAGAGGGTGATTCACCCGGTGGACACCGAAACACCCCACATCATTTGGCAAAAGCCCACGTCGGCAGCCCTCATCATGTGCTCATGCCCGCTTTCGTCACCCTGTCCGGGCGCCTCGTGCGCCTGGAGCCGCTCAGCCTCGAGGTCGTCGACGACCTCGTCGCCGCGGCGAGTGAAGACCGCTCCACCTACGGCTTCACTCGTGTGCCCCATGGTCGGGGCGAGGTGGTCTCCTACGTGGAGGCCGCCCTGGCTGAGCAGGCGGAGGGCCGCACGATGCCCTTCGCCATCCGGTGGCTGCACACCGACCGCGTCGTCGGTGCCACCCGTCTCATGAACCTGGAGTACTGGCAGGGCCCCATGCCCTGGCCACCGGGCGCACATGGAGCGGTGGGCGAGGTCCCGTCCGTGGCGGACATCGGTTACACCTGGCTGGCGGCGTCGGCCCAGGGCACCGGTGTCAACCGGGAGAGCAAGTACCTGATGCTCTCCCTCGCCTTCGAGACGTGGCAGGTCCACCGCGTCACCCTCAAGGCCGACGTGCGCAACGCGCGCTCCCGGACCGCCATCGAAGCCCTCGGCGCACACCTCGACGGTGTACGGCGGGCGGAATCCCGAGGCGCCGACGACACGGTCCGAGATACCGCGTACTACTCGATCCTCAGCTCCGAGTGGCCGCTCGTGCGAGAACGGCTGCACGCCCGGCTGGGTCTGGTCGAGGCCGCCTGACCGCACGACGGCCGCACGCCCGGCCCGGTCCGGTCCGGCCGGGACCGTGTGACAGCACGACGGCCGCACGCCCCGCCCGGTCCGGCCGGGGCCGCGCGGCCGAACCGCGGGGAGGGGACCCCTCCCCGCCGTCCGTCACTTCGACGATCTTCTAGGAACGGAGGGCCCGCCCGGGGAACGGGCGGGCCCGAGGTTCGTCCGGGACCCGGCGGACCGGACATCCGCCCGGGAGCGGAACCCGGCGTCACTCGTCGTCGCCGTCGGCCTCGTAGACGTAGTTCCACCTGCCGCACATCTTCGTCCGGCCCTCGCCCTGGTGCCAGTAGCAGACCCGGACCTGGGCGCTGTCGACGTCCTCGGAGGCGAAGTGGAAGGAGCGGTAGCCGCTGGAGCCGCACTTCTTGGCCCAGTAGGTCGACTCGTCGCCGTCGGTGTCCTCGAACTTGACCTGGACGTACCCGCAGAGCCAGCTCGGCGAGTACCTGTCGTAGAGCCTGCCCTCGACGTGGACCCGGTCGGAGTCGTCGGTCCACACCCCGCCCCTGGCCGCCATGGCACGGGAGTGACCGAAGTACTTGGAGTAGTAGGGGCCCCAGCGGTCGTCGTAGTCGTGGCCCGGGGCCGTCACCGCGGTCGCCGTGGTCGCCGCGGCGGTGCCGGAGGCGAGCGTGGCGGCCGAGGCGGGGGAGGCCAGCGCCGGGGTGGCGGCGAGGACGGCCGCGGCGGCGGCGAGGCCGAGGAGGGTACGGGCGGTGGTGCGCATTGCGGTTCTCCAAGGGGGTGAGGTGGCTCCCGTCTCCGTTCGGGGAGCCATGGCTCATTGATAGGACGGACCGCCTGCACCCCGCTTACCGCATCTTTCTTCATACCTGCAATTGACTGACATGTCGGGCATGGCAGCCCCCGTATGGCGCCATGCCCGACATAGGGAATCATCGACATCGAGGCTCAACAGCTGATCAATACCCGATCAACGATGTCGATTGCCACCGAGGGGTAACCACCGCTCTCCTGTGGATCGGGGATAAAGGATCTATTATTTGCGAATAAAACTTCCCATTAGGGCGGAGATCCACGGAATGGCTGATCAGGGCAGCGCGGGCGGGTTGCGCTTCGCCGTACTCGGCCCCGTCCAAGCCTGGCGTGACGGTGGGGAGCTGGACCTCGGCACGCCCCTGCAACGTTCCATCCTCGCGATGCTGCTGCTGCGCGGGAACCGGGCGGTGACCCCGGCCGAGATGATCGACGGGGTCTGGGGCGAGGAGGCCCCGCCCCGCGCGCTGGGGGCGCTGCGCACCTACGTCTCCCGGCTGCGGTCCGTGCTGGAACCGGGCAGGTCGCCACGCACCCGCCCGGAGCTGCTCACCTCGGTGGGCCGGGGCTACGCGCTGCGCCTGGCCGACGACGCCCTCGACCTCGCCCGTTTCGAACACGGAGTACGGCAGGCCGAGGCGGCCCGGGGCTCCGGCGACCTCGCCGCGGCCGCCGGGCACCTGCGGGCGAGCCTGGCGCTGCACACCGGCGAGCCGCTGGCCGGAGCCGTCGGTCCCTACGCCGAGCACCAGCGCGACCGGCTCGCCGAACGCCGGATGAGCGTGCTGGAGACCCTGCTGGACCTCGACCTGGAGCTGGGCCGGCACGCCGACGTCGTCTCCGAACTGATCGCGCTGACCGCCGAGCACCCGCTCCGCGAGCGGCTGCGCGCCCAGCTGATGCTGGCCTACTACCGGTGCGGGCGGCAGGGGGACGCGCTCGCCGTCTTCGCCGACACCCGGACCGTGCTGGTCGGCGAGCTCGGCATCGAGCCGGGACCCGAGCTGACCGCGCTGCACCGGCGGGTCCTCAGCGGCGACCCGAGCCTGGTCCCGCCGCCGCCCGTTCCCGTCCCGGGCCCGGCACGGGTCCCGGCCCCGCCGGGCGCCGGGGAACCGGCCGGTCCCACCACCGGCTCCGCGGGGCCCACCGCGTCCTCCGTACCCACTGTGTCCCCGGCGTCCCCGGCGTCCGCCTCGTCCGCCGGGCCGAACCCGCCGGCGGCCGGGGCGGCGGGTTCCGCACCCGCCGGGAGCCCGGACCGCGACGGGCCGCAGACCGCCGGGCAGCACCCACAGCACCCCCAGCACTCACGGCATTCGTCGCATCCGGCCGCGCCGCCGCACCCGCCGGGCCCGGCGGGTCCCCCGGAGCTGCCGCGGCCCGCGCAGCTCCCCGCGGCCGTGAACGACTTCACCGGCCGCCACCGGATCATCTCCCGGCTGCGCGCCCTGCTGTCGGCCGGGGACGGCGCCGACGGCGTCCCGGTGGCCGCCATCTCCGGCATCGGCGGCGTCGGCAAGACGACGCTCGCCGTACACGTCGCGCACACCCTCCAGGAACTGTTCCCCGACGGCCAGCTCTACGCCGACCTGCGCGGCTACGGCGAGGACCCGGTCGCGCCCGACTCCGCGCTGGCGGCGTTCCTGCGCGGGCTGGGACTGCCGCCCGACGTCATCCCGGACGGCCTGGCCGAGCGGTCGGCGCTGTTCCGCTCGCTGCTGGCCGAACGCCGGATGCTGGTGCTGCTGGACAACGCCCGGGACGCCGAGCAGGTCGCCCACCTGCTCCCCGGCACGCCCGGCTGCGCGGCGATCGTGACCAGCCGCGGCAAGCTGGCCGACCTGACGGCGGCCCGGCTGTTCGACCTCGACGTCATGGAGCCCGACGAGGCGCTCACCCTGTTCGGCACGGTCGCGGGCGCGGACCGGGTGGCGGCCGAACGCGCCGCGGCCATGGACGTCGTCGCCGCCTGCGGATTCCTGCCCCTCGCGGTGCGGATCGTGGCGGCCCGCCTGGCGGCCCGCCCGTCCTGGACGGTCGCCTCGCTGGTGCCCCGGCTGGCCGACGAACGCCGCCGCCTCGACGAGATGCGGGTCGGCAACCTCGCGGTGGAGGCCACCTTCGCCCTCGGGTACGGCCACCTCGGCCCCGATCAGGCCCGCGCCTTCCGGCTGCTCTCCCTGCCCGGCGGACCCGACATCTCGGTCGGGGCGGCCGCCGCCCTGCTCGGCCTGGGTCAGGCCGACGCCGAGGACGTCCTGGAGTCCCTGGTGGACGCCAGCCTGCTGGAGGCCCCGGCGCCAGGCCGTTACCGCTTCCACGACCTGCTCAGGCTCTTCGCCCGCCGGATCGCGGAACGGACCGAGGCCGAGGCGGGGGCCGCCGGCACGGGGGCGGCTGACACGGGGGCGGCCGCGCTGGGCCGGTTGCTCGACTTCTACCTGGCCTCCGCGCGGTCGGCGCACCGCCTCGCCTACGACGGCAGCACGGTCGCCGACCGGATCGCGGTGGCCGCGCCAGGTCACGCGTTCACCTCCGCCGACGAGGCCGTGGCCTGGCTGTCCGCCGAGGCGGAGTCGCTGTTCGCGGCCATCACCCAGGCGTCCGGCGCCCAGGCGTCCGGCGCCCAACCGTCCGGCGCCCAGGTCTCCGGCGGTCAGGACGTCTGCGGGCTGCTGCCCGGCGCGGACCTGCTGCTGGCCATGGAGCCGCTGCTGGAGTCGGGCAGTCACGTCCGCGAGTTCGAGCAGCGGGCCAGGGAGACGCTGACCGCCGCCCGGCGGCTCGGGGACGCCTCCTGCCGGATGCGCTGCCACTACGTGCTCGGCCGGGTGCTGTTCAACGCCAACCGGCTCGCCGAGGCCGAGGAGGAGTTCCGCGCCTCGCTGGACCTGGCCGGCGCGGGCGACGGGATCGTCACCGGCGAGACGATGAACGCCCTGGCCGTGGTGACCGGCCGCCGGCGTCGGCACACCGAGGCGCTGTCCTGGTTCGAGGCGGCGCGGGCCGCGTTCCGGGAGGCGGGCGCGCGCGGCGGCGAGGCCCTGACGCTGAGCTACTCCGCCCGCGACCACCTGTTCCTCGGCCAGGCCGAGGAGGCGATCGCCGCCGCCGAGCAGGGCCTTGCCCTCTTCACCGAGATCGGCTCCGGTCCCGGCACCGCACGGGCCCGCTACCACCTGGGGATGGTGCTGTCGCGCGTCGGGCGGCTGAACGAGGCCGTCCACCACCACGCCGAGTGCCTGGCCTTCTTCCGGGCGAGCCGGCAGCGGGTGTGGGAGCAGCGGGTGTGCTCCCGGCTCGCCGAGACCCTGATCGCCGCCGGGCGGTTCGCCGACGCGACCCGGCACGCCGAGCAGGCGCTGACGGTCAGCCGCGAGATCGGCCACCCGTACGGCGAGGCGCTGTCACTGTGGGTGCTCGGCCGGGCCCTCGAAGGCCTCGGGGACGCCGCCCGCAGCCGCGACTGCCTCCGGCGCGCCCATGACGTCTTCGCCCGGCTCGGCGCCCCCGAGGCCGCCGACCTGCGGGCGCTGCTCGACCGGGCCGCCGCCGACGGCGACCCCGCCACCCGCTGAGACCGCGGGACCGTCCACCGGGGCCGCCGAAGCCGCCGGACCGTCCGTCGAGACCGCCGCGTCGCCCGCCGTGACCGGCGAGCCGTCCGTCAGCGCTCCCTTCCCGCCCGCCGAGGCGGCCGGGGCCGGACCGTCCGCCGCCGGGGCCACCGGCTCCAGCCCGTCGTACAGGCCGTCGTCGAGCCGCGTCATCCAGGCGTGGTTGTTCATCGGGTTCCCGTCTTGGTTCCCGCACCGGGGACCTGACACCGGGCGGTCGGACAGCGAGGGCAGGTGTCCGGCCGGTCGCTGACCGCCGGGGACGCATAGGGGGCCCGGTTGTCCGGCGCGTCTCCCGACGGCCGGCCGCCTCATGCCGGCGACCGGCCGGACCGGACGCGGTCCCTTCCCCCCGGGTGCCGCGTCCGTGGTCAGAGCCTCTCCCACCGGGTTCAACATCCGATCAACAACCGATCGCCGGGGAATGTCCACAGGCTGTGGACGGTCACCCTGTGGATATGTGGAAAAACCCCTCGGCGACCAGCGGCCGGATGGCCTCCGGCGCCTTCTCCAGCAGGTCATCGGCGTCCTCGCCGGTGAGTTCGGCGATCGCCGCCAGCAGCGGGCCCAGTGGATACTCGCCGTCGCACACCCCGGCGAGCGCCGCCTCCACCGTCCCCACCCGCGCGGTACGGCGCAGCCCCCGGGTCTGCCGGAGCACGATCCCGGACGGGTCCTCGGCGCCGGGCGGGCCGATCCGCTCCTCCAGCACGCCCTCCGCCAGCGCGAGCCGTACACCCGGAAGTTCCGCGCCGGACAACCGGTGCGCCGCCGCGATCGAGCCGAGCACCTCGTCCACGTAGCCGCCCACCGGCAGCTCGACCCGCTGGCCGAGCTCCTCCACCCGCACGACCGGGTCGAGGCTGCCCGAGTCGTGCAGGGTGATCCAGCCGAACCCGATCCCGGTGACGTCCATGGACTCCAGCCACCCGAGCCAGCCGTCGTACAGCTCGCGGTAGCGGGCGGTGCCCTGTTCGGCGGCGTCCCGCAGCCACAGCTCCACGTACTCGGCGGGGTCCTGGACGTCGCGCTGGACCACCCAGCCGTCGCATCCGGTGCCGGTCAGCCAGCCGCCCACCCGGTCGCGCCAGTCCTCGCCCCGGACGTGCAGCCAGTTGGCCAGGAGCTGGCACGTGCCGCCGGGCGCCAGGAACCGGGGGGCCTGCCGTACCAGCTCGCGGCAGAAGCCGTCGGCTTCGAAACCGGACTCGCGGTAGGTGAACCGTCCGGCCGGGGAGATCACGAACGGCGGGTTGGAGACGACGAGGTCGAACCGCTCCCCGGTGACCGGCTCGAACAGCGACCCCTCGCGGGCGTCCACGTCGCGGACCCCGGAGAGCGCCCAGCTGATCCGGGCCAGTTCCAGGGCGCGCGGGTTGACGTCGGTGGCGACGATCTCCCGGGCCCGCCCGGCCAGGTGCAGCACCTGGACCCCGCATCCGGTGCCCAGGTCGAGGGCGCGCTCCACCGGGCGGCGGGTCACGAGCTGGGCCAGGTTCGCCGACGCGCCGCCCGCGCCGACGACGTGGTCGGGGCGCAGCGCCGGGTCCCCGGGGCGGACCTTGCGGTCGGAGACGACGTAGCCGCCGGTCTCCCAGGGCTGGAGGTGGACCGTGGAGACCACCCGGTCGCCGTCGGCGGCCACCAGGCCCGCGGCGGCCAGCTCGGCCACCGGCAGGCCCGCCGGGGCGTCCACCGGCACCCCGAGCCACCACAGCCGGATCAGTGTGCCCAGCGGGTCCCCGTCGCGGGTGGCGCGCAGCGCGGGCACCGTCTCCTCCCGGGACAGCGCGGTGGCGGCGACCTCGCCGAGACGCTCCCGGACGCCGTCGATGGTGTATCCGGCGTCGAGCAGCAGCTCCCTGAGCCGGTCAAACAGATCGTTCACCGGCCCATCCTCGCACCGCGGCCCGGCCGTACCGGACGGATCGGTGTTTCGGTCCGGTGTTCCGGGCGGAGCGGGCCGTACGGCCGGGACAACCGGCGGAAACGGAAAGTGCCGATGGGCCACGGAGAGTGGCAAGCGCCATGAAAGTGCAGGTCAAGCGCGGCAGGATAGCCGTTGATCACGGTGAGTGACCATGACCGGCCGGCACAGCGGCCCCTGGAGGACTTGGATGCCGATCCCCTGCCTCGCCTGCGACACCCCTTTCCGGCCCGACGAGTACTTCCCCGCCTGCCACGACTACGACCGCCGCGCCGACCTGGTGGCCTGGACCTGCCCCCGGTGCGGCAACCGGGACGAGCTGCGGGTCTTCACCGGCGAACTGGTGTACGGCCACGCCCGGCGCGGCGGGTTCGACGCCGAGGACCGGGTGCCCGTCCCCGGCCTGCGCCGCAGGCGGCACGACGCGCGGCTGGACATCACCCTGGACGGGACCACCTGGCGGGTCGCCGCCCGTGCACGGCGGCCGGCGAAGGCTCCGGGGCCTCTTCGCGAGCCCTGAGGAGAGCCGCGCCGCGCGGCGGACGAGGTCCACCGTCCGGGACCCCTGCGCGGGCTCCTCCTGCGCGGGCCCTTCCATCGGCCCTTCCTGCGCGGGCCTTTCCTACGCGGGCTCCTCCTGCGCGGCCTCCTCCTGCGCGGCCTCCGCCTGCGCGGGCTCCGAGGAGGACCGCTGGCGCAGGCTCTGCCAGGCGGCGTCGCACAGACCCGATATCTCGTCCTGGGTCGGCTGGTGGGCGCCGGCGAACCACAGGCGGCACATCTCGGTGGCCGGGCCCAGCCACAGCACGTAACACATGGTCGGGTGGACCGGCTGGAGCAGTCCTTCCTTCATGTGCGGGCGCCACCAGTCGGACACCTGGCGGAAGAAGGCCCGCCGCGACTCCGAGACCTCGGTGCCGCCGGGCTCGTCGCGCCGGGGCGGCCGCTCACTGATCAGCAGATGGGCGCGCTCGCGGTTCTCGCCGCACCAGGCCATGTGCATCGCGACGATGGCCTCGATGCCCTCCCGTGCGGTCTCGTGACGCCGCAGCTCGGCGAGGAACGCCTCCTGGTACATGCGCAGGGTGTCGGCGTAGAGCACGCCGAAGACGTGTTCCTTGCTGGCGAAGTGGTGGTAGAAGCTTCCGACGCTGACGCCGCTCTCGTCGCGGAGGCTGGCCAGAGTGGTGGCCGACACGCCGTCCTGGCTGAACCGCCGCAGGGCGCCCTCGATGATGCGGGAGCGGCCGTCACGTCCGCTCTTGGCAGTCTTCACGGATCCCATGGTGCGGCAACAGAACCTTGTTCCGCAAACGATTCGGGAAACGGCTCCGGCCCGGCCGATCCTAACGCCTCCGTCTCACGGCACCAAGCCGCCGTCCCACGTCACCGCCCACCCGGAAGGACGGGGCGGTGCCCGCGGTGCCTACCCTGAATGCGTGTACCGGTTTCTTCTGACCCCTCGCTGGATCGCCCTGCACGTGGTGGTGCTGCTGGTCATACCCGCCTTCGTGTTCCTGGGCCGGTGGCAGTTCGGGCGTTACGAGGAGCGGTCCACCACCAGCCACCAGACCACCGCCAACCTGGCGGCCGGCCCGGTGCCCGTGGACCGGCTGACCACGCCCGGCGGAGCCGTGCGCGCCCAGGACAAGTACCGCATCGTCACGGCCACCGGGGCGTTCGACACGGCCCACCAGCTCCTGGTGCGCCGCCGCCCCCAGGAGGGTGTACTCGGCTTCTACGTCCTCACCCCGCTGGTCACCGGCGACGGCCAGGCCGTGCTGGTGAACCGGGGCTGGGTCAAGGCCGGCGCGTCGGCCGACGCCGTACCCGACGTCCCGGCCCCGGCGCCGGGCCGGGTGACCGTCACCGGACGGTTGCGCCCCGCCGAGACCGAGGACACCAGCGGCATCAAGGACCGGCCCGGACTTCCCCCGGGCCAGGTCATGCTGATCGACACCGGCCGGATCGGCGACGGCCTGCCGTACCGGCTCTACGGCGGGTTCGTGGAGCTGACCGACCAGTCCCCCCGGGCGGCCGTCGCGCCCGTCCCGGTGCCCGCGCCGGACGTCGGCGAGGGCGGCGGTCTCAACCTCGCGTACGGCGTGCAGTGGTGGCTGTTCATCGCCGTCGCGATCGGCGGCTGGATCCTGCTGATCCGCCGCGAGGCCGCCGACATCCGTGCCGGCCGGACGGCGGACGGATCGGAGCGGGACACGAAGGAGCCCGCCGAACCGATCGACGCCTGACCGGCTCCCACGCCCATCGGCGCCCGGCCGCTTCCCCGGGCAGGGCCCGGGTTCCGTTCCGTGGACCTTTTCGCCTGCCGCGGCCGGTCAGGCGGCCCACGGAACCTAGCCCAGCAGCAGCCTCGCCAGCATGCCGACGCCCATCGCGACGAGCACGGCGACGAGCGCCAGGCCGATCGACATCGCCAAGCCCTGCCAGCCGTTCATCCTCTTCATCGGCGCGGGCCGCCGGTCGCCCCGGAACCACAGCGGCCGGGGCTCCAGCAACAGGAAGCCGATCGCGCCGACCTGTCCCACGGTGAACAGCCAGATCCACGCCCACCGACTGGCCAGCCGGGGCGTCGAGCCGAGCATGATCAGGAAAGAGATCCCCCAGGCGCCCGCGAGCCAGGGGATGCCGCCGTACCGCAGGACCCGGAACGGCCAGTCGGGGAGGATCCTCGACGGGTCGTCCCGGTCGCCGAAGGAGGACACCGCCCGCGGGGGCACCCTGGAGACCTCCGGCCAGAACTCGGCCGCGGCGTACCCCTGCTTCCCGCGGGAGACCGGCAGGTCGACGAGCTGGTGCCAGACGAGGAGTCCCTCGGACCACCTGACCTCCCTGATCAGGCCGCCGTGCTCCCGGTAGAGGACGGCCGACACCCGGTCCGCCGCCACGGCGGCGCGGAAATCGGTCAGGGTCCGCGCGGTGGGCGCGTAGCTCAGCACCGCCACCAGCGCGCCCGTGAGGAGGACCGCCAGCAGCACGATCCGGACGGCCAGGCCGGCGATCCGCCAGGCGTTCCGTACCTCGGCGGGAAAGGGGGTCACCTTTCCTTCATACCTCAGCGGCCCGCCCGTTGGGGGCGATCAGGCGGGGGTGGTCAGCATCGTCAGGGTGAGCATGGCGGTCACGGCGAGGATGAACGCCGCCGGGCCGCCGAGCCTCGCACGCGGCGGCAGCACCTCGTACGGCCGGCGCCACAGCGGGTACGGCTCCAGCAGCGCGTAGAGCGGCGAACCACCGGCCAGCAGGATCCAGAACCACGCCCGGCGGCCGGCGAGGCGGTGGTCCCCGCGGGTGAGCATCATCATCCACACCAGCACCTCGGCCGCCACCGCGAACGGCGCGAACGGCGGCCACCACCGCGCGTAGGCCGGTGAGCCCGCCCGGAGCCACGCGGGCCCGCCACGCACGATCTCCACCGACGGGCCCGCGGCGGCGCGCACCCGGGCCAGGAACGCGCCCTGGCGGCGCTCCAGGGCCGGGCGGACCAGCTCACCCGTCCGGTGGTCCCAGACGTCGTCCGGCTGGCGGTGGGTGGCCTGGGTCCAGGACAGCGGGCCGCGTGACCACGTCAGGGTGCCGTAGGCCGGCCAGTCACGGTCGTAGACGACCGTGGCGACCCTCCCCGCGCGCAGGTCCGCGATGAGCTCCTCGGCGTCACGGCGCGGCAGGTCCTGGTCGGCCAGGACGACGACGAAGGACAGCGCGAGGACGAACAGCAGCACCAGGCGCGCGCCGTGCTCCAGACCGTCCCGCGCCGGAACCACCGTCGGCATGCCGCCCCTCCCGCTCTCGGACCCGCCGGACAGGTTACGGCCGGCGGACCCGCACCCCCGCCCCGCCCCACCTCACCACATGGCACCCCGCCCCGCCGGCCCCCACCTCGCCCCGTCCCGCCTGGCCCCGCCTCACCGCACGGCACCCCGCCGGTCCCCACGCCCTGGCCCGCCGGGCCCCGCCCCGTCCCGCTTGTCAGGCTCACCCGTTGCTCCACCGGTTCTCGTCGCCCGTTCAGCGCGGAACGGATCTTTTTCGGGGAATGCCGTTATCCCGACGATCTACGGGTAGGGGCATTTCTCAGGGCCCGCCACGAGTGGCACCCTCATCGGCGGGCCCGCCCTCCCGGGGCCGCTGCCATCCCCCGGACGGCGGTCCCGGGCCCGGGACGCGAGGGCCGGAAGGCTCGGCCGGGCCCGGCCGAGCCCCTGCGCGCCGCCCCGCGAAGTCGCGAGGTCATGACCCCGGCGCGGGCTTTCGGACCACGCGCGTCAAACCGTGACCCTCTGGCTTGTCCAGTGTTATGGCGGGGACGTACGGTTTACCGCGTGACGACGCCGCTGCTCCCCGACCCCGAGCCCAGGCGGCGGGATTATGTGATCATCTCGGTCGACGACCATCTGATCGAGCCGCCGGACATGTTCGAGGGCCGGCTTCCCGGCAAGTACGCCGAGCTCGCCCCCAAGGTCGTGGAGACCGAGGCCGGACACCAGGTCTGGCGGTACGGCGGCGCGACCTACCCGTGCGCGGGTCTCGACGTGGGCGCGGGTCTGCCCCGGGAGCAGTGGACGCTCGACCCGGTGCGCTTCGAGCACATGCGGCCGGGCTGCCATGACATCGAGGCCAGGATCGACGACATGGACCGCGCCGGGGTCTGGGCGTCGCTGTGCTTCCCCGGCATGCTGGCCCTGCAGTCCGGGATGCTCTTCGCCAAGACCCGTGACCAGGAGCTGGGCCTGGCCGTCACGCGGGCCTGGAACGACTGGCACGTGGAGGTCTGGGCGGGCACCTACCCCGAGCGGATCATCGCCCTGCAGCTCCCCTGGCTGGCCGATCCCGAGATCGCCGCCAAGGAGGTCCGCGACAACGCGGCCCGAGGTTTCAAGGCCGTGCTCTTCCCCGAGTTCCCCACCCGGCTGCGCCTGCCGTCCGTCCACAGCGACCACTGGGACCCGTTCTTCCAGGCGTGCGAGGAGACCGGCACCGTCGTCTGCCTGCACGCCGGGGCCGGTTCGTGGGCCCCGGTGCCGTCCCCGGACACCCCCATCGAGGCGATCACCACGCTGATGCCGGCCAGCGCCATGTTCGCCTGCGCCGACTGGCTCTGGTCGGGCGTCCCGCTGCGGTTCCCGGCCCTGCGCATCCTGATCGTGGAGGGCGGCGTGGGCTGGCTGCCCATGCTCGCCGAGCGGGCCGACTACGCGCTGGACCACCCGGTGGCGGGCGAGGCGCAGTGGGAGGGCGGCCTGAAGCCCAGCGAGGTGCTGCGCCGCAACTTCTACTTCGGCACGCTCAACGACCACGCCCTGTCGGGGGTGCGCCTGGCCGTCGGCCTGGAGCACGTGCTGCTGGAGAGCGGCTACCCGCACTCCGACTCCACCTGGCCCGACACCCAGCAGGCCGTCGCGACGAGCCTGGGCAGGCTGCCGCCCGCCGACATAGCCCGGGTGGCCTACGGCAACGCCGCCCGCCTGTTCGGCCACCCGCTGCCCTCGCGGGCCTGGCTCAGGATGGAGCAGCTCTAGGCTCTGTCCCGCCGCCCCCTCGCGGGCCCGGCTCAGGGCGGCGCAACTTCAAGCTCTGTCACCCGCCGCCCTCGCGGGCCCGGCTGGGGACGGAACGGCTCCGGTCCGCGTGACGGGCCGGCTCAGTCGTGCCGTCCGTGGGGGAACGGACCCGTCGCGGACGGGAACGCCCTGACGCCGTGCCGCTCCCAGTCGACGTAGCGGCCGCTCTCGCCGAGCAGGGAGCCCATCAGCCACAGGAAGACGCCGAAGTCGTCGGCGACCCCGATGAGCGCCAGGAAGTCCGGGACGAGGTCTATGGGAGAGATGATGTAGGCGACGCCGAGACCCAGCATCGCCAGCTTGCCCTTGGTCATGCCCGGATACTGACCGCGCATGACCGCGCCGATCATCTTCGGCACCGCGCGCAGGCGGGTGGCGACGCCGGGGGAACCCGGCCCGGACACCTGCCTGTAGACCCGCCACGCCTGTGCCGCACGCGCCGCCTTCGCCATGGGGGAACCTCCTCGGAAGCACGCTCTTCTGGCGGGGGTCATCTACCCGGCCGCCACACGATATAACGCGTGATTCCTCCGGCCGGTTCCCGCGCGGTCCCGTCCCGTACGCGGACCTCACGATTCCCCGGCCCAGGCTCCCGGGATCCGGCGCCCCGCCTCCGTCCCTCGCCTCCACTCCGTTCCCACCCCCACCCCCGCTTCCGCTTCCGCTTCCGCTTCCGCGACGGAGATCGTGTCCCGTCAGTCCCCGGCCGGCGCCAGCTCCCGTACGGCCCGCTCCAGCGGGACCCCGCCCACCGGGATCGGCGCGAGCACCGGGGTGGTGAGCCCGTTGTCCACGTACTCGCGGATCCTGGCCCGGCACGTCGCCGCGTCGCCGTGCACCACGAGCGCGTCCACGAGCTCGTCCGGGATGGCGCGCAGTGCCCCCTTCCGGTCGCCGGCCGCCCACGCCTCGCGCATCGGGCGCAGCGTCTCACCGCGCCCCAGCCATTCATGGAACGCCGCGTAGGCCGGGACGGTCAGGTATCCGGCGAGCATGCGGCGGGCGAACTCGCGCACCCGGGCGGCGTCCTCGCTGACGCACACGAACAGCCGGGCGATCAGCTCGACGTCCGGGCCGATCTCCGCCCTGACCTTCCGGACGTCCTGCGGCGAGAGCCAGTTCGTGATCGCGCCGTCGGCCTCGGCGGCGGCCAGGCGGAGCATGCGGGGCCGCAGCGCGGCAAGGACGATCTTCGGCGGTGTCTCGGGGGCGCGCTCCAGCCGGAAACCCCTGACCTCGAACGTCTCGTACCGCTCGGTGACCTTCTCGCCGGACAACGCCGCCCTCAGGAAACGGAGCGTGTCTCTCGTCCTGGCGAACGGCTTCGTGAACTCTCCGGCGTTCCAGCCTTCGACGATGACGGGGGAGGAGGCCCCGATGCCCAGGACGAACCGCCCCGGGGCGAGATCGGCGAGCGTGGCGGCCGACATCGCCAGCAGGCCGGGCCCACGGGTGGAGACGGGGACGATCGCGCTGCCGAGCCGTACGCCGGGGGCCCACTCGGCGGCCAGCGCCAGCGGCACGAAGCCGTCGGCGCCGTTCACCTCGGCGGACCAGACGTCGGTGTAGCCGAGCTTCGGCAGCTCGGCCACCAGCTCCCGCGACCCGGCGAGTGTGCGGTCCGAGAAGGGGAGCGTCATTCCCCACCGTGTGCCCGTGGCCATCATGCCGCCTCCGCAGTTACTAGAACGATGTTCTGAAACAGCTTGCCGCATCGGCCCCGGGCCCCGTCAACCGTCCGCCCGCCTCGGCCGTACGGCCGACGACCGGAGAAGATCTTCCCGGGGTGGCCGTTTACCCCTCCGTGACGCTGAGTGAGATGTTAGAACGTTATGGTGACGACGAAGTGGCACGGAAGACGGCACGGAAGACGAGGACGCGGGCCACGGGCGGCGGTCTCGGTGGCCGCCGCGGCCTGCCTGGCGGCCCTCGCGCCGGCCTGGGCCGGTGACGCGGCCGCCGGAGCGCGGCCTGGCGGCCTGCCCGGCACCGCCGCTCGGCCGTACTGCGCGGCCGCCGCCGCACGATCGGGTGTTCCGGGGCGGGACACTCCGACCGGCCCGCTCGATGCGACCGGCGGGAACGATCCGAACGGCCCGGCACGGGTGAGCGTGGGAAACGACCCGAGCGATCCGAACGGCCCGGCACGGGTGAGCGTGGGAAACGACCCGAGCGGCCCGGCACGGGTGAGCGTGGGGCCGGGACTCGTGGAGGTGATCCTGGGCGTACGCCTGGGGACATGCGGGGCGTGCCCGCAACCCTGCCCCCCGGTCATCGTCCCGGCGCACCCCGTTCCGAGTCCTGTACGGCCCTCTGAGCCGCCCGTTCCGGTTCCGGAGCCCGCGCCTCCGACGCCACCCGCCCCGACACCGGTGGCTCCGGTGACGCCGGCGGTGCCGGCGATGCCCGCCGTGCCGGACCCACCGGAGCCACCGGCCTCGCCGGAGCCACCGGAGACGCGGGCCCCCGCCCCGCCCTCCCATCCGCCGCGGCGGCCCGAGCCCCGGCCCGTCGAGCCCGCCGTGCGCTTCCGCCAGGCCGTCGTCCCGCCGGAGGCGCCCGAGCCCACCCCGTCGCCGTCCGCCACGCCCCGGCCGGCCGTACCCTCCTTCGCACCCCTGGCCGCGCGCAGGCCGATGGTGCTGGACCGCTTCGCCGACCGGCGCCGGGGCACCGACCGCAGGCTGGTCATCCTGGTGGTCTTCACCGGTGTCATCTCGGTGAGCGCCGCCGCCGCGCTGAAGAGCCGCTCCCGCCGCTGAGCGGACACCGGGGAGCACGCACGGAAACAGGCCGCCGCCGGGGCCGTGACCCCGGCGGCGAGCCCGGACGGCGCCTCGCTCACCCCTGCGAGGGCTGCGGGAACTGTCCGTCGATCCGGTCGTACTGATGCTGGGCGGTCCGCAGGGCGTCGGGCCCGACCGCGCCGATCCCGGTGAAGGGATGGCTGATCAGCATGATGAAGCCGATGCCGATGACCACCACGCCCACCCGTACGGCGTCGCTGATCACGGACTGACGCGTGGGCCTCATCCCGAGCGTCCAGGGCAGCGCGATGACCAGTGCCCCCGAGACGATCATCGAGATCACGAAGATGCTCTCCAGACCGCCCTCGGCGTCGTCGGCGCGTACGGCGCGCGCGTGCGCGACCTCGGAGGCCCGGAGGAGCGCGTCCTGGCGGAGGCTCTCGGCCTCCTTCCCGGCCGGCCGGAGCCGGAGGGTCGCGGCACGCATGTCCTCGAGGATCCTCGACGGGACGGGGGACATCTCGCCCTCGGCCATCAACGGCCAGTCGAGGTTGGCGCTCTGCGCCGAGTACTCGCGGATCTGGGTCCGGATCTGCGCCGCCTCGGGGATCGGGGCCACCGACCAGTACATCTCGGTCAGGGTCTCCGCCTCCGCCTGGACGTCGGCCTGCGAGGTGGAGATCGCGTCGCGGCAGAGCACCGCGGCGTAGGCCAGCACGAGGAGATAGACGGCGAGGGCGAGGTTGGCGGAGAAGTCGACCGAGGTCGCCCCCCGCTCCTCGTCCGGCCTGCCTCTCCGGCGAAGCGCGAGAAGCGTGAGCAGCGTGACGGCGGTGGTCGAGACCACCAGGACGGTTACCCAGGCCATGGGACCCCCTCGGAGTAGTCATGAGAATAACTACCGAGGGTAATGAATCGGTTACCGAAATTCTCGGGTTCGGGCCCGCCGTCGTACGCGGAATCCGTGAATTCCCGCGACGAGACCGCAGGAGAGGGCCGCGGACCCCGTGACGAGATCACGCGGGAAGGCCGCGGACCCATGACAGAGCTCCGCGGGAAGGACACGGACCTCCGCTGCGAGGTCACGCCCGCAGCTCGTGGAGCCCCGCGATGAAGTCGCGGGCGACGCCGCGCAGACCCGGCAGGTGGGAGAGCCCGACCAGCCGGTCCACCAGTGGGACGACCAGCTCGATGAGCCGGTACGTCCTCCGGCACCCCTCCGACGTGTCGTGCACCCAGAAGAGCACGACCCCCATCGACAGCAGCCACAGCAGTTCGGGCAGCTCGGCCCGCAGCTCGGCGTCCATGCGCTCGGCCGAACCCTCCACCACCGTGCGGTAGACGGCGATCGAGGAGTCCCGGGCGGGCGAGGTCTCGGCGCTGAAGGGGTTGAGGGGGTTGTTCGGCTCGGCCGCGTGCTTGAAGAACTTCACCGCGAACTCGTGGTACGGCTCGGAGACCCGCACCCACTCCCGCAGCACGCCGCTCAGCCGCGCGGCGAAGGCGCTCTCCCGGCGCAGCACCTCCTCGCACGCCGTCTCGTGCTCGTCCTGTGCCCGGTCGTAGTACGCCTGGACGAGGGCCTCCTTGGAGGCGAAGTAGTAGTAGGCGTTCCCCACCGAGACGCCGGCTTCGGCGGCGATGGCCCTCATCGTCGTGGCCTCGTATCCCCGTTCGCGAAACAGCCGCAGGGCCGTCTCGACGATGACTTCACGGGTCTTGTCTGATCCTCGGCTTCTCTGGGTCGGCTCAGCCACGTTCGTCACTGTACGACCCCGTGACCCCGTTGTTGATCCACGACCCGGCGGGCGAACGGGTCAGGTCATCGAGCCGCACGATGATCACCATTAAAGGGCAAATTCGAGACTTTCTGAGGAGTCGTACCAGTTCGATCGTGGGATTGAACCCCTTGGCGGAAGGGCTCCCGCGACAAGGGATGAAGAATGGGAGCACCTCCCCGTAGACGTGGCGCCTCCTGGCTCGCGTCCGGAGCATTTCTGGTTCTGCCCGCGGCGCTCACCACGGTGACCGCGGGAAGCGCCGCCGGAGCCGTCACACGCCCGGCCGGTCTCGTGGCCGCGGACCCGCTGATGGACGCGGGCCCTGTCACGGCGGCACACCCGCTCATGATGTCAGGTTCGCCCACGGTGGCGGATTCGCTGACGGCGACGGGTCCGCTGATCACCGCGGGGTCACCCGCCCTCCTGAGCCCGCTGACCGCCGCGATACCACCCGTCCTCACGGGACCGCTGACCGCCGACCGGCCGATGGCGGGTGCCGGAGCGTCGGCGGGCGCGGGCATGGGGGCGGTGGCGGGCATGGGGGCGGTGGCGGGTGCCGGGTCGGCGGCGGGCGCGTGGACCGCCGGCGCCGAGTCGGCCGCGGAAACAGGGTCGGTCGCGGAAACAGGGTCGACCGCGGACACCGGAACAGCCGCGGACACGGGATCGACCGCGGACATGGAATCGACGTCGGACGATCTGGCCGCCGACCCGAGGTCCCCGAGGGTGCGGGGCGCCAGGACCGCGAGCACCAGGGCGGCTGTGCGGGCGGTGACGAAGACCGCGAGGGCGACGAGGGCCGCCGGACGAGCGAAGGTCGCCGCGGGCGCGAAAGCCGTCTCGGCGCGCCGGACCGTCTCTGCGCGGAAGGCCGTCTCTGCGCGGAAGACCGCCGAAAGCACGAAGACCGCCGAGGGCACGAAGGCCGTTCCCGCGAGGCAGGGCACCGGGAGCGCGAGGACGGCCCCCGTGAGGGGGGTCATCGCCCCGAGGAAGACCGCCCTCGCGGAGAGGACCGCCCCTGGCACGAAGGGCGCCCCGGCGGTGAAGCCCGCAACCGAGGCGAGGAGCGCGGCGACGAAGGCCACGGCGATGAAGACCACGGCCGAGGCGGAATCGACCACGGGCGTCAGGAATGTCCCGGCGGCGAAAACCGCGGCGGCGGTGAAACCCGCGGCGGCGAAGCCGGCCACCGGCACCGAGGCCGCTCCCGTGGCGAAACCCGTAGCGAAGACCGGGGCGAAGACCGGGGCGAAGACCGGGGCGAAGACCGCGACGGAGGCGAAACCGGCCACGGCTTCCGGGCGCGCTCCCGTGGCGAAGACCGCGGCCGAGGCGAAACCGGCCGCGCGCACGGAGGCGGCGAGCGTCAGGACCACGAGCGCGAAGACCACGCGCGTGCTGCCCGTACGTCTCACCCAGGCCCAGGCCGCGCACCGGCTGAAACGCTCGGGCCTGTCCTGGAAGTCCACCGGGGGATGCGTGGACCGCACGGTGGGGCACTGCACCTCGCTGGACACCGTACGGAGGACCACCGTCACCTCCGTGATCGCGCTAAGACGGGCGAGCGGATGCCCGATCGTCATCACCGGCGGCACCGAGGTCGGCCACGCCCCCGGCCGCTACAGCCACGCCAAGGGCTACAAGCTGGACATCCAGCCGAACTCATGCGTCAACGACTACATCACCCGGCACTATCCGTTCGACGGCATCCGCGACGACGGCGCTCCGCTCTACCGGGCACCGAACGCCCTCTACGCCCGCGAGCTGGACCACTGGGACATCCTGTTCTTCGACACCGGGACACCGTGACGCCTTCTCCGGCGCCCGGGACGCATGAAAGCACAGGACCCGCACCCCGGACACCGCGACCGCCGCGGCCCGTGGACACCGCCATGCGACGACCGCCACGACACCCCGGCCCCGCGGGCCCTGACATCGTGATCGGCGAGCGACGGACACCCGCCGCAGGTCAGGCCGCCTTCTGCCGTACGGCGGACCGCCTCCCGCCGTACGGCGCGCCGTACGACGGGAGGCGGTGACGACCGGACCGGCCGGATCCGAACGGGCCGGACCGGTCCGACGGGTCTGCAGGGTCAGGCGAACTCGGCCGCGACCAGCTCGGCGATCTCCGCGGCGTTCAGGGCCGCACCCTTGCGGAGGTTGTCCCCGCAGACGAACAGGTCGAGGGTGTTCGGGAAGTCGAGCGCCTGGCGGATCCGGCCGACATAGGTCGGGTCGGTGCCGACGACGTCGGCCGGGGTCGGGAAGACGCCGTTGGCCGGGTCGTCCATGACGACCACGGTGGGCGCGGCCTCCAGGATCCGGTGGGCGTCGGCGACGGTGATCTCGCGCTCGAAGGTCGCGTGCACGGCCAGCGAGTGGGTCGTGATCACCGGCACCCGCACGCAGGTCGCCGAGACCTTCAGGTCGTCGATCCCGAGGATCTTCCGGGACTCGTTGCGGAGCTTGAGCTCCTCGGAGGCCCAGCCGCCGTCCTTGAGCGAGCCCGCCCACGGCACGACGTTGAACGCCACCGGGGCCGGGAACGGCGACTCGGCCTCGCCCAGCGCGTTCTGCAGGGCCTTGCGCACGTCGCCGGCGGTCTGCCCGACCGTCCGGTCGCCGGCCAGGGCCTCGACCTCGTCGTAGAGGCGCGCCGAGCCCGCCACGCCCGCGCCGGAGACCGCCTGGTAGGAGGCGACCACCAGCTCGCGCAGGCCGTACTCGGCGTGCAGCGCGCCCATCGCGGCCATCATCGACAGCGTGGTGCAGTTGGGGGTGGAGATGACGCCCAGCGGCCGCTCCCGCGCGGCCTCGGGGTTCACCTCCGGCACGACCAGCGGCACCTGGGGGTCCATCCGGAAGGTCCCGGACTTGTCGATGACGATCGCGCCGCGCTCGGCTGCGACCGGCACCCACATCGCGGAGACCTCGTCCGGCACGTCGAAGATCGCGATGTCGACGCCGTCGAAGACCTCGGGGGCCAGCTCCCTGACGACCACGTCCTCACCGCGGACCCGGAGGACCTTCCCGGCAGACCGGGCGGACGCGACGAGCTTGATCTCGCCGTAGACGTCCTCCCGCTGGGAGATGATGTCGCGCATGACGGTGCCCACGGCACCGGTCGCGCCGATCAGGGCGAGGGTCGGCTTGCGGCTCATCGTCCGGTACCTCCGTAGACCACTGCCTCGACCTGGTCGGCGTCGAGGTTGAACGCGTGGTGCGCGGCGGTGACCGCCGCGTCGACCTCGTCCTGCCCGACGACCACCGAGATGCGGATCTCCGAAGTGGAGATCATCCCGATGTTCACCCCCGCGTCGGCGATGGCGGCGAAGAACGTCGCGGTGACGCCGGGGTGCGAGCGCATGCCCGCGCCGATCAGCGACACCTTGCCGATCTGGTCGTCGAAGAGCAGCGACTCGAACCCGATGCGGTCCTGGATCTTCTTCAGTGCGGTCAGCGCCGTGGAGCTGTCGGTCGTGGGCAGCGTGAAGGAGATGTCCGTACGGCCGGTCGCCGCCGCCGACACGTTCTGCACGATCATGTCGATGTTGATCTCAGCGTCCGCCAGCGTCTTGAAGATCGTGGCAGCCTCGCCGACCTTGTCGGGCACCCCGACAACGGTGATCTTGGCCTCGCTCCGGTCGTGCGCGACGCCGGAGATTATCGGCTGCTCCATCTCTGTTCCCTCACTGTCGGGGTCGGAGACGACCCACGTGCCTTCCTTGGTGCTGAACGAGCTTCTGACGTGGATCGGCAGGTCGAACCGGCGCGCGTACTCCACGCAGCGGAGGTGCAGGATCTTCGCCCCGCAGGCCGCCATCTCCATCATCTCGTCATAGGAGATCCTGGGGATCTTACGGGCGGCCGGGACGATGCGCGGGTCGGCGGTGAAGACGCCGTCCACGTCGGTGTAGATCTCGCAGACGTCGGCTTCCAGCGCGGCGGCGAGGGCGACGGCGGTCGTGTCGGAACCGCCCCGGCCGAGCGTGGTGATGTCCTTGGTGTCCTGGGAGACTCCCTGGAATCCCGCCACGATCGCGATCTGGCCGTCGCCGAGGGCCTCCTGGATCCGGCCGGGCGTCACGTCGATGATGCGCGCGCGGCCGTGGGAGGAGTCGGTGATGACACCGGCCTGGGAGCCGGTGAAGGACCGGGCCTCGTGGCCGAGGTTGGCGATCGCCATCGCCAGCAGCGCCATCGAGATGCGCTCACCGGAGGTGAGGAGCATGTCGAGCTCGCGGCCCGGGGGCAGCGGCGAGACCTGCTGGGCGAGGTCCAGCAGTTCGTCGGTGGTGTCGCCCATCGCCGAGACGATCACCACGACGTCGTTGCCGGCTTTTTTCGTCGCGACGATCCGCTGCGCGACCCGCTTGATGCAGGACGCGTCGGCGACGGACGAACCACCGTATTTCTGTACAACGAGCGCCACGAGATCTCTCCGAAGCAATCTGGGGCTGTGGAGTCCACAGTCTACTTGCGCCCCGTCGAGCTCTCTCGGGCCTGACCACCATGTGGGACGGTCAGACCGTGGTACGCTCCTCCGCCACGTCGAGGCGCGTGTGCGCGACGAGCGCCTGGAGTGCCCGCAGGGCGGCGCCCGCGTGGTTGCCCCACGTGTTGAAGTAGGAGTACTGCCACCACCACAGCGCCTCCAGCGGACGGCCCGCCTGGTAGTGCCGGAGCCCGTGGATGAGATCGGCGGCCACCGCGGTCAGGTCGTCCGACAGCCGGTAGGGCGTCACCGAGGTGTCCTTGTAGGGGTCGAAGACCTCGGCGTAGTCGTCGACCGGGCCCAGGCGCTCGGCGAGGTCGGTGCGGACGCCGTCGACGTCGGGGTCCTCACTCAGGTGCGGCTCCCAGTTTCCTGACAGGATCACGTCCTGGCAGGCGCCGAGCTGGGCCCCGGCCGAACTGACCTGGGCCACCTCCACCAGCAGCAGCGGCAGGATGGCGTCGCCGCCCTCGCCGCCCGCCAGCCGGGTCAGCCCGTCGATGTAGTCACGCGCGTGGACGGCGATCCGGTCGGCCAGAGCGGCCCATGCGTCAGACATCCAGCAGCCTTCTTCCTTCGAACGCGCGGCCCAGGGTGACCTCGTCGGCGTACTCGAGGTCACCGCCCACGGGCAGGCCGCTGGCGAGTCGTGTGACTTTCAGACCCATCGGCTTCACCAGACGGGCGAGGTACGTCGCCGTCGCCTCCCCCTCCAGGTTGGGGTCGGTGGCGATGATCAGCTCCGTCACCCGGCCGTCGGCCAGGCGCGTCATCAGTTCCCGGATGCGCAGATCGTCGGGGCCGATCCCGTCGATCGGGCTGATCGCCCCGCCGAGCACGTGGTAGCGGCCACGGAACTCACGGGTCTTCTCGATGGCCACCACGTCCTTGGACTCCTCCACGACGCAGATGACGTGGGTGTCGCGCCGGGCGTCACGGCAGATCCGGCACTCCTCCTCGGCGGCGACGTTGCCGCAGACACGGCAGAAGCGGACCTTGTCCTTGACCTCCAGCAGGGCGTGGGCGAGCCGCTTGACGTCGGCGGGCTCCGCTGCCAGCAGATGGAACGCGATCCGCTGCGCGCTCTTGGGACCGACGCCCGGCAGCATGCCGAGCTCGTCGATCAGGTTCTGGAGGACCCCTTCGTACATGGCTTCAGAATCCGGGAAGCTGGCCGAGGCCGCCCCCGCCGCCGAGGCCCTGCGCGAGCGGCCCGAGCTTCTCCTGCTGGAGGTCGGCCGCCGAGCGCACGGCGTCCCGGATGGCGGCGATGACCAGATCGGCGATCGTGTCGGCCGTCTCCTGGCGGTCGCCGGCGTCGACGGCCTCCGCGCTGATCTTCAGTTCGAGCAGTTCGCCGCTGCCGTTGACCGTGGCCACGACGAGCCCGCCGCCCGCCGAGCCCTCCACCTGGGCGTCGTTCAGCTCCTGCTGGGCGCTGACGAGCTGCTGCTGCATGAGCTGCGCCTGCTCCAGCAGTTGCTGCAGGTTTACATCCCCTGGGTTCACCGTCGTGTGCTCCTCGTCCGTGACGTCAGTCGTCACGAGCCTACGGGGTCCGGACCGGCTGTTGCACTGGCCCGGGCACGTGTTCCCCAGGGGAGGCGGCTAAACCACTGTCGGGTCCCGGCCCCCCTCCAGACGTCCGGGACCCGACATGACACGCACCGGATCGGCCGCGTACGGCGACGTGTTGACGGAAATTTAACCGGACCCGGGCCCGTCACACATTGCATTTGTTCAATAACCCCGCGCATCTTCCCCGCGCCGGCTCCGTACAGCCCTGCCCGTACGGCCCTGTACGGCTTCCGTACGGCGCGGCGTCGCGCGTCGGCCGCGCGTCAGGTGTGGTCGATCTCCTCGATGATCTGACCGCCCAGCTCACGCTGGATGAGCGCCATGCCGGTCAGCGCGTCGACGTCGGCGTCCGCGTCGTTCAGCGGGTCGACCTCGTCGCCGTCCGGCGCGGGGCCGCGCCCCGGCACCTTGTCCGGCCAGGCGGGCCTGGCGCCGCCGGCTCTCGGGCCCGTCTGCGCCGCCGCCCTCGCGGCCGAGCGGGCGGCGGCGAGACCGGGGGCCGGGGAGGGCGGTGAGCCGGGGTCGTCGGGAAGCGGCGCGTCCGGCCACGAGTCGTCGGCGGGCGGGGAGGACCGGCGCGCGGGAGGGGCCTGCCGGGCCGCCGGGACCTGCGCGGAGCCGGCCCCCGGAACCGGTCCCTGCGCGGAACCCGGGGCGGATCCCGGAGCCGGCCCCGAAGCGGGCCCCGGGGCGGGGTCCTGGCCCGGCCGGGCCGGCTGCGGGGCGGGCTGGACCGGCTGGGGCGGCGGGCCCGCCGGGGGGCGGGCGCCGCCGGGCGGGCCGCCGCCCACCACGACGGCCTCGACCTTCCAGGAGCCGCCCAGGACGTCCTGGAGGGCCGCCGCGACGACGACGTCCTTGCCGCCGCCGGTGAAGTTGCGCATCGCGCCGACCTGGGCGAACCCGAGCGTGACGAGCTTCCCCTCGACCCCCACGACCTGGGCGTTGGTGTTCACGTTCGCCCAGACGACGATGCTGCGCCGCTTCAGGGCGGCGAGCACCTGCGGCCACGCCTGCTGCACCGCCGCGGCCCCCGTACCGGTCACCGCGTCGGCGGCCGGGGCGGCCGGAGCCGTCGAGGGGGCCTGGGCCGTGGGCGCCGCGGGGGCCTGGGATTCCGCCGCCGGGACGCCCGGCCGGTTCACGGCGGGCCAGTCCTCGTCCGCGCGGGGCCGCTGCGCCGGGGCGGGAGCCGTACCGGCGGAGGGCGCCGGAGCCTGTGCGGGCGGTGGGACCGGGGACTGCGCGGACGGCACGGCCTGGGCCGCCGCGGAGAGGCCCGCCGCGGCCGGAGCCGCCGGCGACGCGTCCCCCGGGGAGGCGACCGCTGGGGAGGCGACCGCCCGCACGGGCGGGACGCCGACGGCGGGGACGGCGGGAGCCGCCGTGAGGCCGCCGCGCTCCAGCCGTTCCAGGCGGGTCAGCAGCGCCGCCTCGTCACGGCCGGTCCCGGGCAGAAGCGTCCGGGCGCACATCAGTTCCAGCATCAGCCGGGGCGAGGCCGCGCCGCGCATCTCGGTCAGGCCCGCGTTGAAGATCTCGGCGGCGCGGGTCAGCTCGGCCGGACCCATCGAGGCGGCCTGCTCGCGGAGCCGGTCGAGCTCGTCGGCGGGCCGGTCGAGCAGCCCGCTCTCGGCCGCCTCGGGCACGTTGGCCAGGATCACCAGGTCGCGGAAGCGCTCCAGCAGGTCCATCGCGAACCTGCGGGGGTCGTGGCCCCCCTCGACCACCCGGCCGACCGTCTGGAAGACCCGGGCGCCGTCGCGGGCGGCGAAGGCGGCGACCACGTCGTCGAGCAGGCCGCCGTCGGTGTAGCCCAGCAGGGAGACGGCGCGCGCGTAGGTGATGCCCGATTCGTCGGACCCGGCGAAGAGCTGGTCGAGGATGGACAGCGAGTCACGGGCCGAGCCGGCGCCCGCCCGGATCACCAGCGGCAGCGCGGCCGGCTCGAACGGGACCTTCTCGGCGGTGAGGATCTCCTCCATGAGCGCGCGCAGCGCGGCGGGCGGGATCAGCCGGAAGGGGTAGTGGTGGGTCCGGGACTTGATCGTCCCGATGACCTTCTCGGGCTCGGTCGTCGCGAAGACGAACTTCAGGTGCGGCGGGGGCTCCTCGACGAGCTTTAGCAGCGCGTTGAAACCCTCGCGGGTCACCATGTGCGCCTCGTCGATGATGTAGATCTTGAAGCGTGCCGACACCGGCGCGAAGAAGGCCCGCTCACGCAGGTCGCGGGCGTCGTCCACGCCACCGTGCGAGGCGGCGTCGATCTCGATGACGTCGAGGTGTCCGGGACCGGTGGGGGCCAGCGCGACGCAGGACTCGCACTTTCCGCAGGGATCGGGCGTCGGCCCCTGCTCGCAGTTCAGCGAGCGGGCCAGGATCCGGGCGCTGGAGGTCTTGCCGCAGCCCCTGGGCCCGCTGAACAGGTAGGCGTGGCTGATCCGGCCGCTCCGCAGCGCCTGCCGCAGCGGCTCTGTGACGTGCTCCTGGCCCTTGACCTCGGCGAAGGTCCCGGGCCGGTACTTGCGGTAAAGCGCAAGACTCATGCGACGATCCCGCCTGCGAGAGGTCCTGAAACGAAGAGAACCCCTCGCACACCCGCCAGAGCCTGCTTATCCTTGCTGCCTTCCGGCCCTGGGGAGGTTCACAGGATGACGCCGCGCGAGGGGTCCGAGGACAGTCTAACGTCTGATCGGAGTGTTCGGAGCACCGAATATCCGTTCATCGCACTCCGAAAGTTCGGTAAGCTTCTCCACGGAGGATTCGCCTAGTTGGCCTAGGGCGCACGCTTGGAAAGCGTGTTGGGGGCAACCCCTCAGGAGTTCGAATCTCCTATCCTCCGCCACGGCTCACCAGCCACGACAGGGAAGCCCGCTCCATCTCGGAGCGGGCTTCTTCTGCTTCCGGGTCTCGGTTCGGGTCTCAGTCGGCCTCTCCGGAGGGCTCTTCGGCCCCCTCGGAGACCTGCCAGAGCAGTCCGCCGACCTGCTCCGCCACGGTCTGCCGAATGGGATCGATGACGTGCTGGTAGCGCTTGGCCATGTCGGCACTCGCCCATCCCATGATGGACATGACCGTGGGCATTGGCACGCCGAGAATCAGGAGGACGGTCGCGGCCGTGTGCCGGGCGTCGTGCAGCCGGGCGTCCCGGAGTCCGGCTGTCTTCAGTAGATCTTTCCACTGGCGGTAGTCGGTGTTCGGGTTGAGCCCATGGCCGGTCGGGGTGGTGAAGACCCACCCTTCCTCATGCCAGAGCTGCCGAGCGTCCGCGCGGTCCCTGGTCTACTCCTCCCGGTGCCTACGGAACAGGGTGACCAGCTGCGCGGGCAGTCCTATCGTGCGCCGGCCCGCCCGTGACTTGGTGTCGGCCGTGTCGGGGTTGGTCTGCAGGCGCTCCGGGCAGTAACCCGCCTTCCTGCCGCAGGCCTCCCCGCACCCGTGGGCGTACTTCGGGCGTTGGCGACCTCGCCGTACGCGGAGGGTTCCCCTGTCGAGATCCAGGTCCACTTCATCCCGCGAGCTTCGCCCTGCCGAAGACCGAGGGCGAGCGCGGGCCCATCGCGCGCTGTTCCGCGGCAGCGCGTCCGCGGCCTTGAGCAGCCGCTGAATCTCAGCGATCTCGTACGGCTCTATTTCCCCCTCTGAGAGCGTCGGAGCCTTGGTGAGAGTCGCGGGGTTCCGGATGAGGTATCCGCGCCGTACGGCCACGTTGAGCGCCGTTCTGACTGTTCTGTGGACGTGGTGCGCAGTGCCTGCGGACTTTCCCGCCCGCTGCATCTTGGCGTAGAGCTTTTCGAGGTGTTCGGGGCTCACCTGGAAGTGGCTTCGGGGGAGAGCTTGCCCACGTGCGCCAGCTCTTCCCGAAGCACCGGTAGCGCTGGGCGGTCCGGGTAAGACCGATGCCGAACTCTTCGCCGATGTCTACCGGCTGCACATCGAGAGCCCCAGCGAGATTCGGCGCCTGTTCGCAGCAGGCCGATCCGCTGACATCCTGCTTCGGGTCAACCTCGACATTCCGATCAGCGGGGCGTCCCTGGCCATGGGAGGCGGCGCTACTCCCTTCGGCATGGACCCTGCGGGCATCTCCGAATGCCTTGACCTGCTCGCAGGTCAGGACGCGGTACGGTTCCGCGGAATCCACGCTCATCTCGCCAGCGGCTTGGACACGCCCCGCATGCTGAAACTGGCGGTTTCGATCCTCGACTACGCACGCAGCCTGGGTGCCACTGAGATCAACCTCGGTGGTGGCATGGCCGTCGACTACGCCGATCCGAGCGCCCGGTTCGACTGGAAAACCTACGGTGGTGGCCTGGCGGCACTACAGCGTCCCGGTGAGGTCCTCCGGATCGAGCCGGGCCGGTCGTTGTCGGTCTACTGCGGCCGGTACGTCACCCGAGTCATCGACGTCAAGCGCGTTCATGACGAGTTGCTCGCGGTGGTCGCCGGCGGCACTCATCACATCCGCACTCCGGCGACCAAGGGGCACAGCCAGCCCATGGTCATCGAAGAACCGGGGGAACTCACTACGATCGTCGGTCAGCTCTGCACGCCCAAGGACACCATGGCCAAGCATGTGCCAGTGTCCTTGAAGCCGGGGGACGTGGTCGAGTTCTTGATGGCCGGCGCCTACGCCTGGAACATCTCCCACCACGACTTCATGATGCATCCGAAGCCGACCTTCCACTACCTCGGCTGAGATCTACCCATTCACCACGAGAGCCCCGGAAAAGATCTCCGGGGCTCTCGTCTTAAGAACTTTAGGTCCGCCGATCATGCAGGCTGAGCGTGAAGGGTTCTGCACATAGATCGCGAAGGCTCTTGGATCACTTCACCAGTTGAAGCGCGGGCGGACGGGTCGGTGTTGTATGCCCTCCGCCCCGCACCGCAGCGATAGGACTCGGCACCAGGCCGAATACATGCTGGTTGATCTCTTCGGGGCTGATATGCAGGGCACGAGCTATGTGGGCGACGGTAACTCCCTCAGCACGAAGCACGCTGAAGACCTTAGCCAGCAGCTGCGAGGACTCCCGGGCGATACCATCGGGTTCCTGACGCCGGTAGCCCATTCGCGACAGGTTCGTAGCTAGGGTGCGGTAGCCCCATTCGGTCACCAGGTCGAGTTCGTGCAGTCGGTAGGTAAGTGCCATCGCCGAGACCTTCCAGGTCTTTTTCGCGGCTAGGACCCGATCCACGGTCGCGTTGTTGAGCCGCTTGGCGTGTACTGCAGTAGGCGGCATCAAGAAGGCCGAAGCAAAGCGTTGAGCCTGCTGCTCGGCCAGCTTGCCCTGTGGGATCTCATGTTCAGGATGCAGCACCAGGTGGCCAAGCTCATGGGCAGCGTCGAAGCGACCACGCTCGCCTGACTTCCGGGTGTTAATGATCACATACGGTGTGCCCTTCCAATAGAAGGAGAACGCATCGACCTCCAAGCATTCCTCAGCTAGAGAGAACACCCGTACCCCATGCGCCTCCAGCAGGTGCACCAGGTTGGGGATCGGTGCTACGCCCAACTGCCATAGGTTACGCACCTGCTCGGCCGCTAGCTCTGGATCCCGTCCAGTCAGGGTGGGAATGTCGGGCGCTGGCAGGCGGAACCGTTCCTCTACCCATTCATTGATCATGATGGCGATGCGAGCAGCGGCCAACGCCGTATCCCGCTGGCCAGCGGTGAGCTTGCTTGGCGCGCGGAAGCTCACTGCCTCCAGCGGGATCTCTTCTATGTCCTCTGCGGTCAAGAAGGCCGCTGGCACTTGCAGGGCATGCGCCAGCGTCTCCAACACCTTGTTGGTCATATGTTCTCGGCTGTCGCTGCGGACGTTCTCGTATCCCGACAAGGTCCGCGTGCTGATGCCGCTGAGCTGCTCTAGCCGGACCAGGGTCATCCCCCGGCGCTTACGTGCCAGCTTCAACCGCGATGGGCTGAACTGATGCTTTTGGTTCATAGTGCCGCTTTCTACCCCATCGGGCGTCAGCGGCGCTCAACGGCAACGTTGACACCCTGCTCGCCCTCCCCGGGCTCTTCCCCTTCGCTGTCGATGGGCACGTTCTCGATGACGTAGGGCGGGATCAGGATCCGCTCACGCCAGTAGTCGACGTACCCCTGACTGGTTATGGATCCCGGTAAGGACAGCTCAGCCGAGACAGCACTCTCGGTCACGTAGTACAGCAGGATCCAGGTAGCACGAGGCTGCTCAGCCGCCACATCATGCAACACGGGGCCGACCTCGGGATCGACAAACAGCGGCAGCTGCATCTGCTCGTTATCCTTGATGACCTTCTGGTAGGTCGCGCCCTTGGCGTACTTGGTGGTCGGCGGGGCCCCCGTCTCCGAGCCCGTCTGCGCGTCGCCAGTGGTGGCTACGATCGCGAAGGCTCCCGTTGGGTGGATCGTCAGGGGCAAGTTCCGAGGGTTTTCGTACTTCCAGTCCTTTTTTCCCTTGCTGATGCGCAGGTACTCGTTGATCCGCCCCCATCGCGCCATGCCGGCCATCGCCACCGGGGCGGCCTCCGACCATGTACGCGACTCGCCCACGCCCACCCTCAGCGCCGCGTGGATCTCCTTCACTTCGAGCCCTAACTCAGCGAGCCGGTCCTCGGCTGCTTGTTCCTTGTAGACAGCCCGTTCCACAGGCGCCTCCTTACCTTGACTGCCGGAAATCCTCCCTCAAATGAGGGAGGAAAACAAGAAGATCGAGAAAAAACCCCAGGTGAAAACGCGAGGTTGGATCATCTCCAGCCAACCGATCAAGTGCCTTCACCGAGGGACCTGAGCAGCTCTCCCGACCGACCTTCAGGGGGGCCTTGCCAAGCGGCAAGCCTCACGGGCGTCCCGGAGTCCAGCTGTCTTCAGTAGATCCTTCCGCTGGTGGTAGTCGGTGTTCGGGTTGAGCGCGCGGCCGGTCGGAGTGGTGAAGACCCATCCCTCCTGTCGAAGCTGAAATGCTCCCCCGCTTGAACAAACTAAGTCTCCGCAAGATGTCCCGATGTGTCCTGATTCGGGGAAGCCCATGCCTATGTCTATGGCGCGCGCACGCGCGTATACCACATCGCCCTGCTGCCACCTCTAGCACGATGGCTGGAGACGATCGCCAGGTTGGGTGAGAGCTGCAAGCTGCAGAGCCAAAGACGCCTGCCCTAGCGGAAGCCCTTCTCACTACGGATGCGGGCTTGCCTGCAACGCAGGGCAGCCATCACACCCGAGCGGTGAGCTGAGCATTTCGCCAGCGCAGACAGGTGTCAGCACCTGAGCCTGAACAATGTGGCGCGGGTTGGCGTCAGGATGCCTCAGATGTGGTCGATGCCCTTATGCGCTCGGTTAGCGTCCCATAGCAGACCGTCAGCGATCACCCACTGAGGGAAGAGGTAGGCCGGCCTGGTTTCGTTGAAGCGATAGGTCACACCGCACACTCTGCCTGCGTCGGCATGTATCAAGAGGGCGATGACTGAGACAGTGTTGCCGCCGGACCAGGTTGGCAGGATCATCGCTCGCCAGCAGTGGAGCGTGCTGGTCGTATCGTGCCGCGCGGTCCGCTGCAACTTCTGCCACCGCTTGGTATGCAAGCCTGCAGACCTTAGCTAGTCACGCCACCCGGCCTTCCGAGCACTGATCGAACACGATCAGCACCGTCCGACTGGCAATGACGCTCTATATACCAACCTAATGATCATTTCGGTCACAGGATAGGAACACTAAGTAGCTGCTGCCAGGCGTGGAAGATCTGGCTAGGCGTGTCAATATGCCTACTCCTGGTGCGCGCGTGCGCGCGCACGCGCATAACACAAACACTCATCCACAGAAGTCGCTTATCTAAGGTCCCCGAAGATGCGACCTCTCAAGAAAACCGACCAGTATACAGATATGGCGCGCCACCGCACCCTCTATCCACGAGCGAAGGGCACAAGGCATGGACCAAGCATCCCGAGGTAACCCCTTCACAGCGCGGGAGGGTCTGGTATATCGCGCGAGCGAACGCGTGACGCGCGAAATACCCTCCACGAGGCCCTGTAGTCAAGCCTGAAGCCGCCAATCGGGTGGTCCTCATCCACTACCGGGGGCATGTACACTCATGCCTCAGAATCGATCTGAGGGCCATCTGGGACCATTCCTGCGACTGGCACGACCGGAAGGGAAAGCAAGTGGGTCGAAAACGCAGAAATCAGACAGAAGAGGATGTGCAGGATACGCACACCGAAATTGCAAGGGCGGTCCGCTATGCCCTGGAAAGCAATCCACGGACCGCCCGCGCGATCGCGATCATCGGGGCAAGTGCCGCGATGATCGCCGCTCTCGCCTGGTACCACCAGGCGAAGACCGGTGAGGGAAGCAAGCCCTCCACGGTCACCATCATCGTACCTGACGGCAAAGCCGCAGGTCACGGTGCCATGTGTACCGATATCGTGACAAAGTCCGAGGCTGCCTGAGTAGAGGCCGTCGCACGGTGACGGCCTCCCAGGGCCTAGAAAGGACGGGGAACGTGCCCCGCCGGCAAAGAGTCGGCGGGGCATCCCGGGAACTCGGTTGTGAGTGCCAGCCGCCAGACCATCGAGTCCGGCCAACGCCGGTTCCGTCTCATTTTTGGTCTCAGTTCATCGCCGTTCGCCCTTGTTCACTTGCATGACAACCACCCGCACCCACCTGGCCAAAGCACGGTTTGAACGTGTTTGTACGGAGATCCGCAGACTTGGAAAGCGTGTTGGGGGCAACCCCTCAAGAGTTCGAATCTCCTATCCTCCGCCACGGCTCACCAGCCACGACAGGGAAGCCCGCTCCATCTCGGAGCGGGCTTCTTCTGCTTCCGGGTCTCGGTTCGGGTCTCAGTCGGCCTCTCCGGAGGGCTCTTCGGCCCCCTCGGAGGTAGTTTTCCTCCGGTGACGACGATGTGGGCCGGGGTGCGCGAGCGGGTGCTCGCCCTGCGCGCCGCCCCGGGAGCGCGCCGGGTGTTCGGCGCCTTCTTCAAGGGCCACGGCCACGGCTTCGAGCTGTCGCCCCCGCTCACCGGGGGCGAGGTGGCGGAGATCGAGACGGCCCTGGGCACGAGTCTGCCCGGGGAGTACCGCGGTTTCCTGCTGGAGGTCGGCGCGGGCGGTGCGGGTCCCGACTACGGGCTGTTCCCGCCGGTCCTCCCTCCGGAGGAGAGCCGGGCCGCGTTCGCCGGACGTCTGCGGCGTCCCTTCCGGCCGGACCACGCGCAGCGGGCGCTGGACGAATACGACGAGCGGGAGCCCTCCCGGGACGCCTACCCGGACGAGGAGGGATACCGCCGCGCCTTCGGAGCCTGGGACGACGAGCTCGACGAGGCTCTGGTCGCGGGCACGCTCCGCGTGGGCGACCGGGGATGTGGCTACCACACCCTCCTCGTGGTGACCGGTCCCGAGCGCGGCACCGTGTGGGAGGACGTCCGGGCCGTCGGGATGGGGGTCGTACCCCTCGGCGGCGGGGACGGCGGGCGCATGATGTTCGCCGACTGGTATCTGGAGTGGCTCTCCCACGCGGAGCACCGGGCCGCAGAGGAACCGCAGGGCGCGGCGGGAGAGGAGCGGCAAGGCGCGGCAGGGGTGGAACCGGAGAGCGCGGCGGGAGCCGGGGAGGACGCCGCGACGCCGTGACCTCCCCGTCGTCATCCGGTTCCACCGGAATGTCCGGCCCTTCCCGGGGCAGTGGGAGGTTCCCCAGCGGATCGAAGGGACATCGGCGATGGACTTCAGAGATGACGCCAAGCTCGACTCCTCACAGGTGGAGAGCGGCGGCAGGGGCGGCTTCCCCGGCGGCGGACTCGCCGTCGGCGGCGGCGCGGCCGGGATCATCGCGCTCATCGTGGCTCTGATATTCGGCGTCAACCCCGGGAACATCACCGGCGGCGAGGACCCGGCACCCGTGAACCCCAGCTCCAACCTCGCCTCCGAGTGCAAGACCGGCCAGGACGCCGACCAGAAGGAGCAGTGCCGGATCGTCGGCGTGGTCAACAGCATCCAGGACTACTGGCCCGGGGTCGTGCAGAACTACACGCCGGCCAAGACGGTGATGTTCTCCGGCCAGGTCAACACGGGCTGCGGCGCGGCCGACGCCTCGGTCGGCCCGTTCTACTGCCCCTCCGACAAGCGGGTCTACCTCGATCTGAGCTTCTTCGACGAGCTCCAGAGCCGGTTCGGCGCCAAGGGCGGCCCGTTCGCCCAGGCCTACGTCGTCGGCCACGAGTACGGCCACCACGTACAGAACCTCCTCGGCACCAACGCCAAGGCGGAGGGAGACCGGCAGGGACCGGAGAGCGGCTCGGTCCGGCTGGAGCTTCAGGCCGACTGCTACTCCGGAGCCTGGGCCAAGAACGCCTACGAGACCGGCCTGTTCGCCAAGCCGTTCAGCCAGACCGACATCGAAGAGGCGATCAGCGCGGCCTCGGCCGTCGGCGACGACAGCATCCAGAAGCGCACCCAGGGCCGGATCGACCCCGAGGGGTTCACCCACGGGACGTCGGCGCAGCGTGTCAAGTGGTTCACCACCGGTTACGAGAGCGGCGACCCCAACAAGTGCGACACCTTCGCGGGCGACATCTGAAAGGCCTCGTGACCTGCGAAACGAACCGCCGGATGGGCATCCGGCGGGCATGACGCCCGATACTCTCATAAACTACATAGTGTGATCTTCAAGATGATCGGCGACGGACGGCCCTACCCGGACCACGGCCTCTCGCACCGCGAGTGGGCGCAGATACCGCCACGGCAGATCCGGCTCGACACCCTGATCACCACGAAGGCGGTGCTGGATCTGCACTCCCTGCTCGCCAAGGACTCCACCTTCTACGGCGACCTGTTCCCGCACGTGGTGCAGTGGCACGGTGATCTCTACCTGGAGGACGGCCTGCACCGCGCGCTGCGGTCGGCCCTTCACCAGCGCTCGGTCCTGCACGCCAGGGTGCTGGAGCTGCCGGACGACTGAGCCCGCCCGCCGGAGAGGTCCGGAGGGGCGGGGGAGCGGAAAACCGAAGGGCTCCCGGCCGACGGCCGGGAGCCCTTCGCTGTGGCGGTGGAGGTGGGATTTGAACCCACGGATGAGTTGCCCCATCACACGCTTTCGAGGCGTGCGCCCTCGGCCACTAGGCGACTCCACCGCGGAGCAGCTTACCGGATAACCGCTATTGCTCGCGCATCCGTCTGACGGAGAAGAAATCGGTGAGGACCCCGGCGCATTCGTCGGCCAGAACGCCCCTCACCACCTCGGGCCGGTGGTTGAGGCGGCGGTCCCTGACGACGTCCCAGAGCGAGCCCACGGCGCCGCCCTTGGCGTCGGCGGCGCCGTACACGACGCGGTCGACCCGCGCCAGCACGGCGGCCCCGGCGCACATCGTGCAGGGCTCCAGGGTCACCACCAGCGTGCAGCCGTCCAGCCGCCACCCGCCGCGCGCCCGCGCGGCGCCCCTCAGCGCGAGGATCTCGGCGTGGGCGGTGGGATCGGCCAGGGACTCGCGGTCGTTGCCCGCCCGGGCCAGAACGGCGCCCCCGGCGTCCACGACGACCGCGCCGACCGGCACCTCGCCGCGGGCGCCGGCCCGCGCCGCCTCGTCGAGGGCGAGCCGCATCACGGGGACGTGACCGGCCTCCGCACCGGATACGCCGGACCCGCCGGGCTCGGCGGGCCCGTCGGACTCCGGCCCGGTCTCCCGTCCGCCCGCGGCTCCGTCTCCCGGCCCGCCCGCCCCGGGACCCCGCCCGCCACCCGTCACGACGACGGCGGCCGTACGGCCGTCACGGTCATCGCAGCCTGTCGAGCTCGTCGGCGAACGAGAGCCGCTCGGCGATGACGGAGAGCGTGTCCGCGGGGAGGACGCCCTCCTCCACGCTGAGCTCGATCAGCTCCTCGGAGGTGACGCCGAGGTCGTCCAGCAGCTCGAAGTCGCCGGCGGGCCGTACCCCGATCTCGGCCGTCTCCTTGGCCGGCGCGACCCCGGCCAGCTCGCTGAAGAGCTCCCCGAGCCTCGCCGAGACACCGGCCTGCTCGTCGGAGAGGAAGGTGCGGGGCTCCCCGTCACCGTCGTAGCGGACGATCCCGAACCATTCGTCCTCCACCTCCACGCACAGCAGGACCAGTTCGTCGCCGTCGAGTCCCAGATGCTCGGCGACGGCGTCGCCGAGGTCGTCCGCCGTCTCGGCGGAGCCTAGATCGACCTCCGCGCCCTTCCACCCGCCGGGGGTGCGGACGAAGGCCGCCGAGAACACGCTGCTTGCTGATGGGCTGGAGGACATGGCCGATCTCCCAAGGTCAGCCGAACATCGAGTCGATGGCGCGTTCGAACGGCTCGGAGAAACCCAGCCGCGCGGCGATGCTGGACAGCACGTCCTCGGGAAGCAGGTCGACGTCGCCGGAGAGGATGCCGAGCTCCATCTCGTCGAGGCCCAGATCCGCGAAGATCGAGAGGTCCCCGGCGGGAAGGGCGGTGTCCTCGTCCTGGAGGATCGCGTCGAGCTCCTCCTCGTCCGGCACCGGAACGTCGAGGTACTCCAGCACCTGCTCGGCGAGGGGGAAGTCCCAGGAGGCGGCGATGTCGGACAGGAAGACGTCCACCCGCTCGCCGAACACCCTTAGCGCCACGAAGAACTCATCCCCAACGGCGACCAGACCAATCGTGCCGCTCATGCTCGGCTGCTGGCGCAGGGCGTAGATCAGGCCGTCCAGGTCGGAGGTGAGGGCGGTGGGGAGGACCTCCGCCTCCCAGACGTCGTCCTCGCGGTAGACGACGATGGCGAAGTCGAGCGCCTCTTGATCTGACATGGCCATCCCCACCGATGCGTTCTCTCCGGAAGTCAATGCTTTCAGAACCAGCCTGCGAGCGTACGTCTCTCCTACCAAATCGTGATCAAACTCAAAGTGAAAGTGGGTCACATCACGTACGGACCCTGCCGTTATCCCTCACCTCGGCATACCGGATACCGTTGGCCTCCATGGAGACCCTGGTCGTCGACCACCCGCTGGTGGCACACAAACTGACCGTGCTGCGGAACGCGGAGACGGATTCACCCACATTCCGTCGCCTCGCCGACGAGCTCGTGACCCTCCTCGCCTACGAGGCCACCCGGCACGTCCGCGTGACCGACGTGACCGTGCGGACCCCGGTCGCGCCGGCCGAGGGGGTACGGCTGGCTCAGCCGTACCCGCTGGTGGTGCCGATCCTGCGGGCGGGCCTGGGCATGCTGGACGGCATGACGAGGCTGCTGCCGACGGCCGAGGTGGGCTTCCTCGGGATGATCCGCAACGAGTCGACGCTGAAGGCCGAGACCTACGCCACCCGCCTGCCGGACGACCTGTCCGGCCGCCAGGTCTACGTGGTCGATCCCATGCTCGCCACCGGCGGCACCCTGGCCGCGGCCATCGAGTTCCTCTTCGAGCGCGGCGCGGACGACGTGACCGCGCTGTGCCTGCTGGCGGCCCCGGAGGGCATCGCCCACATGGACCGGGCGTTCGCGGGCAGCGGCCGGCCGATCCGCCTGGTCACCGCGGCGGTGGACGAGCGGCTGAACGAGAACGGCTACATCGTCCCGGGCCTCGGCGACGCCGGTGACCGTCTTTACGGGGTCGTCTGAGAAAACTTCCCTTCCGATAGAAGGGACGTTCTGCAGCTTTCGACTCCGTAATGTTACTCTCTGGGTACTCAGAGTAGCGAAAGCGGCTCTTGCGCGCTCCGGTCCGCGAGGGCCGCGGGCGCACACCAGGGAGAACCATGAGCGAGCGAATCACGCCGGGCGCGGAGCCCGACCCGTACGAGGGCGTCAGCGCCACGCTGCGGGCCGAGTTCTCCGGGATCCATCCGGCCGCCACGGTGACCCGCTGCGTGGAGGCGGCGCACTACGGCGCGCTGGAGGTGACCGGCCACGTCCATCCTGGAATGGTGGAGCGGATCGCCCGCAAACATCTCGAGGTCCTCGCGCTCGTCGCGAGCGAGCGCGGGTGACCGAGAAAAGCCATTCTGTCCGGTTCGCCAGGTCCGTGGAACGTGGCCAGACGTAATGGACCGAAGCGCTTTACCCGGCGAATGGCGTGGGTAATGTATACGGCGGGTGCAGTGGGTCAGCGGTAGCAGGAGGCCGAAGTGCAGGTCAAGAAGGTTCTTACGTACGGCGGTATTGCTTTTGTGGCGTTCTTCCTGTTCACCCGACCAGGTGACGCCGCCAGCACGGTGAGGAGCGCAATGGACACTGTGTACAACGCGGCCGACTCTCTGGCCCAGTTCGTCTCCCATCTCTCATGAGGCTCGTGACCCACGGGGACTCAGCTCCCTCGTCGGTCAACCGCTACCTGCTCCCCCACGAACACCAGGTCATCATGGTGCGGCGTCACCCGGCCGTGCTGCTCCGCCCCGTCGCCGAGGTCTTCGGCGGCCTGATCCTCGCCGGGCTGCTGAGCAAGTGGTTCGGCGACCAGGGCGGCGGCGCCGCCCTCGTCGTCGTGTGGTGGGCCTGGCTCCTGCTGCTGATCCGCTTCGTCTGGAAGGTGGCGGAGTGGTCGGTCGACTACTTCGTCGTCACGTCCAAACGGATGCTGCTCACCACGGGCCTGATCACCCGCAAGGTCGACATGATGCCGCTGGGCAAGGTCACCGACATGAGCTTCCAGCGGTCGCTGCTCGGCCGCATGATGGGGTACGGCGAGTTCGTCCTGGAGTCGGCCGGCCAGGACCAGGCCCTGTCGAGGGTCAACTACATCCCCTACCCCGAGACGCTCTACCTCGAGGTGTGCCAGATGCTCTTCCCCGGAGGCAACGACGATGATTAGTGCCTCTTCGTCCTTTGCGGAGGCACGTTAGAGAAGAGTCCACCCGATATTTTTCACGCGGGGTTACCTTATTCGACTGCTTCGTGCAATCATGGCGGGAACATTGACCATCCCCCGCCCTGAGAGATCAGATGCCGAGTCAGGGAACCATCGGTGACCGCGTCCGCGGACTGCGGCTCAGTAGGCGCATGTCTCAGGCCCAGCTGGCCGGGCCTGACCTCTCCGACAGTTATGTCTCTCTCATCGAGTCCGGCAAGCGCACGCCGACCCCGGTGGTCGCGCGCCTCCTCGCCGAACGCCTGGGCTGCACCACCGAGTTCCTGCTGCACGGCATCGAACCGCGTCAGCGCATCGACACCGAACTCGGGCTGCGCCACGCCGAGCTGGAACTGCTCCACGGCGACCCGTCCGTGGCCGCCGAGCGGTTCGGCGAGATCGTCAAGGTGGCCGGCGAGGAGAACGTCCTGCTGGGCGCGCACGCGCGGTTCGGCCGCGCGCGGGCCCTGGAGGCCCAGGGAAGGCTCGGGCCGGCCGTGGAGGCGTTCGAGTGGCTGCGCCGTGAGGCGGCGGCCCATCCCGAGCGTCTGGCGGACCTGCCCCTCACCGTGGCGCTGAGCCGCTGCTACCAGCGCGCCGGAGACATCCTGCGCGCCCGTGACCTGGCCGCCCAGGCGCTCGTCCAGGTGGAGAGGCTCGCGCTGACGCAGGGCGAGGTCGCCGTCGATCTCGCCGCGTCCCTCATGGAGACCGAGAGCCCCCGGCAGCCGCGCTCGCCGGGCATGGACTACATCCGCAGGGTGCTGACGGACAACGGCGTGCCCGTCGTGGCCAACCGCACCGCCGAGATCCACGCGCTGTGGCGGGCGAGCCTCGTCGCGGCCGAGGGCGAGGACTCCGCCCTGGCCGTGCACCTGGCCGACGACGCCATCGCGACCGGCCGTCCGGCCCGGATGGCGTTCCGGCTCGCCGGCGTCGCGACGAGCTGGGCGCGGCTGGCCGCATCCACCGGTGAGGAGTCGCTGGAGCAGGCCCGGGAGCTGGTGACCTCCGCCGGTCGCGTCTTCGCCGCGTTCCCCGGAGCCGTCCACGAGCACGCCCGGAGCCTCGTCGCCCTCGCCCGGGTACGGTTCACCGGCGACGCCCCCGAGGACGCCGCCCGGCTGGCCGCGTCCGTTCTCGCCATGCTGGACGGACGGGCCTGTCCCGTCGCGGCGACCGCGCAGCTCCTTCTCGCGGAGATCGCGCTCGCCCACGGCGACCGCGACGTGCCGGTCATCCTGCACCGGGCCGGCCAGCTGCTCGACGAGCCGCGCCCGGCGGGTTCCGCACCCGACAGGGAGGCGGCGCGGGCCTGGCGTGAGCTGGGCGACCTGTACGGACGAGTCGGCGCGGACGAGGAACGCTCTAACGCGTATCGTAAGGCTCTGGAAGCCGCCGGAGTGCGCAGCGCGATGGTGGGGGTGACGGTCGACTCCGCTCTGGCCCGGTAGAGATCGGCGCTCCGCCGAACCTGGATTTGTATTCACGCCTCCGGAATAATTAGGGTCTACCAGTCATTGACTCATAGGATGATTGGTTTCCCCGGAGGAGGCGGACTGTGAGTCTGCGTACGGCGCAGCGTGCGTCCCTCGTCGACCAGGTGATCGATCAGCTCAAGGAGCAGATCACATCGAACTCCTGGCAGATGCACGCGAAAATCCCTACCGAGACCGTGCTCGCCGAACAGCTCGGGGTCGGACGCAACACCGTACGCGAGGCCGTACGAGCGCTCACCCACGCCGGGTTGCTGGAGTGCCGTCAGGGTGACGGCACCTACGTCCGCGCGACGAGTGAGCTTTCGGGAGCCATGCAGCGGAGGCTGCGCGCCGCCGAGCAGCTGGAGATCCTGGAGGTACGGCGCGCCCTGGAGGTCGAGGCCGCCCGCCTCGCGGCGACCCGGCGCACCGACGCCGACATCGCCCGCATCCAGAGCGCGCTGGCCGAGCGCGAGCGGGCATGGGAGTCCGGCGGACCCGAGGCGTTCGTCGAGGCCGACCTCGCCTTCCACATCGCCGTCGTCGAGGCGACCCACAACCGGGTGCTGAGCGACCTCTACGAGGACTTCTCGGCCGCCCTGCGGGCCAGCATCACCGCCGCGGGCACCTCCATCAACAGCACCTACATCCCGCACGAGGCCATCGCCCGCGCCATCGCGGACGGTGACGTGGCCGCCGCGGAACGCGCCGGCCACGCGTGCATGGAGCACATCCTGATCTCCCTGACCGAGGCCCAGGAACTGTCCAACTGATCCGCGGGCCCTGCCGGCGCACCGGATGCGCCCCGTCTCCTCTCCCTTCGGGGAACATCGAGGAGGCGGGGCGCATCCGTGTGTGGTCCGTCGCCGGGAGGCCCCGGGGCGGTGTCACACCGCGCGCAGGGACATCGTGAGATAGCGGAAGGCGGGATCGGCGTCGCCCGGGACCTCGGTGATGAGCGCCGGGCGGCTGGAGGACTGCATGCTGATCCGGGCGAACTCGGTCTCGACCCCGTTCAGGCCGTCGAGCAGGAAATGCGACTGGAAGGCGATCTGGATGGGGTCACCGGACAGCTCGGCCTCCATGGACTCGGCACCGCGACCGATCTCGCCGCCGCCCGCCTGAAGGAACACCCGGCCGTGGTCGAACGACAGGCGGATCGCGGTGTTGCGCTCGGCGACCAGCCCGACCCGCCTGATCGCCTCGACGAACGGGGCGACCCGCACGTCGGCCCGGATCGGCCAGTCCTCGGTCAGCCGGGACCGGTAGTCGATGAACTGCTCGTCCAGCAGGCGGACCGTGGTGCTGCGGTCGACGCTCTCGAACCCGGCGACGCCGTCGCCCAGCCCGATCGACACCTCGCCCCCGCGCAACGACTTCGCCACCTCGACGAGTGCCCGGGCGGGCACCACGGCGGCCGCGGCCACGTCGGGCCGCTCCGGTCGCCAGTCGAACTCACGGGCCGCGATGCGGTAGCGGTCGGTGGTCGCCATGGTCACGGTCTCGCCGGTGATGTCGATCCGGACGCCGGTCAGCATGGGGAGCGCCTCGTCACGGCTGGCGGCGGGGGCCACCTGGCCGACCGCGCTCGCGAAGACGCCGCCGCCGATCGCGCCGATCCTCGCCGGTGTCGGAGGCAGGGCCGGGAAGTCCTCCACCGGCATGGTGGGCAGTCCGAACTCGGTGTCACCGCAGGTCAGAATCGCCTCGGATCCGCTGGTGACGATCTCCACCGGCTGGGCGGGCAGACTGCGGGTGATCTCCGCGAGGACCCTGCCGGGGACGAGCGCCCGGCCGGGCTCGGCCACGTCGGCCTCGGCCGACACCCGGGCGGAGACCTCGTAGTCGAAGGCGGAGAGCACGAGGTCGTCCCCGGCCTCCAGGAGAAGGCCGGACAGCACCGGAACCGTCGGGCGGCTCGGCAGCGCCCTGGCCGACCAGGCCACGGCGTCGGCCAGGACATCACGGTTAACCCGGAACTTCACCTGATCACCCCTTCGTCCTGAACGGCATGGCGGAATCGCGGGCCGTATCCATCAGAAGGTAGCCGGTGTGACCGACAGAACTCCCGCGAAGCCATGCGATCCGGTGCTTCCCGGAAGCCGGGCGGCTCCTGGGCGGAGCCGGAGTCTTTGGGGGAACGGATGCCCTTTGCGGGAACGGATGTCCGGTGAGGAGCCGGAGGCCCGGTGAGAGCACCGGGCCGGGTGCTCTCACCGGACGCGTCCTCCGGTCCGGCGTCCGTCTACCGCACGTACACGTTGGGCCGCGGCGGGGTGGCCATGCCGTCCCCGATGAAGAAGCTCGGATGCGGCGGCTGGTTGTAGGCGGTGTTCTGCCAGGCGATCGCCACCCGGTACTGGGTGTCGTGCATGAGCGTGTGGATCCGCCGGTCGGTGACCGCGGTGGTGGTGTGGATCCGGAGCGCCCTGTTGTCGGTGGTCGGCCAGACGACCTCCTCCCGCCAGTCGCCGAACAGGTCGCCCGACAGCGACGGGGTGGACTTGGTGCCGTTGTTGGAGTGCACGCCGCTCGCGGTCAGCAGGCGGCTCTCGCCGCTCGTGCCGTACTTGTCGATGCGCGTGCCGTCCAGCAGTTCACGGACCGGGTCGGCGTCCCACCAGGCGAGGAAGTTCATCGAGGAGGGCTTGCGGCCGACGTTCCGGCCCCTGGTGTCGTAGACGCCGTCCACGGCCGCCGACCAGGACTCGGCGCCGGGGCTGCCCGCCCACACGTCGGCCGACACGCCGCGGCCGTTGTCGCAGCCGCAGGAGGCGTTGCTCCACAGGGCCCTGCCGGTGGCGGCGTCGGCGAACCACGCGGCGGGCTTGCTCGTGTCCTCGGAGATCTTGAAGACCTCCAGCCCGGCCCGGGAGGGGTCGAGGTCGCCGACGTGCAGCGCGTCGCCGTGCCCGTAGCCGTTGTTCCACAGCGCCCGGCCGTTGTCGTCGATCGCCATCGCGCCGAACACGATCTCGTCCCTGCCGTCGGAGTCGACGTCGGCGACCGAGAGGTTGTGGTTGCCCTGGCCGCGGTACTGGCTTCCGGCGCTGTCGCTGTCGAACTTCCACCGCTCGACCAGCGAGCCGTTGCGGAAGTCCCAGGCCGCGATGACGGCGCGGGTGTAGTAGCCGCGCGACATGATCAGAGACGGCCGCGAGCCGTCCAGGTAGGCGGTGGCGGCCAGGAAGCGGTCGACGCGGTTGCCGTAGGAGTCCCCCCACGACGAGACCGTGCCGCGCGGCGGGTCGTAGTTCACGGTGGACAGGGCCGCGCCGCTCCGCCCGTCGAACATGGTGAGGTACTCGGGGCCGGACAGGACGTAGCCGCTGGAGTTGCGGTGGTCGGCCGAGGCGTTGCCGATCGTCCGGCCGGCGCCGTCGACCGTGCCGTCGGCGGTCTTCATCGCGACCTCGGCGCGGCCGTCCCCGTCGTAGTCGTAGACCTGGAACTGCGTGTAGTGCGCGCCGGCGCGGATGTTGCGCCCGAGGTCGATCCGCCACATCCGGCTGCCGTCGAGGCGGTAGGCGTCGACGTAGACGTTTCCGGTGTAACCGGACTGGGAGTTGTCCTTGGAGTTGGTCGGGTCCCACTTGAGGACGAACTCGTAGCGGCCGTCGCCGTCGAGGTCTCCCACGCTGGCGTCGTTGGCCGCGTAGGTGTAGGCGACGCCGTCCTGGGTGGTGCCGCCGGAGGGCGGCTGGATCGGCACGTCGAGGTAGTCGCCGCCGGTGAAGCGGAGGGACGCTCCGGAGGCCGCCTGCTCGACGCCGTCGACGACCGGGCGCACGGTGTACGACGCGTCGGCCGCGGCGCCGGCGTCGAAGTGGTTCGTCGAGCCGGTGATGGGGGTGGTGTTGACCTTCGTCCCGCCCCGGTAGAGGTTGAAGGCCACGTTCGCCGGGTCGGTGCCGAGCAGCCGCCACGCGACGAAGTTGCCGGTGCCCGACCGGGCGCTGATCAGTCCACGGTCGAGGTCCTCCACCTGCCGTGCTCCCGCGGGCGGCGTCGTGGGGGTCGCCGTCGGGGTCACCGTGGGAGTGGCCGTCGGCGTCGCCGTGGGCGTCACGGTCGGCGTCGCGGTGGGGGTGGCCGTGGGACCGGTGGAGCCGGTGCAGGCGACGCCGTTGAGCGCGAACGCCGCCGGGACGGGATTGGCCGAACCGGTCAGGGAGCCGTTGAACCCGAACGTCGCGGCGGCGCCGGTGGCCAGCGCCGCGTTGTATCCGGCGTCCTTGGCCGTCACCTGGGAGCCGCTCTGGGTGACGGTCGCGTTCCACGCCTGCGTCACCTGCTGTCCGGCGGAGAAGCTCCAGGTCAGCGTCCAGCCGTTGACCGGGTCGCCGAGGTTGGTCACCTTCACGTCGCCCGTGAAGCCTCCGCCCCACTGGGAGGTGACGGCGTAGTCGACGCGGCAGCCCGCCGCGGCGTGCGCCGTGACCGGTTGCAGGCCGGCGGCGAGCGCGACCCCGGCCACCGAACAGGCGGCGAGCGCGTGACGGAGGGATGGTCCGTGCTGTCTGTGCATTCTTCACCCCTGCGGCTGATCGGATGGAAGCGCTTCGACGACCACGGTGTCGGAAAGCGTTTTCAAAGGCCGATCAAACCGCCATCGGTCGCCGGCGCGCCACCCCTCCGGCCGGGCCGGCGCCGTACGGCGGGCCGGCGCCGCCCCGCACCGCCCCGTGAGCTGCGGCGTTCCGCCGGACGGCCCGGCCCCGCGCCCGGGGACGGGCCGAAAGTTTCACAGGTCCCGGGCCGCGTCGAGATAGGCCAGGACAGCGAGGACCCTGCGGTTGTCGTCGTCCGACGGGGCGAGGCCGAGCTTGCCGAAGATGCTCGCCGTGTGCTTGCCGACCGCGCTCTCGCTGAGGTACAGGCGCTGGGAGATGGCGGCGTTGGAGCGCCCCTCGGCCATCAGGGAAAGCACCTCCCGCTCCCGCGGGGTCAGCGCGCCCAGCGGCTCGTGCCGGGCGTTGCTGGCCAGAAGCTTGGCGATCACCTCGGGGTCCATCGCGGTGCCCCCGCCGGCGACCCGGCGGACCGCGTCGACGAACTGCCCGGCGTTGAACACCCGGTCCTTGAGGAGGTAGCCGATCCCGCCGGAGCCATCGGCGAGCAGCTCGCGCGCGTACAACTGCTCGACGTGCTGGGACAGCACGAGCACCGGCAGGCCGGAGACCTCCCTGCGGGCGGCCAGCGCGGCCTGGAGGCCCTCGTCGGTGAACGTGGGCGGCAGCCGTACGTCCACCACGGCGACGTCGGGGCGCTCGGCGACCAGCGCCCGCAGCAGCTCGGGGCCGCTCTCGACGGCCGCGACGACCTCGAACCCGTGGGCCTGGAGCAGATGGACAAGGCCCTCCCTCAGCAGGTGGAGGTCCTCGGCGATGACGATTCGCAGGCTCACCCGTCCAACCCTAGGGCCGGGCCGGCCCGTTCGATCAGCCGCCGGTGGGAGTGCGCGGAGGTGATCACCATGGCCGCGCCGTACATGGTCAGGCCGAGGAGGATGTTGAAGACGATCATCGGCCACTGCCAGGGCTCGGGCAGGTGGAGGGCGAGGAACCAGCTCTTCGCGTCGGATCCGAAGATCTTCATGCACATCGCGACCAGGCCCTGCGGGAACAGGGGGAGCCAGCCCAGCCCCCAGCCCAGGACCAGCACGGCGAGCCGCCAGCCCTTCGGCGCCGGCCCGCCCTCGGGCGCGTCCCCGCTCCCCTCGATCGGGAGGTCGATGGTGGCCGTGGTCGGGCCGCCGGGCGGGCTGTTCAGCGCGAGCACCCCGTCGAAGGCCGCCAGCCGCCGCTCGATCCCGCGCAGGCCGCTGCCCCGGGCGGGGTCGGCGCCTCCCGAGCCGTCGTCGGTGACGGTCACCCGCAGCGACCCGTCCCGGACGCCGATGTCGATCCACACGCGGTCCGCGCCTCCGTGCCGGGCCGCGTTGGTGAGCAGTTCGCTGATCGAGAAGTAGATCGCCGACTCGACGGGCGCCGGGGACCGCCTGCTCAGGTTCGCGGTGACCGTGACCTTCAGCGGGCTGTCCAGCGCCATGGCGCGTACGGCGTCGCCGAGGCCGCGTTCGGCCAGGACCGGCGGGTGGATGCCCCTGACCAGGGCGCGCAGCTCGGTGAGCGCCACCGACGACGCCTCGCGCGTCTTGGCGAGCAGGGCCTTGGCCGCCTCGGGGTCCGAGTCCATCAGCTCCTCGACCGCGCCCAGCGTCATGCCCATGGCCACCAGCCGGGCCTGTGCGCCGTCGTGCAGGTCGCGCTCGATCCGCCGCAGCTCGGCCGCCTGGGAGTCGGCCGTCTCCGTCCTGAGCTGGTCGAGCCGCCGGACCCGCCCGGCCAGGACGGACCTGGCGGTGGGCGCGAGGCACAGGCGGGTCCACCAGCCGTAGAGGCGCAGCAGCCAGGGCACCGCGGCCACCCCGGCCACGGCGACGACGACTCCCGACGGCACCGTCAGGGGTGTCCAGCGCCCCAGCAGGTCCAGACCGCACCAGACCGCGGCGAGAGGCAGCGACAGCAGGCTTCCGCCGACGATCGGGTTCAGGGAGAGCCAGGCCAGGTCCCGCCAGGTGGCCGGGTCGGTGAACATCCACTTCCAGCGCTCGTGCCACGCGGGCCACCGCGGCGTCTTGTAGAGCTGGCGCTCGTAGCGGTACCAGCCGTCGGGCTGGGGCCGGGGAGGGGGCGGGGGCGGCAGGTAGGGCGGTTCCGTCACGACGCCCAGCCACGTGCCGGTCAGACGTCTGGCGAGCATGGCTCGGCGCCTGACCAGACCGACCATGGGCATGAAGAAGAAGACCAGGCCCAGAGAGGCGAGAACGGCGGTCACCAGGGCCGCCGCGAGCAGGAGGACGTCCGTCAGGGCCATGCCTCCCAGGGCCAGGGCCCGGCCGAACGTCACCGCGTGTCGTCTCATGTCTGACAGTGTGGACGATCGGCGCCGTCCGCCCAATGAAGCCGGCCGCACTCCGCGGGGTGTGGCTGGGTACACCCCGCCGGGTGCCCAGCCGGATTCCGCCCGATCCGCCGGATTCCTAACGTCGTCGTCATGAAGGTCATCGAAGTCAGCGATCTCCGCAAGGGATACCGCGGCAGGAACGTGGTGGACGGCGTCTCGTTCACCGTCGAGGAGGGCGAGATCTTCGGCGTCCTCGGCCCCAACGGCGCGGGCAAGACCACCACCGTCGAGTGCGTGGCGGGCCTGCGCGCCCCCGACTCCGGCACCGTACGGGTGCTCGGCGGCCTGGACCGCGCCGAGGTCAGGAGGAACCTGGGCGTGCAGCTGCAGAGCTCCGCGCTCCCGGACAAGATCAAGGTGTGGGAGGCACTCGACCTGTACGCCTCCTTCTACCCGGCGCCCGCCGACACCGACGAGCTGCTGGAGCGGGTCGGGCTCACCGCCAGGCGGGACGCCCACTACGGCAAGCTCTCCGGCGGCCAGCAGCAGCGGCTGTCCATCGCCCTGGCGCTGGTCGGCCGGCCCCGCGTGGCGATCCTCGACGAGCTGACCACGGGTCTGGACCCGCAGGCCCGCCGCGACACCTGGGAGCTCATCGAGCAGGTCCGCGCCGACGGGGTGACGATCGTGCTGGTCACCCACTTCATGGAGGAGGCCGAACGGCTCTGCGACCGGCTCGCGCTGATCGACGCGGGCAAGGTGGTGGCCCTCGACAGCCCGGAGGGGCTGGTGTCGCGGATCGGCAGCCCGCAGCGCGTACGGTTCCGGCCCTCCCGCCCGTTCGACGACGCGGCGCTCCGCGCCCTTCCGGAGGTGACCGGGGTTCGGCACGAGGGAGGCCGGATCGAGGTCTCCGGCACCGGCGACCTCCTCCCAGCGGTCGTCTCCGCCCTGTCCGCCGCCGGTGTCACGCCCGCCGACCTGCGGGTCGATCAGGCCGGCCTCGACGACGCCTTCCTCGCACTGACCGGAAAGAAGATCTCCGCATGAACAAGATGATCATCACCGAGGCCAAGCTCTTCCTCCGCGATCCGGCCGGGCCGATCTTCGCCATCCTGCTCCCGCTGGCGCTCCTGCTGGGGCTGGGCAGCATCCCCGGCTTCGGCGAGCCGGACCCGGCGATGGGCGGCCAGCGGGTCATCGACACCCAGCTCCCCGGCATGATGGTGATCCTGTCGGTGGCCACGATGGCGCTGTCGGTGCTGCCGGGCACGCTGGTCGCCTACCGGGAGAGGGGCGTGCTGCGCCGCATGTCCACCACCCCGGTCAGCCCGGTCCGGCTGCTGGTCGCCCAGGTGGTGAACAACCTCGCGGTGGCGGTCGTCGCCACCGCCCTGCTGATCACGCTGGGTCACCTGTTCCTCGGCGTGGCCGTGCCCGGGAACCTCCCGGCGTTCGCGGTCGTGTTCGTGCTCGGCACCGCCTCGGTGTTCGGCCTCGGCCTGCTGATCGCCGCGGTCGCGCCCAACGCGAAGGTCGCGCCCGGGATCGGCTCGCTGCTGATGTTCCCGCTCCTGTTCATGGCGGGCATGTGGATCCCCCGCGAGCTGATGCCGGACCTGCTCCGGCGGATCGGCGACTTCCTGCCGATGGCTCCGTTCGGCCAGGCGATCCGCGACACCTGGGCGGGTCACGCGCCGCAGCCGCTGCACCTGGCGGTGATGGCGGTGACCGTACTGGTCACGGGCGCGGTGGCGGCACGGCTGTTCCGGTGGGAGTGACGCGGGCGGGTACCGGCGTCGCCACCCCGGTCACGCCGCCCTCCCGGATCGTGCCGCCCCGGTCACGGCACCGGGACGGCGCCGGCCTGGTCGCGGCGACCCGGGGCCGCGGGCCGGGTGGCGCCGTTGACGGTCAGCATGATCGAGTAGAGCGAGGTGGTGGCGGTGACGAGCAGCAGGTTGCGCTTGGCGCCGCCGAAGCACAGGTTGGACACCGCCTCGGGGAAGCGGATCTTCCCGATCAGCGTGCCGTCCGGGTCGAAGCAGTGCACGCCGTCCCCGGCCGCGGCCCAGATCCGCCCGCCGGTGTCCACGCGGAGGCCGTCGAAGACCCCGGAGGAGCAGGTGGCGAGCACCGCGCCGCCCGTGAGCGCGCCGTCCTCGCCCACCTCGAACGCCCGCAGGTGACCGGCCCTGGTGTCGACGACGTAGAGCACCGACTCGTCGGGGGAGAACGCCAGGCCGTTGGGGCGGACGAAGTCGTCGGCCACGATCGCGGCCTCCCCTGTGACCGGGTCCACCCGGTAGACGTGGCAGGCGCCGATCTCGCTCTCCGCCCGGTGCCCCTCGTAGTCGCTGTCGATGCCGTAGGACGGATCGGTGAACCAGACCGAGCCGTCCGACCGCACCACCACGTCGTTGGGGCTGTTCAGCCTCCGCCCCCGCCACCGGTCGGCGATGACCGTGACGGAGCCGTCGTGCTCGGTCCTGGTGACCCGGCGGTTCCCCTGCTCGCAGGAGACCAGCCGGCCCTCGCGGTCGACGGTGTGGCCGTTGGCGTGACCGGCGGGCTGCCGGAACGTGCCGACCGCGCCGGTCGTCTCGTCCCAGCGGAGCATCCGGTCGTTGGGGATGTCGCTCCAGAGCAGGTACCGGCCCGCGGGGAAGTAGACCGGGCCCTCGGCCCAGCGGCAGCCCGTGGCGAGCCGCTCGATGCGGTCGTCGCCCCGGCACGCCCGGAACCGGTCGTCCAGGACCTCGAACCGCGCCTCGATCACTTCCATGTCACACCCTCCGAATGGCATCCTGTGCGAACCTAATCTCACAGGACACCATTCGGTCAAGTTACGAAATACAGACTTTGGTTCGGCGCTACGATGTCATCGTGGACGACATCGACCGCGAACTCCTCGCCCTGCTCCAGGCCGACGCCACCCGGTCCTACGCGGCGCTCGGCGAGGCCGTCGGGCTGTCCAGCGGCGCCACCCACGAGCGCGTGCGCAAGCTCCGCCGGCGCGGAGTGATCAGACGGACCTCGGTGGAGGTCGACCCGGCGGCGGTGGGCAAGGGCGTGGCCGCGTTCGTGATGATCGACGCCAACGCGTGGGTGGGCGGCACGGAGACGGCGGAGGCGCTGGCCGCGCTCCCCTGGATCGAGGAGGCCCACGTCGTCGCCGGATCCGCCTCGCTGCTCGTGAAGGTGCGCACCTCCAGCACCGAGGACCTGCAGGCCGTGCTGAGACACCTGCACGAGGTGCCCGGCGTCACCGGCACCCGGACCGTGGTGGTGCTGGAGACCTTCTTCGAGCGCCCCCTCGACCCCCGCGGCGACCGGCCCTGACGCTCCTGGGGCACCTCGGATCCGCGGTCGTGGGACTCGCGGGCGGCGCACACCTGCGCGATGTGACTCTCGGCCCACGACTTGACGGCCCCGGCCCTCCGACGGTCCCGGTCCCCTGACGCCTCCGGCCCTCCAACGGCCACGATCCCCTGACGGCCCCGATCCCCTGAGCGGCCCGGCCCTCCCCGGAGACCTCCGGCGGCTCTCCGTTCACGCCCTCACGGACGGCCGTCCCGCCCGCACGCGTCCGGTCGTCACGCACCCGGCCGTCGGATCGTCACGCACCCGGCCGCCCGGTTCGTCACGCACCCGGCCGCCCGGCCGCGGTCGCGGCTCCGGTCTCTCCGGTCCCGGGGGCTCCCGCCTCGCGGTACCGCTGCGGGCTGACGCCGAGCACGCGCTTGAAGGCGGCACTGAGAGCGAACGGACCGCCGTAACCGACCTGCCGGGCCACCGCGCCGACGGTGGCGTCGGTCTCGCGCAGCAGGTCGGCGGCCAGGGCCAGCCGCCAGCCGGTGAGGAACGTCATGGGCGGCTCGCCGACCAGCTCGGTGAAGCGGCGTGCCAGCGACGCCCGGGACACTCCGGTCCCGGCGGCCAGCCCGGCCACGGTCCAGGGGTGGGCCGGGTCGTTGTGGATCATCCGCAGCGCGCGGCCGACCACCGGGTCGGCGTGCGCCCGGTACCAGGCCGGGGCCTCCGCCTCGGGCCGGGAGAACCACGTCCGCAGCACGGTGATGAGGAGCAGGTCGAGCAGCCGGTCGAGGACGGCCTCCTGGCCCGGGTCGTCTTTGGCGATCTCCCGGTCGAGCAGCGCGGTCAGGGGATGGTCGCGGGCCTCCCCCGGGAGGACCAGCATCGGCGGCAGCGCCGCGAGCAGACGCCCGCTGACCTCCCCTCGCAGCTGGTAGGTGCCGGTGAGCAGCACCGTCGATCCGCCGGGGCCGTTGCCCCAGGTGCGCACGCCGAGGCCCATCTCCTCCTCCAGCGGCTCGCCGCCCAGGGTGGTGCAGCGCTGGCCCGGATGGATCACCACCTGCCAGGGGGTGGCCGGGTCGTCGGCGACCGTGTAGGGCTCGGGCCCGCGCGCTATCGCGACGTCCCCCGCGTCCAGCCGTACGGCCTCACCGTCGTCGGGGATCATCCACGCCCGGCCCCGCGTCACGGTGACCAGGGTGAGCGGCGCCTCATCCTGGATCCGCAGGGACCACGGGGGATCCAGGATCGAGCGCAGCAGGAAGGCCCGGTGGGCCCGCGGCCCGTCCAGCAGCCCGGCGAGTGCGTCCATGCCTCCACGCTAGACGAGTGAATATGGAACTGCGCTTCCCGAGCATGGAGAGTCTCACCCGGAACGGCTTCACTGGAGGCAGTCGGTCTTACGGAGAAAGTGATGTTCGAGTTGTTCAGAAGCGCCGCCCTGATCGCGTCCACCCTCGCCATGGGCCTCACGGCCGGCCTGTTCGCCGCCTTCGCCTACGCGGTCATGCCCGGCCTGGGCCGCGGCGGCGACCGTACCTTCGTCGAGGCCATGCGTCAGATCAACGTGGCCATCCTCAACGGCTGGTTCGCCCTCGCCTTCGGCGGCGCGCTGGTGCTGACCCTGCTGGCGGCGGCGCTGCACCTGCGCGGGGACGGCCGGGGCGTGCTGCCCTGGATCGTGGCCGCCCTCCTGCTGTACGGCCTCGTCCTGGCCGTCACCTTCGCGGTCAGCGTGCCGCTCAACGACCGGCTCGCCGCGGCCGGAACCGGTGACCTCGCGGCGGCGCGCGAGCAGTTCGAGGCGGCGTGGGTGCGCTGGAACGTCGTCCGTGCGGCGGCGTCGACGGCGGCCTTCGGCTGCCTCGCCTGGGCCCTGGTGGTCCACGGGGCGTCGGCCGCCCCGGGCGTAGGGGCGTAGGGGCGGAGCGCACGGGGGCCGCCCGGATCGGGTCACGCAGGGCATCGCGCAGACCGTCCGGGCGAAGCGGGAAGGGGCCGCACGGCGGGATGCCGGAGGCCCGGCGGGCGCGCCGCCTCGGGGAACGGCGCCGGGAGAACGCCCGGCGACGGAAAACCCTTCGACGCCGCGGCCGGCCCCTTCCTAAGATGACCGGCATGGCTTCGCCCCGGATCTCCTAGCTCGGACACAGGTTCCGCGTCCTTCCTGTGTCCTTGAGCGAATCCGGAGCGTATCTCCATGCTTACCGTAAGCGATGTCCATGTCCGCGTCGGCGCCCGCACCCTGCTCTCCGGCGCCTCCTTCCGCGTCTCCCCCGGCGACAGGATCGGCCTGGTCGGCCGGAACGGTGCCGGCAAGACCACGCTGACGAGGATCCTCGCCGGTGAGGAACAGCCCGCCACCGGCGCCGTGACCGTCGTCGGTTCCGTCGGGCACCTCCCCCAGGACCCCCGGACGGGTGACCTGGGCGTCACCGCGCGGGACCGCATCCTGTCCGCCCGCGGCCTCGACGAGGTCGTCCGCTCGCTGCGCGCCGCCGAGCTCGCGATGGCCTCTGACGACCGGACGGCCCGGGAGAGGGCGATGCGGGCCTACGTCCGTGCCGAGGAGGAGTTCCTCGCCCGCGGCGGGTACGCCGCGGAGGCCGAGGCCGCCCAGGCGGCGTCCGGCCTCGGACTGCCCGGCCGGGTGCTCGCCCAGCCGCTGGGCACCCTGTCCGGCGGGCAGCGCAGAAGGGTCGAGCTGGCCCGCGTCCTGTTCGCCGGCCACGACACGCTGCTCCTCGACGAACCCACCAACCACCTCGACGCCGACTCGATCGGGTGGCTGCGCGACTTCCTCGCCTCCTACCGGGGCGGGCTGATCATGATCAGCCATGACACCGGACTGCTGGAGGCGACCGTCAACCGGGTCTTCCACCTGGACGCCGACCGCGCCGTCATCGACGTCCACAACGTCGGCTGGCGCGCGTACCTCACCCAGCGCGAGACCGACGAGCGGCGGCGCAGGCGCGAACGGGTGAACGCCGAACGCAAGGCCGGCTCCCTCCTCGCCCAGGCGGACAGGATGCGCGCCAGCGTCGGTACGGCGAGCGCGGCGAAGAACATGGCCCGCCGGGCCCACCGCATGCTCTCCGACCTCGAACCCGAACGGCGCGCCGCCAAGGTCGCCCGGATCCGGCTGCCCGAACCGGCCTCCTGCGGCAGGACCCCCCTCACCGCGACCGGCCTGTCCAAGTCCTACGGCTCGCTGGAGGTCTTCACCGGCGTCGACCTGGCCGTGGACCGCGGCAGCCGGGTGGTCGTCCTGGGCCTGAACGGCGCGGGCAAGACGACCCTGCTGCGGATCCTGGCGGGACGCGAGCGGCCCGACATCGGCGCGGTCGTCCACGGGCACGGGCTCCGCCTGGGCTACTACGCCCAGGAGCACGAAACGCTGGACCTCACGCGTTCGGTCCGGGAGAACCTGGCGGGCACCGCGCCGCACCTCACCGACGGCGAGGCCCGGCGGATCCTCGGTTCGTTCCTGTTCTCCGGCGACGACGCCGGCAAGCCGGCGGGAGTGCTGTCCGGCGGGGAGAGGACCCGGCTCGCCCTGGCCACTCTGGTCTGCTCCAGCGCCAACGTGCTGCTGCTCGACGAACCCACCAACAACCTCGACCCGGCCTCACGGCAGGAGATCCTCGGCGCGATCCGCGGCTACCGCGGGGCCATCGTGCTCGTCACCCATGACGAGGGAGCGGTCGAGGCGCTCGAACCCGACCGGGTCCTGCTGCTGCCCGACGGCGTCGAGGACCTCTGGTCGCCCGGCTACGCCGGCCTGGTGCCGCTCGACTGACGGGAGCCGCCGGGTCGGCTGTTCGGGCGGACTCGGTGCCTGTAGCCGCCGGTGAGTGAGCGCTCTGACCCGCCGTCCCGCCGCCCGGTCCCGTCCCGCCTCCCGGCGCACACACCGGGAGGCGGGACGGAGCCCTGGGGCGGGGAGGCCGGATGAACGGCCGCGCGGTCTCCGGGGGTACCCTTCAGCCGGTGAGCCCGGTGGAACCGGCCGCCCTTTTCGCGGGTCCGCCGTCCGCGAGGACACCGTCCGCCCCGGACGGGATGCCGGGCCCGACCCGAGCACGCCGCGGTGGGCCGTCCGGCCCGGCAGGAGATCACCCACGTTGTCCGAGCAGCGCGAACACGCCGAGCCCCGACCCGACGTCCAGGCCGCCCCGGGCATCCCGGGCATCCCGGGTACTCCGGGGGCTCCGGCTGCTTCTGACGCTCCCGGCGGCCCGGGCGCTCCGGCGCCTGTGGGCCGGCCCGGCCGCCGGGACCTGCGCGCCGACTGCGAGCGGTGCTTCGCGCTGTGCTGCGTCGCCCCGGCCTTCGCCGCCTCCTCCGACTTCGCCATCGACAAACCCGCCGGGAAGGCCTGCCCCAACCTCCGGGACGACTTCCGCTGCGGCATCCACCGCGACCTCAGGAAGCGGGGGTTCACCGGCTGCACCGTCTTCGACTGCTTCGGAGCCGGCCAGAAGATCTCCCAGGTCACCTTCGGCGGACGCGACTGGCGGCGGTTCCCGGAGACGGCCGGCCGGATGTTCGAGGTGTTCCCGGTCATGCGGCAGCTCCACGAGCTGCTGTGGTACCTCACGGAGGCGCTCGCCCTGCGCCCTGCCCGCCCGATCCACGCCGAGCTCGGCCGCGCGCTCGACGAGACCGAGCGCCTCACCCACACCGATCCGGAGGCGCTGCTGGAGCTGGACCTGGAGGCCCACCGGCGGGACGTCAACGCCCTGCTGCTGCGCGCGAGCGAACTGGCCCGTGCGGACGCCCCGGCGCGGGACGGCGGAGCCGGAAAGAGCCGGAGCAAGGGCCGGGGCAAGAGCCAGGGCAGGGGCGCGGGCAAGGGCCCGGGGAAGGACCTCCGCGGGGCGGACCTCATCGGCGCCAGACTCAGGGGGGCGGACCTGCGCGGGGCCAGTCTCAGGGGCGCCTACCTCATCGGCGCGGACCTGCGCGGCGGCGATCTGCGCGGGGCCGACCTCATCGGCGCGGACCTGCGCGGCGCCGACCTGCGCGGCGCGGACCTCACCGGGAGCATCTTCCTCATCCAGTCGCAGCTCGACGCGGCCCGGGGCGACGCCACCACGAAGCTGCCGCCGGCGCTCACCCATCCGGCGCACTGGTCACCCGCCGCCGAGGCCGCGGCCCGCTGACGCACGGACACCGCTGTGCGCGCCCGCTGTACGGCCCGCATCCCGGCGAAAGCAGGATCTCGCCCCGGCCGCGCATGACCCGCCGGACCCGTTCCCGGCCCGTGATCGGGCCCCGATACCGCGATGCCCGCCGGCATCGATCACCGGGAGAGCGGAGCGGGGCCGTCCGCGATGGCTTCGTCCCCGATGACGCCGGGATCGCTGTGGAGGACCTCCCGTTGCCATCGGTGTCGCGGCTGGGTGTGCAGCCTCCAGTAGTGCTCGGCGATGTCGTCGGGGTCGAAGGCCGTACCCGGGGCCACGGGACCGTCCACGGTGACGCCGGCGACGTGGACGCCGGAGCGTCCGTATTCCTGGTCGAGCAGGACCACCAGGGTTCGCACCCCCGCCTTGCCCAGTGAGAGGCTGACATACTGCGGCTTCGGCTCGGGCATTCCGCCGGTGATGATGAACGAACCGCTTCCGCGCCGGGCCATCGCCGGTGCGACGTGGGCGGCGGCGGTGATTGCTCCGACCACGTTGACCGCCCAGGCGTCCAGGTGGTCGCGGCCGCTCAGATCCCCGGCCCGGTCCGGCTGGATGATCGCCGCGTTGTAGACCACCACGTCAGGGATGCCGAACTCCTCGGCCGCCGTGTCGAGAGCGGCGCGCAACGCCGTCTCGTCGGTGCTGTCGGCGGTCAGCGAGACGGTCGGCACGCCGAAGGAGGAAACCGCCTCGGTCACATGGGTGAGCGTTCCGGTGGTCCGCGCGATGAGGGCGATCGGCAGTCCCTCCCGCGCGAACCGGCATGCGACCGAACGGCCGATCCCCGGACCCGCTCCGATGATCACTGCTCCCGGCATCGTTGGCTCCTCCGCTTTCCCTGGATGATTGCCGACGACCGGAACGTTAAGGTGTCACATCGATGTGAAGGTCAACCCCCGGGGGAGTCACATGCGGATCGGCACCCTGGCGGACAGGACGGGGGCCAGCCGGAGGCTGCTGCGCTACTACGAGGAGCAAGGGCTGCTCCGGCCGCTACGCCTCGCGAACGGATACCGTGAGTACTCCGAATCGGACGTCGCCACGGTGCGCCGTATACGCGTCCTTCTGTCCGCCGGCCTGCCCACCGCGGTCATCGCCCGCCTGCTGCACTGCGTTCACGACGAAGGCGAACGGCTCATACCGTCCGCCTGCCCCGGGGTGGTCACCAGCCTGCGGCAGGAGCGTCGCCGCATCTCGGATGCGATCACCCGGCTCCGGTCGTCCCAGCAAGCGCTCGACGCCCTTCTCGCCGCCGTCCCACGGCAGTCCGGCGACACGTCCGGCCGGCGTTGAGCAGGACCGTCGGGCCTGACCTCGGGAGCCCGGCACCGCCGCACGGGTGCCGCCGAGGCGCGACCGGCGTCGTGGTCGCCGTGGCGGCCAGGCCCCTACGGCATCGTGTGGATCAGTGCGGGGCCATGTCGACGAAGCGGCTGTAGTGGCCCTGGAACGCCACGGTGACCGTCGCGGTGGGGCCGTTACGGTGCTTGGCCACGATCAGGTCGGCCTCGCCCGCCCGGGGCGACTCACGCTCGTAGGCGTCCTCCCGGTGCAGCAGGATGACCATGTCCGCATCTTGCTCGATACTTCCGGATTCGCGCAGGTCGCTCACCATCGGCCGCTTGTCGGTTCTCTGCTCCGGGCCTCGGTTGAGCTGCGAGATGGCGATGACCGGCACCTCCAGCTCCTTGGCCAGGAGCTTGATCGCCCGGGAGATCTCCGAGACCTCGTTCTGGCGGCTCTCGGTCTTCTTCGGCGAGGACATCAGCTGGAGGTAGTCGATGATGACGAACCGCAGGTCGTTGCGCTGCTTGAGGCGGCGGCACTTGGCCCGGATCTCCATCATCGACATGTTGGGCGAGTCGTCGATGAACAGCGGCGCCTCGGCCACCTCACCCATCCGCCGGGCCAGCTTGGCCCAGTCGTCGTCGGTCATCGTGCCGGACCGCATGTTGTGCAGCGCCACCCGGGCCTCGGCGGACAGCAGACGCATCGTAATCTCATTTCTGGACATTTCCAGAGAAAAGACGACAGTCGTCATACCGTGCTTGATAGCGGCAGATCTGGCGAAATCCAGCCCCAAAGTGGACTTGCCGATCGCGGGCCGGGCGGCGACCACGATCATCTGGCCGGGGTGCAGGCCGTTGGTGAGGGCGTCGAGGTCCTGGAAGCCCGTGGGCACGCCGACCATCTGGCCGTTCCGGCCGCCGATGGCCTCCAGCTCGTCGAGGGCGCCCGGCATGATCTCGGCCAGCGGGACGTAGTCCTCGGAGGTGCGCCGCTCGGTGACCTTGTAGATCTCGGCCTGGGCGCGGTCGACGATCTCGTCGACCTCTTCGTCCTGCCCGCCGTAGCCGAAGGAGACGATGCGGGTGCCGGCCTCGATCAGCCGCCGGAGGATGGCCTGCTCGCGGACGATCCGGGCGTAGTAGCCGGCGTTCGCGGCGGTGGGCACGACGGCGGTGAGGGTGTGGAGGTAGGCGCCGCCACCGACGCGGGCCACCTCGCCGCGTTTCTGCAGCTCACCGAATACGGTGACCGCGTCGGCGGGGTCGCCCCGGCCGTAGAGCTCGGTGATGATGTCGTAGATGATCTGGTGGGCGGGGCGGTAGAAGTCGTCGGCCCGCACGACCTCGACCACGTCGGCGATGGCGTCCTTGGACAGCAGCATGCCGCCCAGGACGGACTGCTCGGCCTCGATGTTGTTCGGAGGGGTGCGTTCGAATCCGGACTCGAAGACCGGCGGCTCCGCGATGCTCACCGGGCACCCCCTCTTTCGAACAAATTTACGGCACCTCTATTGTTACCCGGCCGGTCTGACAGTCTCGCCGCTTCCCACGCCGCATCGCAACGCGGCCTGTCGACAGAGGTGTGGATAAGGTGTGCACTTCGTCCCCAGACATGTGGGCAGCCTGGGGACAGCGCTGTGGATAACTCTCCCTCGAAATCCACAACACCGCTTCTACCAGGGAAAACTTCATCCACCGCCTGTGGAGGAAAGAAAGTCGGCGCGACACGCCGTGACGCTCCTCACCTGGGGCCCGGCGGACCGGGAAACCATCGATGGGTAAGAGGCACAATGATTGGGTGCCTCTTACCCGCCCCGCGAGCCGCGAGCACGACCGGCAGATCCTCCGGTTGGCCGTACCGGCGTTCGGCGCCCTCGTCGCCGAGCCGCTGTTCCTGCTGACCGACACGGTCGTCGTCGGCCGCCTGCCCGGTCCGGCGCTCGGCGCGCTGGGGGTGGCGAGCACGGTGCTGAGCGCCGTCGTGGGCCTGTGCGTGTTCCTCGCGTACGGCACGACGGCGTCGGTGGCCCGGCAGATCGGGGCGGGCGACACCCGGCGGGCGCTCCGGCAGGGGGTGGACGGCCTGTGGCTGGCCGCCGGGACCGGGCTGGTGATCATCGCGGTGGTGTGGCCGCTCGCCCCCTGGCTCGTCCACCTGCTCGGCGCCGAGGGCGAGCTGGCCCGGCTGGCCCTGACCTACCTGCGGATCAGCCTGCTGGGGGTCCCGTCCATGCTGCTCGTGCTGGCCGGGACCGGCGTGCTGCGCGGCATGCAGGACACCGTCACCCCGCTGCTGGTGTCGGTGGGGTCCTTCGCGCTCAACGCGGTGCTCAACGCCGTCTTCGTCCTGGTCCTGGGCTGGGGGATCGCCGGATCGGCCTGGGGCACGGTGCTGGCGCAGTCGCTCGCCGCCGCGGTGTACCTCGCCCTGCTGTTCGTACGGCACCGGGCGCCGTTCCGTCCCGACCTGGCGGGCATCAGGTCGGCGGGCTCCGCCGGGGTCGCCCTGGTCGTCCGTACGGTGTGCCTGCAGGCGGTGCTGATCGTGGCCACCGCGCTGGCCACCCGGATGGGAGAGGCGCAGATCGACGCCCACACGATCGCCTCCAGGATCTGGACGCTGCTGGCGTTCGCCCTGGACGCGATCGCCATCGCCGGACAGGCCATCACCGGCCGCACGCTGGGCGCCGGGGACGTCGCCGGGACCCGGGCGGCCACCTGGCGGATGGTGGTGTGGGGGGTGGGTTCCGGGGTGGTCCTCCTCCTCGTCGTGGCCGCGCTGCGGCCGTTCACGCCCGCGCTGTTCGACGCGTCGCCGGAGGCGGCCCGGGAGCTGCTCGCCGTCCTGTGGGTGGTGGCGGCCCTGCAGCCGATCGCCGGGGTGGTGTTCGTGCTCGACGGGGTGCTGATCGGCGCCGGCGACCAGCGCTACCTCGCCTGGGCGGGGGTGCTGACGACGCTCGCCTACCTCCCCGCCGCCGTGCTGGTGGCGGAGTCCGGCGGCGGCCTGGTGGCGCTGTGGCTGGCGCTGGGGGTGTGGATGGCGGCCCGGCTCGTCACCCTGGGGACGCGGGCATACGGCTCCCGCTGGCTGGTGACCGGCGCGTGACCCACCGGGCCCGACAGGCCCGGCGGCCCCGGAGGACCGGCGATCGCCGGGGTCAGCGAACCCGGCGGGCCGGCCGGGACTCAGAGCCGCCGGGCGTCGAGCACGCTCCGCAGGAACTCCCGGGTGCGGGGCTGCCGGGGGTCGGTGAAGACCTGCTCGGGGGTGCCGCGTTCCAGGAGCACGCCGCCGTCGAGGAAGCAGACGGTGTCGGCGATCTCCCGGCAGAAGCCCATCTCGTGGGTGGTCAGGATCATGGTCATTCCGGTGTCCTTGAGCTCCCGGATGATCCCGAGCACCTCGGTGACCAGCTCCGGGTCGAGCGCCGAGGTCACCTCGTCCAGCAGCATCAGGCGGGGCCTGGTGGCCAGGGCCCGGATGATGGCGACGCGCTGCTGCTGGCCGCCGGAGAGCCGGTCGGGGTAGGCCAGGGCCTTGTCCGCCAGCCCGAACCTGCCCAGCAGCTCTCGGGCCTGCTCCTCGGCCTGCTCCCGGCCGGTCCCGTGCACCTTGCGCGGGGCCAGGGTGATGTTGTCCAGCACGGTCATGTGCGGGAAGAGGTTGAACGCCTGGAAGACGATGCCGATCCTCCTGCGCACGTCGTCGGCGTCGGCCCGGACGTCGGTGATCTCCTGGCCGTCCAGGTGGATCGTGCCGTCGTCCACGGTCTCCAGGAGGTTCACGCAGCGCAGCAGCGTGGACTTGCCCGACCCGGAGGCGCCGATCAGGCAGACCACCTCGTGCGCCCCGACCGACAGGTCGATTCCGCGCAGCACGCTGTGGCCGTGGTAGTTCTTCCAGACGCCGTCGATGGTCAGCAGGCTCATGAGGTCTCCTTCCCCGTCCGCCGGGCGGGTCGCGGGCGGCCGTCCCCTCCGCGCGGCGGCTCGCCGTACGGTGGGCCCTCATCCCGCGGGCCGGGCCGCGGACGGTCCGTCCGGCGGCCGGGAGCCGCGCGCCGCCCGCTCACTGGCCCCGCCGCCGCTGCGAGCGGGCCGCCAGATAGTCGGTGAAGCGGGCCATGGGGATGGTCAGCACGATGAACAGCAGCGCGGCGGCCAGGTAGGGCGTGTAGTTGAACGTGCTCGCGACGTGGATCTGCGCCTGGCGCAGCGCCTCCAGCGGGCCGATCGTGGCCACCAGCGCGGTGTCCTTCTGCAGCGAGACGAAGTCGTTGAGCAGCGGCGGCACCACGCGTCGTACGGCCTGCGGCACCACCACGTACCGCATCGCCTTGCCGTGGCTCAGCCCCAGGGACCGGGCGGCGGCCACCTGGCTGGGGTGCACCGAGTCGATGCCCGCCCGGAACACCTCTGCGACGTAGGCGCCGTACGACAGGGTCAGCGCGACGACGCCCAGCGTCGCCAGGTCCGTCGGGGTGCCCTGCAGGCCGAGGGCGGGCAGGCCGAAGCCGACGAGATAGATGACCAGGATCGTGGGCACGCCGCGGAACACGTCGGTGTAGGCGACCGCCAGGGCCCGCAGAGGGAAGAAGACCGGCGCCCTGAGGCTGCGGACCAGCGCGACCAGCAGCCCCACCACCAGGATCAGCGGCTCGGCGATCAGGAAGATCTTGATGTTGAGCAGGAACCCGCTCAGGACGTCCGGCAGCGCCGAGACGAACTGCTCGGGGTCGAAGAACGTCTCCCGGACCCTGGGCCAGCCGGGCGAGGCGGTGAGGACCCACAGCAGCAGGACGATCACCAGCACCGTCGAGGCCGTCGCGATCGAGCCCGAGCGGGCCGTCCGCCGCCTGCGCAGGCGCTCGCGCTCCACCTGCCGCGCGCTCTTCACCCAGTCCGGCGCGACCGCCGCGGTCCCGGCCGGAGCCTGCGCGCCGTCGTCGGCCGGGACCGCGGCGCCACCGGACGGGGAGGCCACCCCGTCACCCGAGGTCCGCGCGCCGGCGGCCGGGGGTCCGGCGCCGTCACCCCGGACCCGCGCGCCGCCGTCCGCCGGGGTCGCTCGGTCCCGGTCGCCGCTTCCCGTCACTTCAGCTCCGGCGCGCCCGCGGCCGACCCGAGCCACTCGCTCTCGATCTTCGCCAGCTCGCCGGAGGCGGTGAGGTCGTCGATGGCCTCGTTGACGCAGCCCACCAGCGGGCTGCCCTTCTCGAAGACCGCGCCGAAGACCTCGGGCGTACCGGAGACGGAGCCGAACTGGCCGACGATCTTGGAGTTCTCGACCTGGGCCGCGGTCACGTAGAACGCGGTGGGCAGGTCCACCACCACGGCGTCGACCTGCTTGTTCTTCAGCGCGTTCACCGCGTCGATCTGCTCGTTGTAGACGTTCGGCTCCTTGGCGGGCCGGATGACGTCCTTGACCGCCTGCAGCGAGGTGGTGCCGATCTGAACGCCGATCTTGGCGTCCCGCAGCCCGGCGAGATCCGTCGCGGAGGCGATGGGGGAGCCCTCCAGCGCGACCACGGCCTGCTTGACGGTGTAGTAGCCCTTGCTGAAATCGACGACCTTGGCACGGGCGGGGGTCACGGAGACCTGGTTGACGTCGAAGTCGAACTTCTTGGCGCCGGGGGCGAAGGCGGCGTCGAACTTCACCGTCGTCCACTTCACCTGGCCGCCCTCGAAGCCGAGCCGCTTGGCGATGGCGTGGGCCACCGCGCTCTCGAAGCCCTTGCCGTTGGCCGGGGCGTCGTCCTTGAACCACGGCTCGTAGGCCGGCTTGTCGGTGCCGATGGTCAGGGTGCCCGGAGTCTTCAGGGCGAGCCCTTCCTTGGCGCAGGCGTCCGCCGCCGGGGTGCCCGCCGTACCGGACGGGGCCGCCTGGGTCGTGTCCGAGGCCGGGGCGCAGGCCGTCACGGCCACCGCGAGGGCGCCGAGCGCGAACAGGATCGAGGGACGGACCACGACAAACCTCCATGAACGAAGCAACAGCTTCGAAATTGTATGAATTTTCCGCGTCACCGATGTCCCCGTCTCGGCATACGGATACATACGGAGAGGGGCCCCTCCCGAGAAGACGAGAGAGACCCCTTCGCGACCCCCTCCCGAGAAGACGGAAGGGGGTCCTGGTCAGGCATGACCGGTCAGGCCGCGACGACCTCGACGTCGACGGCGGCGGTGACCTCCGGGTGCAGCTTGACGGTGACCCGGTGCGAGCCGAGGCTCTTGATCGCCGGGGCGATCTCGATCCGGCGGCGGTCGAGCAGGGGGCCGCCGGCGGCCTTGACGGCCTCGGCCACGTCGGCGGTGGTGATCGAGCCGAACAGGCGACCCGACTCACCGGCCTTCGTGGTCAGGACCACGCGCAGAGCCTTGAGCTGGCCGGCGACCTCCTGGGCGGTGCCCAGGTCACGGATCTCGCGGGCGTCGCGAGCCTTCTTGATCGAGGCGATCTGCTTCTCGCCGCCGCGCGTCCACAGGATCGCGTAGCCGCGGGGGAGCAGGAAGTTGCGGCCGTAGCCGCCCTTGACCTCGACGATGTCGCCGGGGGCGCCGAGGCCCGAGACCTCACTGGTGAGAATGAGCTTCATCTGTCCGGACCTCCTTAGCGCGCGGTGCTCATGTACGGCAGGAGCGCCATCTCACGAGCGTTCTTGATAGCGGTCGCCACGTCACGCTGGTGCTGGGTGCAGTTGCCCGTCACCCGGCGAGCACGGATCTTGCCGCGGTCGGAGATGAACTTCCGAAGCAGCGCCGTGTCCTTGTAGTCGACGTAGGAGATCTTGTCGTGGCAGAACAGGCAAACCTTCTTCTTGGGCTTGCGCAGTGCCGGCTTGGCCATCGTGGTGCTCCTTTCAGAGCCCCGCCGCGAGGCGGGAATGGTCGCTGCGGATATGGACTGGGTTGTGGGACGCGGTCCCCGGCCGCCCCGGAGGGCGGCGCCGTGGAACTGCCCGGTGGACCCCCGCCGCGGCGGGGACCCGCGGAGCAGGTCCTAGAAAGGCGGTTCGTCGCTGAAGTCGTTGCCGCCGAAGCCGCCGCCGCCCTGCTGCTGGCCGCCGCCGAAGCCGCCGCCACCGCCGCCGCCGTAACCACCGCCGCCTCCCTGAGGCGCGGTCGGCGTGGCGGAGGCCCACGGGTCATTGGCCGGACCGCCGCCGAAGCCACCGCCGCCGCCACCGCCACCACCCTGCCGGGTGGTCTTGTTGACCTTGGCGGTCGCGTTGCGGAGGGAGGGGCCGACCTCGTCGACCTCGACCTCGTAGACCGTGCGCTTCTCGCCTTCCTTGGTCTCGTAAGACCGCTGGCGCAGCCGTCCCTGGACGATGACCCGCATGCCGCGCTGAAGGCTCTCGGCGACGTTCTCCGCCGCCTGCCGCCAGACGTTGCAGGTCAGGAACAGCCCTTCGCCGTCCTTCCACTCGTTGGTCTGCCTGTCGAGGAACCGCGGAGTGGACGCGATGCGGAACCGGGCCACGGCTTGCCCCGTGGGGGTGAAGCGCAGCTCCGGGTCGTCGACGAGGTTGCCGACGATGGTGATCTGAGTGTCGCCTGCTGCCATGGCTAGCGATGCCTTTCCTGCGGCCTTAGCTGTTATCGGCTCAGAGTACGGCTGCCACCCGACAAAAGCCGGGGATTAGTGCACGTCCGGGCGCAGGACCTTCGTGCGGAGGATGCCCTCGTTGAGGTTCATCTGCCGGTCGAGCTCCTTGACCGTGGCGGGAGTCGCGGTCAGATCGATCACGGCGTAGATGCCCTCGGGCTTCTTGGCGATGTCGTAGGACAGCCGCCGGCGACCCCACACGTCGACCTTCTCCACCGTGCCGCCGTCATTGCGGACGACAGTGAGGAACTGGTCGAGGGAAGGGGCCACCGTGCGCTCATCGAGCGACGGGTCGAGAATGACCATCACTTCGTAACGACGCATGCTGGCTTCCAACCTCCTCTGGACTTTCGCGGTCACGACACCGTGCCGTGACAGGAGGACGCTGACGTCTTCGCCCCGGCGCCCATTTCGGCGGCGGAGGCGGCGGGCGGGCGGAAACACACCCGCGCGACGCAGCCGTGCAAGCCTACCAGGGTGTCAAGGGTTGGGCCGCCACCTCGCCGGGCACCCCCTACCAGAAGGAAGCACAAGCCCCCCACCAGGAAGAACACAGGGAGAACACAGGGAAAGTGGTGGGTCATGTCGCAGACGTCTCGCCCCGTGCGCGGCCAGAGGTTCCGGCTGAGGATGAACAGCGACGGACGGCGGCACCCGCTGGAGAACCTCCTGAGCGTCGTCACGCTGGTCTTCGGCCTGGTGGCCTTCGCCTGCGGGTTCAACCCCGGAGCCCACGTGTTCGCGGCGTGGCTGGGCGTGCTGGGGTTCGTCGGCGGGCTCTACTCCCAGTACATCTCGGCGACCACGGCGGAGCGCTCGCTGAACATCGTCGGCATCGTCGCCTCGTTCGTCGGCCTGGCCTTCGGCGTCTACCACGGCGGCTTCTACCCGTGATCCGGTGACTCCGTGGACTCATGGGCCCACGGGCCGCCCGGCCCACCGGTCCGTACGGTGGCGAGCCCGTGCCCGCGCGGGCTCGCACCCGCGCGGGCCCGTGTCCACAGAACAGAACCTAGAACCGCAGGTCCACGCCCAGCAGGACGAGGAACCACAGGAAGATCGCCAGCAGTGCCCTGGCGACGTCCTTCAGCAGCGCCGGGGTGATGTAGTCGTGGACCCAGGCCACGTAGACGCCGATGATGATGTAGATCAGCCCGATCAGGCTGATTCCTCTGCTGCGGTAAGCCATCTCGACTCCTTGCGTCGGCCCGCCGGGGGCCGGTGTGGGGGGTACGCCGGGAGCGCGTGGGGCGCGCCGTCCGACTGCCCGTGCGCGGGGCCCTGAAACGGTTAGGCTCGAACACATGCCGCGTATCGGAGCCCATGTCTCCTCGGACGACCCGCTCGCCCACGCCAGGGCGTGCGACGCCGAGGCCGTGCAGTTCTTCCTCGGTGACCCGCAGGGCTGGAAGGGCCCGGTCGTCGAGGAGAAGACCCGCGAGATCAGGGACTCGGGGGTCGACGTCTACGTCCACGCCCCCTACGTGATCAATGTGGCCACGGTGAACAACCGCGTCCGCATCCCCAGCCGCAAGCTGCTGAGCGCCCATCTCGCGGCCGCCGCGGAGCTGGGGGCCAAGGGCCTGATCGTCCACGGCGGGCACGTGACGGCCGGCGACGACCCGCAGAAGGGCTTCGACAACTGGCGCAAGGTGTTCGAGCGTCTGGAGGAGCACGAGGTCCCCGTGCTCATCGAGAACACCGCGGGCGGCGGCAACGCGATGGCGCGGCGGCTGGACCGCATCGCCCGGCTCTGGGAGGCCCTCGACGGCTTCGACGTGGGCTTCTGCCTGGACACCTGTCACGCCCACGCCGCCGGGGAGGACCTGGCCGACGTGGTCGACCGGATCAGGGCGATCACCGGCCGGATCGACCTGGTCCACTGCAACGACTCGCGGGACGCCGCCGGGTCGGGCGCCGACCGGCACGCCAACCTCGGCGCGGGCCAGATCGACACCGAGCTCATCCTCCAGGTGTGCCGGAGCGCGGACGCGCCGATCATCGTGGAGACCCCGTCCGCCGGCCAGGCCGAGGACATCGCCCTGCTCAGGAAGAGGCTTTAGGGCCCGCTCCGCGGGTCCCCGCCACGGCGCGGATCCGCGGAGCGGCCGCGGGAGGAGGGCCCGGAAACGGCCCGCGAAGGGCCCCGCGCCGGCCCCGGGGCCTCCGGCGGATTCAATCCACAGCCTGTGGATAACTTTTCTGGATTATTCACCGCCGAAATCGGGTAAAGGTATTCAGCCCACCCAGGCGCCCTGCATGAAGCTCAGCGTGTTGAGCGCCATGAGCGGGCCCGCCACCAGCGCGTATACGGCGATGGTCCACCGTCGCCAGGGCGGCCCCGTGGCGCTCACCCGCGCGAGGAGCAGGAAGAGCGGCCACCACAGCAGCGCGGACCGCGGGATCGACAGGTAGAAGGCGGAGCAGATCAGGGCGCCCACCTGGAGCCCCACGTAGACGAACTCGCTCCATCGGCGCAGGTACAGCAGGACCAGCACCAGCCCGACCCCGACGAACGCCCCGGCGATCTCCATCCGGAACGCCCACGCGAACTGCCCGTCGCCCATCGCGGAGGTCCACGTCGTGGACAGCGACTGCCAGGGCCACACCAGCTGGCGGCCCCAGCCGGCCTCCTGCGCGTGTTTCCAGGCCAGCCAGTCGCCGGTGCGGGTGTAGTGGTAGGCCGAGTACAGCCCCAGCGGGACGAACGGCACCGCGAGCCAGGCCGCCTGCCGTACCGGCCGGCGGTGGGTGAAGAACTCCACCACCAGCGCGAGCGCCAGGAACAGGCCGGTGATCCGCACGCAGGAGGCGCCGGCGGCGAGGGCGGCGGCCAGCGGCCAGCGGCCCCGACGCGCCGCCAGCCAGGCCGGGAGCGCGAAGGCCAGGAACAGCGCCTCGCTGTAGCCGACGAACAGGAAGACCGACATCGGCCACAGCAGCAGCGTCAGCACGGCGCGCCACCCGGTCCCCGGCGGCCCCTCGAACTCCGCCAGCCGGGCCAGCGCCACCACGGCGACGGCCCCCGCGACCAGGGAGATCAGCAGCCCCGCGAGCGTCCAGTCGCCGACCAGGGGCCGTACCGCCCGCAGCGCCAGCGGCATCCCCGGGAAGAACGCGGGCAGCCCCGCGTCGGGCTTGGCCGCGGGGTCGCCGCCGTACCCGTGCTCGGCGATGATGATGAGCAGCTGGGCGTCCCAGTGCCGCCAGCGGTCCAGGAACGGCATGGACGCCACCTGCGACACGGCCCCGGCCCCCGCGGCGAGGGAGAGGACGACGACTCCCAGCCGGGAGCTCAGCCAGAGCAGCATCGCCTCCGTGCGGGCGTCGCGCGGCGCTGGCGGCGCCGACGGCGGCGCGGTCCTCCGCGCGACGGCGGTCTCGACCGGACCGCCGGCACCGGGCCCGCCGGCGTCGGAGGTCTCCTCGGGTCCGCCGTCGCCGCCGGTCGGCACCGGCTCCGGGCCGGGCTCAGGCGTGCGCGGGGTCATTGTCCGGGAGCACGAAGCCGGGGGAGCCGCCGAGGCGGAAACGGTCGGGCGCCTCGTCGAAGACGCCTCCGGACGGGTCGTCGACGCCGCTCCGGCGGACCACGTCCTTCTCCGGCCGCAGGATGTCGCGGACCACGAAGGCCATCATGACCACGATGGTGATCGCCCGCCCCCACACCGCGGTGAAATAGGTGTCACCGGAGATGCCGAGGTCGGCGTTGCCCGGCTGGAGGGCGACGAGATAGAGCCAGATCGCGAAGAAGTACCAGCACTCGGCGGCCATCCACAGCGCGAGCGGCTTCCAGTTCGGCCGGGCCAGCACCGCGAAGGGGATCAGCCAGAGCACGTACTGCGGCGACCACACCTTGTTGGTCAGCATGAACGCGGCCAGCGCCAGGAAGCAGAGCTGCATCAGCCGGGGCCTGGTCGGCGCGGCCAGGGCGAGCAGCGCGATGCCCAGGCAGAGCAGGCCCAGCGTGACGATGCCGAGGCTGTCGACCCGCTCGGGGTCGCCCAGCAGCGGCCACTGCTTCTGGGAGAAGAAGAACCAGATCGATCCCCAGTCGGCGGGGCGCTCCTGGCTGAAGACGTAGAACCGCTTCCAGCCGTCGAAGGCCAGGAGCATGATCGGCACGTTGACGACGAGCCAGATTCCGGCCGCGCCGGCGGCGGTCTGGGCGAACTCCTTCCACCGGCCGGTGCGCCAGGTCAGCAGGAACAGCGGACCGAAGAACATCAGCGGGTAGAACTTCGTGGCGACGGCCAGCCCGAGCAGGACTCCGGCGAGTACGTGCCGCCGCTTCGACCAGGCCAGCAGCCCGCCGAGCGCGAGCACCCCCGCGGCCAGGTCCCAGTTGATGTAGGCGGTGAGGATCAGCGCCGGGGCGAGCGCGTACCACGCGGCGTCCCAGCGCCGGGCCGGCCCGGCGAGCGCCGCCGTCAGCAGCACGCCCCCGACCAGGCAGACGGCCATCAGGACCGTGGTCAGGTCGTAGAACGCCGTCGGGGGATCACTCGTCGGCCCGACGAGCCTGCGGAAGAACTCCATGATCCCGCCGATGCCGACGGGGTACTCGACGGGGTGGTCGAAGTAGGGGACCTTGCCCTCGTTGAGCTTCTCGTTCCACCACAGCGGATAGATGTCCGTGTAGCAGAAGTTGGTGAACTGGAGGGTGCCGTCGTTCCATGCCCCGCCGAAGCGGCACGGCCACTTCCACAGGTAGGCGAGCGCCGCCCCCAGCCCCGCGAGCAGGGTCAGGGGGAGGTACGGGATCTCTCCGCTCTCACGGGACGTGGTGAGCCACCCGGGCCGGTTCGCCTTCATCAGGGCCGCCGGCGGGACGGCTCGGGGCTCGGCATGATCGCCGCTCCGGGGCTCGTGGTGCCGACGTCGCCGCTCCCGTTCCCGTTGCCGGGACCGTTGCCGTTGCCGGGGCCGTTTCCGCCGCCGTTGCCGGGACCGTTGCCGATGTCGCCGCCCCCGCCGTCGTCGGGGAGGGGCGCGTCGTCGGTGCTGTCCTGCGGCGTGTCGCAGGACAGGTCGCCGGGCTGGCAGCCCCCGTCGTCGACGGACGGGTTGTCCGGGTCGCCGTCGTTCGGCCAGTTCTGGTCGAACGGGTCGTCGGGCTGCTCCGACTCCGCCGTCGGCGTCGGGGTCGGCTTGGGGTCGACCAGGTTGTGCGGCTGACCGGCGTCGACCCGCGTCGGGAACTGCTCGACCGGGTCCTTGGCGGTGGCCAGGGCCATGTAGTCGTGCCAGATCTGGGTGGGGGTGCCGCCGCCGCCGATGAACGGCGGCATCGGCTCCTCGGCCCAGGACGGCTTGGCCTTCTTGCTGACCGGCTGGCCGTACTTGTCGACCTTGAGCGGGCGTCGGCCGGCCGCGCCGATCGGCTTGTTGTACGGCACGTCCTTGGACATGCCGACCGCGGTGACGAGCCGCGGGGTGAAGCCGACGAACCAGGCGTCCTTGTAGGCGTTGTTCGTGCCGGTCTTGCCGGCCACCGGACGGGTGCCGAGGTTCGCCGCGGTGCCGGTGCCGCTCTTGACGACGGCCTGCAGCGCGACGGTCACGTCGGCCGCGGTCTCGGGGGTGATGACCTCGCGGGGGTTGGCCAGCTCGGGCAGCACGACCCCCCCGTCGAGGTTGGTCACCTTGATGACGGTGTGCCAGTCGGCGTGCTTGCCGCCGTTGGCGAAGATCGAGTAGCCGGCGGCCTGCTCGACCGGGGTGACCGAGGCGACACCGATCGTGGTCTGGTACTTCTGCTCCTCGATCGCGTAGTCGACCGCGTTCAGGCCGCGGTAGGCCGGGTTCTTCTTGGCCTCCTCGCCGACCCCGGCGTCCTTGGCGATCTGGGCGACGGCATCCAGGCCGACCTCCTCGCCCATCTGCGCGAAGACGGTGTTCACCGAGTCGGCCATGGCCTTGACCATGTTGATCGGCCCGTACGGCGCGGCGTGGGAGTTGCCGATCTCCGTGGTGCCCGGCATCTTGATCTTCGACACGCCGTCAACATAACTGTCGAGGGAGTAGCCCTTCTCCAGCCACGCCGCGAGGACGTACGGCTTGAACGCCGACGCCGCCTGCTTGGGCGAGGTGAACGCGCGGTTGCCGTACACCTTGAGGTAGTCGTCGCCGCTGTAGAAGGCGACCACCCGGCCGTTCCTGGGGTCCACCGAGGCGATGCTGGCGTGGATGGTGGGGTCGAGCCCGGCGGTGCGGGCCTTGACCACCTTCTGGGCGTCCTCCATCTTCTGCTTGTCGAAGGTCGTGTAGACCTTCAGCCCCTGGGTCTCCAGCATCTCCTTGGTGATGCCGCGCCGGGCGAGCTCCTGGCGCGCGATGTCGAGCATGAAACCGCGGATGCCCTTGTAGATGTCGGTGGTCTTGACCTTGACGAACTTGAGCTTCTCGAAGGGGGTGTCGGCGTACTTGCCGTACTTGGCCGGGTCCATCTCGGCCATGTTCCGCAGCGCGACGGTGTAGCGCTCCTTGGTGGCGGCGAAGTTGCCTTCCTGCTCCAGCACGTCGAAACGGCTCGGGTTCTGGATGCGGCCCGCGAGGTAGGCGGCCTGCGGCGGGGTGAGCTGCCAGACGTGCCTGCCGAAGAACGCCTTGGCGGCGGCCTCGATGCCGTTGGCGCCGCGGCCGAAGTAGATCGTGTTCAGGTAGCGGGTGAGGATCTCGTCCTTGGAGAGCTCTTTGCTGATCTTGACGGCGACGAAGATCTCCTTGACCTTCCGCTTGATCGACACTTCCTTATCGAGGCCGTCGTAGTAGCCGCGGGCCATCTGCTGGGTGATGGTCGAGGCGCCCTGGAGCTGGGTGCCGGACGCGGTGCTCCACAGCGAGCGGGCCATGCCCTTGATGTCGATGCCGCTGTCGGTGCGGAAGGTCCTGTTCTCCAGGGCGATCACCGCGTCCTGGACGTGCAGGGGGATCTTCTCGATCGTCACCGGGGTGCGCTTGGTGCCCATGCGGGCGATGACGGTCTTGCCGTCGGCGTAGTAGAAGACGCTGCCCCGGTCGTCCACGCTGGCCTTGGCGTCCGCGTCCGACGGGACGGGCGTGTTGGCGTAGCCGACCGCGATCATGCCGAAGACGCCGGCGGCGACGACCACGAAGCCGGCCACCAGGATCTTCCAGCTCGGCAGGAACCGCTTCCAGCCCTTACGCCTGCCGTCACCGGGCCCGTCGTCGCCGGATCCGTCGTCACCGTGCCCGCCGCCGGGGCCCTCGGGACCGCCCGGTCCGGACGCCCCGCGCCCGCGTGCCCGCCTGCGCCTGGGGCCCGGCGTGCCCTCGGCCGCGAAGCGGCCGGCCACCTGGGTCTCGTTGGCGTCCAGGGAACGGTTCCCCGGGCCGGCGGCCCGCACCCGGGTCTCCTGAGCCGCCGCGCGGTCACCGGCCCGCGGCGCCTCCCGGCCGTCCGCGGAGGCGCCGCCCCGCGCCGCGGCGAGCATCGCCTGGGTGTCCTCGAAGGCCGCCTCCTGGCGGCGGCCGGCGGCCGGGCCGTACGGCGCGCGGGGGTCGGGCCCCGCGCCCTGTGGCAGCCGTACCGTGTCGTTCCGGCCCGAGCCGTACGGAGGCCGCCCCGGCTGTGCCTGGGACGGCCCGCGGTTCACGGCCATGTCGCCGGTTTGAGACGGTTGAGCCGGGGGAACCGGAGGAGAAGCGGCCCCCGCGCCGGAGCGGCGGCGCCGCCCCTGGCGAGCCGAAGGGTCCGGACTTCGCCGGTCTCCGCCCGGCTCCGGGTCATTGCTGCTGCTGTAACTCACGCGTCCTCGTTCGGTCGTCAAGGTCTACGGCGGCGTACAGGCGCGGCGAGGTTACCTCCCGCAGGCGGATGATCTCGTCGCCTTGGCCCACAACTGGCCGGCCCGTTCGGGTGGATCTCCGTTGCCGAGGACGATCGAGGTCTTCCGGTGACTCCCAGAACAACCTTGGCAGACCTCGGCCGCGACAGGCCGGGATTTCCCGTATCGACGGGCGGTCCAGGCCATGCGGGACCCGTCTCCCGACACGATCAGCCGTGACCACATAGCCGCCAGACTACGGCTTTTTACGCTTTCCTCCCAACCTCTTGAGAAAGTCGTTAATTGCGGAGATATGACGCGCCGACGTATCCTCCTGATGTATCGGAGCGATACATCGACGCGAGAGGTGGTGTTCCCCGGTGGCCAGCGGACGTAGCGGCGTGCTGGAGCTCGCCGTGCTCGGGTCGTTGCACGAGACTCCACTCCACGGCTACGAGCTGCGCAAACGCCTGAACTCCCTGCTCGGGATGTTCCGGGCGTTCTCCTACGGCTCGCTGTACCCCTGCCTCCGTCAGCTGCTGGCGGACGGCCTCATCGTCGAGGACGACGGGGCGGAGGATGCCTCTGCCCCGGCGGAGGGCTCCATAACGCTCACCGGACGGCGATCGAAGATCGTCTACCGGCTGACCGCAGAGGGCAAGGAGCGGCTCCAGGAGCTGCTGACCCAGGCCGGTCCGTCTGCCTGGGAAGATGAGAGCTTCGGCATCCATTTCGCCTTCTTCAGGCACACGGAGGCCGAGGTGCGTCTGCGCATCCTCGAGGGCCGTCGCAGCCGGCTCGAGGAGCGGCTCGACGGCGTCCGCACGGCCCTGGCCCGGACGAGGGAGCGGCTCGACAGCTACACCCTCGAACTGCAGCGTCACGGGCTGGAGTCGGTGGAGCGCGAGGTGCGCTGGCTGAACGAGCTGATCGCCACCGAGCGGCGCGAGTCGTCGGCGGCGGAGGCCCTGCGTTCGGCCGAGGACGCTCCACAAGAGGAAACACCCCGGGCGCCCGCGCCCGGATCTGATAACCGGGGACGGCGTTCCGCCCCGGACGGCAAATGACGAACTAACGACCAAGGGGAGCGAGTGCCATGGGTTCGGTGCGCGTAGCCATTGTCGGTGTTGGCAACTGTGCCTCGTCGCTCGTGCAGGGCGTGCACTACTACAGGGACGCCGATCCCGGCACCCGGGTGCCGGGCCTGATGCACGTCAAGTTCGGCGACTACCACGTCGGCGACGTCGAGTTCGTCGCGGCGTTCGACGTCGACGCCAAGAAGGTCGGGCGCGACCTGTCCGAGGCGATCGTGGCGTCGGAGAACAACACCATCAAGATCTGCGACGTGCCGCCGCTCGGCGTGACCGTGCAGCGCGGCCACACCTTCGACGGTCTGGGCGAGTACTACAGCGAGATGATCGAGGAGTCCGACGAGGCCCCGGTCGACGTCGTGCGGGTCCTCAAGGAGAACCGGGTCGACGTCCTCGTCTCCTACCTGCCGGTGGGCTCGGAGGAGGCCGACCGCTTCTACGCCCAGTGCGCCATCGACGCCAAGGTGGCGTTCGTCAACGCGCTGCCGGTGTTCATCGCCTCCGACCCCGAGTGGGCGCGGAAGTTCACCGAGGCGGGCGTGCCGATCGTCGGCGACGACATCAAGTCGCAGGTCGGCGCCACCATCACGCACCGCGTCATGGCCAAGCTGTTCGAGGACCGCGGGGTGGAGCTGCTCCGCACCTACCAGCTGAACTTCGGCGGCAACATGGACTTCATGAACATGCTGGAGCGCAAGCGCCTCCAGTCCAAGAAGATCTCCAAGACGCAGTCCGTCACCTCGCAGATCCCGCACGAGATGGGCAAGGCCGACGTGCACATCGGCCCGTCGGACCACGTGCCGTGGCTGGACGACCGCAAGTGGGCCTACGTCCGGCTGGAGGGCCGCTCCTTCGGCGACACCCCGCTGAACCTGGAGTACAAGCTGGAGGTCTGGGACTCCCCGAACTCCGCCGGCATCATCATCGACGCCGTACGGGCCGCCAAGATCGCCATGGACCGCGGCATCGCCGGCCCGATCCTGTCGGCCTCGTCCTACTTCATGAAGTCCCCGCCGGAGCAGTACTCCGACGACGAGGCTCGCGAGTACGTCGAGAAGTTCATCCGCGGCGAGGTCGAGCGCTGACGCCCCGCCGATGACGAAGCCCTCCGCCCACCGGGGCGGGGGGCTTCTTCCGCGCCGGGCCCCCTGTGACCGCTCAGCGCGCCGGGCTCTTCCCGTGACCGCTCAGCGGGCGGCGGGCGGCAGCTCCGCCGGGTCAGCGGCCGGCCAGGTCAGCGGGTCGGCGCCGAGGCGGTCGAGGTGGGGGATCTGCTCCCGGCACCACGGGGAGATCTCCAGACTGCCGTCGAGCACCCCGGCCGCGAACTCCTTCCACGGCATCCAGCGGACCTCGCCCACCTCCTCGGGGTTGGGCGCGGCGTCGCGGGCGACGACGGCGCGGTAGACCGGGCAGAGCTCGCGCTCGACGATCCCGTTGTCCATGACCGCGCGGTAGGAGAAGCGGGGCAGGATCAGATCCACCCGCTCCACCTCCAGCCCGAGCTCGTAGGAGAGCCGGCGGATCACCGCGGCGGGGAGCGGCTCCCCGGGCAGCGGGTGGCCGCAGCAGCTGTTGGTCCAGGCGTCCGGCCATGTGATCTTGTGTGACGCCCGGCGGGTGAGCAGCACCCGGCCCTGGTCGTCGAACACGTAGCTGGAGAAGGCCAGATGCAGCGGGGTGTCGGAGCCGTGCACCGTCGCCTTGGGAGCCGTGCCGATCGCGTTGCCGTCGGTGTCGACGAGCACGACGTGTTCATCACGTGTCACCCGACCGAGGGTACGTGACCGGGCAGGTCCGCCGGGTCCGATGAGCATTAGTTCATGAAAGGTCCGTGTAACGCGGTTAACACCGGTTCACGAAGACCCGCCCGCGGCTGAGAGGCTTCTCAGGGATTTCCCCGATGCCGCCGTCGGCGGCCCCGCGTACGCTGATCGCGTGTCGTTCCTCTCCGATCTCCGCGTCGTCCTGGAAGGCCGGGACTTCCGGCGGCTGTACGCGACCCGCCTGGTCTCGCAGTTCTCCGACGGGGTCTTCCAGTTCGCGGTGACCGGATTCGCCTTCTTCAGCCCGGAGAAGAACACGAGCGCCGCCGCCGTCGCCGCCGGTCTGGCCGTGCTGTTCCTGCCGTACTCGATCCTGGGGCCCTTCGTGGGCGTGTTCATCGACCGGTGGTCCCGGCAGCGGATCCTGGTGGTCTCGCCGCTGGTGCGCGGCGCGCTGCTGCTGGTGACCGCGGCCATCGTCGTCTCGGACGCTCCCGAGCCGGTCTTCTACGCCGCCGCGCTCGCCGTCCTCGGCGTCAACCGGTTCTTCCTGGCCGCGCTCGGGGCCGCGCTGCCGCACGTCGTCCCGCCCGACCGGCTGATGGTGGCCAACGCCGTCACCCCCACCTCCGGAACGGTGGTGACCTTCCTCGGCGTGGGCCTGGGCTACACACTGCGGCTGGCCGTCGGGGGCGACGACCGGGGCACGGCGGTGCTGCTGGCCTTCTCCGCGGTCGTCTTCTGCGTCAGCGGCCTGGTCGCCAGGACCATGGACCGCGGACTGCTCGGCCCGGCCGACGACCCCGAGCGGCCGCAGGCCCGCGAGGCGGTGCGCAACGTCGTCCGCGGACTGGCCGACGGCGTCCGGCACATCGCCCACCGCCGCGCCGCGAGCGCCGCCCTGGGGGCGATGGCGACCCACCGGTTCATGTACGGCATGTGCACGGCGATGCTGGTGCTGCTGTCGCGCTACTACTTCGCCGAGAGCGCCGAGAGCGCGCTGAACGCGGTCACCCTGGTGCTGGCCACCTCGGGGGTGGGTTACTTCCTCGCCATCCTGGTCACGCCGTGGGCGACCGCGCGCTTCGGCATCGAGACCTGGGTGCCGGTCATGCTCGCCACCGCGGGGGTGCTGACGTTCGCGCTCTGCGCGTCGTTCCACCAGTGGGCCTTCGCCGTCGGCGGCTTCGTGCTGGGCATCACCGGCCAGAGCATCAAGATCTGCGCGGACACGAGCGTCCAGCGCGACGTCGAGGACCTCTACCTCGGACGGGCGTTCTCGATCTACGACATGCTCTTCAACGGCACGTACGTGCTCGCCGCCGCCCTGGCCGCGGTGATGCTGCCGCCCAACGGGAAGTCGCTGGTCGTGCTCTCGGTCATCTGCGCCGGGTACCTGGCGGGCGCGCTGGTCTACCGGGTCGTCGCGCCGGACCGCCCGCGCGAGCCGCTGCCGTCGTCGTCGCCGTCGTGACCCCCCGGGGCCGCCCGTCGCGGCCGGTCCCGGGGAGCCGCCGCCGGTGTGATCCACCCCGGGCGGCCCGCCGTACGGCGGGGGAACCGGTCCCGCCGGTCGCGGGGCGGCGGGCGGGACCGGTCACTCCGCGGGGGGCGTCAGCCCGTTCTCCCGGGCCCACGCGAGCAGGGCCTCGGTGGCGGCCTCCCTGCCCACCACGCCCGACTCCAGCCGCATCTCCAGGAGGAACCTGTACGCGCGGCCGACGACCGGGCCCGGGGGGACGCCGAGGACGGACTGGATCTCGTTGCCGTCGAGCTCCGGGCGGATCTTGCCGAGCTCCTCCTCCTCGGCCAGCCGGGCGATGCGCTCCTCCAACTGGTCGTAGGTCCGCGACAGGGCCTGGGCCTTGCGGCGGTTGCGGGTGGTGCAGTCGGCGCGGGTCAGCTTGTGCAGGCGGTCGAGCAGGTGCCCGGCGTCGCGGACGTAGCGGCGCACGGCCGAGTCGGTCCACTCGCCGGTGCCGTAACCGTGGAAGCGCAGGTGCAGCTCCACCAGGCGGGACACGTCGGCCACCACGTCCTTGGGGAACTTCAGCTCGGTCATCCGCCGCTTGGCGAGCTGGGCGCCCACCACCTCGTGGTGGTGGAAGGAGACCCGGCCGCCCGGCTCGTGGCGGCGGGTCTTGGGCTTGCCCACGTCGTGCAGCAGCGCGGCCCAGCGCAGGATCCGGTCGGGACCGTCCTCCTCCAGGTCGATCGCCTGCTCCAGCACGATCAGCGTGTGATCGTAGACGTCCTTGTGCCGGTGGTGCTCGTCGATCTCCAGGCGGAGCCGGGGCAGCTCGGGCAGGACGTGCTCGGCGAGCCCCGTGTCGACCAGGATCGCCAGGCCGCGGCGGGGGTCGTCGCCGCAGATCAGCTTGTTGAGCTCCTCGCGGATCCGCTCGGCGGAGACGATGTCGATGCGCCCGGCCATCTCGCGCATCGCGGCGAGCGCCGCGTCGTCCACGGTGAAGCCGAGCTGGCTGGCGAACCGGGCGGCCCGCAGCATCCGCAGCGGGTCGTCGTCGAAGGACCGCTCGGGCGGCCCCGGGGTGCGCAGCACCCGGGCGTGCAGGTCGTCCAGGCCGCCGTACGGATCGACGAACTCCCGGGAGGGCAGCCGCAGCGCCATCGCGTTGATCGCGAAGTCCCGGCGGGCGAGATCACCCTCCAGCGTGTCGCCGTAGGACACCTCGGGCTTGCGGGAGGCGGGGTCGTAGGACTCGCTGCGATAGGTCGTGATCTCCAGCAGCCAGCCGTTCTTGCGCACGCCCACGGTGCCGAAGTCGATGCCGACCGTCCAGACGGAGTCGGCCCAGTCGCGCACCAGCGCCAGGACCGTCTCCGGGCGCGCGTCCGTGGTGAAGTCGAGGTCGTTGCCGATCCTGTCCAGGAAGACGTCGCGGACGGAGCCGCCCACGAGGGCGATCTGGTGTCCCTCGGCCGCGAAGAGCTCGCCGAGTTCGTCGGCCACGGGGGCGATCTTCCGGAACAACGCGGTCACGCCGCTCCGCTGGCTCTCGGTCAGATTTGAAAGGGACAAGCCGGGTAGGTCCTTCGGTTACGGAACATGTTCCCTGCGGGGATACACCTGAAGCGATCACCAGGTTACGGTCGGTAAGAGACCGTCGGGGGCCGTGCGTCGAGACAGTCGAGGCAAGGAGCACACACATGAAGGACGCCCTCGCGATCCACCGCTGGCTCCTCGCACACCAGGTCCACCATGAGATCGTACGCCTTCCCCGGGCGATGACGTCCGTCCGGGAACTTCCGGACCTGCTGTCGGTGAGCCCGGAGACCTGCGTGGAGGTCACCGTCTTCGAGGTCACGACCCGCATCGGCCGCGAGCCGGTGGCGGTCGTCTCCGCCGTGGGCACCCCGCCGGCCTCCGGCGTCGTCGGCGGCATCGTGGGGGCCCGCCGGGTCCGCCCGGCGACGGATTTCACTGTGAACTCCGTCACCGACTACGCCGCCGGGCTGGTGTGCCCGCTGCTGCTCCCGGAGACCCTTCCCGTCCTGGTGGACGAGCGGTTGTCCGGGACCGAGCGGGTCGTCCACACTCCCACCGGAGAGCGCCGTACGGCCCTGCGGATCAGGGCCGATCACCTGCTCGCCCTTGTCCCAGGGAAGACCATCGGCCTGGTCCAGTCCCGGTCACGGAGAGAGCCCGCGACCTTCCCGCTCGCCGGATAGGCCATAGCATTACGGGCGTGCGCCGTACTCCGACCCAGGCCCGCACGTGATCCGCAAGGCCGCGTTGCTCGCCATGATGACCACCACGATGCTCTCCTCCGCCGTCGTGGTCCTTCCTGGTACGGCGGACGCCCGGACGACCGCGGAGGCCCGCCCCGGAACGGCGAACGCCCGGACGGCCATGGCGGAGGCCCGCGAGGCAGGGGTGGGCGCCCGTCCGGCGGCCGCCCGCCAGGGACGCCAGGAGCCGCAGCTCGTGGTGGAGTCGATCACCCCCGACGTGCCGCGCGACCCGACGGCGGAGATCAGGATCTCCGGTTTCTTCGCCAACACCGGCGAGGCCCGCAACGGCCTGCGGATCCGGCTGCGTCACTCGTCGCAGCCGTTCACCCGCCGTGCCGACCTCGCGACCTACCTCGGGGGCGAGGGCGCGCAGCCCTACTCCTACCACGACCGGTACCTGGAGCCCACGGTCGCCCCCTCGGCCAAGGCGCCCTGGGAGTTCACGGTCACCCCGCAGCAGCTCGGCATCAACCGGTTCGGGGTCTACCCGATCCTGCTGGAGGTGCTGGACGGCTTCGGCCAGCAGGTCGCCGTCCAGCGCACCGTGCTGACCTACCTCCCCAAGGACGTCACGGTCCCCCGCACGAAGATCGCCATGGTCCTGCCGGTCATCGACCAGCCGCGCCGGGCCGACGACGCCACCTTCGTCGACGACACCCTGGCCAAGTACATGGCGTCCGGGCAGCGGCTGGGCGACCTGCTGAAGATCGCCCAGGACAACACCTCCGCCAAGGGGCTCACCTGGGTAGTCGACCCCGCCCTGCTCGACGACGCCCAGGCGATGGCGAGGACGCACACGGTCAAGACCAAGGACACGGTCGTGAAGCGGCCGGCCAGCGCCGAGGCCGGCCGGTGGCTGCGCGACCTCCGCGCCGCCCTCGCCAGGCCGCCCGTGATCGCCACCCCCTACGCCGACCCCGACGTGACGGCCCTGACCCACAACGGCGTGGACGACGCGACGCGCAGCGGCATCGAGGCGGCGGCCCGCATCGGCCGGGAGACCCTCGGCCGCGACGTCATCGACTACGTCAACTGGCCGGTCAACGGCGTGGTCGACTACGACGGGCTGGACGCGCTGGCCGACGCCGGCGTCGACACCGTGCTGCTCGACCAGCGCAACCTGCCGCCCGCGGCCGACCAGCCCTCCACCGTGCCGCCCGAGGTCCCGGCCACCACCGGCGGCACGACCCCCGACGCCTTCGCCCGTCTGGAGAGCGTGGACGGCCCGGTCACCGCGCTGGTCGCCGACCCGGCGCTGAGCGACGTCCTCGGCGCCGACACCTCGGCCCCCGGGGCCGCGGCGCTGAGCCGGCAGCGGTTCGTCGCCGAGACCGCGATGATCGGCGCCGAGCAGGCCGCCCCCGACACCACCGCCACCGGGACGGCCGGGGCCCCGAAGACCGCCGCGAAGACCGTCATCGCGGTCCCGCCGCGCCGCTGGCACCCGGACCCCGGCTACGTCACCGGGCTCGTCAAGGCGACCGCCACGCTGCCCTGGCTCTCCCCGGTCACGCTCGACGCGCTCAAGCGGCCCAAGTCGCCGGCCACGCCGCGGGCCGGCCTCACCTACACCGAGCAGGACCGGCGGGCCGAGCTCGGCAAGCCGTACATGTCGAGCGTCAAGCGGGTGAACTCCCGCGCCGACCTGACGACCGGCGTCACCACCGCGCAGGACCTCGACATCTTCGAGCCGGCGCTGCTGCGGCTGGCCTCCTCCGCCTGGCGCGGCCGGACCGAGGACGCCACCCCCTACGTCAGGCAGGTCGCCGCCGCCGTCGACGGGCGGATCGCCAAGGTCTCCATCAGCGGCAGCGACCAGCCGCAGTTCCGCACCCTGGCGGGCTCCGACGGCAACGTGCCGATCAGCGTCCGCAACGACCTGACGGGGCTGGGCAGCGAGATCGCGGTGCAGCTGCGGGTGACGTCCGACAAGCCGAAGCTGCTGGAGATCGACCCGTACGAGAGCGAGGACTCCCCCATCGTCATCGCGGGGGGCCAGAACCGCACGATCCGGGTCCCGATGCGGGCGACCGCCATCGGCGGCCAGACGACCGTGACGGTCCAGCTCGTCACCAGGGACGGCCACAAGTACGGCAAGCCCGCGAAGCTGACCGTGCGGACCACCGGCTACACCGGCATCGCGCTGTTCATCGTCGGCGCGGCCCTGGCGGTGATGCTGGCGGCCGTGGTCATGCGCGTGCTGCGGCGCCGCGGAGCCCGCCGCGGCGCGGCGTCCCGGGCGTCCCAGGCGGCCCCGACGGCTCCGCCACGGCCGGCCGGCGCCCCCGCGGGCACCGAGTCCTGAAAGGCCGGGTCCCCCAGTGGAAGGAAGCCCATGAGCAGGGTCCTGCGCGCGAGCGCGATCATGGCGGCGGGCACGATGGTCTCCCGCGTCACCGGGTTCGTCCGCTCGGCGGTGCTGGTGGCCGCGCTGGGCAGCGCGCAGATGGGCGACGCCTACACCGTCGCCAACATGATCCCGTTCATCCTGTTCGACTACCTCCTCGGCGGGGTGCTGAGCAGCGTCGTGGTGCCGTCGATCGTGCGGCGCCAGAAGACCGACCCGGACGGCGGCCGGGCCTACGAGCAGCGGCTGATGACCGCGGGCGTGCTCGGACTGCTGGTGCTGACCGTCATCGCGGTGCTGCTCGCCCGGCCGCTGATCGGCCTCTACACCCACGACTGGGGTCCCGAGCGGGTCGAGGTGACGGTCACGCTGGCCCGCTACCTCCTGCCGCAGGTCGCCTTCGTCGGCGTCGGGGCGCTCGCCGGGGCGATCCTCAACACCCGGGACCGGTTCGCCGCCCCGATGTGGGCCCCGGTGCTGAACAACATCGTGATGATCGCCGTCCTGGCCCTGTACTACGTGAAGGCGGGGCGGGCGGGCGCGGACGTCACCGCGGTGAGCGGCTCCGACCTCACCGTCCTGGGCCTCGGCACCACCCTCGGGATCGTGGCCCAGTGCCTGGTGCTGATGGTCTCGCTGCACCGGGCGGGCTTCCGCCTCACGCCCCGGTTCGACCTGCGTCAGGCCGGGCTGGGCGAGATGGCCAAGGCCGGCTCCTGGACCTTCCTGTACGTGACCATCACCCAGCTCGGCTTCCTGGTCACGACCAACATCGCCTCGGCGGCCGGTGACCGGGCGCCGGGCGCGGGCAACACCGCCTACTCCCAGGCGTTCCAGCTCTTCCAGCTCCCCTACGGGATCATCGCGGTCTCGGTGATCACCGCGATGCTGCCCCGGATGAGCCGGTCGGTCGCCGAGGGCGACCTGACCTCGGTCCGCGACGAGTTCGCCTCGGGCGTTCGGCTGGTGGCGTCGCTGCTCGTGCCCGCCGGGGTGCTGCTGATGGTGCTGGGCCCGGCCGTGACCGTGCTGATCTACTCCTGGGGCAACAACGACCCCGCCAACGCCCTGTACATCGGCAGCGTGCTGCAGGTCTTCGGGCTGGCGCTGGTGCCGTTCTCGCTCTTCCAGCTCCTGCTGCGCGTGTTCTACGCCTTCGGCGACACGAGGACCCCGGTCCTCATCGGGGCGGGCAACACGGCGGTGAGCATCGCGCTCAGCTTCCTCGCCGCCGCCGTCCTGCCCCCCGAGTACGTCGTCATGGGCCTGGCGTTCGCACTCACCGTCTCCTACGTCGTAGGCACCGCGGTGGCCTGGCGGATGGCCGCCCGCCGCGCGGGCGGGCTGAACGGGCGCGTGGTGGCCGCCGGGCTGTCCCGGATGTACCTCGCGGCCCTGCCGGCCGCGGCGCTCGCGCTCGGCGTGCTGTGGATCACCCGGGGACTCGCCGACCTGACCCCCTTCAACGCGGCCATCATGCTCGCCGCGGGCGGAGGTCTCGGTATGGTGCTCTATCTGGCCTTCGCGCACCGGATGCGCATCCCGGAGGTCGGCTCGATCGTTGGAATGGTGGCAGGACGGGTAGGCCGGTAACCCCAAGACTTGTCCCAAGCGTCTGACAAGCGGAAGACGGGCGGAACCGGCGCGGGACTACCATGGTGCGACGCGTGTGACGACATGCGGCTAATGGAAGCAGGAGGGCGTGGGCGGATCCACCCGGCATATTGTGATGTGTCTTGACGTGTCGGCCGTCGAGGTTGACGGTGTCGCGTCTCCAGTAGCGGAGACCTCATGAGCTCCGCCGCCGTCGAGCCGGGCACGAAGCTGGCCGACCGTTTCCGGCTCGAGGACCGGGTCCACGAGTCAGGCGGGGCCACCCTGTGGAAGGCGATCGACGAGGTGCTCGCCCGCCCCGTCGCGGTCCACACCTTCGACCCCGACTTCCCACGTCTCAACGAGGTCGTCACCGCCGCCCGCGCGGCGAGCCGGCTGACCGACCCGCGCCTGACCCAGGTGTTCGACGCCACCGAGGACGACGGGCGCTCCTACGTCGTCAGCGAGTGGGTGAGTGGCGAGACCTTCGGCGACATGGTCGCCTCCGGGTCGCTGGAGGCCGAGCGGGCCGCCGCGCTGGTCGCCGAGGCCGCCGAGGCGCTGGCCCACTCGCACGAGGCGGACATCGCGCACCTGTGCCTGACCCCCGACCACCTGGTGTGGACCTCCGGCAACACGGTCAAGCTGCTCGGCGTGGGGATCGACGCCGCCCTGGCGGAGGTCGCCAGCGACGACCCGGCCCGCGCCGACGCCGAGGGCCTCGGCCGCCTGCTGTACGCCGGACTGACCGGTCACTGGCCGGGCGAGGAGCAGGAGGGCGGGCTGCCGGCCGCCCCCGTGGACGACGGCCACTACTGCACGCCGCGGCAGGTCACCGCCGGGGTCCCGGGCTATCTCGACACCATCACCTGCCGGGCGCTGCTGCCGGCGAGCCGCAAGGGGCTCACCCCGCTGACCACGCCGGCGGAGTTCGCCGAGGCGCTCAGCTCGGTGCCGAGGCCCACGCCCATGCCCATGCCGCTGCCCTCGACGGCCCTGCCGCCGGTGACGGCCTCGCGCTCCGAGGCGCCTCCCGCCACGACGCAGGCGTCGGCCGGGCCCGGCGCTCCCGTCACCCGGCCGCCGTACCAGCAGTCGTACCAGCAGCCCTACCAGCAGCCGCGTCCGGCGGGCGGCGGGACGGTCAACAAGGTCGCCATGACCCTCGTCGTGCTGCTGGTGATGGTGGCCGTCGGGCTGGTCGCCTGGACGCTGGGCCGCAGCATCGGCGCCTCCGGGCCGCCCACGGCCGCCCCGACCGCCACGCCCACGCCCACGCCGGCCACGGCCACCCGCGAGGTCAAGGTCCAGAACGCCGACGGCTTCGACCCGCAGGGCGACGACAACGGCTACGAGCGTGACGAGCTGGCGCCGGGCGCGATCGACGGCAAGCCCTCCACCGACTGGCACTCGGCGTCCTACGACTCGGCCGACTTCGGCAACCTGAAGAAGGGAACCGGGCTGCTGCTCGACCTCGGTGAGAGCGTGCCGGTCAAGCAGGTCACGGTCGACTTCGGGGCGGGCTCCGGCGGCACGGCCGAGCTGCGGGTCGGCCCGTCCGCCGACCTCGACTCCCTGAAGCCGGTCCACAAGTTCACCGACCTCGGGGGCAAGAAGACCTTCAGCGCCGACTCCCCGCAGAAGGGCCGCTACGTGTGCGTCTGGTTCACCAGGATGCCGACCTTCCAGGGGAAGTACCGAGGAACGATCATAGATGTGAAGATCCTCGCCACCAAGTGAGAGCTGTACGGATTCAGACGCTTTTACCCTGCTTCTTGCCGATCATCAGAGATTTCGTGGCACCATCTATCCCGTAGTGGTGATTCTCCCCGGACCGGCAGCAGGACTTTCCTTGTGAACCTCCCACCAGAGACCCCGCCAGCGGCGGAGCAGATGGCGCGGCCAGCCGTGTCCGACGCCGATCTGCTGACCCGGCACATCGCCGGGGATCCGCACGCTTTCAGTGAAATAGTCAAGCGTCACCGAGACCGCATGTGGGCGGTCGCCCTGCGCACGCTGGGTGACCCCGACGAGGCGGCCGACGCCGTACAGGACGCGTTCGTCTCCGCCTACCGCAAGGCCGACAGCTTCCGCGGCGAGGCGGCCGTCACCACGTGGCTGCACCGCATCGTGGTGAACGCGTGCCTGGACCGCATGCGCAGGAAGTCCGTCCGCCCGGTCGCCGACGACGAGCTCGTCGAGGCCGCGGAGCGCGACACCCCCGTGCAGGACCAGACGGCCGAGCGCGAGGTCTCCATGGAGGTCTCGTCCGCGCTCCGGCTGCTGCCCGCCGACCAGCGCGCCGCGTTGGTGCTCGTGGACATGATGGGCTACTCCGTCGAGGACGCGGCCCAGGTCCTCGGGGTGCCGAGCGGCACCGTGAAGAGCAGATGCGCCCGCGGCCGGGCGAAACTGGCCCCGATTCTTTCTCACCTACGGAACCGATCAGACCTCACTCGCGTCTCATCCGCGAAGGGAGCAGAACTTCGTGACGGGTGACACGCACTACGACCTGGAGACCCTGGCCGAATTGGCCGAGGGTCTTCTCGACGCCGCCACGGCTCTGCAGGTACGCGAGCATCTCGCGATCTGCGATCCCTGTGGCGAAAGCCTCGCCGACCTCGCAGCGGTCCGTGAGGTGCTTGCCGCGACGCCCACCCCGGCCATGCCGATGGGTGTCGCCCTCAGGATCGACCGTGCGCTGGCCGCTGAGGCCGAGAGCTTCCGTGGAGGTGGAGTAGGCCTGGTGGAGGCACCGGCCTGGGACGACATAATGCGCGGCGCGCCGTGGGAGACGACGTCCTCCCCCGAGCCGGTGACGCGCCTCGGGATCGTCGGCGACGACGGCACCGTGGTCCCTGTCACGCGGCCGGGAACAGGTGGGGAAGGCGACGCCCCCGCCGTGCGGCCGGAGGTCGCCGGCGACGACCGCGACCGTGGTTTCGACGGTTTCGACGGCGAGCCCGCCGTGCCGGCCGCCCGCCTCGGAGTCGTCGGCGACGACGGCACCGTGGTCCCGGCGCCGGTCAGGCGGCGCCGTGGTTCCGGAGCCGCGCGGCGCCGGTGGGCCCTTCCCGCGGTGGCGGGCATGGCGGCCGCGGCGGTGATCGGCGCGACCGTGGTGTCGAGCAACATGTTCGCCGCCTCCGGACCGGGTCAGAACGACCCGATCGCCCTTTCTCCGTCGGCCAGCGAGCCCGCCTACCAGCTGACCGACAGCAACTGGAACTACACCGAGCAGGAGCTCAGCGGCTCGCTGCTGGAGTACATCGGTCCGGCGCAGATCGTGGACGCCGCCCAGGCGACCGACGCGTCCAAGATCGACCAGTGTGTGCAGCAGGTCTCCAAGAAGATCGGGAGATTCCCGTTCGCGGTGGACCAGGGCTTCTACAACGGGCAGGAGGCCAACATCATGGTCTTCTGGCAGAACAAGGCGAAGAACACCGTGCGCGTCCACGTCGTGGGCCCGCAGTGCGAGAACGTGCGCAAGCCGGCCTTCGCCCGGTGGAAGTAGGTCCGCGGGGACGACGATCCGCGAGGACATCGGGGCCCGGCACGGAGTCATCCGTGCCGGGCCCCGCCCGTCTTCGCGCAGGTGGACGCGCCGTTTCGGGTGAGGGAATCACCGGCGCCTAGTATCTGTTGACGCCACTGGCAACGACGACGGGAAAGGTCACCGCAGTGATGGACGTCCGGAATGTGATCATCATCGGCTCGGGTCCCGCCGGTTACACGTCGGCCGTGTACTCGGCACGCGCCGATCTGAAGCCCCTCGTCTTCGAGGGCTCGGTCACGGCCGGTGGCGCGCTGATGAACACCACCGAGGTGGAGAACTTCCCCGGCTTCCCCGACGGCATCATGGGGCCGGACCTGATGGACAACCTCCGCAAGCAGGCGGAGAGGTTCGGCGCCGAGCTGATCGCCGACGACGTGGTCGAGGTCGACCTGCAGGCCGACCCCAAGGTCGTCAGGACCGCCACCGACACGTACCACGCCAGGACCGTCATCCTGGCCACCGGCTCCGGCTACCGTGAGCTGGGCGTGCCCAACGAGAAGCGCCTGTCCGGCCACGGCGTCTCCTGGTGCGCCACCTGTGACGGCTTCTTCTTCCGCGACCAGGACATCGTGGTCGTCGGCGGCGGCGACACCGCCATGGAGGAGGCGACCTTCCTGACCCGGTTCGCCAGGTCGGTGACCGTCGTGCACCGCCGCGCCGAGCTGCGCGCCAGCAAGATCATGCAGGACCGGGCGTTCGCCAACGACAAGATCCGCTTCGTCTGGGACAGCGAGGTGGTCGACGTCCTCGGCGACACCAAGGTCTCCGGGCTCCGGCTGCGCAACGTCAAGACGGGTGAGGAGAGCGAGCTGGCGGCCACCGGCCTGTTCATCGCGATCGGGCACGACCCGCGCACCGAGCTCCTCAAGGGCCAGGTCGAGCTCGACGAGGAGGGGTACATCAAGGTCGACGCCCCCTCGACCCGCACGAACGTCGACGGGGTGTTCGCCGCCGGTGACGTCGTCGACCACACCTACCGGCAGGCGATCACCGCCGCCGGCACCGGCTGCGCCGCCGCGCTCGACGCCGAGCGCTGGCTGGCCGACCACGAGAGCTGACCCGACCGACACACCCGGACACACCGATACACGAAGAGGGAGCAAGACCTTGGGCGCCATCAAGAGCGTGACCGACGCCAGCTTCGACGCCGACGTCCTGAAGAACGACAAGCCCGTCATCGTCGACTTCTGGGCCGAGTGGTGCGGCCCGTGCCGCCAGGTCGCCCCGATCCTGGAGGAGATCGCCGGCGAGCAGGCCGACAAGCTGACCGTCGTCAAGCTGAACGTCGACGAGAACCCGGCGACCGCCGGCAAGTACGGTGTACTCCAGATTCCGACCCTGAACGTCTACAAGGGTGGAGAGGTCGTGAAGCAGATCATCGGCGCCAAGCCGAAGGCCATGCTGCTCCGCGAGCTCGAGGGCATCATCTAGGACCGCCCGCACGGTCCCGCTCCGGCGGGGCCGGACGGACGGGCCGGAGAAGGCCCCCTGCGGCACGGCGCACCCCACGGCGTGCGGGCCGTACCACCGCTTCCGAGCGGCACACCCACCCGCGAAAGCCCCCTGCCACCCACGGCGGGGGGCTTCCGCATGCGTGGCGGACGGCCGCGACGGCGTGCCGCGGAGTCGCGCCGGTCGCGCCCACCAGGCTGGGCCGTCGAGCGCCGGGCTGGGCTGTCGAGCGCCGGGCGTCCCGCCGCGTACGGCCGCGCGGGACGGAAGGCGACTGAGGCCGCCTCAGACCGGCCGCAGCGCCCTCTCCGGGCTCATGGAACCCAGCAGCCGCTCCAGGGCCACCTCGACGTCCTCACGCCACGACACGGCGGTCTTCAGCTCCAGGCGGAGCCGGGGGAAGCGCAGGTGCGGCCGGACGGTCTTGAAACCCACCGAGAGCAGGTAGTCGGCAGGCATCACGCACGCCCCCGGCTGCTCCCACTTCAGGTCGCCGAACGCCTCGATCGCCCGCACCCCGCGCCGGGTCAGGTCCTTGGCGACGCCCTGGACCAGCATCCGGCCCAGACCGCCCCCGGAGAACTCCGGGATGATGTGCGCGGTCATCAGCAGCACGGCGTCGGCGCTGACCGGCGAGGTCGGGAAGGCGACCGAACGGGGCACGTGGTGCGGGGGCGCATAGAGCACGAACCCGGCGGGCACGCCGTCCACGTAGACGATCTTCCCGCAGCTCCCCCACTCCAGGAGGGTGGAGGAGATCCACGCCTCCTTCTCCAGCGCCGGGTCCCCCGCCTCGACGGCGCGGTTGCCGCTCATGGGATCCAGCTCCCAGAACACGCACCGGCGGCACCGGTGCGGCAGGTCGTCGAGATTGTCGAGAGTGACGTTGGCCAGCCGACGCGACACCTGTTGGCCCCAATCCTGGCGAGACGAGTGCGAGCCATGACGAAAACCCCGCGAAAACGGCGTCCCCAGCTGGCATCGTAGCCCAGTGGGGGTCCGCGTTTCAGACTGTCGTATCCCCCCACGCAGACGACATCATTCACTGACGTACGCTGGTTTCTCTGGCATGAGCACTCGCGTGCTCCACATGAGCTAGGAGGTGGACCGTGCCCCACGATTCTGATCACGGTCGGACCGTCGCGCCCCAGGGTTCGCGGATCGACGCCTACGTCGACCGGTACGCCGCACGGGCAACCGGGATGGTCGCCTCCGAGATCCGGGCACTCTTCGCCGTCGCGTCGCGGCCCGAGGTGGTCTCGCTGGCCGGCGGCATGCCGTACGTCACCGCGCTGCCCCTCGACGTGGTGGGGGAGCTCGTCGCCGACCTCGTCTCCCGCCGCGGCCCGGTCGCGCTGCAGTACGGCTCCGGCCAGGGCGACCCGCACCTGCGTGAGCAGATCTGCGACGTCATGCGCCTTGAGGGCATCGAGGCGGGCGCCGACGACGTCGTGGTGACCGTCGGCTCCCAGCAGGCCCTCGACCTGATCACCCGCATCTTCATCGACCCGGGCGACGTCGTGCTGGCCGAGGGGCCGTCCTACGTCGGCGCGCTCGGCACCTTCTCCGCGTACCAGGCCAAGGTCGTCCACGTCGCCATGGACGACGAGGGGATCGTCCCCGAGTCGCTCGCCCAGACCATCTACGCGCTGCGGACGGCGGGCGCGCCGATCAAGTTCCTCTACACGATCCCCACCTTCCAGAACCCGGCCGGGGTGACCCTCAACGCGGTCCGTCGGCAGCAGGTCCTGGAGATCTGCCAGCGCGCCGGCATCCTGATCGTCGAGGACAACCCGTACGGCCTGCTCGGCTTCGACGGCGAGCCCATGCGGACGCTGCGCGCCGACAACGCCGACGGCGTGGTCTACCTCGGCTCCTTCTCCAAGACGCTGGCCCCGGGTTTCCGGGTCGGCTGGGCGCTCGCCCCGCACGCCATCCGCGACAAGCTGGTGCTGGCGATGGAGTCGGCGGTGCTCTCGCACTCCACCTTCACCCAGCTCGCGGTCGGCGAGTACCTCTCCGTGCAGCCGTGGCGCGAGCAGATCAAGACCTTCCGGGAGCTGTACCGCGAGCGCCGCGACGCCATGCTCGCCTCGCTGGACGCCCTGATGCCGGCCGGCATGACATGGACCCGTCCCCAGGGCGGGTTCTTCGTCTGGGCCACGCTTCCCGAAGGCCTCGATTCCAAGGCCCTGCTGCCGCGCGCGGTCGCCGAGCGGGTGGCCTTCGTCCCCGGCACCGGCTTCTACACCGACGGCGGCGGCGCCAGGAACATGCGCCTGTCCTTCTGTTACCCCGAGCCGGACCGCATCCGCGAGGGCGTCCGCCGCCTGGCCGGGGTGATCGAGCAGGAGCTCCAGTTGCGTGACACGTTCGGTCCGGGCGCCGCGCCGGACCACGTCGGGGTGGACACCCCCGGCCCCGACATCGCCTAGATTCTGCTTTGTGGATCTTCGCTCGGGCGGACACGGCCGGCGGGGTGATCCGCGGAGCAGGACCCGAACCGCTTCTCACCGTCCCGCGGAGTCCTCGCCCAGCCCGTCCCCCCGCGGGCCGGGCGAGCACGGACCGGCGCGGTGCCGTACGGTGACTTCCGCCGCCGTCGCACGGCGGACGGCCCGGCCGTGACGGGAGCGGACCCGGGACGCGGCAGGGGTGGGAAAAAGAGAGGTGTTTCGGGTGAGTGATCTGGGCCACGTCCTCGTGCTGTCGGGCGGGCTGTCCTACGAGCGTGAGGTGTCCCTGCGCTCCGGCCGCCGGGTGAGCGAGGTGCTGCGCGCGGCGGGGGTCCCGGTGGAGATCCGCGACACCGACGCCTCCCTCGTGCCCACCGTCCTCGCCGACCCGCCCGACGCGGCCTTCGTCACGCTGCACGGCGGGTCCGGTGAGGACGGCGCCATCCGCTCGGTTCTGGAGCTCCTCTCCGTCCCGTACGTGGGCGCCGGACCCGACGCCTGCCGGGTGGCCTACGACAAGCCCACCGCCAAGGCGGTCGTGCGTTCCGTCGGCCTCCGCACCCCCGAGTCGGTGACCCTGCCGAAGGAGACCTTCCACGACCTCGGCGCGTCCAAGGTGCTGTCCCGGATCGTCGAGCGGCTGGGCCTGCCGCTGTTCGTCAAGCCGTCCCAGGGCGGTTCGGCGCTCGGCGCGTCGGTCGTCCGCACGGCGGAGGAGCTGCCCTCCGCGATGGTCGGCTGCTTCGCCTACGGCGACACCGCGCTGATCGAGCAGTTCGTCGAGGGCGTCGAGGTGGCGGTCTCCGTGCTCGACCTCGGGGAGGGTCCGATGGCCCTGCCGCCCGTGGAGATCGTCCCGGACGGAGGGGTGTACGACTACGCGGCCCGTTACACCGCGGGCCACACCGAGTTCTTCGCGCCCGCCCGGCTGTCCCCCGAGGTCGCCGCGGCCTGCGCCGAGATGGCGGTGACCGCGCACACCGCCCTGGGACTGCGGGACATCTCCCGTACGGACCTCATCGTCGACCCTTCCGGTCTGCCGCACTTCCTGGAGGTCAACGTCGCCCCAGGCATGACCGAGACGTCCCTCCTACCGATGGCCGTCGAGGCGGCCGGAGACGACCTCGGCACCGTATGCCGGGTGCTGCTGGAGCAGGCCGCCGCCCGCGGCACGGCCTGACCCTCCCGCGACGCACCTGGCCTCACCCGACCCGCCGGGCCGGCGTGCGGGCGCGAGGCCGGACTCATCCGGCCTCGCGCCCGCACTGACGCCGCGCCACCTTACGAGCGGTGCGGCGCCGTCGCCCCGGGCCACCCGCGCCGAGTTCCGTTCCGTGGACTCCCGCCTCGGGGAAGACCCACGAAGCAGGTTCTAGGGTGGTCCCCGTGCTGACTTCCACCCCCTTCCCGAAGAGCTTCGCCAGCGACAACCACGCGGGCGTCCACCCGGCGGTCATGGCCGCCATCACCGAGGCGAACACCGGAGACGCCCCCGCGTACGGCGGGGACCGCTGGACCCGGGAGATGGAGGACGCCTTCCGCGCCGAGTTCGGCGACCGGGCGACCGTCTACCCCGTGTTCAACGGCACCGGAGCCAACGTCGTCGGCCTGAGTCTCCTCCTGCGGCCCTACGACGCGGTGCTCTGTCCCGTCAGCGCGCACATCAACACCAGCGAGTGCGGCGCTCCCGAACGCCTTCTCGGCACGAAGCTGGTCCCCCTTGCCACAGAGGACGGCAAGATCTCGGCGGAGGACGTCCGGGGACAGCTCTCGGCGCTGGGCAGAATCCAGCATTCACAGCCCCGCGTCGTATCCATCTCCCAGGCGACCGAGTGCGGCACCTGCTACACCGCCGACGAGGTCGCCGAGCTCGCGGAGTTCGCCCACTCCCGCGGTCTCCTCCTGCACATGGACGGGGCGCGGCTGGCCAACGCCGCGGCCGGGCTCGGCTGCTCGCTGCGCGCCCTCACAACGGACGCGGGGGTGGACGTCCTCAGCTTCGGCGGCACCAAGAACGGCGCCATGGGAGCCGAGGCGATCGTCATCCTCAACCCCGAGCTGGACGCCTCCGCGTTGTTCCTCCGCAAGCAGGCGATGCAGCTCGCTTCCAAGATGCGTTTCGTCTCCGTCCAGCTGGCCACGCTCCTCGCCGGTGAGCTCTGGCGCGAGAACGCCGCCCAGGCCAACGCGATGGCCCGCCGGCTGGCGGAGGGCGTCACCGGGCTTCCCGGGGTCTCGCTCCGCTACCCCGTCCAGTCCAACTCCGTCTTCCCGGCACTTCCGGAGAAGGTGATCACCGAACTCCAGCAGCGGCATCCCTTCCACGTCTGGAACGCCGAGGAGCACGTGGTCCGGTGGGTCACCTCGTTCGACACCACGGCTGAGCACATCGACGCCTTCCTCGCCGACATCCGGCTCACCGTACGGGCGGCTGCCGACGCCTGACCGGCTACGGGTCCCGGGCCACGGGTCCCGGGCCACGTCGACCGCGATCCGTGAACAGTCGCGGTGCGCGCCAACCGCGGCCCGTGACGGTCGCGGTTCGCGTCGCCCGCAACCCGCGACGGTCGCGGCCCGTGGCAGTCGCGACCCGCGACGCTCGTGACCCGGGGCGGCCGCTGCCCGCGACGCCCGTGGCCCCGCGACGGTCGCTGCCCGCGGTGGTCGCCGCCCGCACCGACTTTTCCGGGCCGCAAGGCCGACCGGCTGGCCCCGACGGTACGGGTCGGCCGACTCTCTCGACCGTACGGCCGGCCACCGCCGTCCGGCCGTACGATCACCGATACAGCCGAATGAACGTCAGGCCGCGCGGGCGGTGATGTTTCACGTGAAACACCGCCCACGAGCTGACCCCACGGAGCAATCCACGGCTTTCTCCGGAGAGCCGGTCACCGGGGTGGAGCGCCTATGGACGGCCACTGTTTCACGTGAAACATCGCCACCAACGGCTCCCGGCAAAACGACTACGGCCGTATCCGTCCCCCTGGACGGTGGTTGATCTGCACGTGAGGAAGGGTGAGCAGCCTCCGTGGATCGTCTCAGACGGCTTGGGGGAACGGATCGAGCCGCTGTGCCGAAGGCGGAGCGACGGCAGCGCCACCCCGGTCGCACGCGGCTGGATGACGCAAAGCCCCGTGGCATCCTGTTCGTGCTCCACACCGCGATCCCGTGGGAGTTCCTGCCCCGGGAACCCGGCTTGGGCTCGGGAATGACCTGCCGGCGGCGGCTGCGCGGCTGGCATCACGCCGACATGTGGGAATGACTGCGCCGGTTCCTGCTGGCCGCGTTGCACTGCGCCGACAGGCTCGACTGGTCCAGGGCGGCTGATCATTCTGTTGGGAGTCGCAGCAAAGCATTACTGGGAGGAGTTGCCGGTGAGCGCCGAGCGGGTCGCGTGCAATGACGCCAGGAGTTGCAGCCGGTCCGCGTCAGCGCTGCCCGGCTCGGCGGTGAAGACCAGCATGACCGGGCCGGGGTTGCCGGGCAGCGGATAGGTGTCCCAGTCCAGGACGATGTCACCGACCTCGGGAGCCCGGAAGGTCTTGGTGCCGCTGACCGACGCGCGTACGTCGTGCCGGGCCCACAGCCGCTGGAACTCGACGCTGCGGATGCTCAGCTCACCGACGATCGCGGTGGCGCGCGGATGGGTGGGGTCTGTGGCGACGGCGGCGCGCATCATGCCGATGTAGTCCAGGGCCTGCCGCTCCCAGTCCGGGCACCTCCGCTCGCCGGTCAGCGTGTCGTCGAACATCAGCAGGAGCATGTTGAGCCGGTGGGGCGGGTAAGCGTCCGGGGCACCGAGCAGCGCCTCCGCCATCGGGTTCCAGGCGAGCAGGTCGAGGTGCCAGCCGAGCACGACCGCCGGGGTGTCCATCACCCGCAGCAGCCGCCGTGTGCTGTCCGGCACTCTTTCCGGGCCCCGGTCCACCCGGGTGGATACCGGCCGGCGGGCGGCACGGGCCAGGGCGAACAGATGTCGGCGTTCCTCGCCGTCGAGGCCGAGCGCCCCGGCGAGCGCGTCCAGGACATCGTCGGACGGGCGCACTTCCCGGCCCTGCTCCATCCGCTGGTAGTAGTCGGTGCTCAGCCCGGCCAGCAGGGCCAGCTCCTCGCGCCGCAGCCCGGTGACCTTTCGCCGGCCGCCCGGCTCCAGGCCGACGTCGTGTGGATGCAGCCTGCCGCGCCGGGCTCGCAGGAAATCTCCGAGTTCACGAGCGTACGGATTGGTCATGCCGTAAGTGTGCTGCCTCACTGGGCCGTCCATGGTAGGTCCCGCAGACCTAGGCAGCCGGGAACGATCGAACCGGCCCGCGTTGCTCCTAGTGTCGTCGGTCTACCGTACCGATGCCCGCAGGAGCAGCAGATGACCGGATGGACCGCCGACCACGTCCCCGACCAGCACGGCCGGATCGCGGTCGTGACCGGCGCGAACTCGGGCCTCGGTCTGATCACCGCGACCGAGCTGGCCCGCCACGGCGCCCATGTCGTGCTCGCCGTCCGCAACACCGCCGCCGGAGAGGAGACCGCCCGCCGGATCGGCGGCGACGTCGAGGTGCGCGAGCTGGACCTGGCCTCCCTCGATTCGGTACGCGCGTTCGCCGCGAAGCTGGCCGCCGACCACTCGGTGATCGACCTGCTGGTCAACAACGCCGGCGTGGTGTTGCTCGGCCCGCGCCGCACCTCCGCCGACGGTTTCGAGCTACAGCTCGGCACCAACATGCTGGGCCACTTCGCGCTGACCGGCCTGCTGCTCAACAGGCTGGCGGCGGCGAGGCGATCCCGGGTGGTCAGTCTCAGCTCGATCACCCACAAGAACGCGCACCTCGACTTCGACGACCTGATGTTCGAACGTGACTACCGGGCCGCTCCCGCCTACGGCCGATCCAAGCTCGCCACCACGATCTTCGGCGTGGAGCTGGACCGCCGCCTGCGCGCCGCCGGATTGCCGATCGTCAGCACGCTGGCTCACCCCGGTCTCACCCGTACCAACCTGACTCCACGTGCCTGGGAGCACCGTGGCCGGTTCGGGCAGATGATCGCGCGGCTCGGCCTGCTGGTCACCCAATCGGTGGAGCAGGGCGCGCTGCCGCAGTTGCGCGCCGCGACCGAGCCCGGTGTGCGGGGCGGTCAGTTCTTCGGGCCGTCCAGACTCTGGGAGACACGGGGGCCGGTCACCGAGGCTCGGCTCAGCCGGGAGGCGGCCGATCCGGCCGTCGGCAAGCGGCTCTGGGCGGCGGCCGAGGAACTGACCGGCGTCAGCTACCTGTGAACCCTGTCGGCAAGCGAGCCCGGGCGGAGCCCGCAGGGGTGGCTGATGTTTCACGTGAAACGTCAGCCACCCCTGTACGACCCCGGAGGTCGCCCTCACCGAGATCGGACGAGTGGTCACCGAGATCACATCCGCGGTCGTGGAGGTGACAGCCCTCTCTGGATCCGACCGGATGGAACCACCAAGACAGGCCGGGTGGGCCGCCAAGACCGGCCGGGCCGTGGCCGGCCGGGCCGTAGCTGGGTGGGCCGTAGCCGGGTGGACGCGGCCGGGTGGACGCGGCCGGGTGGACGCGGCCGACCCGACCGTGGCCGGGTGGCCGTGGCCCGGCCGGGGCCGAGGCAGGGTTCAGCGCCGAAACGGCGGCGATTCGATTCGGCACGGTGATGACGGCCAGGCTACGGCTGGACGACGGCCCGGCCGCGGCCGAGCAGCGAACGGTCCTCGCGGGGAGGTGCGGTTCGACCTGGAGCGAAGACCACGGCGGCCCGATGTTTCACGTGAAACGCCGGGCCGCCGTCACAGCTGGACCGTCAGCTCTCGCTGTCCCCCATGGAGTCCGGGGCCATCGTCGCGATGATGCGCTCCAGATCGTCGATGGTGGCGAACTCCACCACGATGCGCCCTTTGCGGCGACCGAAGTCGACCTTCACCCGGGTCTCGAACCGGTCGGAGAGCCGGTCGGCGAGCTGGCGGAGAGCCGGCTCCTCGACGGGTTTCGCCCGAGGCGCCCGGGGAGCCGGGGCCGGAGCGGCCTTGGCGTCGCCGACGGCCACGATCTCCTCGACCTCCCGGACCGACAGCAGCTCCGCCACGATCCGGCTGGCGAGGTGCTCCTGGGCGGCCGGGTCGTCCAGTGTCAGCAGGGCACGGGCGTGCCCGGCGGTGATCGTGCCCGCCGCGACCTTCCGCTGGACGTTGGGTGGCAGCTTGAGCAGGCGCAGCGTGTTCGTCACGTGGGTACGGGAACGACCGATGCGGGTGGCGAGCTGCTCGTGGGTCGCGCCGAAGTCATCGAGGAGCTGCCGGTAGGCGGCGGCCTCCTCCAGAGGGTTGAGCTGCTCCCGCTGGAGGTTCTCGATGAGGGCGTCCAGGAGGAGCTTGTCCTCCTGGGTGTCGCGGACGATCGCGGGGACCTCCGAGAGCCCGGCGCGCTCGGAGGCGCGCCAGCGGCGTTCCCCCATGATGAGCTCGTAGGCGTCGTCGTCCACCGGCCGGACCACGATCGGCTGGAGCAGCCCGACCTCGCGGATCGAGATGGCCAGCTCGTCCAGCGCGTAATCATCGAAGATCTCGCGGGGCTGGCGCGGGTTCGGCCTGATCCTCCCGATCGGGATCTCCAGGAAATAGGCGCCCGCGACCGGCTGAAGGCCGGGCTGCCGCCCCTCCGGCGACTCGGGCTCCATGATGACCGTCGCTGCGGTCGCACCGGTGGTCACGACCGGCTCCTGGACCGGCGTCCGTACCTCCGTCATGGCCGGGCCGGTCGGGATGAGCGCTCCCAGTCCCTTGCCCAGTCCCCTCGGCGGCTTGCTCACTGCCTCTCCCGGCTCACGTCGGCGTCCCTGATGATCCTCGTAATGATGACAGCCACAGTCCCCTGGACGCTCACACCGCAGCGCCGCGGTAGGCGATTTCGCGTGCGGCGTCCATGTAGGCCATCGCGCCGCTGGAGCCCGGATCGTAGGTCATGACGGACTGGCCATAGCTGGGTGCCTCGGACACGCGGACGCTCCGCGGGATGACCGTGTTCAGCACGGTGCCGCTGAAATGCGACCGCACCTCCTCCGCCACCTGGGAGGCCAGGCGGGTCCGCCCGTCGTACATCGTCAGCAGGATGGTGGACAGGTCGAGCGTGGGATTGAGGTGGGCGCGGACCAGGTCCACGTTTCGCAGCAGCTGGCCGAGGCCCTCCAGCGCGTAGTACTCGCACTGGATCGGGATCAGCAGCTCGTTCGCGGCCATCAGGGCGTTGACCGTCAGCAGGCCGAGCGAAGGAGGGCAGTCGATGAGGACGTAGTCGAACTCCTGGGCCTTGTAGGCGTTCAGCGCCCGCTGGAGACGTGCCTCGCGGGCGACCATGGAGACGAGCTCGATCTCGGCGCCGGCCAGGTCTATCGTGGCGGGGGCGCAGTGGAGGCCCGGCATGTCCGGGACCTCCTTGACGACCTCCTCCAGCGGTACGTCCTCGACCAGGACCTTGTACATGTCCGGCACGTCACCGCGGTGGTCGACGGACAGTGCCGTGGAGGCGTTGCCCTGCGGGTCGAGGTCGACCACCAGGACCCGCTGACCGTGCATGGACAGCGCCGCCGCGAGGTTCACCGACGTGGTGGTCTTACCCACCCCGCCCTTCTGGTTGGCGACCGTGAAGACGCGGGTCTTCGGCGGACGCGGCCATACGGCGTCCCGGGGCACGCTGGAGTTTCCTGGAGCGGTCATGGTCGTCTGGGCCGATGTTTCACGTGAAACCACTGAACTGAGTGCCTCTCGTACCAGCGGCGAGTCGCCGGGGCTAAGGGGTGGCTGGGTCACCTGGGTCACGGTCGCCGCCCTTTCGATCGGCCGGGCCACGGCTTCGGAAGCCGGGACCGGCCAGCCCAGACCACCGGGGTGTCCCGCTGGCAGGGCGACGGAATTCTCGGGCCAGCCGAGACCGCGTGTCGCGCCCGAGATCGCATTTCCACGGTCATTCACTGGCTTCGTACTCGCTTTGCTCGGTCTTACCGGTGGCGCTGCCCGGCTGTCTACTGCTGCCGGGTCCGTTTCACCCGCGGAGTGCGGTCCTTCCCGCGGACCGCCTGGCGCGCTTTCCCGGGGGGCCGACCGGCGACCACCCGGATGAGAGTTGCCGGCGGCTCGACCTTACCCTGCCCGACGGACACAAGTTCGGCGGTTTGTACCCCACTGGCCCGCAACTGGGCTTCTGCGTCCGCCAGTTCCCCGGCCGCCCGCTCTCCCTTGAGCGCCAGGAGCTCACCGCCCTCGCGCAGCAGGGGGAGCGCCCATTTCAGCAACCGGTCGAGCGGCGCCACCGCCCGCGCGCAGGCCACGTCGAACTCCCGCCGGCCCGCGACCTCCTCCGCCCGGCCGCGCAGTACCTCGACGTTGCCGAGCCCCAGCGTGTCCACGCACTCCTGGAGGAACGTCGTCCGGCGCAGGAGCGGCTCCAGGAGCGTGACCTGGATGTCGGGCCGCACGATCGCCAGGACCAGGCCGGGAAGGCCGGCGCCCGAGCCGATGTCCACCAGACGCACACCGGCGGGGACGGCCTCGGCGACCACCGCGCAGTTGAGCAGATGACGGTCCCAGATCCGGGGCACCTCACGCGGGCCGAGCAGCCCGCGAACCACCCCTGGACCGGCCAGGAGCCCGGCGAACTCCTCCGCTCTCGACCAGGCGTCGCCGCTGAACACCTCGCGCGCGACCTCGGGCGCCTCGGGGATCTGCTCGCTCACTCGACGCTCACTCTTTCTCAGAAACTGTCATGGTCAGGGCGTTCCAAGGCTAACGGGCCGCTCTCGTCGACAGGCACCGAAGAGGGCCGGGGAAAAGGCCGTCGTGTCCGGGGGAGCGGTTCCCTGGCGAAAAGCCGTACCTGGAGAGGGCCGTTCATCGGGGCAGATCGTGACAGTCAGAGGAGGCGGTTCACCGGCGAAAGGCCATGCCCGGAGAGGGCACGGTTCGCCGGCGGGCAGGCCGTACCCGGAAGCCAGCCGGCGAAAGCCCTGGAGGAGGCCCTGGAGGAAGCCCTGGAGGTTCGTCGGGGAGAACCGTGCCCGGACGGCGTGGGAGGGGGACGGTCCGGTGACGAAAAAGGCCGCCGCCCCTGGACGGACCAGGGGCGGCGGCCGGTGCTCGCGTCCGCCGCGGGGAGTCAGGCGGGCAGGACCACCACGAAGCGCCGGGGTTCCTCGCCCTCGGACTCACTTCGCAGGCCCGCCGCCGCGACCGCGTCGTGGACGATCTTGCGCTCGAACGGGGTCATCGGCTGGAGCGCCTTGGGCTCGCCGCTGTCCCTGACGTCCGCGGCGACCTTCGTGCCGAGGTCACGCAGTTCCGCCCGGCGGTGGTCGCGGTAACCGGCGATGTCGAGCATCAGCCGGGACCGCTGGCCGGTCTGGCGGTGGACCGCGAGCCGGGTCAGCTCCTGGATCGCCTCCAGTATCTCGCCGTTGGCGCCGACGAGGTCACCGCCCTTGACGTCCACCACCGACACGACGGCGCGGTCGCCCTCGACGTCCATGTCGATGTCACCGTCGATGTCGGCGATGTCGAGCAGACCCTCGATGTAGTCCGCCGCGACCTCGCCTTCCTGCTCCAGCGCGGCGAGGTCCGGAGCCGTCTTGACGGTCTCCTTCTCGGCCTCGGTCACTCCGCCACTCCTTCGTGCTGTCGGGGCTGGGTCGTCATGACTTCTTGCTACCGGTCCGCTTGCTGCGGGGCTGACGGGTCGGCTGCTGGCGGACCACCTTGGGGCCCTGCTCGACGGGAGGAGCGGGGGGCTCCTCGGTCTTCCTGACCTTGCTCAGCAGGCCCGGCTTGGGCTCGGGGGTCACCACGTTCCCCTTGGCGTCGATCGTGGGCGAGGGGTTGCGGCTGTAGAACCAGTGCTGCTGGCCCAGCGTCCACAGGTTGGTGGTGACCCAGTAGAGGATCAGGCCGAGGGGGAAGTTCAGCGAGAAGATGGCGAACAGCGGCGAGACGTACATCAGGATCTTCTGCTGCTGCGCCATCGGGTTGTCCGGCATCTGCGCCGCCGAGCGGGTGACGCTCTGCCGGACGGTGAGGAAGGTGGTCAGCGAGCTGATCGCCACGAAGACCGCGAGCACGATCTTCGTCTGGATCGGGTTGGCGCCGCCCAGGGCCTGGATCTGCTCGGAGCTGGTCCAGAAGGTGGCCGGCAGCGGGGCGCCGAAGATGTGCGCCGCCTGGGCGCTCTTGACCAGCTCCCACGACATGCCGAACTTGGGCTGGCCGTTCACCGTCGCGCCGTGCGCCATCGCGTTCAGCACGGTGAACATCGAGATGAAGATCGGGAACTGTGCCACGATCGGCAGGCAGCCGCCGAGCGGGTTGGCCCCGGCCCCCTGGTACAGCGCCATGACCTCCTGGTTCATGCGCTGCTTGTCGTTCTTGTAGCGCTTGCGCAGCTCTTGGACCTTGGGGGCCAGCTCCTGCATCTTCTTCGACGAGCGCATCTGCTTGAGGAAGAGCGGGAAGATGAGCAGCCGCATCAGCACGGTCAGCGTGATGATGGTCAGCGCCCAGGTCAGCCCGCTGTCAGGGGCGAGGAAGCTGCTATAACCCTGGTGGATCCAGGTGATGACATGGGCGACGGCCGTGTACAGCCAGTTCAGCCAGGACAGCTCCACGGAGCTAGCTCCCTTGCGTTTCGTCGGACCGGACCGGGCGTGGGGGCACCGGGTCAAAACCTCCGGGATGGAATGGGTGGCAACGCCCGATTCTCCGGATCGTCAGCCATGTGCCGCGCAACGCGCCGTGAACGGCCAGGGCCTCCAGACCGTAGGCGCTGCACGAGGGGTGGAAACGGCAACGGGGACCCAGCAGGGGGCTCACGTAGGCCCGGTAGAGCCGGATAGGAGCCATCAGGGTCCTGGCGGCGGGAGTGCCGCCGTCGGTCTGCTGCGCCGTCATCATCGCCCATCCATGCGAGCCTTGGGAGGCTCTCGCCGCCTGAGTAAACGATCCAGCGCGACGTCGAGTTCGGCGGCAAGGCGCTCGCTTCGCGCGGACGCGGCCGGTGGATTGGCGCGTACAACCAGCAGGCTACCTCGCGGGAGACGATCCAGGCGTTCTCGCATGAGGTGTCTCAACCTGCGCTTGACGCGGTTGCGGACGACCGCGCCTCCCACGGCCCGGCTCACCACGAACCCCACCAGCGGCGGATCGCCGTTCTCCGGGCGCATGCCCAGATGCGCGACCAGGGTGGGACGGCCTGCTCGGCCTCCCCTTCTGACCGCGCCGGCGAACTCCTCGCCCCGGCGCATGCGGGATTCGGACGGCAACATGAGTGGGTCTTCGCGGGATCCGGGCAGGTACGGCTATCGCCCGCCGGCTGTCACGGCCGGCGGGCGAAGAGACGCTGCTGCCCCGGCCCGGCGAACCGGGCCGATGGATACGTCAGGCGGAGAGCTCGGCGCGGCCCTTGCGACGGCGGGCGGCCAGGATGGCGCGGCCGGCGCGGGTGCGCATACGGAGCCGGAAGCCGTGGGTCTTGGCGCGACGACGGTTGTTCGGCTGGAAAGTACGCTTGCTCACGAGTGGGCTCCAGGCTCAGGGCGCGGCCCCCAGCACATGGGGACGCTTGACAGAGTGGCTGGCTTACCGAAAGCGGGGCATGCGAAATAGCCGCCGCATGGTAAGCCGACCGTCGTACGTTACGGTGCCCGCGTGTCCCAGGTCAAACCGGCGAGCGGGCGCCGGACGGGTTTTCCACGAATCCACAGCCCCTTCGTCCACCGCCGCCCCGCCGTCCACAGGACGTGCACCCAGCCTCCCCCGTACTGCCACTAGGCTGTGGACAACGTCTTGAACAGAGATGTGGACAAGACTACTGTCGGCCCTTCCAGACCCACTCTCCGCTGCGACGATGCGCCGGGCGGCGGGCGCGGGGCTGTGTACACCGTGTGGATTGCCTGTGGATTCCGGATGGTGGCCCTCCGGGCCTCCGGGGCGCCCGGCGGGTGGACGGCGGGAGGATCCGGTGGAACCGGCGGCCGCCGGTTGTGGATAACGGGAATCGCGGTGAAGCTCGGTCGGGGGCCGCGTCTGAGGAGGTGAGCCGGGCCGTGGATGACGTGGATCTCGGTGCGATGTGGGCACGCGCGCTGGAGAACTCCCTCAACGAGAGCGTCCCGTCCCAGCAGCGTGTCTGGCTCGGCATGACCCGGCCGTTCGGCCTGATGAACGACACCGTGGTGCTCGCCGCGCCCACGGACTTCGCCCGTGACGTCCTGGAGAACAAGCTCCGTCCCCTGATAAGCCACGCGCTGTCGGCGGAGTTCGGCCGTCCCATGAAGGTCGCGGTCATGGTCGATCCCGGGGCCGCCGGCCCCGAGACCGCTGTCTCTCCCCGGCGCGACACTTTTCCACAGGCTCCGGCCCTGGGTTACGCACAGGGCCAGGGACAGCCACAGGGTTATGCACAGCCCATGTCCTCCCAGCTCGGAGACGGTTCCTCCGCTCAGGACGGCTACCGGGACCCGGGGTCCGGGGCGACGCCGTCCACCGGTTATCCACAGCATCAACCACAGGGTGGACGGTTTCCCTACCCGTACGGGCGGATGGACGAGCCGGCTCAGCCGTACCTTCCTCCGGACGACGCGGAGGCGGAGCGTCCGGGCGAGCGCGGCCCCGGCGGGCACGCCGGCCCCGCGGGCTCCGGCGGCTACGGCCAGGGAGGTCCCGACGGCTACGGCTCCGCGGGTCCCGACGGTTACCGGCCCGCGGGCGCGGGAGGCCCCGGCGGGCACGGAGGCCCTGGCGGTCCCGGCGGCTCCGACGGTTACCGGCCCCCGGGTGCGGGAGGTCCGGCGGGTCCCGGCGGGTACGACCCGCGGCCCGCGCCGCCCCGCCCCGAGAACGACGCCTTCGACCGGCCGTCACCCGTGCCGGGCCCGCCGCCAGCCCAGACGCAGAACAGGTGGGACGGCCGCGGCGGCCGTCCACAGGGGGAGCCGGCCAGGCTGAACCCGAAGTACACCTTCGAGACGTTCGTCATCGGCTCCAGCAACCGGTTCGCCCACGCCGCGGCGGTCGCGGTGGCCGAGGCGCCGGCCAAGGCGTACAACCCGCTGTTCATCTACGGTGACTCCGGCCTGGGCAAGACCCACCTGCTGCACGCGATCGGCCACTACGCCCAGAGCCTCTACGACGGCGCGCGGGTGAGATACGTGAGCTCCGAGGAGTTCACCAACGACTTCATCAACTCCATCCGCGACCACAAGGCCGACGGCTTCCGCGCCCGTTACCGGGCCGTGGACATCCTGCTCGTGGACGACATCCAGTTCCTGGAGGGCAAGGAGCAGACGCAGGAGGAGTTCTTCCACACGTTCAACACCCTCCACAACGCCAACAAGCAGATCGTCATCTCCAGCGACCGCGCGCCCAAGCAGCTGGTCACGCTGGAGGACCGGCTGCGCAACCGCTTCGAGTGGGGTCTGATCACCGACGTCCAGCCGCCGGAGCTGGAGACCCGCATCGCGATCCTGCGCAAGAAGGCGATCCAGGAGGGGCTGGCCGCGCCGCCGGAGGTGCTGGAGTACATCGCCAGCCGGATCTCCACCAACATCCGCGAACTGGAGGGGGCGCTGATCCGGGTGACGGCGTTCGCCAGCCTCAACCGGCAGTCGGTCGACCTGCAGCTCACCGAGGTCGTGCTCAAGGACCTGATCACCGAGGACGCCGGCTCGGAGATAACGGTCGCCACGATCATGGCGTCCACCGCGTCCTACTTCGGCCTGTCGGTCGACGACCTGTGCGGCGGCTCGCGCTCGCGGGTCCTGGTCACCGCCCGGCAGATCGCCATGTACCTGTGCCGGGAGCTCACCGACATGTCGCTGCCGAAGATCGGGCAGCAGTTCGGCGGCCGTGACCACACGACGGTCATGCACGCCGACCGGAAGATCCGTTCCCTCATGGCGGAGCGTCGTTCGATCTACAACCAGGTCAACGAGCTGACCACGAGGATCAAGCAGCAGTCTCGCGGCTGATGAGACTCGCCACTCCGTGATGCACAGGCTGTGGAAAACCTTGTGGACTGAAGGTGCGAGTCGCCCGAAGACGGATTATCGGGGCATTCGGCAGTGGTCATCACCTGCGAACGAACATGACTCGGCCTCATCGGCTGGGGACAAAGCTGGGGAGAACCTGGGGAAAAGCTGGGGAGAACTCGTGGACAACCTGTGGACGCCCTGTGGGGAGAGTTTTCCCCAAGGACAAAACGGTCTCTTACCCAGTGGATAACCTGGGGAAACCTCGTGGATAACCGGTGGATGAACACCCCTTGATCTGGGGACGGCCTGTGGGCAAACCTCGGCCGTCCACAGGCCGCCGGGTTCTCCACACCCTTAACCCACACCCCCGGTGGATGAAAAAACTATAGTTGACCTGCGGAAACAATGGTCTTCCACAGTTTCCACACCCCCTACTGTGATGACTCCATGTATCTCTCTAAGAACATCAAGACCCATAGAGGGGTCCCGGAGCACACAGGTGCGGGACAGTGAACACCCGAACCCAAGGCGGCGAGCGACGAGCGCTCGCCACACAGGAGGCAGATCCCCGTGATGTTCCGGATCGAGCGAGACGTCCTCGCTGAGGCGGTCGCATGGACGGCGCGCAGCCTTCCGGCGCGTCCCTCCGTGCCGGTGCTGGCCGGCATGCGTCTCGAGGTCACCGACGGCGGCCGGCTCAAGCTCTCCGGCTTCGACTACGAGGTCTCCGCCGAGGTGACCCTCGAACCCCAGAGCGGCGAGGCGGGCGTGGTGCTGGTCTCGGGCCGGCTCCTCGCCGAGATCACCCGGGCGCTGCCCGCACAGCCTGTGGACTTCGTGGTGGACGGCGCCAAGGCCGTCGTCACCTGTGGAAGCGCCCGGTTCACACTTCTCACCATGCCTGTGGAGGACTACCCCTCCCTGCCCGCCATGCCGCCGGCCGCCGGACGGGTGGGCAGCGATGTGTTCGCCTCGGCCGTGGGCCAGGTCGCCGTGGCAGCGGGCAAGGACGACACCCTGCCGATGCTGACCGGCGTGCGCATGGAGATCGAGGGCGACACCGTGACCCTCGCCGCCACCGACCGCTACCGGCTGGCCGTACGCGAGCTGAAGTGGCAGCCGGGGCAGCCCGACTTCTCGGCGATCGCCATGATCCCGGGCCGCACCCTCGCCGACGCCGCCAAGGCCCTGGGCAGCACCGGCGCCGAGGTCGAGATCGCGCTGAGCTCGGCGGGCGGCACCGGTGAGGGCATGATCGGCTTCTCCAGCGCCGGTCGCCGCTCCACCACCCGGCTGCTCGACCCGGAGTTCCCCAAGTACCGCTCGCTGCTGCCGACGGAGTTCTCCGCCCGCGCCGACCTGTCCACCAGCGCCTTCGTCGAGGCCGTCAAGCGCGTGGCCCTGGTCGCCGAGCGCAACACCCCGGTCCGGCTGGCCTTCCGCGGAGGCGAGGTCGTCCTGGAGGCGGGCACCGGCGACGAGGCCCAGGCGGTCGAGGTGCTGCCCGTCGACTTCGACGGCGACGACATCAACATCGCCTTCAACCACCAGTTCCTGCTGGAGGGGCTCGGCGCGATCGACTCCGACGTGGCCCGCCTGCAGATGACCACCTCCACCAAGCCGGCGATCCTCACCGGCGGCAAGCCCATGGAGGACGGCGGGACCCCCGACTACCGCTACCTGATCATGCCGATCCGCCTGTCGAGCTGACGCGGCCCGGGTCCCCGGCCGCTCCTGCCCCCGGAGGGCGGGGGCGCGCCAAGGGCGGGACGTGCCGAAGGACGGGACGCGCCGCCCGCCGGGTGAGTCCGCGGCGGGCCCGGGTACGGTTCACCGGTGACCGAGATCATGCTGAAGGCGTGCCTCAACGGTTCGAGGAGTCCCGGCGAGCACCCGGCGCTGCCCCTGACCCCCCTGCAGCTCGCTCAGGAGGCCCGTGAGGCCTGTGAGGCGGGTGCGGCGGCAGTTCACATGCACCCGCGCGACGAGACCGGCAGAGAGTCTCTCAGCGCCGCGCACATCGGCGCGGCCGTCCGCGAGGTGCGGCGGGCGTGCCCCGGCGTGCCCGTCGGCGTCAGCACGGGCCTGTGGATATCCGGCGGGGACGCCGGGGAGCGGCGGCGGGCCGTACTGGGCTGGGCGGAGCTGCCCGCCGGGGACCGGCCCGACTTCGCCTCGGTCAACCTCTCCGAGCCCGGCTTCGCTGAGCTCTGGCACGACCTGCGCGAGTTCGGGGTGGACGTCGAGGCGGGGGTCTGGTCCACCGCCGACGCCGAGGCGCTCGCCGCGAGCGGCCTGGAGTGCCTGCGGGTGCTGGTGGAGATCATCGGCGGTCCGGCCGCCACCGCCGTGTCCCGCGCGCACGCCGTCCTCGCCCGCCTGGACGAGCTGGGCGTACCCGGGCGGCGGCTCCTTCACGGCGAGGAGGAGCCGACCTGGATACTTGTGGATGAAGCGGGGCAGATGGGTCTGGCTACGCGCGTCGGCCTGGAGGACGTCCTCCACAGCCCTGTGGGCGACCCCGTTGCCGGAAACGCCGATCTGGTACGGCTTGCGATGGCGCGCCTGACGTAGATGGATGAAGAAACCCGAATAGAGGGGGTGCTCGTATGCAAATCGGCATGATCGGGCTGGGCAAAATGGGCGGCAACATGGCCGAGCGCCTGCGCCGCGGCGGCCACGACGTGGTCGGCTACGACCGCGACCCGTCGATCAGCGACGTCGCGAGCCTGAAGGAGCTGGTGGACCGGCTCCAGGAGCCGCGCGCGGTATGGGTCATGGTGCCGGCCGGCGCGCCGACCCAGGCGACGATCGAGCAGCTCGGCGAGCTGCTGTCGCCCGGTGACGTCGTCGTCGACGGCGGCAACTCGCACTATCTCGACGACCGCAAGCACGGCGAGGAGCTCGGCGCCCGGGGCGTCGGCTTCGTCGACTGCGGCGTGAGCGGCGGCGTCTGGGGCCTGCAGAACGGCTACGCGCTGATGACCGGCGGCTCCGACGAGGACGTCCGGAGGCTGATGCCGATCTTCGAGACCCTCAAGCCCGAGGAGGGCGGCTTCGTCCACGCGGGCGGCATCGGCGCCGGCCACTTCGCGAAGATGGTCCACAACGGCATCGAGTACGGCATGATGCAGGCCTTCGCCGAGGGCTGGGAGCTGCTGGAGGCGTCCGACGTCGTGACCGACGTGGCCGGCTCCTTCAAGAGCTGGCGCAACGGCACGGTCATCCGCTCCTGGCTGCTCGACCTGCTGGTCCGCGCCCTCGACGAGGACCCGGGCCTGGCGGACCTGAGGGGCTACGCCCAGGACTCCGGCGAGGGCCGGTGGACCGTCCAGGCCGCCGTGGACCACGCGGTGCCGCTGCCGGTCATCACCTCCGCCCTGTACGCCAGGTTCGCCTCCCGCCAGGACGACTCGCCGGCCATGAAGGTCGTCGCGGCCCTGCGCAACCAGTTCGGCGGTCACGCGGTCACCGCCAGGGAGGGCCAGGTCGCCAAGGGCGCCGACGCCCCGGGCGCCGACGTGGCCCCGCCGCCGGAGGCCGACAGGTGACGCGGTGCCCGTACGGCCGCGCACCCCGCCGCGAGAGGTGCGGGGCGCGCGGCCGTACGGGCACCCTCACGAACGCCCCCGCGCACGCCCTGCGGGGATCCGCCCGCCGCCCGCCGCCCGCCGTCGGCCGGTGACCCGTGACGGGCGCCGGCGACCGGCGGGGCCCGCCGTGAACGGTCGTGAACGGCCGTGGACCCCTGTGACCCGCTGTGGATGACAGGAGCGGCGTGCCGCGGTGGAAACCGGTGACCGGTGGGGCCGACCGCGGCTCCCGGGGTGCGGCTAGTCTTCGAGGGGTGTACGTCGCCCATCTCTCGCTGACCGACTTCCGGTCCTACGACACCGCCGACCTCGGCCTGGAGCCGGGCGTCACGGCCTTCGTCGGGCCCAACGGGCGGGGGAAGACCAACCTGGTCGAGGCGCTGGGCTACATCGCGACGCAGTCGAGCCACCGGGTGGCCACCGACGCGCCGCTGGTGCGGCACGGAGCGGCACGGGCGGTCGTCCGGTGCGTCGTCGTGCGGGAGGACCGCCGCGCCCTGGTCGAGCTGGAGATCAACCCGGGGAAGGCCAACCGCGCCCGGCTGAACCGCTCGCCCGTCTCCCGCGCCCGCGACGTCGTCGGGCTGCTGCGCACGGTCCTGTTCGCGCCGGAGGACCTCGCGATGGTCAAGGGCGACCCCTCGGAGCGGCGCCGCTACCTCGACGACCTGCTGGTGGCCAGGACGCCCCGCTTCGCCGGGGTCCGCGCCGACTACGACCGGGTGCTCAAGCAGCGGGGGGCGCTGCTGCGCACGGCGGCGCAGGCGCGGCGCGGCGGCCGGGGCGGACGCCGGGCCGAGAACGACGCGGGCTTCGCCGCCGCCGGGGCGGGTGACCCGCTGAGCACGCTGGAGGTGTGGGACGCCCACCTCGCCAGGCACGGCGCCGAGCTGCTCGCGGCCCGGCTGGAGCTGGTCGAGGCGCTGCGGCCGCTTGTCGCCGCCTCCTACGCCGCCCTGGCCCCCGACTCGGCCCCGGCCGACCTGGTCTACCGCGGCACGCTGCCCGGGGACGCGCCGGACGCCGGGGACGACGGGAACGCCGGAGGCGCCGGGGAGGCCCCGGCCGACCGCTCGGTCCTGGAGAAGCGGCTGCGCGAGGCGCTGGCCGAGGTCAGGAGCGCCGAGCTGGAACGCGGCGTCACCCTGGTCGGCCCGCATCGCGACGACCTGTTCCTGGGCCTGGGGGACCTTCCCGCGCGCGGCTACGCCAGCCACGGGGAGTCGTGGTCGTTCGCGCTGGCCCTCCGGCTGGCCGCCTACGACCTGCTGCGGGCCGACGGCGGCGACCCGGTCCTCATCCTCGACGACGTCTTCGCCGAGCTGGACAGCCGCCGGCGCCGCCGCCTGGCCGAGATCGTCGCCCCGGCCGAGCAGGTGCTCATCACCGCCGCGGTGCCCGCCGACGTGCCGCCGGAGCTGGCCGGGGCCAGGTTCGACGTGACCGAGGGGAGTGTCGGGCGTGTCCGCTGACGACGCCGCGCGGGACCGGCCGGGCCGGCCCGCGCGCGGCTCCGGGAACTCCGGGGACTCCAGGACTTCGAGGGCGGCCGGCGAGGGCGCCGTATCCGGTGCGGACGCCGGCACCGGTTCCGGTACGGGTTCCGGCGCCGGAAACGGCAGCGGGAGCGGTACGGGTTCCGGTACGGGGACCGGCGCCGCGGCGGCGGCCGAGGCGTCCGCGGACACCGCGGCCCGGGGCGCCGCACTGGCCAGGGAGAAGCTGGCCCAGGCCAAGGCCGACGCGGCCAAGCGCGGCAGGCTGCCGCGGCGCGAGCCCAGGCGCGCGGCGTCCGGCGCCCGCAGGGACGGCGGCGACCCCCAGCTCCTCGGCCGGGCCATCGCCGACCTGCTGGCCGACCGGGGCTGGGAGCGGCCCGCCGCGGTGGGCGGGGTGTTCGGCCGCTGGCCGGAGATCGTGGGCCCGGACCTGGCCTCCCACACCCGGCCGGAGACCTTCGCCGACGGGGAGGTCGTGGTGTCCGCCGACTCCACGGCGTGGGCCACCCAGGTGCGCCTGCTGGCCAGGACCCTGGTCAGGCGGCTGAACGAGGAGCTCGGGGACGGCACGGTGCAGCGGGTGCGGGTGCGCGGCCCGCAGCACGGACCCCGGCCCGGCGGCCTCCGGGTCACCGGCAGCCGAGGCCCAGGTGACACGTACGGTTGATCACGGAGGTCCGGCTGACGCCGAAAACGGATCAGCGGCCCCTCTCGCGCGATGACCCCCCACCCCCGAGGGGGGATGCCCAAATGGAGGGTGGACGCGCTAGAGAGGCTTCTGGAGCCCGTCAATGCCGCATCACGCGCTTCGAGCCGCTAGAATGGAACTGAATTCCGGACACGTCCGTTTGCGTGACACCCCGGCCTGTGAGGCCGACTCCCCCGGGTGGGCGCATCGGGGCATTCACGACGGTGACGGGCAGGGCGGGGCTGAATCGCGTCCCCGCTGCGTGTCCGCGGCAGGAGGATTCCGCACTTGTCCTACGACGCTAGCTCAATCACCGTTCTCGAAGGGCTCGAGGCAGTCCGCAAGCGCCCGGGAATGTACATCGGCTCGACCGGCGAGCGGGGTCTCCACCACCTCGTCTACGAGGTGGTGGACAACTCCGTCGACGAGGCCCTCGCCGGTCACGCCGACAGGATCGAGGTCACCCTGCTCGCCGACAACGGCGTGCGGGTCGTGGACAACGGCCGTGGCATCCCGGTCGGCATGCACCCCGTCGAGAAGCGTCCCGCGGTCGAGGTCGTCCTGACCGTGCTGCACGCGGGAGGCAAGTTCGACAGCAAGTCCTACGCCGTCTCGGGCGGCCTGCACGGTGTCGGCGTCTCGGTGGTCAACGCCCTGTCCAACCGGCTGGAGGTGGAGATCCGCACCGACGGCCACTACTGGCGGCAGAGCTACGCCGACACCAGGCCGACGCACCCGCTGGCCAAGGGCGAGCCGACCGACGAGACCGGCACCTCGATCACCTTCTGGGCCGACCCCACCATCTTCGAGACCACGACGTGGAACTTCGAGACGCTCTCGCGGCGCTTCCAGGAGATGGCCTTCCTCAACAAGGGCCTGACGATCTGCCTGCGCGACGAGCGCCCCGGCCACTCCGCCGGCGAGGACGGCGAGGACGGGCCGGTGGAGGTGACCTACCACTACGAGGGCGGCCTGTCCGACTTCGTCAAGCACCTCAACTCCAAGAAGGACGCGGCGCACGTCTCCGTGATCGACTTCGAGGAGAGCGGCGAGGGGATCTCGGTCGAGATCGCCATGCAGTGGAACAACTCCTACAGCGAGTCGGTCTACACCTTCGCCAACACCATCAACACGGCCGAGGGCGGCACCCACGAGGAGGGCTTCCGCGCGGCGCTGACGTCGATCGTCAACCGCTACGCGCGCGAGCAGAAGTTCCTCAAGGAGGGCAAGGACGACAACCTCACCGGTGAGGACATCCGCGAGGGTCTCACCGCGATCATCTCGGTGAAGCTGGCCGACCCGCAGTTCGAGGGCCAGACCAAGACCAAGCTGGGCAACACCGAGGCCAAGTCGTTCGTCCAGAAGGCCTGCAACGACCATCTGCGCGACTGGTTCGAGCGCAACCCCGGCGAGGCCAAGGACATCATCAACAAGTCCCTGCAGGCTTCCCGCGCCCGCCTCGCGGCCCGTCAGGCCCGCGACCTGACCCGGCGCAAGTCGCTGCTGGAGGCCGGTTCCGGGCTGCCCGGCAAGCTGGCCGACTGCCAGTGGAGCGACCCGGAGAAGTGCGAGCTGTTCATCGTCGAGGGCGACTCGGCCGGTGGTTCCGCCAAGGGCGGCCGCGACTCCAAGTTCCAGGCGATCCTGCCCATCCGCGGCAAGATCCTGAACGTGGAGAAGGCGCGGATCGACAAGGTCCTGAAGAACGCCGAGGTCCAGGCGCTGATCACCGCCATGGGCACCGGCGTGCACGACGAGTTCGACATCTCCAAGCTGCGCTACCACAAGCTGATCCTGATGGCCGACGCCGACGTCGACGGCCAGCACATCAACACGCTGCTGCTGACGCTGCTGTTCCGCTTCATGAGGCCGCTGATCGAGGCCGGGCACGTCTACCTGTCCCAGCCGCCGCTCTACAAGATCAAGTGGGACCGCCGGGGCGAGGACGCCTCCTACGCCTACTCCGACCCCGAGCGCGACGCGATCATCAATGAGGGCATCGGAAGGGGCAGGCGCGACCCGCGCCTGCACGACGGCGTCCAGCGCTTCAAGGGTCTGGGCGAGATGAACGCCGGCCAGCTGTGGGACACCACGATGAACCCCGAGACCCGCGTCCTGCGCCTGGTCACCCTCGACGACGCCGCACAGGCCGACGAGCTGTTCAGCGTCCTGATGGGTGAGGACGTGGAGGCGCGCCGCTCCTTCATCATCCGGAACGCGCGGGACGTCCGCTTCCTCGACGTGTAGCGGCGGTTCCCGATGTGTAGCGGCAGCCGTACAGATCTCTCTTCGAAAAGGACCCATCACCCGTGACGGACGTGAACACTCCGCCCGCAGAGCCGGCAGAGCCGACAGAGCGCATCGAGCCGGTCGACATCCAGTCGGAGATGCAGCGCAGCTACATGGACTACGCGATGTCGGTCATCGTGTCCCGTGCGCTGCCCGACGTCCGCGACGGGCTCAAGCCGGTGCACCGCCGCGTGCTGTACGCCATGTACGACGGCGGCTACCGCCCCGACCGGGGTTACTTCAAGTGCTCCCGCGTCGTCGGCGACGTCATGGGCTCCTACCACCCGCACGGCGACTCGTCGATCTACGGCACCGTCGTACGGCTGGCACAGCCCTGGGCGCTGCGCTACACCCTGGTCGACGGCCAGGGCAACTTCGGATCGCCCGGCAACGACATGCCGGCCGCCATGCGGTACACCGAGTGCAAGCTCGCGCCGATCGCCATGGAGATGATCCGTGACATCGACAAGGACACCGTCGACTTCCAGCCCAACTACGACGGGCGTTCGCAGGAGCCGCTGGTCCTGCCGTCGCGGTTCCCGAACCTCCTGGTCAACGGCTCGGCCGGCATCGCGGTCGGCATGGCCACGAACATTCCGCCGCACAACCTGCGCGAGGTCGCCGACGGCATCAAATGGTGCCTGGAGAACCCCGAGGCGGACGACGACGAGCTGCTGGAAGCGCTGATCGCCCGGGTCAAGGGCCCCGACTTCCCCACCGGCGCGCTCATCGTGGGCCGCCGCGGCATCGACGACGCCTACCGCACCGGCCGCGGGTCGATCACCATGCGGGCGATCGTGGAGGTCGAGGAGGACGCCAAGGGCCGCCAGTGCCTGGTCGTCACCGAGCTGCCCTACATGGTCAACCCGGACAACCTCGCGCTGTCCATCGCCGAGCTGGTGAAGGACGGCCGGATCAACGGCATCGCCGACGTCCGCGACGAGAGCTCCTCCCGGGTCGGCCAGCGCCTGGTGATCGTGCTCAAGCGCGACGCGGTCGCCAAGGTCGTGCTGAACAACCTCTACAAGCACACCCAGCTGCAGACCACCTTCGGCGCCAACATGCTGGCCCTGGTCGACGGGGTGCCGCGCACCCTGCGGCTGGACCAGTTCGTACGCCACTACGTGGCGCACCAGGTCGAGGTCGTGGTCCGCCGTACCCGCTACCTCCTGCGCAAGGCCGAGGAGCGCGCCCACATCCTGCGCGCGCTGCTCAAGGCGCTGGAGCGGCTGGACGAGGTCATCGCCCTGATCCGGCGTTCGCCGTCGGCCTCGGCGGCCCAGGGCGGCCTGATGACGATGCTGGAGATCGACGAGGTCCAGGCGCAGGCCATCCTCGACATGCAGCTGCGCAAGCTCGCCGCCCTGGAGCGGCAGCAGATCACCGACGAGCACGACGCGCTGATGACGCAGATCACCGACTACCAGGAGATCCTGGCCTCGCCGCAGCGGCAGCGGACGATCATCCTCGACGAGCTCACCGAGATCGTGAACAGGTACGGCGACGAGCGCAAGTCGGAGATCATCGCCTACGAGGGCGACATGTCGATCGAGGACCTCCTCGCCGAGGAGGACATGGTCGTCACGATCACCCGCGGCGGCTACGCCAAGCGCACCAACATCGACCTGTACCGGGCGCAGCGGCGCGGCGGCAAGGGGGTGCGCGGCGCCCAGCTCCGCCAGGACGACATCGTCGACCACTTCTTCGTCACCACGACGCACCACTGGCTGCTGTTCTTCACCAACAAGGGCCGCGTCTACCGGATCAAGGCGTACGAGCTGCCGGACGCCGCCCGCGACGCGCGCGGCCAGCACCTGGCGAACCTCCTGGCCATGCAGCCCGACGAGGTCATCATGGAGGTCCTGGACCTGCGTGACTACGACGTGGCCCCGTACCTCGTGCTGGCCACCCGGCACGGCCTGGTGAAGAAGACGCGCCTCACGGAGTACGACTCGCCGCGCTCGGGCGGTCTCATCGCCATCAACCTCCGGGAGGACGACGAGGTGATCGCCGCCCGGCTGGTGTCCGAGGACGACGACCTCCTTCTCATCTCCCGAGGCGCCCAGTCGATCCGCTTCACCTCCACCGACGAGGCGCTGCGCCCGATGGGCCGGGCGACCAGCGGCGTGATCGGCATGCGGTTCCTGGAGGGCGACGAGCTGCTGGCGATGAACCGCATCGCCGACGGCGACGACGTGCTGATCGCCACCGAGGGCGGCTACGCCAAGCGCACCCCGGCCGACCAGTACCCGGTCCAGGGAAGGGGCGGCAAGGGTGTCCTGACGGCTAAGATCGTCAGCTCCCGTGGCAAGCTTGTGGGTGCTGCCATGGTCAGGCCGGAGGACGAGGTCTTCGCGATCACGTCCAACGGCGGTGTCATCCGGACCAGCGCAGGAGAGATCAAGCAGTCCGGTCGCCAGACCATGGGGGTACGTCTGATGAATCTCGCGGAAGGTGACAGCGTCGTGGCGCTCGCGCGCAACGCCGAGGCCGCCGGGGCCCGTGACAATGCCGAGGCCCTCGCGGTCCCGGAGAACGGCGAAGGGGAGTGACACGTGGGTGCCCAGGGAAAAAAGGGTCCACGTTCGGCTTCCTCGTCGACACGCGATCAGGTAACGGAGAAGATGGACAAGACCGCGGGGGCCGAGGCCGCCGGAGCGGTCGAGTCACCGGCCGACGGTAGAACGCCGGGGACCGGTGAATCGGTGACCGACGATCTCAAGGGCAGGCAGAACGTGACGGCGATCGAGGACGGCAAACCAAGCGAGTCCGCGGTGCGTATCCGCCCGGCGTCCCCGGACGCGGGCAACTCCTCCTGGACTCCCGGGGACCTGTCGTCCTCCGGGTCGCCGGGCATCCCGGCCACCGACAAGAAGGTCGCCGAGGCCCCCGCGAAGGCGCCGCGCAAGGCCCATCTCGTGCTGCGCCGGGTCGAGCCGTGGTCGGCGATGAAGTTCAGCTTCGTGGTGTCGCTGGTCTGCTTCGTGGTGCTGTTCGTCGCGGTCGCCGTGCTCTACATGGCGCTGTCCAGCCTGGGGGTGTTCGACAACATCATCCAGATGGTGAACCAGGTGACCACGGCGGACGGCAAGTCCACCGGCGGCATCGACGCCGCCTCCTGGTTCGAGCCGGTGCGGATCCTGGGCTACACCGCCCTGATCGGCGCGGTGAACGTCGTGCTGATCACCGCCCTGGCCACCCTCGGCGCCGTGATCTACAACATCGCCTCCGACCTGGTCGGCGGTGTCGAGGTCACCTTCAGCGAGGCTGAATAGCCGTCCCGCGCCGTGTCCCCGGCAGCCCGGCCGTCCCCGGTTCGCGGGCCGGGGACATGGCGCGAACGGGTGCCGGAAGAGGGTAAGCTTTTCCCTGTTCGAACGAACGGATTCGCCTCCGCAGAGCGGATGCGATACCGTTTCTTCGCGACGAGGGGCTATAGCTCAGTCGGTTAGAGCGCTTCCCTGATAAGGAAGAGGTCCCAGGTTCAAGTCCTGGTAGCCCCACCACGAAAAAGCGGTTCAGAGGCCGGTTCCCGAGATTCGGGAGTCGGCCTTTCGGTTGTCCGACCGTCATCTGGCCGTCGCGCCGTCCGCCACGAGTGGGCGCTGACGTGTTCAAGAGGTCCTCCCGGCGTCCTGGGTGTCATCCTGCCGGCCCGTATGTACTTCACCGGGCGCGGCCGCCGTTGGGCGCCCTCGTTGAGGCGAGGGGTCCGAGCCTTCCTGCCGGACGGTGAACGGCTCAGGCGAGAGACCGGGCGGAGCAGGTTCGTGCGCGAGCTTCGCGGACCACGGGCGGCGTCCCGGTCGTGCTTTCCGTACCGCACACCTCGGTTCCGTCGTCGGGTCCCCCTGGCTTCTGTTGGAGTAGCACCGAGTTCTGTTCATTCGTGGCGAAAGTCGTTAATCTCGTCGTAATCGGCCCCGCGGGTCCGAGCCGCATCTCCCCATCCAGGGGTCGTACCTCATGGAGCGAGAAGTGATGATGGCGCGCTGCCTGGGCCGGTTGCTTCTGGTGGTCGTCGTCGGCGCGCTGGCGACCGCCGCCCTGGCGGCGCCCGCTTCCGCCCACGGCCAGCTCGCGATGTCGACGCCGGTCAAGGGCGGCACGGTGCGCGAGCCGATGAAGTCCCTCGCGCTCTACTTCACCGAGGTGCCCGCCTCGAACGCGTACTTCGCGGTCACGGCTCCCGGCGGCGCCCGGGTCGACCGGCCCTGGACGCACGGCCGGCCCAAACGCCTCGACAAGCCGGTCCAGGAGTACAACCTCGTCAACGGGGTGTGGGAACCGAGCGTGTACAACACCGGATTCCCGGCGGAGATCCCGGTCGCCTACTGGCCCGAGCGGGGCGAGTACGTCGTCCGGTACCTGTCGATCGCCTCCGACGGGGAGCCGGTGCGGGGAGAGCTGCGGTTCACCTACAAGGGCGGGACCTCGGGGCCGCCGAAGGGCTGGCGGGCTCCGGACAACGAGCCCGACCCCGCCCTGCTCGCCTCGGCCGGGCCCGGGAACGGCACCCAGGCCCCGGTGCCCGAGACCGGCGGCAGCCCGGCGGCGATCGGCCCGGCGGCGCCGCAGACCGGCGGCACCCAGGCCGCGGTTCCCGAGACCGGCACGGCCGGTGCTCCCACCGGCGACGCGCAGCCGGCCGGCTCCGGCACCGGGTCGTCGGTATGGCTGGTCCCCGCGCTCCTCGTCGTCGGAGCGGGCGTCCTGGTGGTACGGGCCGCGCGGCGGCCCGCACCCGCCGCCGCGGCGGCCCGGCGGCCTTCCAGCCGCCCGCAGGCCAGGGCGCCCTCACGCGCGCCGGCGTCACGCACCCCCCACCGCCCCAGATCCGCCAAGCGACGCTGACTCGCCGCCCTGCCCCCAGGAGAACCCCCCCATGACGATCGTGCCCGCGCGCCTGCGCCCGCTGCTCGCCGCGCTCCCGCTCGGCGTGGCCCTGCTGACGGCCACGTCGGCCTGTGGAGGGCCGGATGCCGCCGCCCCCACCCGGTCCGCCGCCCCGGGATCCGCCGAGACGGCCGCCCCCGCTCCCGCGGAGCCGGATCCCGCGACCTCCGGAGAGCCGGCGTCCGCCGCCCCCGCGGACCCGGCGGTGAAGGAGATCACCGTCACCATCGCCGGCCGGAAGGTCACGCCGCCGACGAGACGGATCGAGGTGGCCAGGGGCCAGACGGTGCGGATCACGGTCACCGGCGACACCGCCGACGAGGCGCACCTGCACGGGTACGACAAGGAGGCCCACCTGAAGCCCGGCACCCCCGCGAGCATCGAGTTCGTCGCCGACGAGACCGGGCTGTTCGAGATGGAGACCCACGAGTCGGGGCTGCAGCTGTTCCAGCTCGTCGTCCGTTAGGCCGGCCGGGATGTGGCCGGCTCACGGCGTCGGCGGTCGTCAGGACCTGCCGATTCCGTTCTCGGCCGCGCTGACCGGCGCGGCCCTCGCGTTGCTGGTGTCGTTCGTGGCGCTCGGCGCGCTGTGGAGGGAACCACGGCTGGGCGCCGCCCTCGCCGGTGCCCGCTCGTTGCCCGCCGCCGTCCGGACGGCGATGACCGCGCCGGCCTGGCGGTGGGTCTGGCGAGCCGCCGGGCTCGTCGCCGCGGCGTACTTCTGCATCGGGCTGATCTTCGGTCCCGATCGGGCCGACAACCCCACGGCCGGGGCGTTCTACGTTCTGTTCTGGGTCGGCCTGGTGCCGCTGTCACTGCTCTTCGGCCCGGTGTGGCGCGGCCTGAACCCGCTGCGGACGCTGCACCTGCTGGCCTGCGAGGGGCTCGGGCGCGACCCGGAACTCGGCCTGCGGCCGCTGCCCGCGGACGTCGGATACCGGCCCGCCTGCGTGGGACTGTTCGCCTTCGTCTGGCTGGAACTCGTCGCCCCGGAGCGGGCCACCCTGCCGGTCATCGGGGCCTGGCTCGCGGCCTACGCCGTGCTCACACTCGCCGGGGCGGTGGTCTTCGGCTCCCGGTGGTTCGACCACGCGGATCCGTTCGAGGTCTACAGCGACCTCGTGGGCAGGCTCGCCCCGGTGACCGGACACCGCGACGGCGTGCTGGTCTGGCGCAACTCCCTGGACGGCATGGCGGGGCTGCGACCGGCGCCGGGGCTGACGACACTGGTGGTCGTGCTCCTGGGCTCGACCATGTACGACAGCCTGTCCAACGCCCCGGTCTGGGTGCGCTTCACACAGGAGAGCGCGGTGCCGGCCCCGGTCACGGGCACCGCCGGCCTGGTCGCCGTCATCGCCCTTGTGCTCGCGGCGTACCGGGCCGCGACGGCGCTGGCCGGCCGGTGGGGTGCGGCGGAGCCGGGTACGACGGCGGGAGAGATCGCCCACTCGATGGTGCCGATCGCCGTCGGGTACGTGGTGGCCCACTACTACACCCTGTTCCTCCTGGAGGGGCAGCGGACCATCGCCCTGCTGTCCGATCCGCTGGACACCGGCGCCGACTGGCTGGGCACCACCGGGTGGACCGTCCAGGCGCTCGGCACCACCCCCGCGGGGGTCGCCACCCTCCAGGTCACGGTCATCGTCGTCGGTCACGTGCTGGGCACCGTACTGGCCCATGACCGCGCGCTGGCCCTGTTCCCCCGGCGTACCGCCGTCCTCGGGCAGATCCCCCTGCTCGTGCTGATGGTGGTCTACACCGTGGCGGGCCTGCTTCTCCTGTTCGCCGCCTGAGCCGCTCGGGACAGGCGGCGGCCCAGGGACTGGGCCGGGCGCTCGACGACCCGGTAGGTCAGCTCCGCGCAGCCGAGCACCACCGCCAGCAGCAGGACGGCCATGACGAGCCGTTCGGCGAGGGGGAAGCGGGCGGGGTCCGCCGTCAGCCGCCGGAGGACCTGGATCGCGAGGGGATGCAGCAGGTAGACGGAGTAGCTGATCATGCCGAGCCGGACGAGGAGACGGGGCATCGCCCGGTGCCGCAGAAGACGGGCGGCCAGGAAGGTCGCCCAGGCCGCCGCGACGGCGGCGGTCCAGCCCCAGGTGAAGGCCCGCGCCTGGTCGTCGGGCATGCCCCAGCCCGGGCCGAACGCCCACGCGGCTCCGGCGGACGCGACCGGCACGAGGCCGAGCAGCCACCCGGTCCTCCTCCAGCCGGCCTGTCCCTGGTCGAGGCGGTAGAAGACGGTGCCGGCGAACATCGTCGCGAGGATGGCGAGACTCTGCCACGCCCCGACCCGGCTGTTGACGCCGAGCAGCACCAGGGCGAGCACGGCCGCCGCCGCGGTGCCGTACCGGCGGAGGCTCCCGCCGCAGGCCAGAGACGCGGCGGCCGCGAGCAGCACGACCGCGGTCGTCACCACGACCGGCGTGGTGCCCAGGCCGTGTGACAGCGCGCCCGCCGGGAGCAGCCCTCCCACGGTGACGGCCGCCACGGCGAAGGCGAGCATGCCGGTGACGCTGAAGCGGTGCACGCCGGCCGTGAACATGGCGGTCACGAGGAGGTAGAAGACCATCTCATAGGAGAGGGTCCAGAACACGTTGACGACGCCGTTCACCTGAAGCAGGTCCTGGAGCATCGTCAGGTGCGCCAGGGCCGCGACGCCCGGGGCGTCCGCCAGCTGGTCCGGCAGCGGGGTGTACACGCCCGCGACACCGAACGCCGTCCCGGCCGCCGCGGCGACGAGCCACAGGGGGTACAGCCGGAAGACCCGGTTGATCCAGAACCCGCCGACGCTGCCGCGCCGTTCGAGCGAGACCGGCACCACGTAGCCGCTGACGAGGAAGAACACGAGCACGCCGTACTGGCCGAAGTCGAACCACGGGCCGGCGGTCGCGCGCACCTCCGGGAGGAGCGCGTCCAGGGAGTGCTCGAACACCACGACCAGCGCGGCCATGCCGCGCAACGCGTCCAGCCACCCCTGCCGTGGTGCGGACGACGGCCGCGACCGCGGGGGCGGGGCCTCCTCCCGGGCAACGCTCCGACTCGTCTCCACAGCTCCGGCGAACATCCGGTCAGGCTAGGCGGTCATCCTGGGAGATTCGTAAACGCATCCTGAAGGCGGGCTCGACGGACCGGCGCCGGTACCGCCTGGCCCAGCAGGACCGGGCCAGGGCCATGGTGCTCGACGAGCGGGCCCGCATCGCCGAGGAGCTGGACGTCATCGCGCGGCGGGCCGCCGGCGGATTCGACGATCAGGTTTCATGCCTTTTCTTCATCGTCCTGCTTGTTCAACGAGACCATGAGCCGTGCTCCCGTTTTAGGAGAGCGTAAATATTCACAACTCATGCGTTCTGACGTGCTTATTGCTATCTTGGGGATAAAACTCCTTATTTATATTTTTATGCCCCCGATAAAGATTAAAAAACGGTAATGTGCACGGCTGACGTCGTCATGAGGAGGACCTGTGCTTGATGCTCGCTCGCGCCGCCGGCGCACATTGCTGGGGGCCGGACTGGCCGCTTCGGTGCTCGTCGCCACCGGCGTCGGCGCCGCCGGGGCGGCTCCCCTGGCAGGCGACCGGACGGACGCCGCGAAGGGGGCGATCCAGGGCGGCAGGGCCCGCAACGTCATCCTTTTCGTGGGTGACGGCATGGGTGACAGCGAGATCACCATGGCGCGCAACTACGCCAAGGGCGCCGACGGCCGGCTGAACATGGACATGCTCCCGCTCACCGGTGCGTACACGACGTACTCCCTGCACAAGGACACGGGCAAGCCCGACTACGTGACCGACTCCTCGGCCGGCGCCACCGGCTGGGCGACGGGCACGAAGACCTACAACGGAGCCATCTCCGTGGACCGGTTCGGCAGGGACCTGCCGACGGTCCTGGAGCTGGCGCAGAAGGCCGGCTACGTCACCGGCGATGTCACCACCGCCGAGCTCACCGACTCGACCCCCGCCGCCATCGCCGCCCACGTCCCCGACCGCAGCTGCCAGGGCCCGGCCGACATGAAGGAGTGCCCGCAGGACGCCAAGGAGAAGGGCGGCCCGGGTTCGATCGCCGAGCAGCTCGTCGACCACGGCGTCGACGTCCTCATGGGCGGTGGGAAGCGGCGGTTCGACCAGACGGTGACCGGCGGGAAGTACACCGGTCAGACGGTGCTCGCCCAGGCTCAGGCGCAGGGGTACACCACCGTGTTCGACAGCGCGGGCCTGACCGGCGTGCGGAAGGACCAGAAGGTCCTCGGCCTGTTCAGCCCGGGCATCATGCCGCCCCGCTGGAACGGCCCCGCCGCGACGCCGTTCACCGCGGAGGGCGCGGACAACACGGTTCCGCAGCCCTGCCCCGACACCTCGAGCGCTCCGGCCGGGCAGCCCACCCTGGAGCGGATGACCGCCGAGGCCCTGAGGCTGCTCGACGCCAAGGCCGAACGGAACAAGGACGGCCGCGGCTTCTTCCTGCAGGTCGAGGGTGCCGGGATCGACCTGCTGGGCCATGTCTCCAACCCGTGCAGCCAGATCGGTGAGACGGTCGGCTTCGACGACGCGATCGCACTGGGCAGGGCCTACGCGGCCAAACACCCCGACACCCTGGTGATCGTCACCGCGGACCACGCGCACGCCAGTCAGATCGTCGAGTACCCGCAGACCGCCGGGAACCACTCGGCCGGCGGCATCCGGACGCTGCTCACCACCGAGGGCGCCCCGATGGTCATCAGCTACGCGACGAACGCGGGCGCCCCGGAGGCCATCCAGGGCCACACCGGCAGCCAGGTCCGCGTCGCCGCCCAGGGGCCGCAGGCGGCGAACGTGCTCGGCATCACCAACCAGACCGACCTGTTCCACACCATGTCCCGCGCGCTCGGCCTGAGGTAACGGTCCCGCCCGCCGCGCACCCCATGCGTATGGCGTCGTCCCGCGCGGACGGCTTCCCCCTTCTCCGCGGTCTTCGCGCGGTCTCCGGCCCGGTCGCGAGCGTGACCGGCCCGGAGGCGCCCTTCCGGCCGGTGCCGGAGGGGCCCTTCCGGCCGGTGCGGGACGCCCGCGGCGGGCCGCTCCCGCCGTGTTCCCGCTGAGCCCGCTGTTACCTGGTTATTCGTATGGGTATGCGATCCGGTGACCGATATGGCCCTCGGATGGCCGTGACCTCCACGCGGAAGAGGAAAGTCCCATGCGCGCCTTGCTGATCACCCTGGGAGTCGTCGCGGTGGTGTTCATCCTGCTCGGCCTGTTGCTCAAGGCCCTGAAGTGGCTGCTCATCATCGGTCTGATCGCCCTGGTCGCCGCGGTCGTGATGGGCGTCGTCGAGGCCCGTCGCGCCGGCCGCGAGCCGTAGGCGCGCACGAGGACCTCCGGCCCCGCCGCCGCGCCGTACGCCCCGGGGCGCTTCAGTGCCCGCCGCTGCGGGCCGTACGGCGGGCGCCGGTGCGGGCCGCCAGGAACGCGACGAGGCCGACGCCGAGGAAGACGGCGGGAAGCAGCAGGACGGAGCCCACGGCCCACAGCCCGCTGTCGTCGGACGTGGCGGCGCCGACCGTCCAGGCCAGCCAGGTCACGCCCGCGACGGCGAGGGTGCCGGACTTCGGGACGCCGTACCGGCCGGCGAGGAAGGCGAGCACCCCCAGGACGACGACGAAGCCCGCCACCTGCCACGGCTGGTAGGGGCCGCTGACGCCGCCGTCCGGCGCGACGTCCTTCTGCCGGTCCCAGCCCAGCCAGGCGAGGTAGTTCGCCAGGGAGGCCACGGCCAGGATCACACCGATCCGGGCGCTCCGCGCGGCGCCCGCGCGGGATCCGTTGTCTTCGGGCACCGTTCCACGGTAGCCCGCCGGGGGCCCGTCGCCCATATGTTCACGCCGCCGGGGTTCACGGCCGCGCGAAACGGGACGGGCCGTTCTCCAGGCCGGCGATGATGAGGTCCACGGCCACCGCGAACGTCGCGTCGGCGTCGTCCACGCCGTCGAGCTCCGCGAGCTCCGCGAGCTCCGCGAGGAGGCCCTCGCTCTCGGCGGTGATGAAGCCGGAGACGAACGTGAAGAGCGCCGTGCGGGTGTGGGCGAGCCGGTCCGCGGGGACCCCGGCGGCGACCAGGATGCGGTTGTAGACCACCCAGAGCGCGCCCGACTGGTCCACGACGTCGGGGTGGGTGTTCATGTGGGACCACAGCGAGGGGTGGGAGCGGGCGATCGAGCGGTAGACGTGCGCCAGGGCCCGGAGCTGGTCCTGCCAGGGGGCGCCGTCGTCGGGGGGCAGTCGCACCTCGGCGGCGACGAGGGCGCAGACGCCGCGCAGCAGGTCGGTCCGGTCATGGACGTGGTGGTAGAGGGACATCGGGTTGACGTCGAGCTCGGCCGCCAGCTTGCGCATGGACAGCTTCTCCACGCCCGCGGCATCGATCAGCCGCAGAGCCGTCATGTGGATTTCCTCCGGAGTCAGGGGTCGTCCCCTGCGCGCGCTCACTGCCATACACCGTATGATAGCTTCCATACGGTGTATGGCTGGCGGTGTGGAAGCCGCCGCCGAAGGAGGGATTTCCATGGCCGCGACTCGGTCGATTCCCACCCCCCGTGGGCTGCCCGTGCTCGGTAACACCCTGCAGGTCCCGGCGCACTCGCCCGCCGCGTTCTTCGACGAGACCGCGGCGGAGCACGAGGAGGGGATCTTCCAGCTCGATCTGCTGGGCCGCCGGGTCCTGTTCGTCTACGACCCCGACCTGGTCGCCGAGGTCTGCGACGAGACGCGCTTCTACAAGGGCATCGACCCGCCGCTGTCGATCGTGCGCGACTTCAGCGGCGACGGGCTGTTCACCGCCCGCCACGACGAGCCCGTCTGGGGGCAGGCGCACCGCATCCTGATGCCGGCGTTCGGCCAGCGGTCCATGAAGACGTACTTCCCGCAGATGCTGGAGGTCGCCGAGGCGCTGGTGGACAAGTGGTCGCGGTCCGACCGGGTCAACGTACCCGAGGACATGACCCGGCTCACCCTCGACACGATCTCGCTGACCGGGTTCGGCTACCGGTTCGACTCCTTCTCCTCCGACGAGCTCCACCCCTTCCTGCGGTCCATGGGCAACGCGCTGACCGAGGCGATGCTCCGCAACCGGCAGTTGCCCGTCGTCACCAGGATGAAGAAGAGGCGCGAGGAGGACTACCGCGCAGACATCCGCGTGATGCAGGACCTGGTGGACGACGTGATCAGGCGGCGCCGCGAGGAGGGCGGCGGGGGCACGGGCGACCTGCTCGGCCTGATGCTGGAGGCCGCCGACCCGCGCACCGGCGAGCGGCTGTCGGACGAGAACATCCGCAACCAGGTCCTCACCTTCCTGATCGCCGGGCACGAGACCACGAGCGGCCTGCTGTCGTTCGCGCTGTACAACCTGCTGCGCAACCCGCACGTGCTCGCCCTCGCCTACGCCGAGGCGGATCGGCTGCTGCCCGGCGACACGGCGCCGACATACGAGACGATCATGAAGCTGGACGTGATCCCGCGCATCCTGGAGGAGACGCTGCGGATCTGGTCCCCGATTCCGGCGTTCGGCGTCAAGGCGTTCGACGACACCGCGATCGGCGGTTACCCGGTCCGCAAGGGGCAGACCTGCGTCGTCCTGCTGCCGTCGCTGCACCGGCACCCGAAGGCGTGGGACCGGCCGGAGGAGTTCGACATCGACCGCTGGCTGCCGGAGAACAAGGCGGCCCACCACCCGGCCGCCTACAAGCCGTTCGGCAACGGCGAGCGGGCCTGCATCGGGCGGCAGTTCGCGCTGACCGAGGCCCGGCTCGCCCTGGCGATGGTGCTGCAGAGGCTCGCGGTCTCCGACCCCGGCGCCTACCGGATGCGGATCAAGCAGACGCTCACCCTCAAGCCCGACGACTTCACGATCGGCGTGCGGGAGCGCAGGCCGTACGAGAGGGGGACGGCGGGGGCCGCGGCGGACACCGGGCCGGACGCCGCCGAGGCCGCCGAGACGGCGCTCGCCGTCGGCTCCGGCACCGCACTCACCGTCGCCTACGGTTCCAACCTCGGCAGCTCGGCCGACATCGCCGAGCGGCTGGCCGACCGGGCCGCGCGGTCCGGGTTCGCGACCACGCTGACCACGCTCGACGACCTCGTCCCGCCGTCCGAGGGGGCCCTCGTCGTCGTCACCTCCACCTACAACGGCAAGGCTCCCGACAACGCCCAGCGCTTCGACGCGCTCGACGGCCTGTCGCCCATGGACGGCGTACGGCTCGCGCTGCTCGGCTGCGGCAACACCCAGTGGCCGACCTACCAGGGTTTCCCCCGCCGCGCCTTCGACAAGCTCGTCGGCGCCGGAGCCGTGCCCCTGGTCGAGCGGGGCGAGGCCGACGCCGACGGCGACTTCGACGGCGACGTGTCGGCGTGGACCGCCGGGCTGTGGGCGGCGCTGGCGGCCGAGTACGGCACCGCCGCCGCCGACAGCGCGCCCCGCTACGAGATGGAGGTCCTCACCGAGGCCGACGTGCGTCCTTCCGTCGTGTCCCCGGAGGCGGTCCCGCTGACCGTGCTGTCCAACGAGGAGCTGACCGGCGACCCGGCCGGGCTGTGGGACTTCTCGCTGGAGGCCCCACGGCCGGGGGTGCGCTCCATCGTGGCCGAACTGCCGGAGGGCGTGACCTACACCGCGGGCGACCACCTGGCCGTCTTCGGCAAGAACGACCCCGAGCTGGTCGAGTGGGCGCTGCGCTGCCTGCGCGTCCCGCGCGACCAGGTGGTACGGCTCCGCGCGCGGGGCACGACCCACCTGCCGGTGGACACCCCGGTGACGGCCGGGCTGCTTCTGTCGGAGTTCGCCGAGCTGCAGGAGGTCGCCACGCGTTCCGACCTCGCGGCGCTGGCCGCGCACACCGGGTGCCCCTGGACCACGGAACGGCTCGCCGCCCTCGCCGACGACTACGCCGACGAGGTCCTGGCCAAGCGGGTCTCGGTGCTCACGCTGCTGGAACGCTTCCCGGCGATCACACTGCCCCTGCCGGTGTTCCTGGAGCTGGCCGGCCCGATCCGGCCGCGCTACTACTCGATCTCGTCCTCGCCGCTGGCCGGCCCCCGCCGGGTGCGGATCACCGTCGGGCTGGTCGAGGGCCCGGCCTGGTCGGGCGGCGGCTCCTACCGGGGGATGTGCTCGGCCTACCTGGCGGGGCTGGAACCCGGCGAGGTGTTCTACGGCTACGTGCGGGTCCCCGCCCCGCCGTTCCGGCTGCCCGACGACCCGGCCACGCCGGTGATCCTGGTGGGGCCGGGCACCGGGTTCGCGCCGCTGCGGGGCTTCCTGGAGGAGCGGGCGCTGACCGGCGCGACCGGCCCGGCCGAGGTGTTCTACGGCTGCCGCCACCCCGGGCACGACTGGCTGTACCGCGACGACCTGCGGGCGTGGGAGGACGCTGGGACCACCGGGGTGCACCTGGCGTTCTCCGCCGTGCCCGGCCACCCCTCCCGGTTCGTCCAGGACGCGATCGCGGCCCGCGCCGACCGGGTGTGGGAACTGCTGGAGCGGGGCGCGCACGTCTACGTGTGCGGTGACGGCCTGCGGATGGCGCCCGCCGTACGGCGGGCCCTGGCGGAGATCCACCGGGAGCGGACCGGTGGCGACGGCGAGGAGTGGCTGCGCGCCCTGGAGGCCGAGGGCCGCTACCAGCAGGACGTCTTCGCCTGACCCTCCCGGCCCGTGTCACGCCGTGGCCGTCGGGACGGGCGGCCGCCCGTGGTCCGGCCCCGGTCCGGCGGTGCCGTCCGGGGTCGCGGCTCTGGAGTGGAGGACCTCGCGGCCCTGCTCGGCGGCGCGGATGAGCCCTTCGCTGACGAAGTCGAGGAAGCGGGCCGAGTTCTCCAGGCGGACGGCGGCCGGGGTGCCGGGGCCGAGGACGGCGACGCCCTGCCGGGCGGTCTCGATGAACCGGTCGTTGGCCCGGGCGCTGGCGATCATGGACTGGTACCAGAGTTCGTCGTCGACGACGTAGCGCTCACGGCGGCGTTCGTCGCGCTCCCGGCGGACGAGGTCCTGGCCCTCCAGGAAGGCGATCGCCTTGGAGACGGAGGCGGGGCTGACCTGGAGACGCCGGGCGAGTTCGGAGGCGGTGAGACTGCCGGCGTCGGTGGTGTAGAGGCAGCCCATCACCCGGGCCATCATCTTGGGCAGACCCGAGGCCATGAGGACGGTGGTGAGGGTCTCCTGGTAGTCGCGCACGGCCTCGGCGTCGCGCCCGTGGGGCTGCGGGGACGCCTGCGCCCCTCCGGGCGAGGACTGCCCGCGCCGGCGGGTGCGCTGCTGGGCGGTGCGGTGGGCCAGGTCGGCGCGATAGCCGGTGGGGCCGCCGTTGCGCATCACCTCACGGGTGATCGTGGAGGTGGGGCGGTCGAGACGGCGGGCGATCTCGGCGTAGGCCAGGCCGTCGGCCAGTCCCAGTGCGATCTGCTGGCGGTCCTGCTGGGTGAGCCTGCCTCCCGGCATCGTGATCTCCTTCGTGCCCCGTGGGCGCCCGGTGCTCCCTGACGCCTCCACCATAGCGTTCACTTTCAATTCGTTGCAACGGACAACGACTCCGCAGTTGCGTTAAGCGAGAGGCGACTGCAACGATTAATCTGCGTTTACCTGCTGAAACACTGTTTCAAAGCAAAGATTTTGTTGCATGAATATAGAAAGCAACGTAGCTTTTCCATTGTTCGAAACACCGAGCCGCAAGCACGACGGAGAGCCACGATGCACACGTTCGACACCCCCGCCCCGATCACCGCCGTCCTCGACATCCCCGCCGGACGCGTCCGGCTCATCGCCGCCGACCGGACCGGCACCACGGTCGAGGTCCTGCCCGCCAACCCCGCCAAGGACCGTGACGTCACCGCGGCCGAGCAGACCACCGTCGGATACGCCGACGGCGTCCTGCGGATCGAGACTCCCGCGAAGAACCGGCACTTCGGCCCGACCGGAGCCGTCGAGGTGACGGTCAAGCTGCCCGCCGGCTCCCGCGTCGAGGCCAAGACGGCCGCCGCCGAACTCCGGACCGTCGGCCGCCTCGGCGACGTCGTCTTCGACGGCGCGTACCACCGGATCAAGCTGGACGAGACCGCGAGCCTCCGTCTCACCGCGACCGACGGCGACGTCGAGATCGGCCGGCTGGGCGGCCCCGCGGAGATCGCCACCGAGAGGGGCGACATCACCGTCGCCGAGGCCGTCAGCGGCAAGGTCGTGCTCCGCACCCAGTCCGGCGACATCTCGATCGGTGCCGCCGCCGGCGTCTCCGCCACCCTGGACGCCGGCACCTCCCACGGCCGCATCGTCAACGGTTTCAAGAACGACGGCACCGCCGGCCTCGACGTCCACGCCACCACCACCAGCGGTGACATCACCGCCCGCAGCCTCTGACCCACGGCCGGCCCGCGGCACACTCTGCTCACCCCGTCCCGGCGCACAGGGACGGGGCACGCGAGATCGAAAACCACACTTGAGGAGATTCACGATGAGTCAGGTCGACGGCGGATTCTCGGCGACGGGGCTGCGCAGGCTGCGCGAGGTGCTGGAGCGGCACGTCGAGTCGGGGAGGATCCCCGGGCTCGTCGCCCTGTTCAGCCGGGGTGAGGAGACGCACGTCGAGGCGATCGGGACGATGCGCCACGACGGCGGCGCGCCGATGGGCCGGGACACGGTCTTCCGGATGGCCTCCACCTCCAAACCGGTCTCGATCGCCGCGGCGATGGTGCTGCTGGACGAGTGCCGGCTGCGGCTGGACGACGTGGTGGACCCGTGGCTGCCCGAGCTGGCCGACCGCCGGGTGCTGACCCGGCCGGACGCCGAGCTGGACGACACCGTGCCGGCCCGCCGCCCGATCACCGTCCGGGACGTTCTGACCTCCACCTTCGGTCTCGGCCTGGACTTCACCGCGCTGGGCAAGCCGATCATGAACGCGGTCTTCGAGCAGGGGCTCACCCCCAACCTGCCGGTCGAGGTGCCGGAGCAGGACGAGTGGATGCGCCGCCTGGGCGCGCTGCCGCTGGCGTACCATCCCGGCGAGCAGTGGCAGTACCAGATCGCCAGCGACCTGGCCGGCGTGCTCGTCTCCCGGGTCAGCGGCCGGTCGTTCGAGGAGTTCCTGCACGAGCGCGTCTTCGAGCCCCTGGGCATGAACGACACCGGCTTCCACGTGCCCGCCGACCGGATCGACCGGCTGCCGCCGCTCTACGCCCCCGACCCGGCCACCGGTGAGTTCCTCGTCTGGGACGAGCCCCGGGACGGCCGCTGGAGCAGGCCCCCGGCATTCCAGGGCGGCGGTGGCGGCCTGGTCTCCACCGCCGACGACTACCACGCCTACTTCCGGATGCTGCTCAACGGCGGGGTCCACGAAGGCCGGCGGATCCTGTCCCGCCCCGCCGTGGAGCTGATGACGACCAACCGTCTCACGCCCGAGCAGAACGCCGCCCGCACTGCCCTGGCCACCGGCAACGTGCACATCTCCTTCGGCCAGGGGCAGCAGGGCGGCTGGGGCCTCGGGATGGCGGTGCGCACCTACCGCGGCGACTACGCGCCCGTCGGCCAGTTCGGCTGGGACGGCGGCAGCGGCACCTCGGCCTACGCCGACCCGGCCAACGACCTCGTCGGCGTCCTGCTCTGCCAGCTCGGCTACACCGTCCCGAACCCGGCACACCTGATGAACGACTTCTGGACCACGCTCTACCAGGCCCTCGACGACTGACGGCGATGATGGAACGGGCGCCTTGCCCGCGGTGCACGGTTGATCCCGGACCTTCGACGGGACCGGCCGGGCTCGCGCGGGGAGGCGCCCGTCCGCGTTTCCCGGACGTCGGGGGAGCGGGTCAGGGAGAGGCCGTGCCCTGGCGCGGTCGCAGACCGTTGAGAGCGGTCTCGACGACGCTGTCGGCGTATTCGGTGGTGAGTGCTCCACCGCGCTGGAGCCATCGGTTGAGCAGCGGTCCCCACAGCATGTCCACGGCCACGTCGAGGTCGAGGTCGTCGGCCAGCTGGCCGGCTCGCTGAGCGCTGCGCAGCCGTTGTTTCTTCAGCTCTCGCATCGGGCCGTCCAGCCGCTCCGCGTAGAGGGCGGCGAGCGCCGGGTCATGCGTGATCTCCGTGTTCAGGGCGCGCATCGGCTCGTCGTACCGCGGGTCGTTGAGTTCTCCGACCGTGGCGCGCAGTACCGCCTTCAGGTCCACCTCCAGATCACCGGTGTCCGGCAGGGCCGCCTCTCCGTCGTCCGGCCGCTCGCTGAGCATGAGAAAGGCGTCGAAGAGGACCGCCCCCTTGGAGGGCCACCAGCGGTAGATCGTCTGCTTGCCGACACCGGCACGGGCCGCGATGCCCTCGATGCTCAGCTTGGTGTATCCCACCTCCTGCACCAGATCGAACGCCGCAGTGAGGATGGCCCGCCGGGATCCCTCGCTCCGGCGGGCCGTGCTGGAGAGGGGCTTGTGCGCTGGCGTCATGGCGTCAAATCTAACAAAGAGCTAGACGAGACGGTCCGTCTTGACGCAGTCGCCGAAGACCATTACTGTTCACATTGTCCGAGACGGACCGTCTCGTCTTGGATAATGTGAACACAATCGATGGGAGCCCCCGTATGCGTACCCCGGCCACCGCCTCCCCCCGCACCTGGTTCATCACGGGAGCCAGCCGCGGCCTGGGCCGCGCGTTCGCTCTCGCCGCGCTGGAGAGCGGCGATCGAGTGGTCGCCGCCGCCCGCACCGTCACCCGGCAGGACTTCGGCGACCGGTACGGAGACCGGCTGCTCGCCCTTCCCCTGGACGTGACCGACCGCGCCGCGGTCTTCGCCGCCGTGAACACCGCCGTCGAGCACTTCGGCCGGCTCGACATCGTGGTGAACAACGCGGGAACCATGTCCTCGGGCATGGTCGAGGAGTTCACCGAGGCCGAGGCGCGCGCCCAGCTCGAGGTCAACTTCTTCGGGGCGATGTGGGTCTGCCAGGCCGTCCTGCCGCACCTGCGCGAGCAGGGATCCGGCCACATCGTGCAGGTCTCCAGCATCGCCGCCCTGGGCGGCTTCCCGAGCACCGGCATGTACAGCGCCAGCAAGTTCGCATTGGAGGGCATGAGCGAGGCGCTGGCCATGGAGGCCGCGTCCTTCGGCGTCAAGCTCAGCATCGTCCAGCCCGGCGGCTACTGGACCGACCTCTACACCAGCATGACGACGACGTCACCGCTGGAGGAGTACGGCCCGCTCCGCGCCGAACTGGAGAAGCAGTGGGCCGAGGGCTCGATCGACAGCGAGCCGCGTCTGGCGGCCGAGGCGCTGCTCGAACTGGTCGGCAGCGAAGACCCGCCGCTGCGGCTGCTACTCGGCAGCATGGTCTACGACCTGGCCTTCGACATCTCCCGCCGGCGGATGGAGACCTGGGCCGCCTGGGAACGGGTCAGCCGCGCCGCCGAACACGCCGTGCCGGCCCCCGGCGGACCCGGCCCGGCGGAGCAGCCGCACGACGTCTCCTGATCCGAAGGAGATCACCGTCAGCGGATGATACGCGAGGAGGCCCGCCCCGTCCCGGGGCGGGCCTCCTCGCGTATCCGGGGCTACAGGTCCATGACGTCCACCCGTACAGCGCGGTCACCGGGGACGACGATGGGGTCGGCGACCTCGACGACGCGCTCGCCCGAGTAGGTATGCCGGGTGATGGAGAACACGGGTACGCCGGAACCGATCCGCAGTCGCTCCGCCTCCTCCGGCGCCGGCATGCGAACCGCGGTCGTCTCCTTGATCCGGGTCACCTCGATGCCGAGGCTGCGCAGTTGCCCGGTGTTGCCTCCGGGCCAGGGCTCGTTGCGCGGGTCCGCCAGCGGCGTCCCCTCGACGTCGGACGCCAGCAGGCAGGAGCGTGACAGCTGCGACGGCTCGTCACCGGCGTAGAACACGAATCTGCGCTCCAGCACGCGGGTTCCGGTCGCGACGCCGAACAGACCGGCGAGTCGCTCATCCGCTTCGATCCACGCGAACGCCTTGTCGAGGCGGTACTGCGACCAGGTGATGCCCGCGTCGTGCGTGAACGACGTCTGCGGGTTGGCCATCGATCCCGTGGCGTCGGCGAGATAGCGATCCATGGAGAGCCGGCGGACCGGTGGGCGGATGCGGACACGGCTGCCCGATCCCTGCCGGGATTCGATGAGACCTTCGTTGCGGAGGATGTCGAGCGCGCGGCGGATGAGGATCTCTGAGACACCCTGCTCCTCGGCGAGAAGCCGCTGCGATGGTAGCTTCTCGCCCGGTTTGAACTGTCCTGAGCGGATGCGATCTCGCAGGTCATCGGCTACGCGGAGGTAGGCGTGTGTCCGACCGGTCACGCTCCCCCTCCAAATCTTCGTATCTGGCTTGACGGGAGCGTACACGATCAGGAAATTCCGTATACGAACATGTTGTTCAGGTATACAAGACTGAGTTTGGATTTCAAATGCCCGTCCCTCATGCTCCGGTCCGTCGTGCCTGCTCGTCCCATGGGTGGCAGGACGGACAGCGGCACCTCGTCGACGCGCCCGAGTCGGCCGTCATCCTGATCGACGACCACATCCTGGATGGCGACGATCCCGGGAAGCTCGCCATCGCCCTGCACGAACAGGCGGAGAAGCCATGAAGGCTCAGCCCCCTTGGAGTGCCGCCACCGCGGTTGCGAGCCGGAGCGCAGGGTCGGGCCGAACGGTCCTGTCCACCTGCGGCGGGTCGGCCGCTGGGACCTCGACACCGACCGTGTGCCCTGTGTCGAGCCGGAGACCACCGGCAAGCACGAGCCGACGCCTCATCAGGAGTCGCCGGTCGTCGACACCCTCTGACCTCAGCCTGTCACCACTGCTCCAGACCCCCGGCGCTGTGAGCGGGGTAAGGGCCCATCACAGGCTCCCGGCACGCCGGTACCCCCAGGCGTGACCGGGCCGGCCCGCCCCGCGTCCCCTCGGGGCGGGCCACATCGGACGTCCGGCCGGGCGCGGCATCCGGGGGCTATCGGACGCAGCAGGTGGAGCAGGGGTCGGCGTCCGGGAGGGTGACCCACAGGCAGCAGGTGCGGCGGCGGTAGCCGTCGCCGTCCGGGACGAGCAGGCCGTCCACGGGCGGGCCCATCTCGGCGAGCAGCCGGGTCACGTCGTCCCGGGGGACGAGCGGCAGCAGCGGGTGGGCGATGGCTTCGGCCGTCGAGCCCCACAGGGTGCGCTCACCGAGCCTGGTCTGCGTGCAGAGGGCGCGGATCAGGGGGTGCTGGCCGTCGAGGAGCGCGTCCCGTAGGGCGGAGGCGAGGCCGGGGACGACGACCGTCCCGGGGGCGCCGGCCAGCGGGTCGCCGGGGAGCACCGCGACGGTCACCGCGCTCCCCGTGGCCGCCGCGATCGTCACCCCGGCGTCCGACGGCCTGACCAGCGTGTCGGCGAGGCGCATCAGCGGCACGCGGCGTTCCAGCGCCCAGCCCAGCACCATCGGCAGGGTGTGCCAGTAGGTGTAGGTCTTCCACAGCAGGGCCGCGGCGACGTGCCGCGGCGCGCTCCACCGCTCCGCCGTCTCGTCCACCAGGGCGAGCAGCGGCCCGTACGGCTCCCGCGTCAGCTCGGGGACGGGGATCCATCCCGGGGAGTCGTCGGCCACCAGACCGGGCGGCACCCCCAGGACGCCTCCCCGCTCGCCGGCCAGTTCGCGGAGGTGCTCCGACAGGGCGGGCAGCGGGATCATGCCTCCCTCAAGCGGTGACATCTCTCCCTCACGAGGCGGCAGGGCGGCAGGCGGAACCGTACTCCCCTCGTGCGACGTCCGGGGCTCCGGCGGAGCGGTCAGCGGCATCGGTCCTCCCCCGTGGGATATCCATCATTCCGTCTTAAAAGCTGAAAAATGGTCATATACGGCCTGCTCTCCGCCTGGCGGTGAGCAGCCAGACGAGGTATCCGCCGCCGAGCAGGCCGGTCAGAACGCCGACCGGGAGCTGACGATCGGCGAACAGCCGTTGCGCGGCCCAGTCCGCGCAGAGCAGCAGGGCCGCGCCCGCGAACATCGAGGCGAGCGGGCCTGGGCCCGCCGTACGGGTGGTCCGCCTGGCGAGCTGGGGCGCGGTGAGCGCCACGAAGGCCACCGGTCCGGCGGCGGCCGCCGCGAAGGAGGCGAGCAGCACGGCCGCCGCCGACAGGGTCAGGCGCAGCGCGCCGAGCCGTACGCCGAGGCCGAGCGCCACGTCGTCGCCCATCTCGGCGACCGCCAGAGCCCGCGCGCAGCCGAGCGCCACCGGGACCAGCACGGCCATGGCGACGAGCAGCGGCAGGGCGTCCCTCCAGCCCCGGCCGTCCAGGCTGCCGGTGATCCACAGCAGGGCGCGCGCCGCCTCCATGAGCTGGGCCCGGGTCATCAGGTAGCCGTTGACGCCGGTGAGGATGGCGGCGGCGCCGATGCCGGCCAGTACGAGGCGGTGCCCGTGCACGCCGTTGCGCCAGGTCAGGGCGAGCAGCACGGCCCCGGTGGCGACGCCCCCGGCGGCCGCCCCGGCCGCGAGCGCCACGCTGCCGCCGCCCGCGACGACCGCGAGCAGCGCCCCCGCACTGGCGCCCTGGGTGAGGCCGAGCAGGTCGGGGCTGCCGAGCGGGTTGCGCACGAGCGACTGGAGGAGGGCTCCGGCCAGGGCCAGGGAGGCGCCGACGAGCAGGGCGGTCACCAGGCGGGGCAGCCGGAGCTCGTTGACGATGAAGTCCTCGGCGGGCGTGCCGCCTCCGGTGAGGATCCGCAGGACGTCGGACGGGGTCATCGGGTCGTCACCGCCGCCGAGGGTGAGCGCGGCGGCGGCGAGCGCCAGCAGCGCCCAGCAGACGCCCGCGACCAGGGCCCGCGGCCGGAAGGCCACCGAGCGGTCCCCCGGGAACCGCAGGACGGCCGCCGAACCGCTCCGGACCGGGAGCGAGCCGATGGCGGAGCCGCCACGAGTCGTTCGCGGGGCCGCCGCGGGGACGTCCGGGGCCGTTGCGGAGGCGTCCCCGGCCGGTCGCGGGTCGTTCGCGGAGCCGCCGCGCGCGGAACGGGCGGAGATCACAGCTGCGCCGTCCTGGTCCGGCGGATGAGGTACAGGAAGAACGGGCCGCCCAGCACCGCGGTCACGATGCCGGCCTGCAGCTCGCCGGGCCGGGCCACCACCCGGCCGAGGACGTCCGCGCCGAGCAGCAGCACCGGCGCGAGCACCGCGCAGTACGGCAGCAGCCAGCGCAGATCCGGGCCGGTCACCGCCCGTACCAGGTGGGGGACCATGAGTCCCACGAAGACGATCGGCCCGCAGGCCGCGGTGGCGGCCCCGCACAGCAGCGTGACCGCCACGATCGAGACCGTGCGGATCCGCGCGGGGCGGACGCCCAGCGCGCGGGCGGTGTCGTCGCCGAGCGAGAGGGTGCCGAGCGGACGGGCCAGGGCCAGGGCGAGCAGCAGGCCCGCGCCGATGAACGGCAGCACCTTGGCGACGGTCACGGGTTGCGCGCCGGCCAGCGAGCCGACCGTCCACATGCGCATCCGCTCCAGCGAGCCGCTGTCCAGCAGCATCACCGCGCTCACGTAGGAGTAGAGCGTGGCGTTGAGGGCGGCGCCGGCCAGCGCCAGCCGGGCCGGGGTCGCCCCGCGCCCGCCGCCGACCGTGTGGATGAGCAGCGCGACGGCCGCGGCTCCGGCCAGCGCGAACCACACGTAACCGTCGAACGTGGCGACCCCGAGGAAACCGGCTGCCGTGGCCACCGCGGCCGAGGCGCCGGCGTTCACCCCCAGCAGTCCGGGGTCGGCGAGCGGGTTGCGGGTCAGCGCCTGCATCAGGCCGCCGGCCGTACCCAGGGCGGCTCCGGCGAGCAGGCCGAGCAGGGTGCGCGGCAGGCGCATCCCGTGCACCACGGTGGACGCCGCCGAGTCTCCGGCCACGAGCCCCTGCCACACCTCGGACGGGGAGAGCTGCCTCGCGCCGAACCCGACGCTGAGCACCAGTACGGCGAGCAGCACGAGGGCGGCGCCTGCCAGACCGGCGGCCCGCGCCGCGTTCCCGGTCCCGTTCCGGGCTCCCTTCCCGGTTCCGGGCGCGCGCCTCCGGGCCACCCGCCGGTCCGTCGCGGCGGACCCGGCCGGCCCGGTGGACGCGGCCGGCGGGACCTCGGCGGGTTCGGTGACAGGCAGGGCGGGCTCCGGTGCGACGAGGGCGGCAGTGGCGGCAGTGGCGGCGGGGACGGTGGGCAGGGCGGGTGCGGCGTTCCTCGGGGGCCGGTGCGGTGTCCCCTCCGGTCAGGTTAGGTTAACCTAACCAAAATCTCCTTTAGGTTAGCCTAACCGAACTCACGAGAGAAGGCCGGATCATGCCCAATCCCGGGGTCGTCCCCCGAATGTCCCGCCGCGGGCTCCTCACCGCGGGCGGCGCAGCCGCCCTGGGCGTCCTGCTCGGCGCCTGCGGCGGGAACGACGGGAAGCCCTCGTCCGCCGCGCCCTCCGGAACCGGAGACGGTGCCGCGGGCGGATCGTGGTCCTTCACCGACGACCGGAAGCAGGCGGTCACCGCCGCCGCGGCCCCCTCACGCGTCGTCGCCTTCACCGGTACGGCGGCGGCCCTCGCCGACTTCGGCCTCTCCCAGAAGATCGTCGGTGTCTTCGGCGAGACCGTCCGCAAGGACGGCACGCCCGACCCGCAGGCCGGCTCCCTGGACGTGGGCGGGCTGGAGATCCTCGGCAACGCCTGGGGCGAGTTCGACATCGAGAAGTACGCCGCGCTGCGGCCCGGCCTGCTGGTCACGCACATGTACGACCCCGGCGCCCTCTGGTACGTCCCGGACGAGAGCAAGGACAAGATCCTGAAGCTCGCGCCCAGCGTCGCCATAACGGTCGCGCGGGTCCCCCTCCCCGAGCCGATCGAGCGGTACGCCGAACTCGCCGCGTCGCTCGGCGCCGACCTCGGCGCACCGGAGGTCATCGCCGCCAAGGCCCGCTTCGAGGCCGCCGCCGAGTCGCTGCGCCGCGCGGCGGCGGGGAACTCCGGGATCAAGGTCATGGCCGTCTCCGGAAGCCCCGACCTGATGTACGTCTCCAACCCCGAGGTCAACACCGACCTGATGTACTTCGCCGAACTCGGGGTGGACGTCGTCCGCCCGGAGAAGACCGACACCGGCGGCTACTACGAGAGTCTGAGCTGGGAGAACGCCGACAAGTACGACGCGGACCTGATCCTCCTCGACAACCGCTCCACCGCCCTGCAGCCTCCGGACCTCGCCTCCAAGCCCGCGTGGACCCGGCTGCCCGCGGTGAAGGCGGGTCAGGTGGCCTCCTGGGACACCGTGCCCCGCTTCTCGTACGCGGGCGCCGCTCCCCTGCTGGAGAACCTGGCCAAGTCGGTGGGCGAGGCCGAGAAGGTCCGCTGACCCGCGCGGACATCTGTACGGCGGAGCACCGGGAAGCCCGGCCGTACGGCCACGGCGTCCGGCCGGGGCGGTCCGGCGCGCCCGCGGGCACCCGGGACGCCCGCCGTACGCGGTCCCGGACGCCCGCCGTACGCGGTCCGGGACGCCCGGCCTGCGGCGCGCCGGGCCGTCCGCCGGGTTTCCGTGATCCATCGACCCGATGACGGTAGTTTGTCCGTCATGGACAGCGGTACGGAGATCGGCCGGCGCCGGGCGCGCCTCGCACCCTGGGCCGCGCTGCTCGCCGTCGCCGCGCTCGCCGCCTGCGGCACGGACCCCGCGGGCACGGCCGCGGTGGCCCCGTCCGCCCCGGCGTCCGCCGCGGAGCGCACCTCGCCGGCCCCGCGGTCCTCGCCGTCCGGAGGGGAGGGCGGGGAAGCAGGTGGACGGGCCGCGTCGCCGGACGAGGCGGACCTGCCCGCCCCCGGCGAGCCGATCCCCCGGGACCCGGCGAAGCTCGCCAGGGCGCTGGAGACCACCACGCGGCGGCTCCACGACGCCGTCGACGGCTGGACCGGCGGAGGGACCGGCGGGACCGGTGGCGGGACCGCGAAGGGCCGCCCGCCGCGGGCGGTCGTGCTGGAGGCGCTGTACCAGCAGCGGATCTACCGCTTCACCGCCCGCAACCCCGGCGTGGCCTCCCGCGCCTTCGCCCGGCTGCCGGCCCGGCTCGCCGCCGAGGCCCGCGACAACACGACCGCCATCCGCGGGCTGCTGGCGCTGGCCCACCCGGTCAAGGACGCCTCGAAGTTCCGCATCGAGGAGCCGCCGGCCGCCTCCGCCCTCCTCGGCCACTTCAAGAAGGCCGAGCGGCGGTTCGGCGTCGAGTGGGAGGTCCTGGCGTCGGTGATGTTCGCCGAGACGAAGTTCGGCCGGGTGCGCTCGCCGAGCTACGTGGGGGCGAAGGGCCCGATGCAGTTCATGCCGGGCACGTGGAAGGCGTACGGCATGGGCGGCGACATCCACGACCCCGGGGACGCCGTCATGGCCGCCGCCAACTACCTCCACGCCTCGGGCGCGCCCCGCGACTACCGGCGGGCGCTGTACGCCTACAACCACTCCACGGCGTACGTCGACGCCATCCTGCTGCACGCCCGTCAGATGAAGCGGGACCCGCGCAACTACTACGCGTACTACAACTGGCAGGTGTTCGTCATCACCACGAAGGGCGAGCGCCGCATCAGCGGCCCCTGATCCGGCGCCGCCGGGTCTGGAAGCGGACGAGGAGCGGGTCAGTGCGAGACATCACCGTGTTCGGCGGCGGCGCCCACCCCCGGCTGGCCGCCGGCATCTGCTCCCACCTCGGGACGCCGCTGCACCCGGTCCGGGTCACCCGCTTCGCCAACGACTGCCTGGAGGCGCAGCTGCAGGCCAACTGCAGGGAGCGGGACGTCTTCATCATCCAGCCCCTCGTCCCGCCGGTCCAGGAGAACCTCGTCGAGCTGCTCCTGATGCTGGACGCCGCCCGGGGTGCCTCGGCGGCCCGGACGACCGTGGTGATGCCGCACTACGCCTACGCCCGGTCGGACAAGAAGGACGCCCCGCGCATCTCCATCGGGGGACGCCTGGTCGCCGACCTGCTGGTGACCGCGGGGGCGGACCGGGTGCTCACGATGGCGCTGCACTCCCCGCAGGTGCACGGTTTCTTCAGCGTCCCGGTGGACCACCTGCACGCCCTGCGCGAGCTGGCGGCGTACTTCCGCCGGTACGACCTGTCGAACACCGTCGCCGTCTCCCCCGACCTCGGCTACGCCAAGCAGGCCGCGGCCTTCGCCCGGCTCCTGGGCGTCGGCGTCGCGATGGGCGCCAAGCAGCGGCTCAGCGACGACCGCGTCGTCATCGGCTCGGTGATCGGCGACGTCGCGGGCCGGGACGTCATCGTCGTGGACGACGAGATCGCGCGGGGGACGACCGTGCTCGAACTGCTCGACCGGCTCCGCGACCTCGGGGCCGGCTCGGTGCGGGTGGCCTGCACGCACGGTCTCTTCACCGCCGGGGCCGTGGACCGCATCGGCGGCCGGCCCGAGGTCGAGGAGATCGTCTGCACCGACACCGTGCCGGTCCCCGAGGCCGCGCCCGGGTCCAAGCTGCGCGTCCTGTCGGTCGCCCCGGCGTTCGCCGAGGCCATGCGCCGCATCCACGACGGCGAGTCGGTCAGCGCCCTGTTCGACGCCTCCTGATCGCGGCTGTTGACGTTATCGGGGGAAAGATATACGTTCCGGTAGATTTCACGGTTGTCCGAGGGAAATCCGGTGAGATGCCGGTGCGGACGCGCCACTGTATCCGGGACTGAGATCCCGGGAGCCAGGTCGCTCGGGCGATCGTGACCTCACTGACCGGGACGCGTCATCCCTGAGGAGGCACTGATGAGCGATATCTCCGCTCCTTCCGCGATACCCCTGCCGCGCCTGCGCCCCTGGCTGTTGCTGGCCGTACCGGTGCTGCTGCTGATCGCCTACCTAGTTCTGATGGACAACGGCGCGATCTCGCAGACCGGCACGTTCCTTCACGAACTCATGCACGACGGGCGGCACCTGCTCGGCGTGCCCTGTCACTAGGGGCGGAAATGATCCGCACCCTGTTGGTCAGGGGCCTGCTCGTAGGGCTCCTGGCCGGATTCGTCGCGGGCGCGTTCGCCTTCGTCCTCGGAGAACCGCGTGTGGACGCCGCCATCGCCCTGGAGGAGGCCGAGGCGGCGGCCGGACCCGGAACCGGGCCCGCGTCCGCCGGGGAGGCCGGTCACGACCACGCCGGGGCGGCGGGACACGACCACGGTGAGGGGGCCGTCGTCAGCCGGCCCGTGCAGAAGGCCGGGCTCTTCCTCGCGACCGGGCTGTACGGCCTGGCCGCGGGCGGGGTGTTCGCCCTCGTGTTCGCCGGCCTGCGCGGCCGGTTCGGGCCCCGCGGTGACGGCGCGCTGGCGCTCGCCGCGGCGGCGACGGCGTTCGTCGCGGTCATTCTCGTGCCTTTCCTGAAATATCCGGCCAACCCACCGGCGGTGGGCGACCCCGAGACGATCAACAGCCGGACGGCCCTGTACGTGGTGATGATCATCGTCGGGCTGGCGGCCGTGGCCGTGGCGGTGGCCACCGCCAGAAGGGTCACCGCCGGACCATGGCAGCGCCGGGTTGCGGCCGGCGTCGCGTTCCTGGTGCCCGTCGTCGCGGCGTGGCTGCTGCTGCCGGCGGTCGACGAGGTTCCCGGCGGGTTCCCCGCCTCGCTGCTGTGGGACTTCCGGCTGGTCTCGCTGGGCACGCAACTCGTCTTCTGGACGGCCTTCGGTGTGCTGTTCGGCTGGGTCAGTGACCGGGTGGCGGGGCGGTCCGCGCTCTCGCCGGCCGCGTCGAGCGGCTGAACGGGATGCTGTTCCTCCGGCAGGCCGGCACGCCCGGCACGCGTTCGGCGTGCTTCCCGACGGACGAGCCCGCCGACGCGGCGAGCCTGCGGAAGGCCGCGAGCCTGCGGAAGGCCGCGAGCCTGCGGAAGGCCGTGGGACCGCGGAAGGCGGGGAGCCCGGCCCCCGCGTGGACCGCGGCCGTGACCTGGGTCGCGCCGGTCACGGCCGCGCGGCAGACCGCCGCCGCCCTCGGGTGCGAGGCGCTCGACGCGCCGGAGCTCGCCGAGGCGGACGCCGGTCGTTGGCGCGGCCTGCCGTACGCGCGGGTCGCCGAGGCGGAGCCGGGCGGTCTCGCCGCGTGGCTCGGCGACCCGGAGGCGGCCCCGCACGGCGGGGAGAGCCTGGCCCGTCTCGCCGCCCGGGTGGCCCGGTGGCTCGACGCCGCCGCGGCCGACGCCGTCGTCATCTGCGACGTCGGGGTCATCAGGGCGGCGCTGGGCCACGCGCTCGGCCTCGGCCCGGCGGCGACCGCGCGGTTCGACGTGGCGCCGCTCTCGACCACCGAACTCGTCCCCGTACGCGGCGGCTGGCGCGTCGCCCACGTCAACCGGAAGGTCGTCACTTGACCGTCACCTATCCCTTCAGCGCCGTGGTCGGCCTCGACGACCTCAAGCTGGCGCTGATCCTCAACGCCGTCTCCCCACGGGTGGGCGGGGTGCTGGTGCGCGGAGAGAAGGGCACCGCCAAGTCGACGATCGTGCGGGCCCTGGCGGCCCAGCTTCCGGCCGTCGACGTCGTCCGCGGCTGCCGCTTCGCCTGCGACCCGGCCGCGCCCGACCCCGGCTGCCCCGACGGCCCGCACGCTCCGGACGCTCCGGACACGGAGCGGGTACGGCGGGCGGCGTCGCTCGTGGAACTGCCGGTCGGCGCCTCGGAGGACCGGCTGGTCGGCTCGCTGGACCTCGAACGGGCGCTCACCGAAGGGGTGAAGGCGTTCGAGCCGGGTCTGCTGGCGGCCGCGCACCGCGGGGTGCTCTACGTCGACGAGGTCAACCTGCTCCACGACCACCTGGTCGACCTGCTGCTCGACGCGGCCGCCCTGGGGACCTGCTACGTCGAGCGTGAGTCGGTGTCGGTACGGCACGCGGCCCGCTTCCTGCTGGTCGGCACCATGAACCCGGAGGAGGGCGAGCTGCGGCCGCAGCTGCTCGACCGGTTCGGGCTGACCGTCGAGGTGAGGGCGTCGCGCGATCCGGACGAGCGGGCCGAGGTGGTCCGCCGGAGGCTGGCCTTCGAGTCCTCGCCCACCGGATTCGCCGAGCGGTGGGCCGGGCGGGAGGCGGAGCTGGCGGGGCGGATCGCCGCGGCGCGCGAACTGCTCGCCTCGGTCCGCCTGCCCGACGCCCGGCTGCGGCAGATCACGGCCGTCTGCGCGGAGTTCGAGGTGGACGGCCTGCGCGCCGATCTGGTCGCCGCCCACGCCGCGATCGCGCACGCGGCCTGGCACGGCCGGACTGCCGTGGAGGTGGAGGACGTCCGGGCCGCGGCGCGGCTGGCCCTGCCGCACCGGCGGCGGCGCGACCCGTTCGACGCGCCGGGACTGGATGAGGACAGGCTGGAGGAGGTGCTGGAACGGACCTCCGGGGACGACGACGAGCCGCCCCCCGGACCGCCGGGGGGAACGCCTCCGGAAACCGGTCCGCGCGGCGGCCCGGAGGAACCGGGAAGGCGCCCCGAACCCGGCCCGGGTGACCCGGAAGGCCGGGGGGAGTCCGCCGGCCGGGGGCCGGAACCGGCTGATCGGGGTCCTGAACCGGCCGCACCGGGACCGGACCCGTCCGCGACGGATCCGGGACGGGCCTCTCAGGGTCCGGCACAGGCCGGACCCGGCTCGGAACCGGTCGTCCCGGGTCCCGGACGCCCTTCCCTGGAAACGGCCGGCGCCGCCGCGCCGTACCGGGTGCGCCTGCTGGCCGTACCCGGTGTGGGCGAAGGCGCCGCCGGACGCCGCTCGCGGGCCCGCACCGGGCGGGGCCGGAGCACCGGCTCCCGCCTGCCGGAGGGCAGGGCCCGTGACCTGCACGTGCCCGCGACCCTCCTGGCCGCGGCCCCGCACCAGGCACGGCGGGGACGGCGGTCGGCCGGGCTGGTGCTGCGCGCGGGCGACCTGCGGGAGAAGGTCCGCGAGGGCAAGGAGGGCAACCTCGTCCTGTTCGTGGTCGACGCCAGCGGCTCGATGGCCGCGAGGAAACGCATGACCGCGGTGAAGACCGCCGTGCTGAGCCTGCTGCTGGACGCCTACCAGCGCCGGGACAAGGTCGGCCTGGTCACCTTCCGGGGCGGCTCGGCCCGGCTGGACCTGCCGCCGACGTCGTCCGTGGAGACGGGCGCGGCCCGGCTGCGGACGCTTCCGACCGGGGGCCGCACCCCGCTGGCCGCGGGGCTGGCGAAGGCCGCGGAGGTGCTGCGCCTGGAGGGCGTGCGCGATCCCGCGCGCCGTCCGCTGCTGGTCCTGGTCACCGACGGGCGGGCGACCGCGGGAGGGGACGTGGAGCGCGCCGCCGGGTCGCTGCGGGGCGTGGCGAGCGTGGTCGTCGACTGCGAGAGCGGTCCGGTCAGGCTCGGACTGGCGCGGCGGCTGGCGGCCCTGCTGGGCGCGCCCGCCGTACCGCTGGAGGACCTCGGATCGGTGGTCCGCGACCACCGGAAGGCGGTGTGAGATGCCCCAGGGAAAACCGGACGTCGTGCCGGACGACGGCCTGACCACGAGGCAGCGGCGCAACCGGCCGCTGCTGATGGTCCACACCGGGCCGGGCAAGGGCAAGTCCACCGCGGCCTTCGGGATGGCGCTGCGCGCCTGGAACCAGGGCTGGCCGGTCGGGGTGTTCCAGTTCGTGAAGTCCGCCAGGTGGCGGGTGGGCGAGGAACGCGCGCTGCGGGTCCTGGGTGACAGCGGCGAGGGCGGCACGGTGGCCTGGCACAAGATGGGCGAGGGCTGGTCGTGGATCCAGCGGCCGGGCGCCGACCACTCCGATGACGCCCGCGAGGGCTGGGCGCAGATCAAACGCGACCTGGCGGCCGAGACCTACCGCTTCTACGTGCTGGACGAGTTCACCTACCCGCTCAAATGGGGCTGGCTGGACCTCGACGACGTGGTGGAGACGCTCACCGGCAGGCCGGGCGCGCAGCACGTCGTGATCACCGGTAGGGACGCCCCGCAACGGCTGGTCGAGGCCGCCGACCTGGTGACCGAGATGGGCAAGGTCCGCCATCCCATGGACGCCGGGCAGAAGGGGCAGAAGGGCATCGAGTGGTAGTGCCCCGGCTGGTCGTCGCCGCGCCCGCCTCGGGCGGCGGCAAGACGACGGTGGCCACCGGCCTGATGGCCGCGCTGCGGAGCCGGGGCCTGCGGGTCTCGCCCCACAAGGTGGGCCCCGACTACATCGATCCCGGCTACCACGCCCTGGCCAGCGGGCGCCCGGGACGCAACCTCGATCCGTGGCTGGTGGGCGAGGAGCGGATCGCGCCGCTGTTCCGGCACGGCGCCCGCGGCGCCGACCTGGCCGTCGTCGAGGGGGTCATGGGGCTGTTCGACGGCCGGGGCGGCACGGACTTCGCCTCGACGGCGCACGTCGCCCGGCTCCTGGACGCGCCGGTGGTCCTGGTCGTGGACGCGGCGGGGCAGAGCCGGTCCGTCGCGGCGCTCGTGCACGGCTTCGCCGGCTTCGACCCGCGGGTGCGGGTGGGCGGTGTGATCCTCAACCGGGTCGGCTCCGCCCGGCACGAGGAGATGTGCCGGGCGGCACTGGCCGGCGTGGCGCCCGTACTGGGCGCGCTCCGGCGCGACGACGCCGTCGAGACGCCGTCCCGCCACCTCGGGCTCGTCCCCGCGGCCGAACGCGCGGGGGAGGCGGCCGCCGCGGTCGCCCGGCTGGGCGGGCTCGTCGCCGGTTCCTGCGACCTGGACGCGCTGGTACGGCTGGCCGCGAGCGCGCCCCCGCTGCCCGGCCCCGTCTGGACGCCGCCGGAACCGGCCGGCGCCCCGGAAGCGGCGGGCTCCGTGACCACGGCCCCGGCGGCCACGACCCGGGCGGCCGGATGGGGCGCGGGACCGGCCGCCGCGCGGGGCCCGCGGTCCGGGCCGGTCGTCGCCGTCGCCGGTGGGGCCGCCTTCACCTTCGGTTACACCGAGCACGTGGAGTTGCTGCGCGCGGCCGGGGCGGAGGTGGCCGTGTTCGACCCGCTGCGCGACGAGCGCCTGCCCGAGGGGACCGGAGCCCTCGTCATCGGCGGCGGCTTCCCCGAGGTCTACGCGTCCGAGCTCGCGGCCAACGAGGCGCTGCGCCGCGAGGTCGCGGCCTTCGGCGGGCCGATCGCCGCCGAGTGCGCCGGGCTGCTCTACCTGTGCGAGGAGCTCGACGGCAGGCGCATGTGCGGGCGCGTCCCGGCCGGTGCGCGGATGACGCCCAGGCTGACCCTCGGCTACCGGGAGGCCGTGGCCGGGCCGTCCCTGCTGACGCGTCCGGGCGAGCGCTACCGCGGCCACGAGTTCCACCGGACCGCCGTGGACCCGCCCGGCGAGCCGCTGTTCCGCTGGGAGGGCGGCGCCGACGGCTACGGCGACGCCCTCCTGACCGCCTCCTACCTGCACCTGCACCTGCACTGGGCGGGCGCGCCGGAGGCGGCTCAGCGGCTGGTGTCGTCCTCCAGGTCGCCCTCGGTTTTGAGGTAGACCTCTTGGAGACCACGCAGGATGTCCGGGTCCGGATGCTCCCACATGCCCCGCTCGGCGGCCTCCAGCAGGCGCTCGGCGACGCCGTGCAGCGCCCAGGGGTTGGACCGCGCCATGAACGCCTGGTTCTCCGGGTCGAGCACGTAGGTCTCGGCGAGTTTGTCGTACATCCAGTCGGCCATGACCCCGGTGGTGGCGTCGTAGCCGAACAGGTAGTCCACGGTCGCGGCCAGCTCGAAGGCCCCCTTGTAGCCGTGGCGCCGCATCGCGGCCAGCCACCGGGGGTTGACCACGCGGGCGCGGAAGATCCGCGACGTCTCCTCCGAGAGGGTCCGGGTGCGGACGGCCTCGGGCCTGGTGCTGTCGCCCACGTAGGCTGCCGGAGCCCTGCCGGTCAGCGCCCGCACAGTGGCGATCATGCCGCCGTGGTACTGGAAGTAGTCGTCGGAGTCGGCGATGTCGTGCTCGCGGGTGTCGATGTTCTTGGCGGCGACCGCGATGCGGCGGTAGGCGCTCTCCATGGCGGGACGCGCGGGCACGCCGTCCAGGTCGCGGCCGTAGGCGTAGCCGCCCCACACGGCGTAGACCTCGGCCAGGTCGGCGTCGTCGCGCCAGTTGCGGCTGTCGATCAGCGGCAGCAGCCCGGCGCCGTACGCCCCCGGCGCCGAGCCGAAGACGCGCAGCGTGGCGCGGCGCTCGTCGCCGTGGCCCTCGGCGCGTACGTGGGCGCGCACGTGGTTGTCCTCGTCGTCCTCCTCCAGCCCGGCGACGAGCCGCACGGCGTCGTCGATCAGGACGACCACGTGCGGGAAGGCGTCGCGGAAGAAGCCGCTGATGCGCACCGTCACGTCGATCCGGGGACGGCCCAGCTCCTCCAGCGGAACCGGTTCCAGACCGGTGACGCGCCTGGACGCCTCGTCCCACCGGGGCCGTACGCCGAGCAGGGCGAGGACCTCGGCCACGTCGTCGCCCGCCGTGCGCATGGCGCTGGTGCCCCACACCGACAGGCCCACCGAGCGCGGCCACTCGCCGTGGTCGGCGCGGTAGCGCTCGAGCAGAGAGTCGGCCATGGCCTGCCCGGTCTCCCAGGCGAGCCTGCTGGGCACCGCGCGCGGATCGACGGAGTAGAAGTTGCGCCCGGTCGGCAGCACGTTGACCAGGCCGCGCAGCGGCGAACCGCTGGGTCCGGCGGGCACGTAACCGCCGTCGAGGGCGTGCAGCACATGGCCGATCTCGTCCGTCGTACGGCTCAGCCGGGGCACGACCTCGGTGGCCGCGAACTCCAGGACGCGGGTGACGAGCGGGACGCGGTCCCCGGCTCCGACGTCCGAGGTTCCGACGTTCGCGGTGCCGACTCCCGAGGTTCCGACGTCCGCGCTTTCGACGTCCGCGGTTCCGGCTTCGGTTTCGGCTCTGGCTTCGGTGGAGCCGGTGGGCGCGAGTACGGTGCCGGCCACCTCGGCGGCGGCGGCCGGGTCCCAGCCGCGCTCCTCCATCGTCTCGACGAGCGTCCTGGCCACCGCCTCGACGCGGTCCACCTCACCCAGCGCGGCGCTGCCGTCCTCGGCCAGCCCGAGCGCCTCACGCAGGCCGGGCAGCGTCCGCGCGCCCGCCCACATCTGCCGGGCGCGCAGCATCGCCAGTACCAGGTCCACCCGCGCCGGGCCCTCCGGGGCCTGGCCGAGCACGTGGAGGCCGTCGCGGATCTGCGCGTCCTTGACCTCGCAGAGCCAGCCGTCGACGTGCAGCAGGAAGTCGTCGAACTCGGCGTCGTGCGGCCGGTCGGTCAGGCCCAGGTCGTGGTCGAGCCTGGCCGCCTGGATCAGCGTCCAGATCTGCGCCCTGACGGCGGGGAGCTTGGCCGGGTCCATGGCGGCGATGGAGGCGTGCTCGTCGAGCAGCTGCTCCAGCCGGGCGATGTCGCCGTAGGTCTCGGCCCTGGCCATGGGCGGCACCAGGTGGTCGACCAGGACGGCGTGCGCCCGCCGCTTGGCCTGGGTGCCCTCGCCCGGGTCGTTGACCAGGAACGGGTAGACGAGCGGCAGGTCGCCGAGCGCGGCGTCGGTGCCGCAGGAGGCGGACATGCCCGCGGACTTGCCCGGCAGCCATTCCAGGTTGCCGTGCTTGCCCACGTGCACCATGGCGTGCGCGCCGAAGGACGACGACAGCCAGCGGTAGGCCGCCAGGTAGTGGTGGCTCGGCGGCAGGTCGGGGTCGTGGTAGATCGCGATCGGGTTCTCACCGAAGCCGCGCGGCGGCTGCACCATCACGACCACGTTCCCGGAGCGCAGCGCCGCCAGCACGATGTCGCCCTCGTGCACGAACAGCTCACCGGGGGGCGGCCCCCAGTGGCGCTCCATCCCCTCACGCAGGTCCCCGGGAAGGGTGGCGTACCACTCCGCGTAGTCGGCGGCGGCGATGCGGATCGGGTTGCCCGCGAGCTGCTCCTCGCTCAGCCAGTCGGGGTCCTGGCCCCCGGCGGCGATCAGGGCGTGGATCAGCGCGTCGCCGTCCTGTTCGGCCACCCCCGGGAACCCCTCGCCCAGGTCGTAGCCCGCCTCGGCGAGGCGGGCGAGCAGGCGCACGGTGCTGGCGGGGGTGTCGAGGCCGACGGCGTTGCCGACGCGCGAGTGCTTGGTCGGGTAGGCCGACAGCATCACCACCAGGCGACGCTCGGCGGGCGGGGTACGGCGCAGCAGGCCGTGCCGTACGGCGATGCCGGCCACCCGGGCGGCCCGCTCGGGGTCGGCGACGTAGACGGTCAGGCCGTCGGGGTCGATCTCCTTGAAGGAGAACGGCACGGTGATGATCCGACCGTCGAACTCCGGGATCGCCACCTGCGAGGCCGCGTCCAGCGGGGAGAGGCCGTCGTCGTTCTCCTCCCACGCCTTCCGGCTGCTCGTCAGGCAGAGACCCTGCAGGATCGGGACGTCGAGCCGGGCGAGCGCGCCGACGTCCCAGGCCCCGTCGTCGCCGCCCGCGCCGGCCGCCGCCGGGTTGGAGCCGCCCGCCGCCAGCACGGTGACGACCAGCGCGTCGGCCCGGCGCAGCGTTTCGAGCAGGCCGGGCTCCGCCGTGCGGAGCGAGGAGCAGAAGACCGGGAGCGCCCGGCCGCCCGCGGCCTCGACGGCCCGGCACAGGGACTCGACGAAGGCGGTGTTGCCCGCCATGTGGTGGGCCCGGTAGTAGAGCACCCCGATCACCGGACCGGTCGTGTCCGCCGCCTCGCGCTCCAGCGGACCCCAGGCCGGGGCCGGCAGGGGCGGTTCGAAGCCCCGGCCGGTCAGCAGCACGGTGTCGGTCAGGAAGGCGTGCAGCTCGGCCAGGTTGGCGGGGCCTCCGTGGGCCAGGTAGGAGTGCGCCTGCGCGCAGACGCCGCCGCTGACGGTGGACAGCTCCATCAGTTCGGCGTCGGGGGCCTGCTCGCCGCCCAGGACGACGACCGGCCGGGGCCCGGCCAGCAGCGCGTCGAGGCCCTCCTCCCAGGCGCGGCGCCCGCCCAGCAGGCGCACCACGACCAGGTCGGCGCCCTCCACGAGGCCGGGGACGTCGTCGGTCAGGAGCCTGGCGGGGTTGCCGAGCCGGTAGCCGGCACCGCTGGCCCTCGCGCTCAGCAGGTCGGTGTCGGACGTCGACAGCAAAAGGACTGTGGGCACGGGGATGTCCTCCCTCGGGGTCCTCGCCCCGGTCGCGGGTGTCGCGACGGCCGGAGTCTCCTGGCTCCCGGATCGACGCTCACCCCGGCCTTCCCTGTGACGGTGGCCTGCGGTGGGGTTCGCTCCCCGGTGACAGTGGCGGGACCGCGCCGGACTCACACCGGCTTCCTCCTGACCTTCGCCTCCGGCAAGCCTATGACGGGAGATCCGCCATGACCATCCACGACTTCCCCCCGGACGGCCGCCCCGGACGGACCCGCCCTGACGGACCGCCACGCCCTGACGGACGGGCGAGTCCCGGTGGGCGAGCACGTCCCGACGCCTGCCCGGGGACGGTCCAGGTGCACCAGGCCGCCGACGGCCCGCTGGCCCGGGTGCGCACGCCGGGCGGCATCCTCACCGCGTCACAGCTGCGGGAGCTGGCCCGCTGCGCCCGCGACCTCGGCTCCGGGGTGATCGAGCTGACCTCGCGCGCCAACGTGCAGGTACGGGGCCTGCGCGACCCCGCCGCCTTCGCCGCGCGGATCGCGGAGGCCGGGCTGCGGCCGTCGGACACGCACGAGCGGGTGCGCAACATCGTCGCCGCGCCGTCGGTGGACGGCGCGCTCGTGGCCGAGCTGGACCGGTCCCTGTGCGCCCGGCCGGAACTGGCCGGACTGCCCGGCCGGTTCCTTTTCGCGCTGGGCGGCACCGGGCTGCCCGCCGACGCGGCCTCCGTCGACGGCCGGCTGCTGCTGGCCGGGTACGAGGTGGACGGCGTGCCGGGCACGGTCCACGGCCTGCTGGAGGCGGCGGCGGCCTTCCTGCGGCTGCGTACCGACGAGTGGCGCGTCTCCGAGCTGGTGGACGGCCCGGCGAGGATCGCCGCCGAGCTGAACGGGACGGCGGGCGCGTACCGGCCGCCCCTCCATCCGGAGCGGCCCGCCGGACTGGTGGAGGCACTGGTGCCGCTGGGCCGCCTCACTCCGGAACAGGCCCTGGCGCTCGCCGGCCTCGCCGAGCGGGCCTCGACGCCCGCCGGTCCCGCCGGTCCCGCCGAGCGGCCTCCGGAGCCGCCGACGCCGGGGCGGCCCGTCGCGCACCCCGGCCCCGCCGGGCGGGTCACCGTACCCCCCGACTCCGAGGTACGGCTGTCGCCCCGCCGTACCGTCTTCGTCGCGGACCGCCCTGGCGTCGGCGGCGCGCTGGAGGCGGCCGGGCTCATCACCGACCCGGACTCCCCCTGGACGGGCGTGACCGCCTGCGCGGGACGGCCCGGATGCGCCAAGGCCCTGGCCGACGTGCGGGCCGACGCCGCGCGCTGGGTGCCCCGGCGTCACACGGAGCTGCCCGTGCACTGGGCGGGCTGCGAGCGGCAGTGCGGGCTGCCGCCCGGCCGGGTCGTGCGGATGGTCGCCACCGCCGACGGATACGAGGAAAGGCATCAGTGACCGACTACATACGCGACGGCGCCGAGATCTACCGGCTGTCGTTCGCCACGATCCGCGCCGAGAGCGACCTGGACGGCCTGCCACCCGAGGTCGCCCGGGTGGCGGTACGGATGATCCACGCCTGCGGCATGACCGACCTGGTGCGCGACCTGGACTGGTCGCCCGGGGCGGTCGTCCGGGCCGAGCGGGCGCTGCGCGCGGGCGCGCCCGTGCTCTGCGACGCCATGATGGTCGCCTCCGGCGTGACGCGCCGTCGTCTCCCCGCGGGCAACGAGGTCGTCTGCACGCTCGGCGACCCGCGCGTCCCGGAGCTGGCCGAACGCCTGGGCACCACGCGCAGCGCCGCCGCCCTGGAGCTGTGGCGGGACCGGCTGGAGGGCTCCGTGGTCGCGATCGGCAACGCGCCCACGGCGCTGTTCCGCCTGCTGGAGCTGGTCGCCGAGGGGGCGGGACGCCCGGCGGCGGTCCTGGGGATCCCGGTCGGCTTCGTCGGCGCGGCCGAGTCCAAGCGGGCGCTGGCCGACAGCGACCTCGAACACCTGGTGGTGCACGGCCGCCGCGGCGGCAGTGCGATGACGGCGGCGGCGGTCAACGCCATCGCGAGCGAAACGGAGTGAGTCACATGTCGGGACGCCTGTACGGCGTCGGCCTCGGGCCCGGCGACCCCGAACTGGTCACCGTCAAGACAGCCCGGCTGATCGGCGAGGCGGACGTGGTCGCCTACCACGCCGCGCGGCACGGGCGCAGCATCGCCCGGTCCATCGCCCGGCCGTACCTGCGGGAGGGGCAGATCGAGGAGGCGCTGCAGTACCCGCTGACCACGGAGACCACCGGCCATCCGGGCGGCTACCAGGGAGCGCTCGACGACTTCTACGCCGAGTGCGCGGCCCGGCTCGCCGCGCACCTCGACGCGGGGCGGACCGTGGTGGTGCTGAGCGAGGGTGACCCGCTCTTCTACGGCTCCTACATGCACATGCACAAACGGCTGGCGCACCGCTACCCGACCGAGGTGGTGCCGGGCGTCACCTCGGTCAGCGCCGCGTCGGCGGTGCTCGGCCGCCCGCTCGTGGAGCGCGACGAGGTGCTGACCGTGCTGCCCGGCACGCTGCCGGGCGAGGAGCTGGCCGAACGGCTGCGCGGCACGGACTCGGCGGCCGTCATGAAGCTGGGACGCTCCTTCGCCAAGGTGCGCGACGCCTTCGCCGAGGCCGGACGGCTCGACGACGCCTGGTACGTCGAGCGGGCCACGATGGGCGGCGAGCGGGTCGCGCCGCTCGAAGACGTGGACCCCGAGGGGGTGCCGTACTTCTCCCTGGCGCTGCTGAGCAGCCCGGCGGAGCGCGCCTTCGTGCCGCGACCCGTGCCGGACCCGGTCCCGGGCACCGCGGCCGGGGAGGTCGTCGTGGTCGGGCTCGGCCCGGCCGGGCGGCCCTGGCTCACGCCGGAGGCCCAGGACGCGCTGGCGACCGCCACCGACCTGGTCGGATACGGGCCCTACGTGGACCGGGTCGAGCCGAACCCGCGCCAGCGGCGGCACCGAACCGACAACCGGGTGGAGGCGGAACGGGCCCGGCACGCCCTGGAACTGGCCGGTGAGGGACGCCGCGTCGCGGTGGTCTCCTCGGGCGACCCGGGGGTGTTCGCCATGGCCAGCGCGGTCCTGGAGGCCGCGGCCGGCTTCCCGGACGTGCCGGTGCGGGTGGTGCCGGGGCTGACGGCCGCCCAGGCGGTCGCGGCCAGGGCGGGCGCGCCGCTCGGGCACGACCACTGCGTGATCTCGCTGTCCGACATCCTCAAGCCGTGGGAGGTGGTCGCCGAGCGCCTGTCCGCCGCCGCGCGGGCCGACCTGGTGCTGGCGATCTACAACCCGGCCTCGCGCAGCCGTACGTGGCAGTTGTCCGCCGCCCGTGACCTGCTGCTGGAGCACCGTGATCCGGGTACCCCGGTGGTGATCGGCCGCGCCGTCGGCGGCCCCGACGAGAGCGTCACCGTCACCTCGCTCGGCGAGCTGGACCCGGCCGCGGTGGACATGCGCTGCCTGCTCATCGTCGGCTCCTCCACCACCCGCGTCACCGGGACGGGCGCGGTCTACACGCCGCGCCGCTATCCCTGAGCCCGGCCGGCGGACACCCCGCCGCGTCGCCCTCGGGACCGGCTCGCGGGCACGGCCCGCGCCGCTACCCCTGAGCCCAGTCCGCGGCCTCGGCCACGGTGGCGACGCGGCGCAGGCCCGGTGGTGGCGGCGGCCGGTCCACCATGACCACCCGGAGGCCGGCCCGCCGTGCGGCGACGAGCTTCGCGGTGGTCATGGAGCCGCCGCTGTCCTTGGTGACGAGGACGCCGAGCCGGTGGTCGCGGATGAGGGCCAGCTCGCCCTCCACCGTGTACGGCCCGCGGCTGAGGATCACGTGGACGTTGTCCGGGACCGGCGGCTCCGGCGGGTCCACGGACCTCGCCAGGAACCACGCGCCGGACAGACGCGTGAAGACCGGCAGGCTGCGGCGGCCGGTGGTGAGGAACACCCGGTCACCCGCGCCGATCAGCCCGGCGGCCCCCTCCAGCGTGGGCACCCGCAGCCAGGCGTCCCCCGGCTCCTCGTGCCAGCCGGGCCGCCGCAGGATCAGCAGGGGGACGCCCGTGCGGTCGGCGGCCTCCGCCGCCGACGCGGTCATCCTGGCCGCGAAGGGGTGGGTCGCGTCCACCACCGCGTCGATCCGCTCGGCGCGCAGCCAGGCCGCCAGCCCGTCGGGGCCGCCGAAGCCGCCCTCGCGGACCTCCCCGACGGGCAGGCGCGGGTCGGAGACCCGGCCCGCCAGCGAGGAGACGACGCGCACGCCACACGCGGTCAGCTCTCCGGCCAGGGCGCGGGCCTCCGCGGTGCCGCCGAGGATCAGGACGCGCCGCACGCGCGGTCCCGTTCGGCGCTGTAGAGGTGGCTGTCCGGGAACCGGCTCGCGGTGAGCGCCCGGCCCACGACGATCACCGCGGTGCGCCTGATCCCCGCCTCCTTCACCTGCCCGGCGATGCCGGACAGCGTGCCGCGCAGGATGACCTCGTTCTCGCGGCCCGCGTAGGCGACCACGGCGACCGGGCAGTCCCCGCCGTAGTTCGGCAGCAGCTCCGCCACGACGGCGTCGATGCGCTGGACGGCCAGGTGCAGCACCATCGTGGCGCGGCTGGCGCCCAGCGTCGCCAGGTCCTCGCCGGGCGGCATCGGGGTGGCCCTGGCCGAGGTCCTGGTGAGGACGACCGTCTGGGCGACCCCCGGGACCGTCAGCTCCCGCCGCAGGGAGGCGGCCGCCGCGGCGAAGGCGGGCACGCCGGGCACCACCTCGTACGGCACGCCGAGCTCGTCGAGCCTGCGCATCTGCTCGGCCACCGCGCTGAAGATCGACGGGTCGCCCGAGTGCAGCCGGGCCACGTCCCGGCCGCAGGCGAGCTCCTCGACGATCTCGTCGAGGGTGAGACCGGCGCTGTCGACGAGCCGGGCCCCGGGCGGGCAGGCGTCGAGCAGCTCGCGCGGCACCAGGGAGCCCGCGTACACGCAGACCGGGGCCTTCTGGAGGACACGCAGCCCCCGTACGGTGATCAGGTCGGCCGCGCCGGGACCGGCGCCGATGAAGTACACGGTCATGGGGTGTCCTTCCTGACGGACCAGACGGTGACGGGCATCGCCGCGCGCCAGCCGGTGAAGCCCCCGACGGGCGAGGCGCGCTGTACGGCCAGGCGCACGAGGTCGCCGCCGAGCCTGCCGTACCAGCCCGCGACCACCGCCTCGGACTCCAGCGTGACGGCGTTGGCCACCAGCCGGCCGCCCGGAGGCAGCGCGGCCCAGCACGCCTCGACGAGGCCGGGCACGGTGACGCCGCCGCCGACGAAGACCGCGTCGGGGCGGGGCAGCCCGTCCAGCGCGGCGGGCGCGGCGCCCTCGACCACCCGCAGGGCGGGCACGCCGAGGGCGTCGGCGTTGCGCCGGACGCGGGCGGCCCGTTCGGGACGGCTCTCCACGGCGACCGCCCGGCAGGACGGGTGGGCGCGCATCCACTCGATCGCGACGCTGCCCGCGCCCGCGCCGACGTCCCACAGCAGCTCGCCGGGGAAGGGCGCGAGCCGCGACAGGCTCACCGCGCGGACCTCGCGCTTGGTCAGCTGGCCGTCGTGCTCGAAGGCGTCGTCGGGCAGGCCCGGCACCCGGGCGAGCGGCCGCGACCCGGGCGCGGCCACGCAGTCGATCGCGATCACCCTCAGATCGCTTCCGGTCGTCCGCGGACCGTTCCCGGTCGTCCGCGGACCGTCCCCGGTTACCCGCGGGTCGTCCCCGGCCGTCCGGGGGTCGTCCCCGATCGCCTGCGGGCCGCTTCCGGCCGTCCGCGGGTCGCTCTCGGCGACCACCGTCTCCGTCGGCGCGCCCAGGTCGGACAGGACGACGACCCGGCTCGGGCCGTACCCGGCCTCGTCCAGCGTGTCGCCGACGACGGCGGTGGAGCCGCCCAGCACCAGGACGCGGCGGCCGGGCTGCAGGGCGGCGCGGAGGGCGGCGGGCGGGCGGCCGACGAGGTTGACGACCTCGACGTTCTCCATCGGCCAGCCCAGCCGGGCGCAGGCCAGCGACACCGACGACACGTGCGGCAGCACCCGGACCCGCTCGGCCCCGAGCAGCCGGACCAGCGTGGAGCCGATCCCGTGGAACATCGGGTCGCCGCTGGCCAGCACGCATACGACCCGTTCCGGTGGTGGGCCCGATGACGGGTCCGGCGGTGAGCCCGGTGGTGAGCCCGGTGGTGGGTCCAGCAGCGAGTCCAGCAGGCCGGGGAGGTTCGGCAGAAGCGGCGAGGGCAGCGGGACGCGCTCCGCGCCCGTCTCGGGCACCAGGGCGAGCTGGCGGGCGCTGCCGACCACGACGTCGGCGGTCTCCACCGCGCGGCGAGAAGCGGGGACGAGCCCCTCCCAGCCGTCGGCGCCGATGCCCACGACGGTGATCACACGTCGCCCGGAACCGGCCACATGCCGTCCGGTGTCGGCCACACGCCGCCCGGCGCGCGCGTGACCCGAATTCCCGGCGTCGTCCGGGCCTCGGCCGACCAGGTTCACCTGACTCCTTGAGGCTGATAGCAGGAAATATCGTACAAGTCGCCGCGTGACAGACTGTGGACCGTGAAGCGGCTACTGATCATCGGCATCGGCGCGGGCGACCCCGACCATCTCACCATCCAGGCTTCCAAGGCCATCGCCGCCACCGACGTCTTCTTCGTCATCGGCAAGGGCGAGGAGAAGGACGACCTGGTAAGGCTGCGCAGAGACCTCATCGAGGAGCACGGCCGCCCGCCGTACCGGATCGTCGAGGGCCGCGACCCCGAGCGGGACCGGACCGCGGACGCCTACGCCGAGGCCGTCGAGGACTGGCGCGCCCGGCGGGCCGCGCTCTACGAGCGGATGATCGACGACTCCCTGGCGGACGGCGAGACCGGCGCCTTCCTCGTCTGGGGCGACCCCGGCGTCTACGACAGCACCCTGGCCATTCTGGAGCGGCTGCCCTTCCCCTTCGAGGTCGTCCCCGGCATCAGCGCCGTCTCCGCGCTGACCGCCCGCCACCGCACCACCCTCACCAGCGTCGCCAGACCCGTGCACATCACCACCGGCCGCCGCCTCGCCGAGGAGGGGCCGACCGCGGACGACATGGTCGTCATGCTCGACGCCCGCTGTGCCTTCTCGGGCCTGGACGACTTCCACATCTACTGGGGCGCCTATCTCGGGACCGAGGACGAGATCCTGGTGGAGGGGCCGGTGGGAGAGGTCGGCGACCGGATCCGTGAGCTGCGGGCCGAAGCGCGGGCCCGGAAGGGCTGGATCATGGACACGTATCTCCTGCGCCGCCGCACCTGACGGACGCGGAACTTCTCCCCCGCGGATTCGTTGGAACAGATCATGCCGGTCCCCCTGAAAGACCAGACGTTGCGCTACCCCGCCCGCTCCCTGGTGATCCTGACGGGGCTGCCGGGTGCGGGGAAGTCCACCCTGCTGTCGCGGCTGTACGGCCTCGACGCGGCGGCGAGCGAGCCCGTCGTCGTCGGGAACACGGTGGTCATCGACTCCTACCAGTCGCGTAACCGGTGGGCGGGGCGGCTGCCGTCGGCCCCCGCGCCGGTGCGCCGCGCCGTCGTGTTCGCCACCCATTTCTGGCGGATCGGCCGCTCGGTCGCCCGCGGGCACCCGGTGATCGCCCACAACCGGGGGTGCGGCCCGCTCGTGCTGTACGGGTTCGCCCTGCTGGCCCGCAGAAGTAAAGCGCAGCTGCACCTGCTGATGCTCGACGTCGAGCCGGAGACGGCGCTGGCCGGTCAGCGGGCCCGCGGCCGGGTGGTGGACGAGGTCACGTTCGACCGGCACCGCCGCCGCTGGGAGGCGCTGGCCGGCCGGGCGCGGGCCGGGAGACCGGTTCCCGCCTCGGGGGTGACGGTGATCGACCGGAGCGTCGCGAGCCGGCTCCGGTCGATCGACTTCGGCTGACCGCGCCCCGACCGGCCCGCCGGCCCGGCCCCGCCCACCGGCCCGGTGTCCCGGGCGCGCGGCGGACCGGGGTCAGGGCTGGAAGCGGTAGCCCATGCCGGGCTCGGTGATCAGGTGGACGGGACGCGCCGGGTCCCTCTCCAGCTTGCGGCGGAGCTGGGCCAGGTACTGGCGCAGGTAGTGCGTCTCCCTGACGTACCGCTCGCCCCAGACCTCGGTCAGCAGCTGCCGCCGGCCGACCAGTTTGCCGGGGTTGCGCACCAGGATCTCCAGCAGGCGCCACTCGGTGGGCGTCAGCCGCGTCCCGCCGGAGACGGTCTTGCCGCTCAGGTCGACCACGTGGTCGCCGATCCGGACGCTGGCCGGCTCGGCCTCCCGTACGGCGGAGCGGCGCGAGACCGCGCGGACGCGGGCGAGCAGCTCGTCGATGCCGAAGGGCTTGGTGACGTAGTCGTCGGCCCCCGCGTCCAGCGCCTCGATCTTGTCCTGGCCACCGGCGCGGCCGGACAGCACGATGATCGGGACACTGGTCCAGCCGCGCAGGCCGCAGATGACCTCCACCCCGTCGAGGTCGGGCAGGCCGAGGTCGAGGATGACCAGGTCGGGATGCCAGTCGGCGGCCTGCCGCAGCGCCGAGCCGCCGTCGGCGGCGACCGCGACCTCGTAGTGGCGGGCGACGAGGTTGATCCGCAGCGCGCGCAGGAGCTGGGGCTCGTCGTCGACGACGAGGATCCGGGTCACGACGGCGCCCGCACGGCCTGTGCCCGCGAGGAGACGGGCATTCTCAGGATCATGGTCAGACCTCCTCCGGGTGTCTCCTCCGGCGTGAGGGTGCCCCCCATGGCCTCGGTCAGGCCGCGGGAGAGCGCGAGCCCCAGCCCGACGCCGGTGTGGTTGTCGCGGTCGCCGAGACGCTGGAACGGCATGAAGACCCGCTCGTACGCCTCCGGCGGGATGCCGGGGCCGCGGTCGACGACGCGGATCTCGACGTGGTCGCCGTACAGGCCGGCGGTGATCAGCGTCTTCTCCCCGGGCGGACTGTAGCGGACGGCGTTGGCCATCAGGTTGACCAGCACCCGCTCCAGCAGGGCCGGGTCGGCGACGACCTCGGGGAGCTCCACCGGGATGTCGCCCTCGACGCCGTCGCGGAGCGGGCCGAGGTCGTCGACCGCCCGGGGCACGATCTCCTCCAGCCCGACGGGCTGCAACGCCAGGCCGAGGACCCCGGCCTGAAGGCGGCTCATGTCCAGGAGGTTCGCCACCAGCCGGTCCAGCTTGACCAGGGACTCGTCGGCGGTGGCCAGCAGTTCCTCCCGGTCCTCGGGCGACCAGTCGATCTCGGTGTTGCGCAGGCTCTCGACCGCGGCCCTGGCCGAGGCGAGGGGGCTGCGCAGGTCGTGGCTGACCGCGGCGAGCAGCGCGGTGCGCATCCGGTCGGCCTCGGCCAGCGGCCTGACCCGCTCGGCCTCCGCGCGGAGCCGTTCCTGGCGCAGCGCCACGGCCGTCTCGGCGGCGAACGCCTCCAGCACGCGGCGGTCGGCGGCCTGGAGCAGCCCGCCGGAGGCGGCGAGGGAGAGCTCGTCGTCGATGACCACCTCGGTGCCTGCGGCGGCCGGGCACGTGCAGGGCGGGCCGCCCGCGGTGGCGACGATCCGCCACGCCTCCGGGTCACCCTGGTCGTCGGGCGTCCGGCGCGCCTCGGGCCGCCGTTCGAGCAGCGTCACCGACTCCAGGCCGAAGGTCTCCCGGATGCGCGCCAGCAGCGACGGCACGGCGGCGTCGCCGCGCAGGACGTGCCCGGCCATCGTCGCCAGGGTCTCGGCCTCCGCGCCGGCCCGCGCGGCCTCCCTGGTACGGCGGGCCGCGAGGTCCACGACGGCGCTCACCACCACCGCGACCAGGACGAAGACCACCAGTGCGAAGAGGTTCTCCAGCGCGTAGATCGTCAGGGTGTGGACCGGCGGGGTGAAGAAGTAGTTCAGCAGCAGCGAGCCCAGCACCGCCGCCGTGACGGCCGGCCACATGCCTCCGACGAGCGCGACGCCCACGACCGCCGTCAGGAACAGCAGGATCTCGCTGGGCAGCGCCAGCCGGTCCCGGAACGGGACGAGCGCCGCGGTGAGCGCCGGCATGCCGGCGACCGTGATCGCCCAGCCGGCCAGCCGGCGCGTCCGGGTCAGCGCGGCGGCCGACCGCGCCCGGCCGCGGCGGCCCCTCTTCGCCTCGGCATGGGTGATCATGTGGACGTCGATGGAGCCGGACCGCGCGGTGGTCTCCACCCCCACCCCGCGGGAGAGGATCTGCGCGAACCGGCCGCGGCGGGAGGCGCCGAGCACGAGCTGGGTGGCGTTGACGCCGCGGGCGAAGTCGAGCAGCGCGCCGGGTACGTCGTCGCCGACGACCTGGTGGTAGGTGCCGCCCAGGTCCTCGACGAGGGTGCGCTGACGGACCAGGCCGGCCGGGTCCGCGCCGGTCAGGCCGTCACCGCGGACCACGTGGACGGCCAGCAGGTCGGAGCCCTTGGTCCGCGCGGCGATCCGGGCGGCCCGCCGGATGAGCGTCTCGCCCTCCGGGCCGCCGGTCAGCGCGACGACGACGCGCTCGCGGGTCTCCCAGGTGCTCTCGATGCCGTGCTCGGCGCGGTAGCGGTCGAGCTGGTCGTCCACCTTGCCCGCCACCCACAGCAGCGCCAGCTCGCGCAGCGCGGTGAGGTTTCCGACCCGGAAGTAGTTCGCCAGGGCGGCGTCCACCTTCTCCGGGGCGTAGACGTTGCCGTGCGCCATCCGGCGGCGCAGCGCCTCGGGCGCCATGTCGACCAGCTCCACCTGATCGGCCCGCCGTACGACCTCGTCCGGAACGGTCTCGCGCTGCGGGACGCCGGTGATCTCCTGGACGACGTCGTTGACCGACTCCAGGTGCTGGACGTTGACGGTGGTGATCACGTCGATGCCGGCGTCGAGGATCTCCTCGATGTCCTGCCAGCGTTTGGCGTTCCGCGACCCCGGCACGTTGGTGTGGGCCAGCTCGTCGACCAGCGCGATCCCTGGGCGGCGGGCGATGACCGCCTCGGCGTCGAGCTCGGCGAAGGTCGTTCCCCGGTGGGACAGGACCTTGCGGGGGACCACCTCCAGATCGTCGAGCAGCTCGGCGGTGCGGGGACGGCCGTGGGTCTCCACCAGGCCCACGACCACGTCCTGCCCGCGGTCCCGCCTGCGCCGGCCCTCGGCGAGCATCGCGTACGTCTTCCCGACGCCGGGAGCGGCGCCCAGGTAGACACGCAGCCGCCCGCGTGGCACGTCGATCACCACTTCTCGTCGAGGGCCAGGTTGAGCAGGAGCACGTTCACCGCCGGTTCGCCCATGAAACCCAGCGCGCGCCCCGTGGTGTGCTCGTCGATGAGCGCCTTCACCTTATCCACGGGGACGCCGCGTTCCTTGGCGACCCGGGGCGCCTGCAGCTCGGCGTAGGCCACCGAGATGTGCGGGTCGAGGCCCGAGCCGCTCGCGGTGACGGCGTCCGCCGGCACGGCGGGCGTCCCGGCCCCGCCTCGCACCGGGACGGTACGGCCGGCCGAGTAGTCCTCGCCGGGCCTGCCGCACTCGACCTCGACGCCGCGGTAGACGGCGACGAACGGCGTGGCCGGACACGCCTGGTTGACGCTGACCGCCCGGGTGGGCGTGCCGACGGCGGGGAAGACCTTGAGCACCGCGCCGACGCCGTCGGCCGTGCAGTACGGCCGGGCGCCGCTGACGCCCTCCAACTCGCCGACGGCCTTCGACCGCGCGCACACCTGGGTGAGCAGCGACAGCCGCCCCTCGTCGGGGTCGCCGCCGGCGTCCCTGGCGCCGGGCACCGGCAGGGTGTCCACGACGTCCTCGGGTCCGAGGTTGCTCGCCCCGGAGGCCAGCGGGTCGTAGCCGTTGCCGGCGGCCGACGGGCGGCTCTGGAAGTACTTCCTGACCGGGGCGCCGTCGGCGTCGGTGAAACTCTGGCCGATGGCGGCGCTGCCGACGGCCCGGCCGTTCCGTTCGATCAGTGATCCGTCCGCCCTGTCGCCGAGCAGGACCTGGGCGATCCCGGTCACCGTGAGCGGGTAGGCGAGGCCCAGCAGGACGGTCAGGACGACGATCGCGCGGACGGCGGCGAGGTGCCGGCGGATCCAGCCTGGCATGCGTTCCATTTAAGACATCCCCGGAAGGAACTGGATGAGGAGATCGATGATCTTGATTCCGGCGAACGGGGCGACGATGCCGCCGAGGCCGTAGACGCAGAGGTTGCGGGAGAGCAGCTTCGACGCGCTGGACGGCCGGTACCGCACGCCCCGCAGGGCCAGCGGGATCAGCGCCACGATCACGATCGCGTTGAAGACGACCGCGGACAGGATCGCCGACTGCGGGCTGGACAGGCGCATGACGTTGAGCGCGTCGAGGCCCGGGTACACCGCCGCGAACATCGCCGGGATGATCGCGAAGTACTTGGCGACGTCGTTGGCGATGGAGAAGGTGGTCAACGCGCCCCGGGTGATGAGGAGCTGCTTGCCGATCTCGACGATCTCGATGAGCTTGGTCGGGTTGGAGTCGAGGTCGACCATGTTGCCGGCCTCCTTGGCGGCCGACGTGCCGGTGTTCATGGCCACGCCGACGTCCGCCTGGGCGAGCGCGGGGGCGTCGTTGGTGCCGTCGCCGGTCATGGCGACCAGCCGGCCGCCCTCCTGCTCCTTCCTGATCAGGGCGAGCTTGTCCTCGGGCGTGGCCTCGGCCAGGAAGTCATCGACCCCGGCCTCATCCGCGATCGCCCTGGCGGTCAGCGGGTTGTCTCCGGTGATCATGACGGTCCGGATGCCCATCCGGCGCATCTCGTCGAACCGCTCCCGCATGCCCTGCTTGACGACGTCCTTGAGGTGGACGACGCCGAGCACGTGATCCCTGTCGGCCACCACCAGCGGGGTGCCGCCCGAGCCGGAGATGGCGTCCACGAGGTGGCCGACGTCGTCCGTCGGGTGACCGCCTTTCTCACGGACCCACTTCATCACCGCGGTCGCGGCGCCCTTGCGGATCTCGCGGCCGTCGAGGTCGACGCCCGACATGCGGGTTTGCGCGGTGAACGGCACCCACTTGGCGTGGACCAGCTCACCCGGCGCGCGCTCGCGCAGGCCGTAGCGCTCCTTGGCGAACACGACGATCGAGCGGCCCTCGGGGGTCTCGTCGGCGAGACTGGACAGCTGCGCCGCCTCGGCCAGCGCCTCCTCGGTCACCCCCGCCACCGGGACGAACTCCGCCGCCTGGCGGTTGCCCAGCGTGATCGTTCCGGTCTTGTCCAGCAGCAGCGTGCCGACGTCGCCCGCGGCCTCGACCGCGCGGCCGCTCATGGCCAGGACGTTGCGCTGGACCAGCCGGTCCATGCCGGCGATGCCGATGGCCGACAGCAGCGCGCCGATCGTCGTCGGGATGAGACAGACCAGCAGCGAGACGAGCACGACGCCGGTGACGCCGTCGCCGGTCAGCGCGAGGGAGTCGGGCACGCCCGGGTTGACGTTCTTGGAGTGGATCGCGAACGGCTGCATGGTGACGGTGGCGACCAGGAAGATGATCGTCAACGCGGCCAGCAGGATGTTGAGTGCGATCTCGTTCGGCGTCTTCTGCCGATCGGCGCCCTCGACCAGGGCGATCATCCGGTCGATGAAGCTCTCACCGGGCTTCTGGGTGATCCGCACGACGATCCGGTCGGAGAGCACCTTGGTGCCGCCGGTCACCGCGGAGCGGTCGCCGCCGGACTCCCGGATGACGGGTGCGGACTCACCGGTGATGGCCGACTCGTCCACCGAGGCGATGCCCTCGACGACGTCGCCGTCGCCGGGGATGATCTCTCCGGCCTCGACGACGACGAAGTCGCCCTGCGTCAGCTCCGGGGCGCCGACGACGTCCCACTCGGCGGAGTCGCGGCCCTTGAGCCGGCGGGCGGTCATGTCGCGTTTGGCCGCGCGCAGCGTCGCCGCCTGGGCCTTGCCCCGGCCCTCGGCGACCGCCTCGGCGAGGTTGGCGAAGAGCACGGTCAGCCAGAGCCATACCGCGATGGCCCAGGCGAAGAACGACGGGCCGAGGACCGCCAGGACGGTGGTGAGCGCCGCGCCGATCTCCACGATCAGCATGACGGGGTTGCGCCAGAGGGTGGCGGGGTTCAGCTTGACCAGCGCGCCGGGCAGAGAGGTGAGGAGCTGCCTGGGGTCGAGCAGCCCGCCGCCGACCTTGCCGTTCCGTTCGGGGGCCGTGGGGCGGCCCCGGGCGGGGACCTGGGTGGTCATGAGAAGAGTCCTTCTGCGATCGGCCCGAGCGCCAGGGCGGGGAGGAAGGTCAGGGCGACGAGGATGATCGTCACGCCGACGACCATGCCGACGAACTGCGGCCGGTGCGTGGGCAGGGTGCCCGCCGACTCGGGGACCGGGGTCTGCCGGGCCAGTGATCCGGCCAGGCCGAGTACGAAGACGATGGGCAGGAACCGGCCGAGCAGCATGCACAGGCCGAGCGCCACGTCATACCAGGGGGTGTTGACGGTGAGGCCGGCGAACGCCGAGCCGTTGTTGTTCGAGGCGCTGGTGAAGGCGTAGAGGACCTCGGAGAGGCCGTGCGGGCCGCCGTTCAGCAGGCCGGCCAGGCCCGCCTCGTTGCCCATGGCCAGCGCGGTGCCGACCAGGACGAGGATCGGTGTGACCAGGAAGTACATCGAGGCCAGCTTGATCTCACGGGAGCCGATCCTCTTGCCGAGGTACTCGGGCGTGCGGCCCACCATCAGGCCGGCCACGAAGACCGTGATCACGGCCAGCACGAGCATGCCGTACAGGCCGGAGCCCACGCCGCCCGGCGCGACCTCGCCCAGCATCATGTTGAACATCGTCATCATGCCGCCGAACGGGGTGTAGGAGTCGTGGAAGGAGTCCACGGCGCCGGTGCTGGTCAGGGTGGTGGCCGCGGCGAAGGTGGCCGAGTTCGCGACGCCGAACCGGGTCTCCTTGCCCTCCAGCGCCGCGCCGGCGGCCTGCGGGACGGTCGCGCCGCCCTGCAGCTCGAAGACGTTGGTCAGGGTGACGCTGACCAGGGCGATCGTCGCCATGACGGCGAGGATCGCGTAGCCCTGGCGGACCTGGCCGACCATCTTCCCGAAGGTGCGGGGGAGCGAGAACGGGATGACCAGGATCAGGAAGATCTCGAACCAGTTGGTCCAGCCCGTGCCGTTCTCGAAGGGGTGGGCGGAGTTGGCGTTGTAGAAGCCGCCGCCGTTGGTGCCCAGCTCCTTGATGGCCTCCTGGCTCGCCACCGGGCCGCCGGTGATGCTCTGCGTGCCGCCGGTCAGGGTGGTCAGCTCGTGCGGGGCGGCGAGGTTCTGCACCACGCCGCCGGCCACCAGTACCAGCGCGCCGGCGAACGCGATCGGCAGCAGGATCCGGACGGTGCCGCGCACCAGGTCCGCCCAGAAGTTGCCGACGGTGTCGGCGTTCCGGCGGGCGAACCCGCGGACCAGGGCGATCGCCACGGCCATGCCGACCGCGGCCGAGACGAAGTTCTGCACGGCCAGGCCCGCCATCTGGACCAGGTGGCCCATGGTGGACTCGCCCGAGTACGCCTGCCAGTTGGTGTTGGTGACGAAGCTGACCGCGGTGTTCCACGCGATGTGGTCGGTCACCGGGGGCAGGCCGAGGGAGAGCCAGAGTCTGTCCTGGAGGCGCTGCATGCCGTACAGGGCGAGGAGCGAGACGGCGGAGAAGGCGAGCAGGCTGCGCGCGTAGGCGCCCCAGTGCTGCTCGGCGTCGGGGCGGACGCCGAGCAGCCGGTAGATCAGGCGTTCGGGCGCGGCGTGCCGGTCGCCGGTGTACACCCGGTACATGTGGTCGCCGAGCGGCTTGTGCACCAGGGCCAGCGCCAGGACGAGGGACGCGATGAAAAGGGCCGCCATGTCAGAAACGCTCCGGGAAGAGGAGGGCGGCGACCATGAAGATCACCAGCACGACGGCGACTGCCAGGCCGGTGGCGTTGATCACGCTCACAGGCGCTCCACCGCCCTGACGACGAGCCCCAGGATCACGAACAACGCGATCGTCAGGGCGACGAAGACGACGTCGGCCATCTCCACTCCTCGAATCCGGATCGACTGCTGACGGCCGTCCATGGACGGAGGGCCATGAAGCAAGCAAATCGCTGGATTTGTCGCACTTTGCGGTTCTTGACGGGTTCCATACGGCATCCGGCCGAGAATTGACGGGATCCGTACACGTGCCCCCGCGGAGCGGGCCGCCCCGGTGGGGGAGACGGGAGCGGAACCGGCGAGCGAGCGGTCCGGCCGGATCCCGGCGACGGCCGTGAGAGGCCGCGTGACGGGCGGACGACGGCCTCGCCGTAGGCTTGCCCCGGTTCGGAGGGGCGGGGGTTCTGAATGTCGCGGGTTCCGGTGCCCCGCCTGGCGCGGATGATCGCCGGCGTGGTGTTCGCCGGTTTCGCGGCCGTCTACGTCCTCGCGGGCTCACCGCTCGCCGCCGTGGCCTTCGGGCTCCAGCTCGTCCACGTGTCGCCCGGCCTGCGGCGGTTCAGGCGGCCGTGGCTGCCGGCCGTACAGGTGCTGGTCTGCTACACGGCCGTCCTCGGCTTCGGCACCTCCGTCGGGATCCTGGGGTTCGCCGGCGGGTCCCTGCTGCTGACCCGCGCCTGGCCGCTGGCCGTGCCGGTGGCGGTCAGCGCCGCCGTCATCGGCCCGGCGGACTCGGTGATCAGCATGGTGCTCGTCTCGCTGGTGATCTGCGGCCTCACCCGGCTCGCCGAGCGGGTGGAGGAGGTGCACGCCGCCCGTCTGGCCTTGGCGATGGCGGCGGCGGCCGAGGAGCGGCTGCGCATCGCCGCCGAACTGAACGACGGCATCGGCCGGGGGCTCGCCGGGATCGCCGGGGGCGTCCGGCTCGCCCTCGACCGGCCGGAGAACGCCGGTGAGGTGCTCGGCGAGGTCGTCGGCGCCGCCCGCCGCTCGCTGGCCGACGCCAGGGCCGCCGCCGCCGGCTACCGCGCCACGTCCCTGACGCCCGAGGTGACGACGGCGCGGGCGATGCTGGCGGCGGCGGGCGCCGAGGTGGAGGTCCGCGCCGGGCACACCGAGCCGCTCGGCCCGGCCGGCGCGCTGCTCGCGACCGTGCTGCGCGAGGTCGTGGTCGGGGCGGTGCGGCAGAACACGGTCAGGAAGTGCCTGATCGAGACCGTCGCGGCACACGGGACGGTACGGCTGCGCGTCGTCCACGACGGCGCCCGCACGGCCGACGGCGAGGGCCTCGCCGAGTCGGCCCGGCAGGCCGCGCTGGCGGGCGGCGGCCTGTCGACGGACCTGACGGCCGAGGGATGGCTGACCGTCGAGACCGTGCTGCCCGCGCCGGCCGCGGACCAGGGGCCGTCAGCGCCCGCCGAGGACCCGCGCGCCTACCGGCTGTCCGTCGTGCTGCTGGTCGCCGTGCTGCTCGGGTTCTCGGCCAAGGCGCTGCTGACCGTCCCCGCGCATCTGTTCGCGCCGGCCGCCGCCTGCCTCGCGGTGATCGCCTTCATGCAGGTCCGTTCGGTCACCGGGCGGCACATGGCCGCGCTCGCGGTGATGGCGCTGCTGGCCTTCGCGCCGATCCCGGTGTTCGGCAGGGCGTGGCTGGGCGTGTCCGGGTTCCTCGCCGGCCCGGTCCTGCTCGCGTTCCCGGCGGCGGTGGCCTGGCCGCTGACCGGGTGCGTGGTCGCGGGCACGGCGGTCGCCGCGGTGCTGCTCGGCCTGCCGGTCCCGGTGACGGTCAACTTCACGGTGAGCACGCTGGTGACCGGACTGGTGATGTACGGGCTGGTCAGGCTCGCCCAGCTGGTCAGGGAGCTGCGGGAGGCCAGGCAGGGGCTGGCCCGCTCAGCCGTGGTCGAGGAGCGCCTGCGCGCCGCCCGTGACCTGCACGACCTCCTCGGCTCCAGCCTGGCCGCGATCCTGCTCAGGTGCGAGCTGGCCAGGCGGCTGGACCCGGAGCGGGCCCGCGCCGAGCTGGTGGAGGTCCTGGCGATGACCCGGAAGGCCGAGACGGACCTGCGGGTCGTCTCCGGTGAGCGCGCGGCGGTGTCGCTGGCGGACGAGGTGGAGACGGCGCGGTCGGTGCTGGCCGCCGCGGGGGTCCGCGCCGAGGTCTCCCTCGCGCACGGCGCGCTTCCCGGCGAGGTGGACGCCGTGCTGGGCACGGTGCTGCGGGAGGCGGTGACCAACGTGCTGCGGCACAGCGCGGCCCGGCACTGCGTGATCACGACGGCGGCGGAGGAGGGCGGCGTACGGCTCGACGTGCGCAACGACGGCGCGGACGGCGGGGCCGGGGTCCGGCGGGGCTCGGCGGGGCTCGGCAACCTCACCACCCGCGTGGCGGCCCTGGACGGACGGCTCGGCACGGCCCGGGACGGTGACCGGTTCGAGCTGACGGCCTGGGCGCCGTACCGACCGGCGGGCGGGTCGGTACGGTGACCGGTTCGAGCCGGCGGCCTGGGCGCCGTACCGACCGGCGGGCGGGTCAGATCCAGCCGGCCTCGGTGGCGATGCGGACGGCGTCGGTGCGGTTGCGGGCGTTGAGCTTGGCCACGATGGCGGTCAGGTAGTTGCGCACCGTTCCGGCCCCGAGGAAGAGCCGGGTCGCGATCTCGGCCGCGTCGGCGCCGCTCGCCGCCAGCCGCAGCACGTCGGCCTCCTGGGGGGTCAGCGGGTTGTCGGCCAGGTTCCAGGCGGTGACCGCGAGCGAGGGGTCCAGCACCCTCCGCCCCGCCATGACCGCGCGGATCCCCGCGACCAGGTCCTCCGGCGGTGCGGTCTTCAGCAGGAACCCGTCCACCTGGGCGCCGAGCGCGCGGCGCAGGTGACCCGGTTTGCCGTGCCTGGTCAGCATGAGGGTGCGGCAGCCCGGCAGCCTCTCACGCAGCTCGGCGGCGGCGGCCAGGCCGTCGAGCGCGCCGGGCATGTCGATGTCGAGCACCGCGACGTCCGGACGGTGGACCAGGGCCGCGGAGAGGGCCGCGTCGCCCGAGTCGACGGCGGCCACGATCTCCAGGTCCGGTTCGAGGCCGAGCAGTGCGGCCAGGGCGCCCCTGATGATGTGCTGGTCCTCGGCGAGAAGCACACGGATCACAGGGATATGTCTACCAGTGTCCGGATCATGATGAGGTCATGCCCGATCGGTGATCACCTCCGTGGTCCGCGCCGAGCCCCGCCGCGAGGGTTGGAGACATGACGGACGTGGTGCGGTTGGACGCGGTGAGCAAGGTGTACGGGAAGGGACAGGGCGCGGTCGCGGCCCTGCGCGAGGTGTCGGTGGGGATCCCGCGCGGGAGCTTCACCGCGGTGATGGGACCTTCGGGGTCGGGCAAGAGCACGTTCCTGCACTGCGCGGCGGGACTGGACGTGCCGTCCTCGGGGTCGGTGCGGCTCGGCGGCACCGAGCTGTCCGGGATGGACGAGACCGCCCTGACCGAGCTGCGCAGGCGGCGGGTCGGCTTCGTGTTCCAGGCGTTCAACCTGGTCTCGGCGCTCACCGTGGAGGAGAACATCACGCTGCCGCTGCGGCTGGCCGGGACGCGGGTGGACCGGGCGTGGCTGGACGAGGTCGTCTCCCGGGTGGGCCTGCGGGGGCGGACCGGCCACCGGCCCGCCCAGCTGTCCGGCGGCCAGCAGCAGCGGGTCGCCATCGCCCGCGCGCTGGTCACCCGGCCCGAGGTGGTGTTCGGCGACGAGCCGACCGGGGCGCTGGACACGATGACCGCCCGGGACGTGCTGACGCTGCTGCGGGAGATCGTGGACGCCACCGGGCAGACGGTGGTGATGGTCACCCACGACCCGATGGCCGCCTCCTACGCCGACGCGGTCCTGTTCCTGGCGGACGGCCGGATCGTGACCTCCATGACGGCCCCCACCTCCGAGAAGGTGGCCGAGCGGATGACCCGGCTGGGAGCGTGGGTGTGATGATCTCCCTGGCGATGAGGACGATCCGGCACCGCGGCGCCGCCTTCGCGGGCGCGTTCGTCGCCCTGCTCTGCGCCGCCGCGCTGGTCTGCGCCTGCGGCATGCTGCTGGAGACGGGGCTGCGCGGAAGCGTCGCCCCGGAGCGCTACGCGGGCACCCCGGTGGTCGTCACCGGCGACCGGTTCGTCCGCGAGACGATCAGCAAGTCGGCGGAGAAGACCAAGACCAAGGCCAAGCCGCTGGCCGAGCGGGCGTGGGTTCCGGTGTCCCTGGCCGAACGGCTGCGCCGCCTCCCCGGCGTCTCGCGGGTGGTCACCGAGGTGACGTTCCCCCTCTACGTCGCCGGCCGCCCCTTCGAGGGGCACGGCTGGGAGTCGGCGGCGCTGACCCCGTTCACCCTGAGCGCGGGCCGTGCGCCGCGCACGGACGGAGAGGTGGCCGTGGAGGCCGGGGCGGGCCTGGCGCCCGGCGCGCGTGTGCCGGTGCGGACGCCGGACGGTGACCGGACCTACCTGGTCACCGGCGTCACCGACCGGGACCTGCCCGGCGGGGAGACGCTGTTCCTCTCTCCCGCCGAGGCCCGCCGCCTGGCCGGACGGCCGGGCATGGTCAGCGCGGTCGGCGTCTTCCCGGCGGTGGACGTGTCCGCGGCGCTGCGCGAGGCCGCCGCGGCCCCCGGCGGCGTCCGGGCGCTCGCCGCCACCGGGGACGAGCGCGGTGTCGTGGAGTTCCCGGACGCCGAACAGGCGAGGGTACGGCTGATCAGCCTCGGCGGCGCGCTCGGCGGCACCTCGCTGCTGGTGGCGATCCTCGTCGTCGTCGGCACGTCCGCGCTGTCCGTCCAGCAGCGCCAGCGGGAGATCGCCCTGCTGCGGGCCGTCGCGGCCACTCCCCGCCAGGTGCGGAAGATGCTGGGCGGCGAGGCGCTGCTGGTCGGCGCGGTGGCCGGGCTGGTCGGCGCGGCGGCCGGTGTCGGCCTGGGATTCTGGTTGCGTTCCCGGTTCGTCGCGCTGGGCGCCATGCCGCCGAACCTGCGGCTGGTCGTCAGCCCGTTCCCGGCGTTCGTGGCGCTCGCGGCGACCATGGTGGCGGCGTGGGCGGCGTCCCGGCTCTCGGCCCGCCGCGCCGTACGGATCCGCCCGGTGGAGGCGCTGGGCGAGGCGGCGGCGCCGGCCGCGCTGCTGCCGGTGGGCAGGCTGGTCGCCGGCCTGCTGTGCGCCGGGGGCGGTCTCGCGCTGACATTGGTGCTGTCGTCCCTGTCGGCCGAGGCGGCGGCGACCCCGGTCACCATGCTCACCACGCTGGTGTGGACGGTCGCCGTGGCGCTGCTCGGCCCACTGGTCGCCCGGGGGGCGGCCGGCCTGCTCGGAACGCCGCTGCGGGCCTTCCGGGCGAGCGGGCACCTGGCCGCGGCCAACCTGCGGACCGGCGCGCCGCGCCTGGCCTCGATCATCACACCGCTCAGCCTGATGGTGGCGATGACCTGCACGATCCTGTTCACGCAGACCACCGTGGAGGACGCCGCCCGGCGGGAGGCGGCGGCCGGCACCGTGGCCGGGCACGTCCTCGGTCCGCACCTGCCCTCGGGGGCGGCGGCGGCCCTGCGCGGCCTCCCCGGCGTCGAGGCGGTCACCGAGACGCTGCACACCTCGGTGCGGGTGGGCCTGGAGAAGTACGGCGCGCAGGGCGTCACCGGTGAGGACCTCGGCAGGACCCTCGACCTGGGCGTGGTCGCCGGACGGCTGGACGGCCTCGGCGAGGACGCGGTCGCGGTCAGCCGTAAGGCGGCCGAACGGCTCGGCGTCCGGGTGGGAGGGAGGCTCCGCCTGACGCTCGGTGACGGAACCCCGGCCGACCTGCGCGTCACCGCGATCTACCGCCGCGGGCTGGGATTCGGCGACCTCACGCTCTCCCACGCGCTGGTGGCCCGGCACGTGGACGACCCGCTCGGCACCGCGCTGGTCTCGGCGCCCTCCCTGACCCGGGCGGACCTCGCGCGTGCCGTGCCCGGCACCGGCGTGGCGGAGACGGCCGGGGCCGCCTGGGCCGTCCCGGCGAACGCCGAGGTGAACTACGTCGCGATGGGCCTGATCATCGCGTTCACCGCGATCGCCGTGGTCAACACCCTGGCCATGTCCACCTCGGCGAGGTCACGGGAGCTGGCGCTGCTGCGCCTGGTCGGCACGACACGGCGGCAGGCGCGCCGGATGCTCGGGCTGGAGACCCTGGTCGCGCTCGTGGCCGCGGTGACGCTGGGAACCGGCATCGCGCTGATGACGCTCACGGCGTTCAGCGCGGGCATGACGGGGTCGGCGGCGCCGTACGTCCCGCCGCTCGGCTATCTCGCGGTGATCGGCACCGTCGCCGTGCTCGCCTTCGCGGCCACCGCGCTGCCGGCCCGCGTCGTCCTGGGCCGGCGCCCGGCGGAGGCGGTCGGCGCGCGGGAGTAGGGGCGGGAGCCCGGGACCCGGAGCCCGGACGGGCTTCGGACCCCGGCGGTGGACCGGGGCGGGGCCGGGCGGCCGCGGCCCGGCCCGCGTTCCTCCGGCCGTTCCGTTTGTCCTCGTCACCCCGGGTATGGCCACTGAACTGGAACGAAGGCGTCGAGGAGGCAACGATGACCAGGTTCGGATACTTCCTCTCCAGCGAGGAGCACGACCCCAAGGAGCTGGTACGGCAGGCGAAGCTGGCCGAGCGGGCCGGGTTCGAGGGGCTGTGGATCTCCGACCACTACCACCCCTGGATCGACGAGCAGGGGCAGAGCCCGTTCGTGTGGTCCGTCATCGGCGCCATCGCCGAGGCGACCTCGCTGCCGATCACCACGGCCGTCACCTGCCCGCTGGTCCGCATCCACCCGGCGGTCATCGCCCAGGCCGCCGCCACCAGCGCCGTGCTCACCGGCGGCCGGTTCCGGCTCGGCGTCGGCACCGGAGAGGCGCTGAACGAGCACATCATCGAGTCCCGCTGGCCCCCGGTCTCCGAGCGGCTGGAGATGCTGGAGGAGGCGGTCGAGCTCATGCGGGAGCTGTGGTCGGGCAAGCTGGTCACCCATCGCGGCGTCCACTACGACGTCGACAACGCCCGCCTGTACACGCTGCCCGACAGCCCGCCGCCCGTCTATGTCTCCGGCTTCGGCGAGAAGTCCGTGGAACTGGCAGGGCGGATCGGCGACGGGTACATCTGCACCGGCCCCGCGGGCGAGCTGGTGGAGCGGTTCCACAAGGCCGGCGGTGAGGGAAAGCCCACCCAGACCGGCCTGAAGGTCTGCTACGCCACCGACGAGGCCGAGGCCCGCAGGACCGTGCACCGGCTCTGGCCGAACCAGGGCATCCCGGGGGAGGCGTCCCAGCTCCTGCCGCTGCCGCGGCACTTCGAACAGCTCGCGGAGATGGTCACCGAGGAGCAGGCCACCGCCTCCACGCCCTGCGGACCCGATGTCGAGAAGCACGTCCAGTCGATCAAGGAGCACGTGGACGCGGGCTTCGACGAGGTCTACATCAGCCAGATCGGCCCCGACCAGGACGCCTTCTTCGACTTCTACGCACGCGAGGTGCTGCCCCGCGTGCGCTGAGGCCGGTGCTCACGCCGCCTCCGCGCACCGGAGGCGGCGTTCCGTCCACGATCCGCCGGCCGGTGACGCCGCTCCGCGTGTGCCGAGGCGGCGGAACCGGAGTGGGATCCGCGCTCCCGGGAAAACAGAGAAGGGTGACGGATGAGGGTCTCGTTCTCCTGATCGCCTGGGGGCAGCTCGCCGTACTCCTCGGCGTACTGGCCTATTTCCTGCTGAGAAGGCGCACGTGAGGCGCGCCTCCGGGCGGGCGGAGCAGGCCGCCGTGACCCGCACGGCGGCGTGGGTCGCCATGGCCCGTACGGCGGCCCGCCCTGCCGTGGCCCGCGCGGCCGTCCTCGCGGCGGCCCGCGCCGCGGTCCTCACAGTGGTCCTCGCGGCGGTCCTCGCGACGGCGGGATGCGTCAGCCCGGCCTGGGACGACCACGACTACGCGCTGAAGGCCGCCGCGTCGGCCGAGACCGCCGCCTCCGGCACCGAGCTGGTACGGCTGGCCGTGCAGCGGCAGGACGAGCTGTTCACCCCCTACCTGAAGACGGTGCTGACCGAGAGCGCCCGGGAGCTGGGCAGCGTCAACGACCAGTTCGGCGGTGTTCAGCCGCCCTCCGACGCCTCCGACCGGGTCCGCGAGGAGCTGATGGGCCTGACGACCCGGGCCGAGGACGAGGTGGACGCGCTGCTCGTGCAGGTCCGGCGCGGCGGCGTGAAGGACCCGGCGCGGGCGGCGGCGGAGCTGCGGGACCTGGCGGCGCGGCTGCGGCGGTTCGGCGAGGAGCACCGCTCGTGAGGCCGCGCGGCACGGCGGAGAGCGGGAGGGAGCCGGGCGCGGCGACCCCGTGGACGCACGGCACGGGACGGACCGCGTTCCCGGCGAGTCCGGCGATCCCGGCGATCCCGGCGTGGGCACGCGGCGTGGGACAAGGGCGGTCGCGGTGAAGAAGCTGTTCGCCGTGACGCTCGGCATCCTGACCGCGTTCGGCGGGTTCGTCGACATCGGCGACCTCGTGGGCAACGCCCTGGTCGGCTCCCGCTTCGGGATGTCGCTGGCCTGGGTGGTGGTCGTCGGGGTCGTGGGGATCTGCCTGTTCGCCGAGATGTCCGGCAGGGTCGCCGCGGTCTCCGGCCGGCCCGTCTTCGACCTGGTCCGCGAGCGCCTCGGACCCCGGGCCGGCCTGGTCAACCTGGCGGCGTCGTTCTTCGTCAACGTCCTCACCCTGGCCGCCGAGATCGGCGGCGCCTCCTTGGCACTGGAGCTGGCGACCGGGGTGAACTACCTGCTGTGGGTGCCCGGGGTCGCGCTGGTGGCCTGGCTGGTGATGTGGCGGGTGAGGTTCGAGACCATGGAGCGGGTCTTCGGGCTGGCCGGGCTCGCCCTGGTGGTCTTCGCCGTGACGCTGTGGACGCTCGGGCCCGACTGGGGTGAGCTGGCCGGGCAGCTGGCCGGTCCGCCGCAGGACGAGGGCGCGCCGACGTACTGGTACTACGCGATCGCGCTGCTGGGCGGCGCGATGACCCCGTACGAGGTGTTCTTCTTCTCCTCGGGAGGCGTGGAGGAGCGCTGGAGCGCGCGGGATCTGGCGGTCGAGCGGGCCAACGTGTTCATCGGCTTCCCGCTGGGCGGATTCCTCTCCCTGACGATCGCCGGGTGCGCGGCGACGGTCTTCCTGCCGCTCCAGGCCCAGGTCTCCAGCCTGAGCCAGATGGTGCTGCCGGCCGGGATCGGGCTGGGCGGGATCGGCCTGGCCCTGGTGATCTTCGGGATCTTCGCCGCCACGTTCGGCGCGACGCTGGAGACCGCCCTGTCGTCGGGATACACCCTCAGCCAGTACTTCGGCTGGCAGTGGGGCAAGCGGCTGCGGCCCAGGGACGCGGCCAGGTTCCACGCGGTGGTGCTGGTCGTCATGGTCGCCGCGACCGCGCTCATCCTCACCACCATCGACCCGATCACGGTCACGGAGTACTCCCTGGTCTTCTCCGCCGCCGCGCTGCCCCTGACCTACCTGCCGGTTCTGATGATCGCCAACGATCCCGACTACATGGGAGACCGGGTCAACGGCAGGTTCGCCAACACCCTGGGAACGCTGTACATGGTGCTGCTCTGCGTGGTGGCCGTGGCGGCGGTGCCGTTGCTCATCGCCACCAAGGCGGGCCAGTGACGGCGGCCCGTCGGGCTCCCGCGGGGGCTTCCCCGGCGAGGAGGGAGGACCGATGACGGCGGCCCGGTGCGTCCACGCCCAGCTGCACCTGCTGGACCGCCAGGTGGTCCGGGCCGGAGACGGCCGCCTGCTGTGCAAGGTCGACGAGCTGGAGCTCCTGCCGGGACCGGACGGCCGGCCGTACGTGGCGTCGATCCTGGCCGGACCGCTCGCCCTGGGGCCCCGGCTCGGCGGGGTGCCGGGCCGGCTGACGGTCGCGGTGACGGAGCTGTTCCGGCCTGAGGAACGTCCCGGGCCGCGGCGGATCCCCATGGCGCTCGTCTCCGAGATCGGCAGCGCGATCAGGATCGGCGGGGAGACCGGGGACCTCGCTCTGGAGCGCTGGGTCCGGGACCACGTCATCGCCCCCATCCCGGGCAGCGGTGAGACCGGAGCCCCGGAGCGGGCCGCGTGGCCGCCGCCCGGGGAGTCCGCCGCGGACGCGAGACGGCTGAGCGCCCTCCTCGGCCGGAGGGTCGTGGACGCCGCGGGCGAGCCCGCCGGACGGGTGGCCGACGTACGGCTCAGCCAGGACGGGCCGATGCTGGGCGAGGTCCAGCGGGCCTTCCGGGTCGAGGGGCTGATCGTCGTCCCCCGACGCGCCGGGCGGCTGTTCGGCTACGAGCGGGGCCCGGGCGGGAAGGCTCCGTGGCTGGTCAACAGGCTGATCAGGTGGCTGAACCGGGGCGGCCGGTTCGCCACCTGGGAGCAGATCGCCTCGCTGGGCGATCCGGAGCGCGGGGACGGCGACGGCGAGCCGGTACGGCTGGCCGTACCGGCGGGGGAGCTCGCGCCGCTGGACGAACTGTACGAGCGGGCCCCCGGCTGACCCGCCCGTCGACCGTCCGCGGGCCGGACGCGCCACGCCTCGCATCCGTACGGTCCCGGCGCGTGTACGGGACGTATTCGCGCCGGTGTGACTTACGGGAACGCCGGGGTAGAGGGAGCCGATGAACAGTCGAGCAATTTCATTGGCATTGATGTCATTGGTTGTGATTTTGACTGGTTGTTCCTCTGCCGAGCGTGAGACCGCGGAACAGGCGGCCATCCGTTTCTACGGCGCGGTGCACGACCGCCAGGGAGAGCAGGCGTGCTCGCTGCTGGCGCCCTCGGCGGCCGAAGGGCTCAGCACCGGCGGCCAGAGGTGCGCCGGCGCCGTCCTCGACCTCGAACTGCCCGGCGGCCGGCCGGTGGACACCGAGGTCTGGGGCGACGAGGCGCAGGTACGGCTGTCACGGGACACCGTCTTCCTGCACAGGTTCCCCCAGGGCTGGCTGGTGCGCGGCGCGGGTTGCACGGCCCGCGACGAACTCCCCTACCGGTGCGAGGTGACGACCTGACATGCGCGTCATGTTCATCGTCACTCTGGTCCTGATCGGCGTCGGCCTGGCCTATTTCCTCGCCATCGGCCTTCTGCAGCGTTAGGGGGGCTCCGTGAAGGACTCCGTGAAGAAGTTCGTCAAGAACAACGCCCTGAGCCTGTTCTTCCTCGTCGCGTTCCTGCTGTCCCTGGTGGGACAGTCGTTCGCCGGGAACGCCGCCGCCAACCAGGAGCGGCTCGCCGAGGGCGGCGCGCCGCTGTCGTGGATGGCCTACGTGACCTCATCCGACTTCACCACCGACGTCGCGGAGAACTGGCAGTCGGAGTACCTCCAGTTCCTGCTGTTCATCCTCGCGACGGTCTGGCTGGTGCAGCGCGGCTCCACCGAGTCGAAGAAGCCGGGCGAGGAGGGCGGCGAGAGCGACGCCGAGCAGAAGACGGGCCGGTACGCCGAGCCCGGCAGCCCCGCCTGGGCCGCCGCGGCCGGGTGGCGCCGGTCGCTGTACGGCAACTCCCTCGGCCTGGTGATGGGAGCCGTCTTCCTGCTGTCGTGGCTCGCGCAGTCGGTGTCGGGCCAGGCCTCCTACAACGCCCGGCAGCTCGCGCAACTGGAGGACCCGGTGGGCTGGGGCGGCTACGTCGTCTCGGCCGACTTCTGGAACCGCACGCTGCAGAACTGGCAGTCGGAGTTCCTCGCCGTGCTGTCGATGGTCGTGCTCTCCGTGTACCTGCGCCAGCGCGGCTCGACGCAGTCCAAACCCGTCGGGGCCGCCCACGACGCGACCGGCGTCGAGGGGTGACGCCGCCCGGGGGCCGCGCGCCCCCGGGGCGGCACCGGACCCCCGTACGGCGGGTCCTCCCGGACCGGATCATCACGCGACCGGATCCTCATGAGCCGAATCGGCGCCGGAGAGGCCGTCAGACCTCCAGGCACCTTTCCCCCGCCACGATCTTCGCCCCCATGTTGCGCTCCATCATCCGCAGCGAGGCGTCCGCCAGGTCGGCGTGGATGCCGGCCACGCAGTCGCGCGGGACCCTGATCGAGAAGTGCCGCACGTAGGCGTCGAGCGCGCTGTAGAGGACGCACTGCTCGGTGACCTGGCCGGCCAGCACCACGGTCTCGACCTCCTCCCGTCGCAGCAGATACTCCAGGGAGGTGCCGTAGAACGCGCTGTGGCGAACCTTCTGCAGGAAGGGCGCCTCCTTCGGGGGCAGCACCGGCTCGACCAGTTCGGGCCGCCGGCCCGCGAGCGCCCGCTCCGCCAGATCCTCCCGGGTCACGGAGAAGTCCCCGTAGTTGTCGTTGACGTACACCAGCCCGACGTCGTCGCGCTCGTGCGCCCGGCGCATCAGATCGGCCAGGGGACCGACGATCCCGGCGACGTTCTCGGCGAGCGGTTCCGCGTCCTTGTGGTCGTAGGGGTTCAGCATGTCCACCACGACCAGCGCAATCTTTCCCATGCATCGCTTCTCTCCCTTTCGGCCCCGTTCATTCGGCCCCGGTTTCATCGGTGGACCCCCGGGTAGCCGCAGAGGCTCCGGAGCACAGAAAGGAGCGAGGATGACGACCGCACGCGAGATCATGACGCCGAACGCCGAGTGCGTGAGGGCCGACGAGACCGTGCTCGATGCGGCCACCAAGATGGCTCGCCTCGATGTGGGCTCCCTGCCGATCTGCGGCACGGACGACCGGCTCAAGGGCATGCTGACCGACCGCGACATCGTGGTGAAGGTGCTGGCCCAGGGCAAGGATCCGAAGTCCTGCCAGGCCGGTGAGTTCGCCCAGGGCGAGGCGGTCACCATCGGCGCCGACGACGATGCCGGGGAGATCCTCACCACGATGGCCAAGCACAGGGTCCGCCGGCTTCCGGTGATCGACGGACACAAGCTGGTCGGGATGGTCGCCCTGGCCGACGTGGCGCGGGCGCTGCCCGACGCGCCGGTGGGTGACCTCATGGACGCGGTCACCTCCGACTGACCCCGGCCGACCCTGGCCGACCCACTGCCGGCGCCCCGGATCCTGCGTCTCCGGGGCGCCGGGCTCTTCACCGGCCCGGATCCGTGTCTCCGTGTCTCCGGGTGCCGGACGCTCGCCGCCCGGATCCCGCGTCTCCGGGTGCGGGGCCCTTCGCCGCCCGGGTCGCCTCCCGGGTCTTCTCACGCCCTTCACCCGGGCCTTTCCCGCCGGTGCTCTTCACCGGGGCCTTTCCCGCCGGCCGACGTGGTCTTCCCGCCGGTTCGCCGTGTCTGCCGTACGGCGGGCTCCCCGTGCCCGCCGTACGGCGGAGCGCGCAGCTCTGAACGGCCAAATATTCCCCGAAATGTCACTCTAAGCAGCGATTCATTACAGAGTGTAGCGTACGCTGAGAGGCATGGTCGTATCGATACGGCGGTGCGTGCGGCCCGGAGGCATCCTCCGGGCGCTGTACTCGACCGTGCTCGGTGCCGCCGTCCTGCTCCACCTCGTGCTGTGCTCCCACGCCCACTCGGCGCACGTCCATTCGGCCCACGCTCACTCGGCCCCCACCCACTCGGTCCCCGCCCACTCGTTCCACCACCATCGTCACGAGCTCCGGACCGTATCCTCCGGGGAGACGTGCCACGGAGAGGCCCGGGGCGTGACCACCGGCCCCCGGAGCACCGCCGGTTCCCTCGTCGCAGCCGTCATCGGTCCCCGGCTCGCCGCCGGTTCCCTCCCCGCAGCAGCAGCCACCGCAGCCGCCACCGGCCCCCGGACCGTGTCCGGCTACCGTGCGATCGCCCGCCACCGCACCGTGTCCGGCGCGGTGGCGTACTGCGGCGGCACCCCGTGTCCCCTGCGTCCCCTGCTGCCCGCGGGCGAGGACCACACGCTGTGCGGGGCGGCGGCCGGGCCGTCGATCACCATCCTCCGTGTCCTGCTCCCCGCCGGCCGCGCCGCCTGCGACGCCGCGACCGCCGAGGTGACCGCCGAAGCCCCGGCCGTTCCGGCGGCGCGGCGCGCCTCCCGTCCGGTCCGCCCGCTTCCGGGCGCGGCCCTGCTCCTGCTCAAGTCCGTTTCCCGGGTGTAGCCGGTCCGGCGGCGCGCCCCGTCGCCCGTGCCATCGGCGCGGGCCGTATCTCCGGCGTGCCCTGAGGCGGATCATCCGATCACGTTCGAGGGAAACGGACCATGACCTACACACTCAACTCACCGGACATCTCACTGCTCCCGGCCGGCCGGCTGGTCACCGGGAACACCTGCCACACCCCGGAGCACGTCGTCGGCAACACCCCGGTCCTGTGGATCCCGGAGCTCGTCACCGGCCGGGGCCGCGGCTTCTGGGCGAAGCTGGAGGGCGGCAACCCCGGGGGCATCAAGGACCGGCCCGCCCTGCACATCGTCGACCGGGCACGCCGGTCGGGCCTGCTGCGCCCGGGGGCGCCCATCGTGGAATCCACCAGCGGGACCTTCGGCCTCGGGCTGGCGCTCGCCGGCATCGTCCACGGACACCCGGTGACGCTGGTGACCGACCCGGGGATGGAGCCGCTGATGCGTCACCTGCTCGCGGCCTACGGGGCCCGGGTCGTCGTCGTCACCGAGCCGCACCCGGTGGGCGGCTGGCAGCGGGCACGCCAGGACCGGGTGCGCGAGCTGCTGGCGGGGCACCCGGACGCCTACTGCCCGGACCAGTACGGCAACCCCGACAACGTCACCGCCTACGCGGGACTGGCCGCCGAGCTCGCCGGTCAGCTCGGCCGGATCGACGTCCTGGTGTGCAGCGTCGGAACCGGCGGCCACAGTGCGGGCGTCACCCGGATGCTCCGCCGCTTCTATCCGGACCTGCGGCTCGTCGGCGTCGACTCGACGGGATCGACGATCTTCGGCCAGCCGGCCCGTCCCCGGCTCATGCGCGGCCTGGGCAGCAGCATCCACCCGCGCAACGTGGCCTACGAGCTGTTCGACGAGGTGCACTGGGTCGCGCCCGCCGAGGCGGTGTGGGCGTGCCGCCGCCTGGCGGCCCTGCGGTACGCCACCGGCGGCTGGAGCGTCGGGGCGGTGGCCCTGGTGGCGTCGTGGCTCGCCCGCACGCTTCCCGGCCACACGCGGACGGCGGCGGTCTTCCCCGACGGGCCGCACCGCTACTTCGACACCGTGTTCAGCGACGACTACTGCGCGGCCAACGGCCTCCTCGGGGCGCCGCCGGCCGCCGGCCCGGAGGAGATCGGTCACCCCGCGGAGCGCGAGCCGGTCCGCTGGACGCGGTGCAGGACCGTGGTCGACCCCCTCGCGGGCCCGCCGCCGGGCGCCCCGTCCGGTACGGCGGGTCCGCATCCCGCAGGCACGGCCGGCGCGGACCAGGCCGTGGCGGGTCAGGCCGTGGCGGGCCCCGCCGGAGAGGACCCCACCGTAGGGGACCTCGCCGGAGAGGACCCCGGTACGGCGGGCGCCGTCTGGGAGGATCGGTGACCGGCGCCGAAGAGGGGAAACCGATGACCGGGACCCCCGCGCTCATCCGGTCCTTCGACCGGCCGGTACGGCTGCTGCTGGTCAACCAGCTCACCATCAACACCGGCTTCTACATGCTCATGCCGTACCTCGCGGGTCACCTGTCCGGGACGCTGGCGCTGCCCGCGGCGCTGGTCGGGCTCATCCTCGGCGTCCGCAACCTGAGCCAGCAGGGGTTGTTCCTGGTCGGCGGGACGCTCGCCGACCGGCTCGGCTGCAAGCCCGTGATCGTGGCCGGATGCGGGGTGCGGGCCGTGGCGTTCCTGATGCTGGGGGTGGCCGGCTCGATCCCCGCGCTGGTGGCGGCCTCGGCGCTGACCGGGTTCGCCGGGGCGCTGTTCAACCCGGCCGTGCGGGCCTATCTCGCCAGGGAGGCCGGTGAGCGCAGGGTCGAGGCGTTCGCCGCCTTCAACGCCTTCGGCCAGCTCGGCATCCTGGTCGGGCCCCTGGTCGGGCTGCTGCTCAACGGGGTGACGTTCACCCTGGTCTGTCTGACCGCCGGGACGATGTTCGCGGTCCTCACGGTCGCCCAGATGCGGGCGCTGCCGCCGGGCGCGGGGGCCGGCTCGGGCGGTCCGGCCGGTCCGGGAACGGCCGGCGTCCCCGGAGCGGCGACCGGCGAGGGGAGGGCCGGTGACGAGGAGAAGGCCGGTGACGAGCGGATCGCCGAAGACGAGCGGAAGGCCAGGGACGAGCGGGTCGCCGGCCGGCGGGCGGCCCGGCTCCGGAGGCGTGTCCGGTCCCGGGAGCGTGTCCGACCCCGGAGGCGTGTCCGGCGTCCGGAGCCGTCCCTTTGGCGGGAGGCGGCCGCCAACCGGTCCCTGCTGCGGTTCTCGCTGGCCATGGCGGGTTCCTACGCGCTGAACTTCCAGATCTACCTCGGCCTGCCGCTGGAGGTCAGGCGGGTGACGGCCGGCGAACTCGGGGTCACGCTCGTCTTCGTGGTCTCCGGCGTCATGACCGTCGCCGGGCAGGCCCGGGTGACGGCGTGGGCGGGCCGGCGCTGGGGACCGTCCCGGGCCATCGCCCGGGGACTCGTCCTGATGGGCCTGGCATTCGTCCCGCTCGCGGTGGCCGCGCCGCTGACGGCCACCGCCGACGCCGCGGATCCGCCGTCCGCCGCCGTCCGGTTCCTCCTCCTGCTGCCCGTGCTGGGCACGGCGGTGCTGCTGAGCCTGGCCACGATGATCATCTACCCCTTCGAGATGACGACCGTCGTCGCGCTCGGCCCCGAGCACGCGGTGGGCACCCGCTACGGGCTCTACAGCACCCTGGCGGGTCTCGGCGTGGCCGCGGGCAACCTGCTGTCGGGGTGGGCGCTGGACCTGGGCAGGGCGGTCGGCCTGCCCAGTCTGCCGTGGCTCGGCCTGACGGCGGTCGGCGCCGGGTGCGCGGCGGCCGTACACGCCCTGAACCGGGCCGGACGGCTGCCGGAGCACCCCGCGGCCACCCCGGACGGGGCGTCTTCGGAAGAAGCCTCCTCTGGGCAGGACCCCCGAGATCCGCTCTCCCCGGACGCGGCTTCCCCGGACACGGCCTCTTCGGACGCGACCTCCCCGGACCCGTCGTCTCCCGGTACGACCTCACCGGCCGCCGCCCCGGCCGCGGCGGTACGGCCGCCGTCCGGTCCGCTCGCGCGGGCGCGCTCGTCCGGAGCCCATCTCAGGGACGCAGCCGCCGGGCGAGGTCGTGCAGGGCGGTGGCCAGGAGGTCGACGTCGTCACGCGAGGTGAAGAGCGCCGGCGTCACCCGGACGCAGTCACCCCGGACGGGCCCGCCCCGGCGCACGGTGAAGATCCGGTACCTGGCGTACAGGTCATCGGTGATCGCGACGTTCTCGGCCTCCGACGTACGGCCGGCGAACCGGAAGGCGGTGATCGCCCCGTACATCGCCGGGTCCTCCGGGGTCAGGATCGCAAGGCCCGGGATGTCGCGCACCCGGTGGACCCAGCGGTCGCGCAGGAAGCGCAGCCGCGCCTGCTTGGCCGCGGCGCCCAGCGCGTCGTGGAAGTCCAGGGCCGCGTCCACCGAGAGCACGGCGGCGGCGTCCAGCGTGCCGGAGTGGACGCGCGAGCGGATGTCGGTGGCCGGGTAGGTCTCGTCGGCGAACGCGAGGTCGATGTCGGGCAGGCGCTCCTTCCGGATGTGCAGGAAGCCCGTGCCCAGCGGCGCCCCCATCCACTTGTGCAGGGAGAACACGGTGAAGTCCGATCCGAGGTCGCCGAGGGTGAAGTCGAGCTGGCCCCACGAGTGCGCGGCGTCGACGATCACGTCGGCGCCGCGGGCCCGCGCCATCTCGACGATCTCCCGGACCGGCGTCACCAGCCCGGTGCGGTTGTTCATGTGGCTGAGCAGGAGAAGCCGTACCCGCGGGTGGTCGCGCAGCGCCGCGGCGTAGGCGTCCAGCACGGCCTGCCGGGTCGCCGGCTCGGGGATCGCCAGCCGCTCGACCGTGACGCCGCGCCGGTCGCGTAGCCAGTTCATCGCGTACCGGGCGCTGTGGTAGTCGAGGTCGGCGTACATCACCGCGTCGCCCGGCCGCAGCCGGTTGTAGCCGCCGATCAGGTTCTGCAGGGCCTCCGTGCCGCCTCGGGTGAGGGCGATCTCCTCGGCGGAGACCCCGAGGAGGGCGGCGACCCGCCGCCTGATCCGGTCGGCCCGCTCCTTGTAGTCCGTGCGCAGTAGACGGGAGTTCTGCTCGTTGAGCAGGTCCACGTTGCGGTGGTAGGCCAGGCGCACCGGCTCGGGCATGATCCCGTAGTAGCCGTTCTCCAGGTTCACGAAGTCCGGGCTGACGCGGTACCGCCGCGCGACGTCCCCCCAGAACGCCTCGTCCCCGGCCGATCGGCCCGGAGCACGGCCGGTGGCGGGGGTCCCGGGGATCGGAGCCGCCGCCGGTCCCCGGGCGGCGGGCGGCTCCAGGCCCGGCGGGGCCGCCGCGGCGAGGGAGGCGGTCAGCGCGCCCAACCCGGTGATCATCTTGCGTCTGGACACAGTCATCGAAATCCCCCGTACCGCATCAGCGGGCGACCGCGGCGCGCGCCGTCCGGCCGTCCCGGAGCGGAATCGGCGGGCCGGGCGGAATCACTCCGGCCCGAAACGGAACCGGCGGGCCGGGCGGATCACTCCGGGCGGGGCCGCGGCGGCACCCTGGTCGACGCTTCCAGTGTGCGGCGGACCGGCGCCGTCACGCCGTCACCGCCGGGGGCCCGGCGTGGCGCGGGCACCGGCGGTGACGGCGTGGACCGCCTTGTGACGAGGCCCCTCTCACGGCTCTCACGGCGGGCGTCGGCGGTGACGGCTTTTCAACGAGGACCGCTTCACGGCGAGCGCCGGCGGTGACGGCGGTGACGGCTGGGACCGTCTCGCGGCGGGGACCGCTTACTTGAAGCCGCGCAGCCGCAGGCTGTTGGTGACCACGAACACCGACGAGAACGCCATGGCGGCTCCGGCGATCATCGGGTTGAGCAGCCCCATCGCCGCCAGCGGCAGGGCCGCCACGTTGTAGGCGAAGGCCCAGAACAGGTTGCCCTTGATCGTGGCGAGCGTCCGGCGGGCCAGGCGGATCGCGTCGGCGGCCACCCGCAGGTCGCCGCGGACCAGCGTGAGGTCGGACGCCTCGATGGCCGCGTCGGTGCCGGTGCCCATCGCCAGCCCGAGGTCGGCCTGGGCGAGCGCGGCGGCGTCGTTGACCCCGTCGCCGACCATCGCCACCGACCGCCCCTGCGACTGGAGCCGCTTGACCACGTCCACCTTGTCGGCGGGCAGCACCTCGGCGATGACCTCGTCGATGCCCACCTCGGCGGCCACGGACCGGGCGACGGCCTCGTTGTCGCCGGTGAGCAGCACCGGGGTCAGGCCCAGCGCGCGCAGCCTCCGGACCGCCTCGGCGGAGGTGGGCTTGACCACGTCGGCGACCACGAGGATCGCCCGTGCCCTGCCGTCCCAGCCGACCGCGACCGCCGTACGGCCCGCGGCCTGCGCCTCCGCCAGGGCCCGCTCCAGCTCGGCGGGCAGGTGCTGCGACCACTCGGCCAGCAGGCGGGGACGGCCGACGAGGACGGCGTGCCCGTCGACGACGCCCTGGACGCCCAGCCCTTCGACGTTGGCGAAGTCCTCGGGGGCGGGCAGTTCGCCGACCCGCTCGGCGGCGCCCCGGGCCACGGCCTGGGCGATGGGGTGCTCGGAGGCGTGCTCCAGCGCCCCGGCCAGCCGCAGGACCTCGGCGTCGTCCTCGCCGTCGGCGGTGACGACGTCCACCAGGGTCATCCTGCCCTCGGTGACCGTGCCGGTCTTGTCCAGCACGACGGTGTCGACGCCGCGGGTGGACTCCAGGACCTCCGGCCCCTTGATCAGGATGCCGAGCTGGGCGCCCCGGCCGGTGCCGACCAGCAGCGCGGTCGGGGTGGCCAGGCCCAGGGCGCAGGGGCAGGCGATGATCAGCACGGCCACCGCCGCGGTGAACGCGGCGCCCGCGCCGCCGCCCGTGCCGAGCCAGAAGCCGAGCGTCCCGACGGCCAGGGCGATCACGATCGGCACGAAGATCCCGGAGATCCGGTCGGCCAGGCGCTGCACCTGCGCCTTGCCGGTCTGGGCCTCCTCCACCAGCCTGGCCATCTGGGCGAGCCGGGTGTCGGAGCCGACCCGCGTGGCGCGGACGACCAGGCGGCCTCCGGCGTTGACGGTCGCGCCGGTCACCGCGTCGCCGGGCCGTACCTCGACCGGGACCGACTCGCCGGTCAGCATCGAGGCGTCCACCGCCGAGGAGCCCTCCTCGACCACGCCGTCGGTGGCGATCTTCTCGCCGGGCCGCACCACGAACCGCGTCCCCACCGCCAGGCTGTCGGCGGGGACGCGGACCTCGGCGCCGTCGCGCAGCACGGAGACGTCCTTCGCGCCGAGCTCCAGCAGGGCGCGCAGCGCCGCGCCCGCGCGGCGCTTGGAACGGGCCTCGAAGTAGCGGCCCGCGAGGATGAACGCCGTCACCCCGGCCGCGGCCTCGAGGTAGATGTTGCCCGCGCCGTCGGTGCGCTCGATGGTGAGCGCGAACGGGTGGGTCATGCCGGGGGTGCCGGCCGTACCGAAGAACAGTGCCCACAGCGACCAGCCGAGCGCGGCGATCGTGCCGAGCGAGACCAGGGTGTCCATGGTGGCGGCGCCGTGGCGCAGGTTGGTCCAGGCGGCCTTGTGGAACGGCCAGCCGCTGTAGACCACGACCGGCGCGGCCAGGGTCAGCGACAGCCACTGCCAGTTCCTGAACTGCAACGCCGGGATCATCGCCATCGCGATCACCGGGACGGCCAGGACGACGGCGGTGATCAGCCTGGCCCGCAGCGGGGCGAGCCCGTCGGCCCCCTCTCCGGGCTCCCGGGACTCCCCGGCGCCCTCGGCGCGGGGAGGCGGGGGCAGCTCGGCGGTGTAGCCGGCCTTCTCGACCTCGGCGACCAGTTCGCGGGGGTCGAGATCGGCGGGGAAGACGACCTTGGCCTTCTCGGTGGCGTAGTTGACGGTCGCGGTGACGCCGTCGAGCTTGTTCAGCTTGCGCTCGATGCGGTTGGCGCACGACGCGCAGGTCATGCCGCCGATCGAGAGCTCGACCGCGCCGGTGTCCGGCGGCCGTTCGTCCGTGATGGAGGACATCACCTCTCCTTTCTCCGCGTCATGCCCTGGTCAGTGTGAGTGGTCGTCGGCGTGTTCCGCGCCGCTTTCCGACGGCTCGGGCGTGCCGTTCCCCGACGGCTCGGGTGTGCCGGACGGGCCGGTCGGGGCCTCGGACGGCGCCGGGACGTCCCCGGCGCGGACGGTGAAGTCCGCCGTGCGCACCTCGCCCCCGTGCTTGAAGTCCAGGAACAGCCGGTAGGTGCCCCGGCTGGGCGCCTCGGCGTAGAAGGTGACCTCCGGGCCGGAAGGCGTCCTGCCGTCGCCGGGCTCCCCGTCGGGGTGGACGTGCAGGTAGGCGAGGTCGCCGTCGCGCAGCGCCACGAGGTGGCCGTAGGCGCCGAGGTAGGGCTGCAGGTCGGTGACCGGCTTCCCGTCCTTGCTCACCTTCAGCGTAACCCTGCTGGAACGCCCGGGAACCAGGTCGCCCGCGAGGTCGACGGTGTACCCGTCCACCTTCGCCGTACGGCGCGGCTCCAGTGCCCCGGAGGGCTTGTAGTCGCCGCCGGCTCGCAGGTCGGCGCCGAGCGTCAGCGGGTGGCCGCCCTCGGGGGCGAAGTCGGCGAACGCGCGGTAGGCGCCCGCCTCCGGCAGTGTCAGCCGTACCGACCAGACGCCGTTCCCGGCCTCCTCGGGGTGCAGGTGCCGGAACTCGCCGAGGTCGCGTGAGACCACGATGAAGTGCAGCTTCTTCTCGTGCTGCGTCTGGTAGGCGGTGACCGGGCGGCCGTCCGGGCCGGTCACGGTGAACCGGAGCCCGGTCTCCTCGCCCGGGGTGAACACGGTGGTCTCGGGGACGAGGGTGTAGCCGTCCTGGGAGATCTGCAGGCCCGCCGGGACGGACGCCACATCGTCGCCCTGTTCGGCGCCGGTGTCGCCGTGGCCGCCGTGCCCGGCGTCCGGGCTCCCGGTGGGCGCGGCGTGCGCCGGGTGGGCGGTCTCCGCGGGCGGCGCGGCGGCCGGGCCCACGGCCCGGCCCGCGCCCAGCGCGCCGCCGAAGACCACGGCGAGCCCGAGGGCGTAGGCCCCGATCCGGACCGGGGTGTTCACGACGTGGCCGCCACTTCGTAGCCGGCCTCCTGGACGGCGGCGGTGATCGCGGCCGCGTCGACGGGGGCGTCGCTGCTGACGGTCATCGCACCGGTGGCGAGATCGACGTCGACGCCGGTGACACCGGGAACCTGGCCGACCTCCTCGGTGACCGAGCTGACGCAGTGGCCGCAGGTCATGCCGTTGACGGTGTAGGTGGCGGTGGTCATGTCCGGCCTCTTTCCTCGCTATTTTTACCCTGGGGGGGTATCCGTATATCGACAACATACCCCTCCCCCGTTCTATTCCTCAACTCCGGCACCCGCTGCGGACGGCCCCGGGGCCCGATGCGGACGGTCCCTGCGCTCGGTGCGGAAGGCCTCCCGGGCCCGGCGCGGAGGGCCTCCGGGCCCGGCGCGGACGGCCCCCGGGGCCTCTGGGCCTGGCGGTGGCCCGCGGAAATGGGCGCGACAGCGCGGCCGGGGAGCGGGAGGATGGTCTCCCCCGACATCCGTGAACCGGCGCGTGGCCCGGTGCGTCACGCGGCCGTGAGAAGGAGACCCCCGGTGCACAGCTTCAGGAGCGACCTCGCGTTGCTCCGGGACAGGCGCTTCGCCCTGTTGTTCGCGGCCCGCACCATCTCGGTGCTCGGCGGCTCGTTCGCCCCGGTGGCCCTGGCCTTCGGCGTCCTCGGGCTTCCCGGGGCCACGCCGGGGACGCTCTCGGTGGTCCTGACCGCCGAGGCGCTGCCCACCGTGGTCTTCATGCTCGCGGGCGGGGTGATCGCCGACCGGTTCCCCCGGCACCGGGTGATGATGACCGGTGACGTGCTCAACGCGGTGGCGTTCTTCTCCATCGCCGCGATGATGCTCACGGGGTGGACCCCGGTCCCCGTCCTGGCGGCGGCCGCGGCGCTCAGCGGGGTGGCGATGGCCGTCCTCTTCCCCGCCCTGGCCGGAATCGTCCCCGATGTCGTCCCCGCCGACCGGCTGCAGACCGCCAACGCCCTGCTGGGACTGGGCGTCAACAGCTCGCGCGTCGCCGGGCTCGTGCTGAGCGGTGCCACGGTGGTCCTCATCGGCGGCGGCTGGGCGCTGGCCGTCAGCGGCGTCATGTTCACCGTGGCGGCGCTGCTCGTCGCCGCGCTGCGCCTCACCCCGGCCGGACGCGCCGCGGGGGAACGGCACTCCGTCCTCGCCGACCTGCGCGGCGGCTGGCGCGAGTTCGTCTCCCGGCAGTGGCTGTGGGTCGTGGTGGCGCAGTTCTCGGTGCTGGTCATGGCGGCGCAGGCCGCGCACGGGGTGCTCGGCCCGCTGGTGGCCAAGGAGAGCCTCGGCGGAGCCGCGGCCTGGTCCGCGGTGCTGACGGGCGAGGCGGCCGGCATGATCTTCGGCGTCTTCCTGGCGCTGCGGCTGCGCCCCCGCCGCCCCATCCTGGTCGGCACCGTCCTCACCGTGCCGACGGGACTCCCCTACCTCCTGCTCGGCGTCGGAGCCCCGCTGTGGACGGTCGTCGCCGGAGCCGTGGTGATGGGCGTCTGCTTCGACCTCTTCGGCGTGCTGTGGAACACCACGATGCAGCGGGAGATCCCGCCCGCCTCCCTGTCGCGGGTCAGCTCCTACGACGCCCTGGGCTCGCTGATGTTCGGCCCGCTCGGACTGCTGCTGGCCGGCCCGATCGCGATCACGGCCGGTCCCCGGCCCGCCCTGGTGGGATGCGCCGGGATCATCCTCGTGGTGTCCCTGGCCGCGCTGCTCTCCCCCGGTGTCCGGAACCTGCGGGCCCCGGACACCGCCGCGGCGGACCGGGCCCCGGGCACCGCCGGAGACCGGGAGCCCGGCACCGCCGCCGGGGACCGGGAGCCGGTCGGGGACGCGGCGGGGCCGGAGGCGGCGGACCCGAAACCGGCGGCGGACGCGGTGGACACGGCGGACGCGGTGGACATGGTGGCCCGGGGGCCGGTGGCGGACGCGGAGCCCGGCTCACCGGCCCGTCAGTAGCCCGCCGTACGGCCTCGGCAGCCCCGCCGTACGGGCCCGTCGGTGACCGGCTCTGCGGTCCGTCAGTAGCCGAGGGCGCGGTCGGTGAAGCGCTTGGCCAGGAAGGGCGACTTGAACTTCGGGTAGGCGACCGTCTTCGGATCGCCGTCGGAGGTGTAGCGCTCGTCGGGGTGCGCCTTCAGCCAGTCGAGCCAGGCGGTGGAGCAGAACTTCACGCAGTCGCCCTTCTTGTCCATCGACCTGATCCGCGGGATGCCGACCGGGTCGAACTTCTTGCTGAACGGCGACTCCGCCGGGGTGTAGCCGGCGAGGAACACCCCGCCGAAGTCGTAGCCGGCCTTCCCCGACCCGCCCTTCAGGCCCCAATCCTTGGTGCTCGGCTGGTTGCCGTACGGCAGGGCCAGCGTGACCGGCTTGAAGCCGATCAGCTTGTCGATCAGCTCCTGACCGGCGCCGATCTCGGCCGTCACCTGTTCCTTCGACTTGCCGTGCAGGTTCTTGTGGTCCCGCGTGTGGTTGCCGATGTCGTAGCCCCTGTCGCGCAGCCAGAGCAGGATCTGGGCGGCCTCCTCCGGGAGGTTCTCCTTCCCGAACAGGTCACGGATCACGTAGAACGTCGCCACCGGGCGGAACCCGGGGTTCTTCTTCGCGACGTCCTCCAGGATGCCGACGGCCGTGTCCGGCATGGGGTTCCCCGCGCCGTCCAGGGTGACCTGTGAGGGGGAGGAGTCGTCGAAGGTGAGCACGACCGGGTGTTTGCCGGCCGGGATGTCCATGTGCCCGGTGACGTACTCCGCCGCGGTGACGGGGACGTAGCCCTCCCGGGCGAGCCGCTCCAGTTCGGTGCGGAACTGCTGAGGAGTGCGGTCGTCCTGGGTCGCGGGCTTGTCCACCACGCGGTGGTACATCAGGACCGGTATCTGACCCAGCTCGTTGGCGTGGGCCTCCGCGGCCTTCGCCAGCTTGGCCTTGAGGGTCGCCTGCTGGGCGGCGGCGGCGGATTTGGCCGCGGCCGGCTTCGCGGCTCCGGCGTTCGTGTCGTGTGCGTCGTTCTGCCCGGACATGCATCCGGCCAGCAACGAGCCCGCCGCCGCGGCGACCATACCGGTCCTGACCACTTTAAGACGGTTCATTGAATCCCCCCAGCGCACTGATCAAGTGCCTGTTATCCCCCGCTGACCTGCGGATGGATCTCCACGTGGAGCAAAGGATTCATACCCGCGGGACAGAAATCGCAGGCAGTGACGATGGTCAAGGATTGAGAGCGCCGGGGCGAGGATGACCTACGAAGCCAGGGGGGCGCCAGCCGTACTTCCGGGCAGGAGTCTGCGAAAGGGACAGATGGTACGGCGGCGCGTCCCGGCCGGGAGAGTGCGGACGGCGGCTCCTTCGGGAGGCTCCCGGGCGCCGGTGGCGTCCATGGGAGGCGCCCGGGGCGTCAGCCGGTGGCGCCCTTGAGGGCGGAGCGGTCGATGAGCGACATCCCCGGTACGGCCCGCATGCCCAGCCGCGCGTAGTAGGGCTGGAGCCGCTCCTCACAGAGGAGATCGACGGAGTAGAAGCCCTCGGCGCCGGCCAGGATCCTGCGCATCAGCTCGGTCCCGATCCCCCGCCCCTGGTACTCCGGCAGGACCTCCAGCCACGGGATGTAGGCCGTCAGGACACCGTCACTGATCATGTTGACGAACCCGACGACGCGGCGGGTCTCCTCGTCGATCGCGACGACCGCGCGGTGGCTTCCCCGCAGGACGGCCAGATGCTGCTCGGGCGAAGCCGGCGTCGGCCACCCCACGAAGAAACCGGTGAGCCGGTCGGCCTCGATCGCGTCGACGTCGTCGGTGTAGCGGATCATGGTAACTCCTCGCGGCAGGGCGCCGGCATCGGCCGATCACGCCGGGCCCGTAGAAGATATCCACCGGCTGTTCCGGCCGTCGATCGGATTTCCGGACGACCGGAACAGCCGGGCGGGGCGGCGCGGGGATGCGGCGGCGCTCAGCGGACGGACGCGGCGGGTGAGCCGGGCACGGCCGACGCTCGACGGGCACTCGATGTGCGCTCGATGTGCGCCCGGAGGATGAGCGGCGGGCAGGTGCTCAGCAGGCGGGCGCGGAGTCCAGGCGCATCCGGAGGCGGACCCGGGACCCCTCGTCGGCCTGGTCGATGGTGAGCTCGTCGCAGAGCTGGCTCATCAGCCACAGCCCGAACCCGCGCACCGTGTCCGTGGGACGCTCGGGCGGCACATGCTTGGCCGCCAGATCCCCCGAGTGGTCGGTGATCTCCACGGTGACGCAGGCGGCGTTGTGCCAGATGCTCAGCGTGCCCTCACCCCCGCCGTGTTCCAGGACGTTGATGACGGCCTCGTTGGCGGCGAGCAGCAGGTCGTCCAGCCGGTCGCCGCGCATGCCCGCCAGGGTCGCGTGCCGGAGGAGGCGTTCGCGCAGGGCGGTGAGGTCGTCATCGATCGGCCAGTGCTGACCGCGCTCGCCGGTCACGACACCCCCCTTGGCTCCGCCCTGTACGGCGACCACCGGGGGGAGCGGACCCGCTCCTCCGGAACCGGACGTCGCCGATGACTTGTCGATGCCGGACATCTGCCCGCTCGGAGCGGGCTTACGACCGTGCGGGCGGACGGAATATCCCTCGGGTCGCCGTTCGCCGTACCGTTCGCGGGGAACCTGCCCGTTCACTCCGAATTCCCGTTTCGCCGCAGGAACCCGACGGCCTCCTCGACCGTGGGATGTACGGCGAAGGCATCGGTGAGCCCGGTCAGATGGAAGATCCGCTGTATCCGGGGATGCGGACTGGCCATGGCGAGGTTGCCCCCGCGGTCCTGAACGAGCTTGCGGACGGCCAGGAAGACCCGGATGCCGGTGGAGTCGCAGAACGACAGCCCGGCGAGGTCCATGACGAGGTGCCGCCGATCGGAGCCGATGGCCCCCAGAAGGTCGTGGCGGAACCGCTCGGCGTTGGTGTAGTCGAGCTCGCCCGACACGGCCAGGAGGGACACCCCCTCCGCCGGGCCGCCGGACGTCGTCACGGCGTCCTCGGGCACGATGCTGATGTGGACGGCAGTGCTCACGGGCGACCTCCACAGCCGGCCGAAGGGGAAGGGGACGGTGGCGGGGCCGTCACCCGGACGGCGCGAACGCGGACCGGCGGGCGTCCGCCGGGCTCCGGGGCGCGGTGCGCCGGGACCGGGACGGCGCGAACGCGGACCGGCGGGCGTCCGCCGGGCTCCGGGGCGCGGTGCGCCGGAACCGGGATGGTCTGCTGGACGCCGACATCGTTCACCCGCAATCTCGATTCCTCTCGCGAGGCCGCCGACCACATCGCGGCGTCCCGCCGCGGAGACGGGCCGACCGTGATCGCTCTAGCCTATTGAATCCCCAAATTTCATGCTTGACACCCCTTTGTCGGGCGACCGGCCCACGCCCTGGGCGGGGCCTGAACGCCTCCGCGGGCTCCGGCCACCGGACGGCGCCGGCCGGAGCGTCCCGGACCCTCCGGGACGCATACCTTGCCCGCTTCGGGAATGAACACCGCTTCGGGAATGAACACCGCTTCGGGAATGAACACCGCTTCAGGAATGAACACCGCTTCGGGAATGAACACCACGGAGAATCGGCTGACCCAGCGCCGCCGTCCGGCGGCCGGAGAAGGGAGAACCCATGCAGGTCGACGTCAGGCTCCTGCCCGGTGGAGGTTCCTACGCGGCGGAGGTCGGCGGCGAGCGGGTGGGGCGGCTGGACCTCAGCCGGCGCGACGGCGCCATCGCCTACACCCACACCGAGGTCGATCCCCGTTTCGAGGGCAGAGGCGTGGGCGGCGCGCTCGTCCGGGTGGCGCTGGACGACGCCCGAGCCGAGGGCGCGAAGGTCGTCCCGCTCTGCTCGTTCGTCGGCGCCTGGATCCGGAAGCACCCCGAGTACGCCGATCTGGTGAAGAACACCTGACCGAGTCCCTCCCCGGAGCCGTGTCCATGTCCGAGGGCGCCTGACCAGATCCCTCCCTGGGGCCGTATCCAAGGACGGACCGGATTCCTCCCTGAGAGCCGTGTCCGAGGAGGCCTGGCCGGCCCTCTCCGGGATCGCCTCCGGGGAGAGACCCGCACCGGGCCCGGGCGCGCGGCGCCCGTCCCGGTCCGGCAGCATGGGCGCATGCTGCATCACGTCGAGCTCTGGGTGCCCGACCTCGACCGCGCTGTGCGGTCGTGGGGATGGCTGCTCGGGGAGCTGGGATACCGGCCCTTCCAGGAGTGGGAGGCGGGCCGGAGCTGGATACTGGACGGCACCTACGTCGTCGTCGAGCGGTCGCCCGCCCTCACCGCGTCCACGCACGATCGATGCCGACCCGGTCTGAACCATTTGGCCTTCGGCGTAACCGGACAGGCACGGGTGGATGAGCTGGTCAGCGCATCAGCCGGGCACGGGTGGACACTGATGTTCCCTGATCGACACCCCTACGCGGGCGGAACCGGCCATTACGCGGGTTATCTTGAGAACGAGGACGGCTTCGAGGTCGAACTCGCCGCGGTTCGCGAGTGCTGAGCGCGGCCGTACGTCATGACTGTAAATCACCTGGTTGATGCGGGTTTGCCACGTGGGCTTACCGTGTGAACCAGATCATGGCCCGATCCCTTGCTAGGCTGCAGGGAACCGTTTGAACCGGGCGTTGTCTCACCCCGGCAGGTGAGACCGTCGAGAAGTGGGGTCACACCGTGAAGAAGCTGCTCGTTCTGGTGCTCGTCGCCGTTGGGGGACTGCTGGTCTGGCGGAAGGTGCAGGCTGATCGCGCCGAGCTCGACCTGTGGACCGAGGCCACCGGCGGAGAGAACTGATCAACGCGGCTACCGATTTGGGTGCTTTCATGATCCCTGCCCGCGATGGGGAAGCAATGCCCATCAGGCTCGCCTGTCTGGATCTGGCAGGCACCACGATCGGTGATATCGCCATGGTTGAGCGGGCGTTCGCCGACGCGATCGCCACTCAGGGCATCGTTCCCGGGACCGGTGCGTACGCGCGCGCCATGGTGCACGTGCACCGGTCCCGGGGATGCCCGACCATCGAGGTCTTCCGTGGCATCTTCCCCGACAACGAGGCCCAGGCGCGGGCGGCCGACCTCACCTTCGAGCGCTCCTACCAGGGTGCCATCGGCCGTGCGGGCCTGGTCCCGGCGCCCGGTGTCGCCGAGGCGCTGGACGACCTCCGCGACGCGGGCATCAAGGTGTGCCTCACCACCGGCTTCAGCCGGGTGATGCTGGGAGGCGTCCTGGAGGCGCTGAGCTGGTCCGGCAAGGCGGACCTCGTCCTGAGCCCGGAGGACGTCGGGCGCGGCCGCCCCATGCCCGACATGGTCCTCGCCGCGGTCATGCGTCTCGGCATCGAGGACGTCCGGCAGGTGGCGGTGGCCGGTGACTCCGAGAGCGACATGATCTGCGGCCGCCGCGCGGGCGCCTCAGTGGTCGCCGGCGTCCTGACCGGGGCCCACAGCAGGGAGCGCCTCCTCAAGGGCGGAGCCACCCATCTCATCGGCTCCGTCGCCGACCTCCCCGCCCTGCTCCTCGGCGGCAGGCCGCTCCAGCCCACCGCCACCGCCTCCGCCGCCCTCTGACGGTCCGGAAGGCACGGCGGGCCTTCGCCCTCCGACCGTCCGGAAGGTACGGCTGGCCTCCGCCGTACGGCTCCGCCGTGGGGCCGTAGCCGAGTGGCGCCGAAGCGGGTCCTGTTGCTACGGTGTACGACTGGAAGCGAGCCGCGTCCCGGAAGAATCCGGCGACCCCGACGGCTCACCGGGGGCCTTAGCTCAGTTGGCAGAGCGCCTGCTTTGCAAGCAGGATGTCAGGAGTTCGAATCTCCTAGGCTCCACCACTCTCACGACACGAAGAAGCTCAGGTCAGGCATGGTCGCCTCACCCGGGCTTCGATCTTCATCCGGCCTTCTTCCGCTCTCGTGCCCATTGCGTACACCCAGGTGCAGATTCGGTTCGCAAAGCCCGACGGGCTGGGGCCGTGTACCGCACATCTCACTGCGCGGCCTCCCTTGAAAGAGCGGAGGCGGGTCGAGCACGAGCAAATCCAAGATGCAGGACGCTTCTGGGTCCGTACGGCGGACCGGCGCGCGTTGATTCACGGTTGATACACGGCTGAGCCGTCGTGGAGGTCCGGCATCGGCACCATGGACACCTGCGCCGCAGGGCGGCCGAGGCGCGCTATCGCGGCGTACTCCTCGTCAGAGAGGGCCGACGACGTCTTTCGTACCTCCACGAAGAGAGTCCTTTTATAGTTATTTATCAACTATCGACAGTATTTGGGGAGAAATGTCGGTTTCAGATGTCGGTAGCAAACCGTCGACCCCTGTCACCGTGCTGCTCGTCGAGGACGACGAGGTGATCCGCAAGACGGTCGCGATGGCGCTGGAGCGCTACGGCTATCGCGTGAGCACGGCGGGCGACGGTCTGACCGGCCTCGAACTGTTCAGGGAGCAGCGGCACGACGTGCTGCTGCTGGATGTGATGCTGCCGGGACTGGACGGCATCGGGCTGTGCCGGAAGGTCAGGGAGTCCAGCATGGACCCGATTCTGATGATGTCCGCGCGTGGTGACGCTCTGGACGTGGTGTCGGGTCTGGAGGCGGGAGCCGATGACTACGTCGTCAAGCCGGTCGACACCTCCGTACTGGTGGCCAGGATCCGTTCCCTGCTGCGCCGAGCCTCCTTCGCCCCAGGCCCTGAGCGCACTCCGGAGCCCGCTCCCGGCGGTGGCACCGACCTGGTCTTCGGGGATCTGGCCATCGATCCCCAGGGTCTGGAAGTGCACCGGGCCGGTGAGCCGGTCGCGCTGGCTCCCACCGAGCTGCGCCTGCTGCTGGAGTTCGCGGCGAATCCGGGGATCGTGCTGGACCGGCAGACGCTGCTGCGCAACGTTTGGGACTACGGCTGGGACGGGGACAGCCGCGTCGTCGACCTGTGTGTGCAGCGGCTGCGCAAGAAGATCGGCTCCGACCGGATCGAGACGGTCCGCGGCTTCGGATACAAGCTGCGGCGCTGAGGTGGGACACACCATCGCCCGGGCGGCACGTGGGCTGCTGAACTGGAGGTCGCTACGCTGGAAGATCGCCGCGCTGGTGGCCATGGCGTCCTGCGCGGTCGCGCTGGCCCTCGGGGTGCTGGTCCACCAGAGCACCTTTGAGCGTTCCATGACCCTGGGCAGGGATCGGGCTTTCAGCAAACTACTGGTCGAGGTGGACGGCTACCGGCGTACGGGCAGGACGTCGGCTGATGCGGATCCCGCAGAGATTCCGCCCGTACTGCTCCAGCAGGCCGGGAGCGCCGGGCAGTACATCACCTGGTACGACGATCGTCGGCCGGACATCCCCTGGATGTGGGCGATGCAGCCAGTCGACGGCCAAGCGCTGGCTGTGAAGATCGACATGGGGGCCGAGATGCGCAGTCTACGGGCCCTGGACCGGCACATCGTGATGGCCTCGCTGGCTGTGCTCGCCATTGTCGTGCCCCTGGCGGCGTTGGTCGCCGAGTTGCCCAACCGGCGGCTGAGGAGGGTGGCCCGGACCGCGCGGCGTATCGCGGAAGGCGACCTGGATGCCCGGAGCATGGTGGGCGGCCGGGGCGGCGACGAGATCACCGATATCTCGGCCACCGTCGACTCGATGGCCGACAGTTTGCGGGACCGGCTGCTCAGTGAACAGCGCTTCACCGCCGATGTCGCCCATGAGCTGCGTACCCCGCTGATGGGCCTGGTCACCTCGGCCGAACTGCTCCCGGAGAGCGAGGTGACCGAGCTGGTCAGAGGTCGGGTGCGGGTGCTGCGGACGCTGGTGGAGGACCTGCTGGAGATCTCCCGCCTCGACGCGGGCGTGGAGCGGGCCGATAGCGCTCGGGTGCCGCTGGGCCGGGTCGTCGAGGAGTCCGTAGGCCGGACGGGGCTGCAGGTCCAGCTAACGGTGGCCGGTGATCCGGTTACCGACACCGATTCGCGGCGCCTCGACCGGATCATCGCCAACCTGATCATCAACGCCCACCGCCACGGACGCTCTCCGGTCGAGGTCATCGTGAACGGCACGGTGATCGTCGTACGCGACCACGGCCCCGGATTCCCCGACGAGCTGCTGGCGGACGGACCGCAGCGCTTCCGCACCGGTGCGGCCGAACGCGGCCGGGGCCACGGCCTGGGCCTCATCATCGCCCTTGGCCAGGCCCAGGTGATCGGCGCCGGGCTCGCCTTCGCCAACGCTCCGGACGGCGGCGCGGTCGCCACGCTTCACCTGCGGGGCGATGCCAGCTCCGAGGGCTGATACATGTCTGATGCTCCCCGAAGACCGCTGAAAGCCGGGCGATCCGCGGCCGAGGGCTGACACACACCCGATACCTGTCCAAGCGGCCGCGGATACGCGACCGTGACAGCGCGGACAACCGCACCGCGCATGGTGGCTGACGTGCGCTACCGCGGCGTACCGACCTCTCGGAGCGAGAGCTTTCCATGTGCTCTGCCCACCACTCGTTCCGATCGCAGGTCGACCATGGCAACGAAAGAAGACCATGCCGAGCACACTTCACCTACCTCGTACTCGCGTCGCACTCGCGGCCTTCGCCTGCCTCGCGGGCCTGCTGGCCGGTTGCGGTAACGCCGACGAGTCGAGCGGCACGCCGAACAACTCGTCGGGTGCCGCGTCTGATTCCGATTCCGCCGGTACGGCCGACCAGAAGTACACCGAATGGGAGGCCAAGTTTCGGTCGTGCCTGAGCGACAAGGGCTTCGAGCTTCCGAAGGAGGCCGGAAAAATCGACTTCGGTGACCGGCAGGACGCGTACGAGGTAGCGAGGGAAGCCTGTATCAAGAAGATCGGCAAGCCGCCGACGGCCGCTGACGACCAGCCCGCCATGTCCGACGAAGAAGCAAAGGAGAAGGAGCTCAAGACCCTCCAGTGCCTCCGCGACCACGGGTACAACGTCAAAGATCCTGCCCCCGGGGAGGCCGCCCAGGTCGAGGTGCCTGATGGCGTCTCGCAGGACGGCTTGAAGGAGTGCTACGGCGAATGACGTCCGAGCATTCCTCCGGAAAGTCAGGAGATGGGCCTGCGCCGCGGGGACATGGCCGCACGTGGCTGCCGGTGATCGCATCCCTCGCCGCCATCGCCGTCGGCGCGGTCGCGACCTTGACGGTGAGCCGGTCCGGGGGCGGCGCTGCCGAGGAGATCGAGCGGAAACACGTGGCGAACACCGCTGTCGTGGAACGGAGGACGCTTCGAGAGACCATTACCTCGCCCGGATCGCTGAGCTACGGCGCGTCGGGTCGGCTCGTCGCCGGCCGCGCCGGCACCATCACCCGCCTACCGCGGGAAGGCGGCAAGGTGAAGCCCGGCGGTGTGCTGCACTCGATCGACAACCAGCCAGTGGTGTTGCTGCGCGGCAGGCTTCCCGCGTGGCGGTCCTTTGAGAGCGGCATGAGCAACGGGCCGGATGTGCGGCAACTGGAGCGGAACCTCAAAACCCTGGGCCACTTCGCCGGGAGGCCCGACGCCCATTTCGACTGGTACACGAAGGTCGCGATCCTGCGCTGGCAGGATGCCATCGGCATGAAGGAGACCGGGTCGATCAAGCACGGGCAGATCCTCTTCGCCCCACGCGAAGTGCGTGTCGCGGAGACCGTGGTGCACCTCGGCGACCAGGTCGCAGCGGGTACCGCTGTGGCGAAACTGTCGGGGCTCACAAAGATCGTTACTGCCGAGCTCAAGGCGGCGAACCGGGCCGTCGCCAAGGTGCGCGGCAAGGTGACCGTGAACCTGCCCGGCGGCAAGGCGACGACCGGCACCGTCTCCAAAGTCGGCGCTCCCAGGCAACGGGAAGACGGCAGCGACAAGAAGATCATCGTCCCGGTGGACATCACCCTCGACCGTCCTGCCGCCGCCGGTTCCCTCCAAGAGGTCTCGGTGTCGATCGATTTCCCCACCGCCAGTCGCAAAGACGTCTTGACCGTGCCCGTCGCCGCTCTCATCGCCCTGCCTGACGGCGGGTACGGCGTCGAGGTGGTTCGCGACGCCGTGACGACCCAGGCGGTCGCGGTGAAGACCGGACTGTTCGCCGGCGGCTCCGTGGAAGTGACCGGCAACGGACTCGACGCGGGGCAGAAAGTCGTGGTCCCGACCCTATGAGTGATTCCGTCATCGAACTCGATCAGGTGGTCCGCGATCACGGCAGTCCACCGGTGCGAGCGGTCGACCATGTGTCGTTGTCGGTCACTCGCGGCGAATTCGCCGCCATCGTCGGCCCCAGCGGCTCGGGCAAGTCGAGCCTGCTCAACATCATCGGTACCCTCGACCGGCCCACGAGTGGACGTACGACCATCGACGGCCATGACGTCGACACGATGAGCGACGCGGCACTCTCGGCGCTGCGCGCGTACCGAATCGGGTTCGTCTTCCAGCAGTTCCATCTCACGGACGGGGTCAGCGCGCTCGACAACGTCGCGGACGGTCTCATCTACACGGGAACATCCCGCGCCGAGCGGCGGCGCCGGGCGGCGGCGAGCCTTACTCGCGTCGGCCTGGCACACCGCCTCGACCACAAGCCCCACCAGATGTCCGGCGGCGAACGGCAGCGCGTCGCCATCGCCCGGGCGACGGTGTCCGATCCGACGCTGCTGCTGGCGGACGAGCCCACTGGCAACCTCGACCAGCGCTCCGGCGCGAGCGTGATGGAGTTGCTCCACGAGCTCAACGCCATGGGCACCACCATCCTCGTGATCACGCACGATGTGCAGCTCGCCGAACAGGTTCCGAGACGAATCACCATCCGCGACGGTCGCGTCGTCGATGACGATCAGGAAGCTTCGGCATGAGTCGTGGCAACCAGACCGAGATACGCCGGTCGCGCCTGCTCCGCTCCGATGTCTACCGGTTGGGCGTATCGGGGCTGAGATCACGGCCCACCCGGGTCGTCCTCTCCGCGCTCGGCATCGCGATCGGCATCGCAGCGATGATCGCCGTCGTGGGCATCTCCACCTCGAGCCGGGCGAAGCTGGACGCCCAGCTGGCGTCGCTGGGCACGAACCTGCTCACCGTCCAGCCGGGTACGTCGCTCACGGGCCAGGACACCACTCTGCCCGCCGAATCCACCGGTAAGGTCAGGCTGATCCGAGGGGTCTCGATCGCCGGAGCGATCGCGACGTTGCCGGACGTCAAGGTGTACAGGAGCCGGCTCATCGACGCGGACAAGTCCAGTGGCCTCGTCGTGCAGGCCGCCGACCCGCATCTCCTCGGCCTCCTCGACGGTACGCTCCGCCAAGGAGCATGGCTCACCAAGGCGACCGCGAACTACCCCACCGTCGTGCTCGGCAGCATCTCCGCCGATCGGCTCGGCATCGTGAGTCCGGGAAGCCAGATCTGGCTCGGCGACACCCGGTTCACGGTCATCGGGATACTCGACGCCCTGCCTCTCGTCCCGGAACTGGACACCTCCGCGTTCATCGGTGAGGCGTTCGCCGCCGCGCGGTTCGACTGGGACGGCAAACCGACCACCATTTTCGAGCGCTCGGCCGACGCGGAGGTGGAAACAGTGCGCAAGCTCCTGCCTCGCACCGTGAACCCGGAGAATCCCGAGGGTGTGAGCGTTTCGCGGCCCTCCGACGCTCTGGCGGCGAAGAACGCCGCGGACCTCGCATTCACCGGCCTTCTGATCGGGCTGGGCTCCGTCGCGCTGCTCGTCGGAGGGATCGGCGTCGCCAACACAATGGTGATCTCCGTCCTCGAACGTCGCAAGGAGATCGGGCTGCGGCGTGCTCTCGGCGCCACCCAAGGACACATTCGGACCCAGTTCCTTGCCGAAGCCCTCCTGCTGTCCACGCTCGGCGGGCTTGCCGGGACGGCCATCGGGTTCGGAGTCATCGCGGTGTTCGCCGTGACGAACGGCTGGCCCATCTCGGTGCCTCCCGTCGTGTTCGCCGGTGGCATCGGCGCGACCATGCTGATCGGAGCAGTCGCCGGCCTCTACCCGGCGATCCGGGCGTCGAAGACGCCTCCAACGGTCGCCCTGAACGGTTGATCGCACCATCGGCAGGAACCCGCTCCAACCGAAATGCGGAGAAATGGAGTGGACGCATCGCGTCCCTCCGTTTCCAGGGTCAAGCGAATTTCATCGCCATGCGATTCGGTCCGCCGAACGCAGGTATCCGCCCCCGACGCCGATCAGAAATGGGATCTCTCATGGATGAGGAATTCGGTACACGCCCCACCCTGATCCGCCGGAACCCCGCCGTCGCGCGTGGGAAGCGGCTCAAGCGCATGCTCATCGCCGTATCGGCGATCACCGTCATCATCGGTCTCGGTTCGGCGGCATTCGTCTTCGGTACCCGATGGGCGGACACCGCTTCACCCTCGGACAGCTCAGGTACTTCCGTCCCGCGGGGGAGCACCGACCATACCGTCGGCCTCAAAGACGAAGTCATTCCGGACGGCGGGCGCCTTTCCCCCCACGACACCGGGCAGCCCGCGATCGCAAGCTTGAACCCGAAGCTCCTGCACGCCGTACGGCAGGCGGCGGATGACGCGGCCGACGACGGCATCGACATGTTCCTGACGGCCGGCTGGCGGAGCAAGGTGTACCAGCAGCGGTTGTTCGACGAAGCAGTCGTCGAATACGGCAGCGAGCGCGAGGCCCGCCGTTACGTCGGCACCCCCGAACAGTCGCACCACGTCACCGGCGATGCGGTGGACATCGGTCCGACCGACGCGGACAGCTGGCTCAGCCAGCACGGGACCGACTACGGGCTATGTCAGATCTACGCGAATGAGATGTGGCACTTCGAACTCGCCACGACGCCCCGAGGTGTCTGCCCCGAGATGCGCTCCGACGCGAGCAACGGATAGCCCGGCCGCGCTGTCCGGGGACAGGCTCCCAACCGGCTCGTGCCCAAGCCGCCGGAGGGCTCATTGAGGACGAGGTCAGTGGTGACCCCGAAAGGCCGGCGTGACGGCAAGGCCTCCGGTCAACATCACGATCACAGGACGCGAAGATGTGCTTCCAGCGAGGGATTCCGAATCAGGGGTGATCACCGTGCGGAGTGCCAGGGCCGCAGGTTACTGAGCTGGAAGCCTGATCATCCCGCCTGCGACATGGCTGACCTGATCACGGCGTCGCGAGACGGGTGCGGCGGCGCGGGCACGGGGAAGAGACCGCGCCGCCGCACCGTCAGCAGTGACGCCGATGGATCCCGCGGGGGAACGCCGGGGCTCCATCACCACCAGGGCGTCACTGAGCACGGTGGTCACCAGGGAATCGCCCGCCGGGAACTCGCAGCTGAGCCGCCTCCAACGCCGACGGGTGTGCCCACGGGCATTGCGTTCATGGCTCCAAACCCTCCTGGCCACGGAGCTGCTGAGCGAGTTCGGGAACGTTGTCGGCATCGATCGTCTGACAGAGACCGCGGCTTACCTCTTCATCCGTGAGGTGCCGGCCATTCCGGGTAGCCCACAATCGGCCTTCGAAACTTCGCCAGATGCACCAGCCGGGGAAGGCCGCCTGAAGATCTTCCAGAATCACGGGAGCCGACATGGATTAAAAGTCATTCGGCGGGAGTGACGTACCCACCTCATTCCAGAGACGTCTAGGACGCTTCAATATTAGAGTCGAAAACGTCCCTGACGTCCTCGATTCCATGAGGTGAACAGTGGCTAATGTCGCTTTGCGCCGCGCAATGCTGGACGCAAAAGTGAACGACCAGCGCCTCGCGGATCATTGCGGGGTGGACGTCAAGACTGTGGCACGCTGGTTGCAGGACGAGACACGCATCCCGCATCTCCGACACCAGTGGGCCGCCGCTGAGATCTTGGGAGTTGATTCGGCAGTGCTGTGGCCAGAGGCGATCCGCAACACCGTGAAGACCGGTCCCGACAGGGAGATCTTGACCGTCTACCCTTACCGGTCGGCCTGCCCCAAGTCCGTCTGGCGTGGTCTGATCACGTCGGCCCGCAACGAGATCGTGTTCGCCGGGTACACCAATTACTTCCTGTGGCTGGAACACCCCAACCTCGCCAAGATCCTCAAGCGCAAGGCCGAGCAGGGCTGCAAGGTCCGCTTCCTGGTCGGTGACCCGGACAGTGAGGTCACCCGTCGCCGTGAGGAGGTGGAGAACGTCCCGCTGACCGTCTCCACTCGTATCCGGATCACCCTGTCCGAGATCGAGCAGGTTCGCAGGGTGCCCGGCATCGAGGCGAGGTTCAGTGACGAGCACATCGCCATGAGCGTCTTCCGGTTCGATTCCGAGATGCTGGTGATGCCGCACCTGGCGAAGCTGGTCGGGCATGATTCGCCGATGCTGCACCTGCGCCGCTACCAGGATGACGGCTTGTTCGACCGGTTCGGCTACCACGCCTCCGAGCTGTGGACCAACGGCCGGAACGTCTGGGCGGAGGAGCCGAAAGAGCGCGCCGAGAGCGCCAGCCCTGGGTGACCAGCTGAGTGACGACGACCACGGACGATGCCGGACGACCACGGATCGCCGTGGACCATATGCGCAGGTGGGAGCGGGTATTCGCCATGGCCCCGCCCCCACCCGAGGTGCTTTGCAAGCAGGATGTCAGGAGTTCGAATCTTCTGGGCTCCACCCCACATCAGAGGCCATTTCCCAAGATCAGGAAGTGGCCTTTTTGATCTTGTACAGCAGCAAAGTACAGCCACGGCGACAGTGGCTGTCATGTGCTCCCGCCCTGATCATCTCGCCTATGTGTGGCTGCTCCCACGGGACGCGCATCGGGCTCACCTCATCTCCCGCTGGGATGATCCACCCCATGAACCGGGGTCTCGCCGCTGGGTCTTGAGTCCTGAGCAAGATCTGTACGATCAGTGCGTGTCAGAGGGCAACGGAAGTTCCCCGAGCGCGGACTTGAGCCCCGGCGAGCTCGATTGAGGGTCCGGGCGTGGGCGCCGAGACAGTGACGATTGACACCCGCCGACCCGGCTGCGATGACGGAGCGGGATGGTCGGGTGACGGTGCCTACGCAGGACCGTCCAGCATCGCCACGTGCGACTCGGTCAGCAGTTCATGGCCGGCCGCGCGCAGCAGCCATCGTTCGGCTCGATCGAAGGTCCAGCCGCGGTCGCCGACCAGACTGCACCAGGCGTTCTGGCCGAAGTGGAACCACAGCACGTCCACCGCGTCGGTAACGGTGATCTCAGGCCGGAGGCCGTTGAGTTCCCACAGCCGGCGCGCGATCGCGGTGAGCGCCTCCAGGCATTTGGCCGTGATGTTGGCGATCGCCTGCTGGGCCAGCGCCTCGTCAGGCGGATATCGCATCAGCTTGTAGATGAGGTCCCAGTATCGTTCCTGACCGTGGCGGGCGGCCCGCGCGCACAGGGTCAGCACCTGTACCGGATCGTCGGCCGACCGCGCCGCGGTGCCGGCGGCCGCGGCTGCCGGGTCGTTGATGGCCGGTCGCAGCAGCTCCGCGAACATCGCCGCCTTGCCGCCGGCGCTCGTGTAGACCGTCTGCGTGGCCACCTGTGCGGCGCGGGCGATCTCGGGCACCGTGGTGGCGCCGTAGCCGCGTTCGAGGAACAGCTCGCGGGCGCACGCCAGGATCGCCGCGCGTGTCTCAGCGGCAGCGTCCTCGCGCCGCGGTGAGTGATATCGACCTCCCATGATGTTCAGACCTTATATCCGCAGTGCACTAACTTGACTAGAGGATCCTCTATTCAATAGCGTCACATCGGCGCCAGCCCGGCGCCGAGTGATGCCGAGTGATGAGGTTGAGATGAGCCTGCCGTATGTGGCGCGAGCCGCCGACCACGAGCAGTTGGAGTGGCTCGGCGGTGGCGTCATGCGCATACTGCTCGACGGCGCGAAGACCGACGGCCAGTTGGCGATGATTCGGTCCGACGCGGCGGGAGGATCGGCGTCGCCGGTGCATGTCCACGCCGACGAGGACGAGGTGATCGTGCTTCTGAGCGGCAGCGGCATCTTCTGGGTCGGCGACAAGCGCTTCGAGCTTTCCGAAGGTGGGGTCGCATTCCTGCCGCGCAGGCTCCCTCACGCGTACCGGTTCACGTCCGAGGTCGTCGACATGCTCGCCGTGTGCACACCGGCCGGAACCGAGAACTTCTTCCGGGCGGCCGGTTGGGACCTGTCTCGTCCCAAGCCGTACGGCTGGCAGATCACGCCGGCTGATATGGCGGCGGCTGCCGCGGCCACCGGTCAGACGGTGCTCAGGCCGCCGCTGGCCGCCGACGAGATGATCCCCGAAGAATTTCTGACCGGGCATCAGGGTGGTCTCGCGAGCTGACCCCACCGGGCGACCGGCGACGGCCACCGGCACGGCGCAACCGGAGGCAGTCCGGTTCTACCAACGTGAGGGCTATCGGCCGACCGACGGCCTCGGTCCGTTCGCCGTGCGAGTCGATTGACAGGCAGCGGCTCAGAATTCTTGGCCGTACAGCCACGAGTACAGCCAAGAGAGCGAATGACAGCGGAACTCGACGGACGCCCAAAGACACCATTCTCAAAGGTCAAGGCCTCTGTCCTTGATCGAATCGACTACTTTTAATCCACAGGTTTCTGGGTCGCCCTATCTCCCTGGGGCAAAGGGTGGTGACGGTCTCCGGTGCTGTCCAGCATCCCCGGCATCGTGCCCGATCGCCTACGGCAAGCCGTACCCATGCGGTGAGGCGCGGCGCAATTCCGGAGACCGTCTCAGTGAGAATACCGCGGGGAACATCGGGAAGTCGCAGGGAATACGGCCAGTGCCGTGAGCTGTGCATTCGCAGGTCGGGCAAGAATGGCATGCGCCTTTGCAGGCAGGATGTCAGGAGTTCGGATCTCCTGGGCTCCACCACCCTCACGACACGAAGAAGTTCGGGTCGGGAATTGTCTCCTCCCCTGGATTTCGATTATCGGTCCGGGTGGTGACGTGTCGTCAGGTCAGGTGGATCCGCACAGCCTGTCGAGCTCCGCGACGTCCGTGTTGATATCCGCGATCACCTGGTCGGGGTCGCCGCCGGTCATGCCGGTCAGGCGGAAGTTCAGCTCCTGGAACTCGGCGGCCAGCCGACTGATCTTCGCCCCCACCACCCCCTGCGCGTCGAGGGCCGCGCCCATCAGGTCGCGGTACGTCTGCTGGGCCGCGGCCGCCTGGCTGCTGCGGACGGTCCCGGCGTTGCGGCTGTACGCGGTCAGCGCCGTCGCCGCCTCGTCGCAGCCGCCGGGCCGGGCCGCCGGCAGCAGCGGGGTGGAGACCGGGGCCGCCCGCGTGGGGCGCGGTGGCTGGGGCGCGCTGGACTCGGGCGATGACCTCGAGGCCGGCGGTTCATGCCGGGCGGTGACCGGATCCGGTGACGATGACTGCGGGACCGGAGTGGGAACCACCGTGCCGGGCTGGGGCTGCGGAGTCGGGGCCGGCGGCATCAGGTAGGCGACCAGTGCGATCACGGTGGCGATCGCACCCGCCAGAGCGCTCACCGCCGTCCAGTTCAGTCGCGAGCCTGCTCCTCCGCCCGCTGCCGACGGCCGCGCCGATCCCCTTCCGGTCATGTCCTCATCGTGGCCGAGCCGCCGGGTCCGGTCCAGGGATTCCTCTGCTGACCCGTGGGCGCGCGTGCGCTGCGTGCTCGACGAGGCGGGGCAAGGCAGCCGAAGGGCTGCATGTCGACGAGATGAGCCTGCTCCTACCGTGCCTATCCCTGGCAGAGTGTGGCTGGCCCGCGAACCGGTCGCGAATACTGTGAGCCATGAACAGCAGACGACAGCTCGGGGCGTTCCTTCAGACAAGGCGCTCTCAGCTGCGACCCGAGGACGTGGGGGTGGCCACCTACGGTGACCGGCGCCGGGTCCCCGGGCTGCGTCGGGAGGAACTGGCACTGCTGGCGGGCGTGAGCGCGTCGTACTACTCACGGCTGGAGCAGGGCCAGGCGTCCAACGCCTCGCCCGACGTACTCGACGCGCTGGCCCGAGCCCTGCGCCTGGACGACGCGGAGCGCCTGCACCTGCATGAACTGGCCGCCGGTGGCCGCCGCCGGGGCACCGTACGCCGTGCCGCGGCCGAACGGGTCAGCCCCGCGACACGTCAACTGGTCGCGGTGCTCGGTGACGTGCCCGTGCTGGTGCTCGGCCGGAGCGGTGACGTGCTGGCGTGGAACACGCCGGGCCATGCCCTGTACGCCGGCCATCTGGCCCCGGAGGGTCCGGAGACACCCCGGCAGCGGCCCAACATGGCTCGCCTGGTGTTCCTGGACGCGCACACCCGCGACCTGTACACCGACTGGCCCGCGAAGGCACGGGGCGTCGTGGCGACCCTGCGCATGGCCTCCGGCCGTCATCCGGACGACCCACTGCTGGCTTCGCTGGTCGGAGAGCTGACGGTCAAGAGCGCGGAGTTCGTCACGATGTGGGCCGACCACCGCGTCAAGACCGGAGGCGACACGGTCTACGAGATGCGGCACCCGCTGGTGGGCGCCATGCGAGTGACCCAGCAGACCCTTCGGACCACCGATGACCAGACGGTGGTCGTCGCCACCACCGAACCCGGCTCGCCCTCGCACTCCGCGATGACGCTGCTCGTCCACAGCGCCCTGACGGGTCGGTCGTCCCGGCGCACCCGAATCACCAGCTGACCCCGCACGTTCCCCAGGCGCTTCGACCGGAGCGCCCGATGTCGCACGCCCTCATTCAGACAGGACCAGGTATGCGCACCAGATTGCTCGCCCTCGTGATCGCCGCCGGAATCGGCCTGACGACCGTATCCCCGTCATCCCCTTCGGACGCGGCGACGTCCCGGATAGCGGTGCACTTCGACGTGACGAAGGGCCGGCAGCCGGAGAACATCGCCCTCTCCCCGGACGGCACGGCCTATGTCACCTTCGCCGCCGCCCGCCAGGTCGCCGCGATCAGCCCGAAAGGCACGGTCCGGATCCTGGCGACCCTCCCCGCCCCGGCTGACGGCGGCGCACCGGCCCTCGGGTTCGCCCTGACCACCGGCATCGTCCGCACCGCCGACGGCACGCTCTATTTCCTGTACGCCAGCGGCGACGCCGCGACCACCGGCCTTTACCGGCTGCGCCCCGGCGGGGGACCGCAGCGCATCGCCGCGCTCCCGGCGAACGGCCTGCCCAACGGCCTGGCCTACGACGAACCGGCGGAGACCTTCTACCTCACCGACTCGGTCCTCGGCTCCATCTCCACGGTGCCCCTGCACGGCGGCCCCGCCCGGACCTGGTCGTCGGCACCGGAGCTCGCCGCGGCCGGATTCCTCGGCGCCAATGGCATCAAGGTACGGCACGGCGCGGTCTGGGCCACCAATCTCGACCAGGGCACCCTGCTCAGGATTCCGATCGGACAGGGCCGCCCCGGACCCGTCCAGGTCAAGGCCACCGGCCTGGTCGGCATCGATGACATCGCCTTCACCCGCGACGGGGACGACCAGGTCATCGCGGCCCTCAACGCCCCGAACAAGGTGGTGCGCATCGACACGGACGGCCGTGCCGTGACCCTTCTCACCGCCGGACTCCAGAACCCCACCTCGGTGGCGGTGCGCGGCCGGACCCTCTACGTGCTCAGCGCCGCCTACCTCACCGGCACCGACCCCAACCTGATCCTGGCCACCATCGGAGCGCCCCATGCATGAGATCAAGCTCGGCGACGTCACCGTCACCCGCGTCGAGGAGACCCACGGCCCGATCACGCCTACCAGGGACTTCTTCCCGGACCTGCCGATCAGGGAGTGGGCACCCTTCAGCCGCCACTGACCGTGCCGTCCGTGCCGTCCGTGCCGTCCGTGCCGTCCGTGCCGTCCGTGCCGTCCGTGCCGTCCGTGCCGTCCCGCCGTTCGCGGCGGGACGGCGGGACCGGCGAAGGCGCCCATGTCCTTGAGCGCGCCCGCCCATCGTGGTCACCCGCCTTGACAGGCAACCATATGGCTGCCTAATTTATAGGCAGCCGAAAGGCTGCATATCGGCGGACGGCGACCCGGATACGAGGGCGGGCATGGACGAGGTGTTCAAGGCACTGGCCGATCCGAGCCGGCGCGCGCTGCTCGACTCGCTCAACGCCCGCAACGGGCAGACGCTGCGCGAGCTGTGCGCCGGGCTCGACATGGCCAGACAGTCCGTCAGCAAGCACCTCGCGGTACTGGAGGAGGCCGGGCTCGTCACCACCGTGCGGCGGGGCCGGGAGAAGCTGCACTACCTCAACGCCGCGCCCGTGCACGAGATCGCCCACCGGTGGATCAGCCGTTACGACCGGGCCAGGGTCCAAGCCCTGGCGGATCTGAAACTCGCCCTGGAGGAGCCCCCGATGGACGCGCCGACCTTCGTCTACACCACCTACATCCGCACCACCCCGCAGAAGCTCTGGCAGGCGCTGACCGAGCCCGCCTTCACCCGCCGCTACTGGGCCACGGAGTTCATCACGGACTGGTCCACCGGCTCGCCGATGACCTGGGACAACCACGGCGTGGTGATCGAAGACCCGGAGCAGGTCGTGCTGGAGGCCGATCCCTACAACCGGCTCTCCTACACCTGGCACTCCGTCACCCCGGAGCTCGCCAAGCGCTTCGGCTGGGATGAGGAGACGCTCGCCCGGTTGTCCGGCGAAGCCCGCTCGAAGGTCACCTTCACGCTTGAGGAGGTTTCCGGGCAGGTCGTGAAGCTCACCGTCGTGCACGACGGCTTCGAGGCCGGATCGAGCATGGTCGAGATGCTCAGCCACGGCTGGCCGAACGTGGTGGCGAGCCTGAAGTCACTGCTGGAGACCGGTGAACCGCTGCCGGCCGACGCGTGACCTCCCTGCCGGGGCCGGAGACTCCGCTGGAGGACTCAGCGCCGCACCAGCGCCAGCACGCTCAGCCCGAACATCAGGACGCCCAGGGGGAGATGGGCCGACGGCACGTGCATGATGCCGAGCAGAACCTGGGCGGAGGCGAGGACGAGGAAGCCGGACGCGTGCAGGACGGGCCGGGGCGAGCCGCCGCCCGGCTTCCACGCCAGCACCGCCGCGAGCACGTACAGCACCGACGCCCCGTACATGACGCGGGCTCCGGCGCTGTGCAGGGTCTCTCCGTAGGGCGTGGTCAGCAGCAGCCCGGCGGAGACCGCCTGCAGGAAGATGGTCAGGGTCTGCAGGGCGATCGCGATCCGCAGAAACGAGAAGCGGCGTCGTGCCGTCGCCTGGGTGGTCATGCCGGCCATGTCACGGGCCCCCTGTTCCGCCCCCGGGGGCGGTGGATCGATAAGGTCTCACCGACCTGACGACGCGGGCCTGCGAAAGGTAAGGCGGGAAGGCGGCCGGGAGCATGGTGACGACCGGGACGGGCACCGACGAGACGGCCGGTGAGCGGCGCCGGCTGATCAACGTCGCCTACCGGCTGCTCGGTTCGCTGGCCGAGGCCGAGGACGCCGTACAGGAGGCCTACGCGCGCTGGTACGCGCTGCCGCGGAGCCGGCGGGAGGAGATCGTGTCCCCCGGCGCCTGGCTGACGACGGTGACCGGCCGCGTCTGCCTGGACGCGCTCGGCTCGGCGCGGGCCCGGCGTGAACGCTATGTCGGCGCGTGGCTGCCCGAGCCGCTGCCCGACCGCGCCGGGCAGGGGTACGGCGCCGGCCTCGGCAACCCCGGCGACCCCGCCGATCAGATGGTCCTGGACGAGTCGGTGACCATGGCCTTCCTCGTCGTCCTGGAGTCGATGACGCCCGCCGAGCGCGTGGCGTTCGTCCTGCACGACGTCTTCCGTTACCCCTTCGCCGAGATCGCCGCCGTCCTCGGCCGGACCCCCTCGGCTTGCAAACAGCTGGCGTCCTCCGCCCGGCGGCGGGCGGAGGACGCGCGCGCCCCGGTGACGGCGGCCGGGCGGGCCGACGTGGTGCGGCGCGTCAAGCAGGCATGGGAGACGAAGGACATCGCGGCCCTCGTCGGCCTCCTCGACGCGGCCGCCGTGATGACCGCCGACGGCGGCGGCAGGGCCGGCACCGTTCCGCATCCGATCGAAGGCGGCGCGCGCATCGCCCGGTACATGGCCGCCATCGCCGGCAGGGCTCCGGGGCTCGAACTCCTGGAGCGGTCGGTCAACGGCACGCCGGGCCTGGTGGCCCGGGTCGCGGGCGTCGTCACGACCGTGGCCTCGTTCGACGTCGCCGACGGCCGCGTCACCCGGATCTGGGTGGTCCGCAACCCGGAGAAGCTGCGACCGTGGACGCGGGAGGGTCTGGACCCGGCGGTGCGATCGGCGTCGCGTTGACGCGGACCGCCGTGCTCCGTGCGGTTCATCGGACATGTCGGGATCGGAAGGGCGGGCTCGGCGCATGCCCGCCGTACCTCGGTGTCTCACCGGCCGTCCATGCAGCCCGGATCGATTCCCGCGTTGGGGGACGCCTTGGTCCCGGGAGGCGGTGGGACTCGTTCAGGACCGGCTGCGGGGGCTTCGCCTGGCGGTGATGTCCGCCGCGATGAGCAGTCCGGCGGGGATGATCGCGAAAAGGAAGCCACTCGGTCCGATCAGGCCGACGGCCAGCGCCGCCCAGACGAGGATCACCCATCCGACGTACCCGGGGACGTGCTGCCCCCGCCGGCCCGCCCGTGACACCAGCAGTCCCAGCAGGACCAGCACCACGACGAACCCGCCGGGCAGCGCCCAGAACGTCGCCACCGAGTCGCTGTCCGCGGAACGGTCGCGGAGGCTCCCGGCGAGCCAGTCACCCCAGGGGGCGAGACGGACGAATACGACGGTGTGCAGCGCGGCGATCAGGATCATGGTCCGGCCGGCCCATACGGTGAGCAGGCTCGGGGACGCGGACGGTTCAGACGGGCGGGTGACGGGTGCGGTGCTCATGGTGGCCAGTCTCTCCAGGCGGCGGTCCCGGCGTATTCCCCCGCGGGAGGGGTGTGGCTCCCTCGCTCCGGGGAGCGGAGCACGGGTGCGGCGCCCACCGCCGCAGCCAGGCCCGCCGGTCGATGACGGAGGCCGTTCCTCCAGGAAGACCCGCGCGCACGCGCACGGACGCCGTAGGCCGCGCCGTGGAGGCAGGAGAGACACAGGTCACATTCAATGGGTGTTATGTCTTCGCCGGGTCGCGTGTCCTAGGGGGTGGAACAGCAGGAAGGCGGCGCCGGTCCCGGAACGCCGCACCACGCGAAGAACGGAAAAGACATCATGAGCAAGGTCTGGTTCGTCACCGGTTCGTCGCGCGGCCTCGGCCGTGAGTTCGTCGAGGCCGCGCTGTCCCGCGGTGACAGGGTGGCCGCGACCGCCCGGAACCCCGCAAGCCTGGAGGAGCTGGTCGCGGCCTACGGCGACGCGGTGCTGCCGCTCGCGATGGACGTGACCGACAGGGCCGCCGTCTTCGAGGGTGTGAAGCGGGCCAGGGAGCACTTCGGCCGGCTCGACGTCATCGTCAACAACGCGGGCTACGCCCAGGTCGGCGCGGTCGAGGAGCTGACCGAGCGGGAACTGCGCGACCAGATGGAGACCAACCTGTTCGGCGCGGTGTGGGTGGTCCAGGCCGCGCTGCCGTACCTGCGTGAGCAGCGTTCGGGACACATCATCCAGCTGTCCTCGGCGGCCGGGGTCATCGCCATGCCGCTCGGCGGCGCGTACCACGCCTCCAAGTGGGCCCTGGAGGGTCTGAACGAGGCCCTCGCCGGCGAGGTCGTCGACTTCGGCGTCAAGGTGACCATCGTCGAGCCCGGCGGCTTCGCCACCAGGGACGGCAGGAACCCCGACCCGCTGGCCAACGGCCACATGGCCGAGACCGATCCGGCCTACGACGGTCTGCGCCGGCGTCTCGGCGCGTTCACCGGGAAGCAGCCCGCCGGTGACCCGGCCACCGCGGCCCAGGCGCTCCTGAAGCTCGTCGACTCCGGCAACCCGCCCCTGCGGGTGCTCTTCGGCCGGGGCTTCTATCCGGTGATCCAGCAGGCCTACGCCGACCGGCTCCGGACCTGGGACGACTGGCAGGGCCTGTCGGCGGAGGCTCACGGCGACCGCGACCAGAGCGATCGCTGACACCGGTCCGGCGCGCCGGGCGGTGGGGCGGATCGAGTGAAGGACCCCGCCGCGGACGCGCGTCCGGACGTCCCGGGCCGCCGGGGCCGGCCACCGAGGAGAAGGACCGAGACATGAGCGACCACGCCGCCGACGAGGCGACCGAGACCTTCCTCGCCCACCGCAACCTGCTGTTCACCGTCGCCTACGAGATGCTCGGCTCGGCGGCCGACGCCGAGGACGTCCTCCAGGAGACCTGGCTGCGATGGGTCAGGGCCGACCTGGCGCGGGTGCGCGACCGGCGCGCCTACCTGATCCGGATCACCACCCGGCAGTCGCTCAACCGGCTGCGCAGCATGAGGAGCCGCAAGGAGGCGTATGTCGGCCCCTGGCTGCCCGAGCCGCTGCTCACCGCGCCGGACGTGGCCGAGGACGTCGAACTCGCCGAGAGCATGTCGATGGCGCTCATGCTCGTGCTGGAGACGCTGTCGCCGACAGAACGCGCCGTCTTCGTGCTGCATGAGGCGTTCGACGTCGGCTACGACGAGATCGCGGCCGCCGTCGGCAAGAGCCCCGCCGCCGTCCGCCAGATCGCCTACCGCGCCCGCCGGCACGTCGACGCCCGCCGTCCTCGTGAAGCGGTCTCCTCCGGAGAGACCAGGGCGGTCCTGGAGTCGTTCCGGAACGCGCTGGAATCCGGGGACCTGCGGGGCCTGCTCGACGTGCTCGCCCCCGACGTCGTCCTGGTGAGCGACGGCGGCGGCATCAGGCAGGCCGCGCCGCGGCCCGTCGTCAGCGCCGGCAAGGTCGCCCGCTTCATCGTCGGCGGCATCGGCAAGAACGAGGTCTCGCTCACCGGTGAGCCCATCGTGGTCAACGGCGGCCCGGCGCTCCTCATCCGCGTGGACGGCGAGATCGACGGCGTCGTCACGATCCGTGTCGAGGACGCCCGCATCACCGGCCTCTACTACGTCCGCAACCCGGAGAAGCTGCGACCGTGGACGCGGGAGGACCTGGACCCGGCTGTGCGACCGGTATCGCGTTGATGCGGGCCGCCGTGCTCCGTGCGGTTCGTCGGGCATGTGTGATCGGAGGAGGGCGGGGCCGCCACTCCTGCCTGCCGGGACCTCACGCCGTGCGGATGGAGCGCCTCCCGACGAGAGAGGTGACGCCGAAGGTGACGCCGACCCCGATCACGATGGTGACCGCGTAGGGCAGGGGCGCCGCCGCCTGCAGGGGATCACCGGTTTTGACGATGGCGAAGGGCAGGACGGTGATGAACGCTCCCGTGCTTCCGGCGATGACGCTGACGGCGGTGGCCGCACCGACCTCGCGTACGAGCATCCGCTGCGTTTGGGCGTCGGTCGAGCCGATGAGGGACATGACCGCGAACTCCGGGCGGCGCTGGGTGATGGAGGCGACGAGGTTGTTGGTGAGGGCGATGGCCATGAACGCCGCGATCAGGGCGACGACGAAGTAGTTGATCGTGGCGAGGACCTGGGCCGTGCTGTTCGCCGTGCCGACGCCGTTCTCGATGCCCTGCATGCTGAGGGTGCCCGCGGCGACGCTGACGAAGAGGGTCAGGAAGGTCACGGCCGGTCGCATCCGGTCCGGGGCCGCGGAGAGGTTGATCGCGGCCAGATGGGAGGGGGCGGCGGCGTGTGCTGAGCGGAGGGCGTTGAGCGTGGTGTTCGCCGTGGCGATGAGCTCCGGGGCGAGGACGCACAGACCGACGGCGACGAGCACGCAGCCGGGCCCGGTCATCGCGGTGGTGAGCACGTCGGCCGGATCCATGGCGAATACCGCGGCCGATGAGGTCAGACCGGCGGCGATCGTGATCGCCGCGGCGATCCGGCGTCGCCGTCCCGGATGCCGTCCCGTACGGCGGCGTGGGGGCGGGGAGGCATCGGCCACCGGGCTGCGGTGGGCGAGGGAGCGGCTGCCCACCCATGCCGCGAGTACGCTCGCGGCCAGAACGATGAGCACACCGAGGGCCGGGAGGAGCACGCCGGGTGCGAAGACCGAGGCCGCGTCGGTGAGTCCGGCGGAGTGGATGCTCCGTGTGACGATCCAGCCGACGAGGTAGCCGATGGCGAGTCCCGGGAGCGCCGTGATGGCCGTGACGGCCGCCGTCTCGATGACGAGCATCCGCTGCACCTGCCGGGGGCTCGCGCCGATGAGACGGATGCCCGCGATCTCCGCGGCGCGGCCCGTGAGAGCGACGCTGATCGTCGAGACCATGGCGAACAGGACGATCGAGACCGCCCAGCCGCCCATGATGAGCGGGAACTGCACCAGGAACGGGCGGTCGGCGGCGACCGTGCTCGCGGCCAGCCCGGTGCCGAGCAGGCACATCATGCCCGTCACCAGGACGGTGCCGACGAGCGCGACCAGGCCGGTGGTGACCGCGGAGGTGCGGTGATGCGCGAGAGAGCGCGCGGCGATCCTGATCACCGGTGCGCCGCCGCGTCGTGGACGGCCTGTTCCGCCGACTCGACCAGGACGGCCATTCTGCCGGCGACCTGCTGCGCGGTGGGACGCGGGAGGTGGTCGACGATCCGGCCGTCGGCGAGGAAGAGGACGGCGTCGGAGTAGGAGGCGGCGACCGGATCGTGTGTGACCATGATGATCGTTTGGCCGTGGTCCGCGAGTTCACGCATCAGTCGCAGGACCTCCCTGGCGCTGCGGATGTCGAGGGCGCCTGTGGGCTCGTCGGCGAAGACGATGTCGGGATCGGCGATCAACGCTCGCGCGACCGCGACGCGTTGCCTCTGGCCGCCCGACAGCTGATGCGGGCGGTGGCCGCCCCGGTTGCCGAGCCCCACGCGGGTGAGCAGCCGAGTCGTGCGCGCGGATTCGGTCTTCCGGGAGTCGAGGCGCAGGGGGAGTTCGATGTTGTCGACGGCCGAGAGCGCGGGCAGAAGGTTGAACGACTGGAAGACGAATCCGATGCGGCGCCGGCGCAACCGCGCGAGCTGTGCCTGGTCGAGCCCGCGAAGGTCCTGGCCGTCGAGCTCGACGGAGCCCGACGTCGGATTCTGCAATCCGGCGGCGCAGTGCAGGAGGGTGGTCTTACCGGATCCCGACGGCCCCATGATCGCCAGGAAGGACGACCGGGCGACGTCGAGGTCGACGGAGCGCAGGGCGTGGACGGGGCCGGCCTCCCCTGGATATTCGCAGCTGAGCGCGCGGATGCGCAGTATGGGCGGCGTGGACGCGGCGGTGGCGTACGGAGTCATGGAGCCCCCTGAAGCATCGTTTTAAACGATCGTTTCATACGAATGTTTATTTGATACGGTAGGGCATGTGAGTGCCAAGGACAAGCTGCTGCTGGCGGCGCGGGACTGCCTGCTGGCCAAGGGGTACGCGCACACGACCGTGCGGGACCTGGTCGCGGCGTCGGGGGCGAACCAGGCGTCGATCAACTACCACTTCGGGTCCAAGGAGCAGCTGCTCACGCGGGCTCTGCGCGACCTCAACACGGAGTGGGGCGAGCTGCTGTTCACGGTGCTCGAGGAATCCGGCCCCGCCGGCGAGACGCGGTCCCGGCCCGGCGATCAGGTGGACCTGTGGAGCCGGATCATCGACTCGATCCAGGCCAATCGATCACTGTGGCTCGTCAACTTCGAATCCGTCGCGTCCGTACGGCAGGACGACGAGATCCGGGGGATGATCGCCGACGGCCAGAAGCTCGCGAGGGCCTCGCTGGCGCGGGCGTTCGCCGGCCTGGGGCCGGACAGTGATCCGGAAACGGTCCACGCGGCCGGATCACACTATCTCGCCCTGCTCGTCGGGCTCGCCGCGCAATGGCTCACCGACCCCGAACACGCGCCGACGGCGGAGCGGTTCGCCGCTGCCGGCCTCGGCTCCGGCGACCGCCGCTGACGGCGGGGCTCCTGGCGAGGCGGACAGCCGTCGTCGCTGGCAGCGATCATGGGCCGCTGAAGAGCGAGGCGCTTCTTTTTGCACCGTTTTGGGAACCCTAGGCAAATTGTGCTGATCCGCAGTACGTCTCAGCCCGCGGGCCCTTCAACGGCCGGCGCCGTCCCCCAGATAGGCCAGCGCCGAGACCACGGCCGCCTGCACGCCGGTGTCCAGGGTGGGCTGGATGACCGGGGCGAAGGCGGCGTTGTGGTTGCCGGGGACATCGGTGGCGATCGTGCCCTCCGCGGCCGCCTTCGCGTACAGAGCGGGGTCCGTGCCGCCGAAGCCCCAGTACGTGAACGGCACGCCGAGCGCCTTCGGTATCTCGCTGAAGTCCTCGCTGGCCGTCTGGAGATCGAGGGCCCCGGCCCGGTCGCCGAAGAAGGCGGCGAAGGACGCCGCGACCTTCCGGGTGGTGTCCTCGTCGTTGATCGTGGCGGGGAAGGCGCCGAAATGGTCGATATCGGGGGGCTTGGGGGCGTTCGAGGCGGCGCATTCGGCGTGGGCGATACGTGCGATGGCGTCCTTGACGCGCTGCCGCACGTCCTCCCGGTAGGTGCGCACGTTCAGCTGGATCTCGGCCGTCTCCGGGATGTTGTTGGGGTTGGCTCCGGAGTGGATGCTGCCCACCGTGAGCACGACCGGGGTGAGCGGGCCGACCTCGCGGGAGACGACCGTCTGCAGGCGGACCACGAGCATCGAGGCCATCACCACCGGGTCGATGCCCCGATCGGGAGACGAGCCGTGGGCCGAGCGGCCGTACAGGGTGATGCGGTAGTCGTCGGCGGCCGACAGCGCGGACCCCGGCCGGGTGAGCACCTGGCCCGCCGGGTAGGGCAGCACGTGCTGGGCCAGGCAGACGTCGGGTCTGGGAATCCGGTCGGCCAGCCCGTCGGCGATCATGCCGCGGGCGCCGTCGCCCGGCTCCTCCGCCGGTTGGAACAGCGCGATGTGCGTGCCCTTCCAGGCTTCTCTGGCCCGCGACAGCAGCCGGGCCGCGCCCAGCAGGGCGGTGACGTGGGTGTCGTGCCCGCAGGCGTGCATGATCGGATGACCGTCGTCGCCGGTGGCCGTGCTGGCGTACGGCAGGCCGGTCCGCTCCTCGATCGGCAGGGCGTCCATGTCGGCGCGGAACAGCACGCCCGGCCCGTCTCCGTTGGCCAGTACGCCGACCACGCCGGTGCCGCCGACCTGGTCCTGCACGTCGTAGCCGTACGCCCGCAGCCGCTCGGCCACCCGGGCCGAGGTCCGTCTCTCCTGGTGCCCGAGCTCGGGATGGGCGTGCAGGTCACGGTAGTACGCCTCCAGGCCGGGTCTGATGGCGTCCAGTCCGGCCAGCACCGTGTCGACGGACATCGACCGCTCCCCTCAAGCTTCCCCTGCGGGGGATGCTTTCCGGGTATGAATCCCTACTACTCCAAACGGCGGCAAACGTTCGGCCGGCCGGTGAGCGGGCCGGCGCCGGTTCTCCGGGAGCGTCCCTAAGCTTCCTGCCTGTGCGGGTCGAGACGATCACGACGGTGCTGGACCTGGTCGGAGTGTTCATCAACAGCCTGCTCGGCGGCTCGGTGGCACGCCGCCGGGAGCTGGACCTGTTCGGGTACGTCGTGATCGGGGTGGTGTCCGGCCTGGGCGGCGGACTGATCCGTGACGTTCTGCTGCAGCACGGGCCGCCGCTCGCCCTGACCAACCCCCTCTACATCCCGATCGCGCTGGCCGGGGCCGGGGTCGCTTTTCTGCTGAAGTTCACCGAGCGGGAATGGAACCGGCTCTTCTATGTGCTGGACGCGATCGCGCTGTGCGTGTGGGCCGTCGCGGGGGCGCAGCGGACGCTGGCCGCCGGGCTCGGCTGGCTCCCGGCGATCCTGCTGGGGACCATCACCGCGGTCGGCGGCGGGGCCACGCGTGACCTGCTGGTGCAGCGCGTTCCGGTCGTGTTCGGAGGGAACGGCCTGTACGCGTCGGTCGCCGCCCTGGTCGCCGCGGTGCAGGTGGTCTGCTCGGCGTTCGGCGTGTCCATGGTGGTGGGCACGTCCCTGGGGGTCGTCGCGGGTACGGCGCTGCGGCTGGTCGCCTACCGGCGGGGGTGGGAACTGCCCGCCGGCAGGGAGTGGGAGGCGCGTGACGTCCTCGGCAAGGCCGTCCGTCCGGTGCGCCGCCGTCGCGACCGGCGTCACGACGACGGTGGCTGAACGAGGACGCAGTCGGTCCGTGTTCTTTCGCGGGCGGGACGTCAGGGGTCCGGGCCCAGGCTCCACCGCCCTCCCGGCGCGAAGAAGCCCAGGTCAGGCGTTGCCGCCTCACCTGGGCTTCGATCTTCGTTCCGTCCGGCGCTCCTTCCGCCGTCCGAGCGGCCCGATTTTCGTTTCCCGACCGTACGGGCTCCTTTCGTTACTTGACCGCACGGATGCCGACGATGGCGGGGTTGGTCCGGAAGTCATCCCAGAACGGGTCGTCGCGGTCGGCGGGCAGCACCGGAGGAACGATCTCCACCGAGCGGAACCCCGCGTCGCGCAGGGCGGTGACCACCGGTTCCTCCTCCCAGAAGCAGGCCTGGAATGAGATGGGCGGGTTCACGTGCGCTGTGACCGTCAGCTCCTTTCCGCCGGGGAAGTCCGCGTCGGGCCGGTGGGTCAGGCCGTACTTGGTGGCCAGGGGGCCGTCCCAGTCGAAGTTCGGGTTCATCTCCAGGCCGGTGTAGACGCCCCCGGGGGCGAGGTTGTCGTGGATGGTGCCGGCCATGGCGGCGAGGTCGGACCGGTCACGGGCGTAGCACAGCAGCCACACCGCGTTGACCTGGTCGAACCGGCCGACGGCCCCGAGCGTCCGGGCGTCGTGGACCTTGTAGGAGATGCCGAGCGGCTCGCGGGCCTCGGTGTGCTCGGCGACGGCGACCATCTCCTCGGAGATGTCCACCCCCAGCACCGAGGCCGCGCCGGCGCGGGCGATGATCCTGCTGTACCAACCGGTGCCGCACGCCAGGTCCAGCACGGACCTGCCCGCCACCGCGCCGGTCAGGGCCTCGACAGTGGCCCGTTCGGGGCCCCTGGCCAGGGGCATCTCCCGCTTCAGCCGCTCGTAGGATCGGCCGATCTCGTCGTACTGGGTCCGCATCAGGCCGCCCTGCCCACGGGGGCCACCCGCTCGCGGACGGCGGCGACGACGTCCTCCCTGGCGTAGCTCTGGGCGTTGTAGAGGGAGCGGAGAGGGTCGCGGATCCTGCGCCTGCCGTGCATGAGCCGGCTGTTGTCGACCAGCGCGACGTCACCCGCGTGCCAGTCGATCTCCTCGGTCTCCAGTTCGGTCGCCTCGATGATCTGGCGCATCAGCATGGCGTCCAGGGGACGGCCGTCCTCGAACTCGATCACCGGGGGCTCGTAGTTGACCGACGGGGTCAGGATGCTGTTGGTGAACACGACGTCCCCGCCGAACAGCGTGGTGTGCGCGGCGTAGGTGAAGTACTTGTAGTGGACGGAGCCGTCGGGGCGCAGCCGGTACTTGACGTCGACGTCGTCGTCGGTCACCGCGAGCAGGTCGTCGAAGACGACCTCGTCGGCGGTCTTGGCGCCGTCGAGCAGGCGGACGACGAGGTTCTTCCACTTGTCCTCGGGCATCGGCCTGGCGAAGGTGATCCGGGTGGACAGGAACAGCTCCTGGGTGCGCGCCGGCAGCCGGTCCCACACGTGCAGCCCGTCGCAGATGGTGGTCTGCGAGCCGACCTTGGCCGGGGTCTCGCAGTAGAACCACACCAGGTCCGGCACCCACGGCGTGGCGCCGTTCTCCACGTGCAGGCCCTGGGGCACCAGCCCCGCCTCGATCTTCTGCGCGACGTTGCCTCCGGCGAACTTGCGCGCCGGGTCCAGGGTGATCTTCGAGGAGACGCTCTGGATGAGCGTGGAGAAGGTGGCCGGGTCGGTGTCGAAGCCGCGCAGGAGGACGTAGCCGTGTTCGGCCAGCGCGGTCATCAGCTCGACGCGGTCGACGGTGTCGAGTCCGGCGCGGTCGGCGGCGGTGACGACCAGGCCCTTGCCGTCGATGTGGTCGGTGGTGGTGAAGTCGCTCAGCATTTCTCAGACCTCCGTCAGGCCGAAACGGCCGGTGGTGAGTGCTTCCTTGATCTCTTTGCGGCGAGGGCGTCCGGTGACGGTGAAGAACTCGGCGTAGAACGTCTCGTCGGCCTCGACGAACGCGGCGCTGCCGACCTGTTCGATCTCCGAGAGGACCTCGGCGTTGACGTGGCGCACGTCGGCGAGCGCGGTGGCGGTGTCGGCGCCGCGGCTGACGACGAAGACCGCGATCAGCCGCTCCATGTTGTCGCCGAACACGGCGGCGGCCTCGATGCCGGGCCGGCTCTTGTACTGCGCCTCGACCCATTCCGGGCTGACGTTGCGCCCGTTGGAGGTGATGATGATGTTCTTGAGCCTGCCGGTGATGGTGACGTAGCCGTCGTCGTCGATGTCGGCGATGTCACCGGTGTGCAGCCAGCCCTCCGTGTCCAGCGGGAGCGCGGTCGGGTCGTCCGACCCGAGATAGCCGGTGAGCAGGGACGAGCTGCGGATGAGGAGCTCGCCGTCGTCGGACCGTTTGACCTCGCAGTGGCGCAGGGGCTTGCCGACGGTGCCGAGCCGGACGAGGCCGGGGCCGTTGAGCGTGGCGACGGAGCCGTTCTCGCTGAGGCCGTACGCGACGTACACCGGCAGGCCGCGGTCCCACATGACGCGCAGGACCTCGTCGGACACCGGGGCGCCGCCGCTGAACAGCAGCATCGGGTCCTCCCTGCCGTACACCGCCAGCGACAGCTCGCGGGTGGTCGCGTCCGGGAGGGTCCTGGCGTGCGCCGCGATGGACTCCACGAGGGACGGCGGCACCAGCGACACCGTGGGCCGGGCCTCGGCGAGCAGCCCGCGGACCTGCTCGACGTCACCGCCGGCGGTGCCCAGCGGCTTGGCCTCCTCGGGCAGGAACACGACCGTGCCGCCGGCGAGGAAGGTCAGGTAGACGGCGAAGACCTGCTCCACCAGCAGGCTCGTCGGCACGACGGAGACGTAGCGCTGCCACGCCTCGACGCCGACCCGGCTGGTGACGGAGTCGATCAGGTCGTCCACCGCGCCGCGGCGGAGCATCACGCCCTTCGGGGTGGAGGTCGTGCCGGACGTGTGGACGATCTTGCAGATGGCGGACTCGTCCAGCGTCGCCGCGGCCCGGACCCTGGCGGCGATCTCCTCCGGGGCGTACCCGTCCTCCCCGACCGTGATCGTGATGACCTCGCACCCCTCGGGGAGGATCCTCTCCTCGCCGCCCCACTCCGCCAGGCGCTTGCGCCCCTGCTCGTCGACCAGGCAGACGATCGAGTGCGACAGCAGGTGGCGGGCCTGGTCCCGGCCGAAGGCGATCGGGATGGGCACCGACCGCACGCCGGTCAGCAGGCAGGCCAGGTCACCGACGACGCCCTCCACGCCGTTGCCGGTGAGCAGGCCGATCGTGCTGCTGCCGGTGTCCCGCCCCTCGGCCGCGGCGACGACCGCGTCACCGGTACGGATCGCCGCGCCGAGCACGGTCCCGTAGGTGTAGGGGCGGGACGGCCCGGACGACCTCATCTCCTCGACGGCCACTTTCTCCAGTGAGCCGAGGCGGTTGAGGGCATGGTCAAGCCAACGCATGAGCGGACTCCTTCTACGCGTTCTTCTGTGCGTTCTTCTGTGCGTTCGGATCGCGGTGTCGTCGAAAGCCCGGCTGGAGTTCCCGGCCGAAAGCCCGGCTGGAATTCCGGGTCGAAAGCCCGGCCGGAGGAGACGCCGTCAGCCGGCGGCCCGCGGGACCGCGTCCCGCCCGCAGCGGAGGATTCCCGTACGGGGCCTCGCGGAGTAGTAGGTGCCCCAGTCGATCTCACCGGCCCCGGTGAGATCGGCGCGGCGGGCGTTGGTGAGGGTGTGGAACTCCCAGCCCGCGGCCCTGGCCACGCCGTGGAGCTTCTCGGTCAGCGTGGACAGCAGGAAGTCGTACCCCAGGTGGAGGGCGATCCCCGGCAGGGCGCGCATGAGGAACAGGCCGGCGCCGGGGTGGAACGACGCGATCGGGCCCATCTCCACGACGCGGCGGCGGTCGACGCGGGTCCCGGGAGCCAGGTCGGCGCAGGCCCGCTCGACCGGGACGTCGAGATAGTCCTCCGAGAGCAGTCTGCGTCCGGCGGCGGTGGTGAGCCCCGCGACGCCCAGGATGCGGCCGGAGGTCGGCGAGTCGCGGGCGCCGTCCCACGCGGTGACGAACAGGTCGGGGCCGGGGGTGACGACGGCGCCGTACCGGTCCAGGTACTTGCGCTTCACGCTGTCGACGCAGAACCGGTAGTTCGGCGTGCCGGGACTCGCGAACCCCGTCCGCAGAAGCGGGCCCGGCCGGACCGCCTCCAGCGACGGCAGGGATACGGACAAGGAGTCGGACGTGATGCCAGGTCTTGCCATTTCCTCATCCTCATCTCGAAGTGCCGATCTGCTTGCTCATGCACAACTCTGCGTGACCCCGGGTCGCCGGGACAGGAGTTTCGGGTGCAGCAAACTGCCCAGGGCTGCAGTTTTCTGCCAATGACCGGCGCTTGACATGCCGTGCGGCCCCGCGCGGGACGATGCCGCGGCTCCAGGGGATCTCCGTACACGCAGGTGGGGGCGGGGACAGGCACCCGCCGGCGGACGACCGGCATGGAGCGGGCGTACGACCGGCATGAAGCAGCCCCGCACGGAGGGTCGTCCGTACGGGGCTGTTCCGCGCCGGAGGGGCGCACGGCGGGGCCGCGCCCGTCCCCGCGCCGGGCCGGGCTTCGGCGCCGTCCTGTGCGCCGGTCAGGCCACGGTGCAGGGAACGCCGTTGAGGGTGAAGGCGGTGGGTTTCGACGTGTTGCCGTTGTGGGTGGCCTGGAAGCCGATCTCGATGGTGGCCCCGGGGGCGATCGTGCCGTTGTAGTCGACGTTGCGGGCGCTCACCTGACCGCTGGAGGGCGAGTACGTGGCGTTCCAGCCCGAGGTGATGGACTGCCCGGAGGGCAGGGTGAAGGCCAGCGTCCAGCCGTTGATCGCCGAGGTGCCGGTGTTGGTGATGGCGATGTTCGCGGTGAAGCCGTTGCCCCAGGCGCTCATCGTGTAGGCGACCCGGGGTCCCGTCCCGGGGTCGCCGGTGGGCGTCACGGTCGGGGTCGCCGTGGGGGTCACGGTGGGCGTCGCGCTGGGTGAGGGGCCGCCGCCGTTCACGGTGGTCACGAAGGTCGTCACGCTCCGGGCGAGAAGGGTGACGGTGAGGGAGCCGTTCGACACGGGGACCGCGCCCTGCGGCGCGACGTTCCTGCTCGCGTCGGTCAGCCAGGACGAGGCGCCGGAGATCGCGGTGTTCGCCACGGTGAACTGCTGGCTCACCGCGGAGGTCCCCTTGTTGACGGCGACGATGACGATCGTGTCGCCGCCCCGGTACGCCGAGACGTAGACGTTCGACGCCGGGTTCGCCGTCGCGCCGATCCGCACGTATCCGGGGCGGACGAACCTGGCGAAGTGCGCCATCATCGCACCGCGCTTGCTGATCTGGCCGTCCTCCCGCATGGGGCCGTAGCTGCGCCGGATGTACCACCAGACGTACGCCTGGAACTCGGCGTCCACCATGGCGTGGTGGATGTGCTCGCCCACGTCGAGCGCCTGGGGCCACAGGTCCGCCGAGTCGCTGCTGTTGGGGTAATAGACCTCGGTCATCCAGAGCTCTTTGCCCGCGCCCTTCTGCTGGAAGAGGGGGTAGGGGAAGTTCGAGTACGCCGTGCCGTAGAGGTGGGCCCCGATGATGTCCACGTTGGCGAGCGCCACGGGGTCGTTGAGGATCGGGTCCGACATGTTCTTCAGGTACTGGAAGGACTCGGGGGCGATGACCCTGGTGTTGATCGAACCGGCGTTCTCCCGGAGGAACCGCACCATCTCCGTGGGCGTCCACCACGTCCAGTCGTGCGCGTAGTCGGGCTCGTTCTGCACGGATATGCCGTACAGGTTCACCCCGTTGTCCCGCATGTAGGCGTTGAAGGAGTTCAGGTACTGGGCGTAGGCGGCGTACTGGTCGTACCGCAGGCGTTTCGCGTTGGTCTGGCTGCCGCGGGTGAAGGTCTCGATCATGCTCGCGGGCGGGTTCCACGGCGACGCGAAGACGGTCACCCCGAGTTCGGCCGCGCGCTTCGCCGTCGCCAGGTCGCGGCTCCAGTCCGACTGGCTCTCGCCGACGGGGATCCGCAGTACGGAGAACCCCAGCCGGCCCTCGCCGGTGCCGAACGCCGTGTCCCGCTGGGCGGCCGTCAGGTCGCCGATCCAGGCCGCGTGGGCCATGCCGCCGAAGCCCCGGATGGTCTGCCGCCGCACCGACGGGTCGATGACCGCCGTCGCGGCCGCGGCCTCCGACGCCCCCAGGACCGACGCCGTGGCCGTGAGGACCGGCAGGGCTCCCATCGTGGCCAGGACGGCTCTTCTGCTCAGCAGTCTTCGTTCGCCGCTCACGGGCTCGTTCTGGCCTTGCGTCATGTCTTCTCCTCCTGGCTGCCGGCGCCGATCCGCGTCTCCCGGCCCGGCCGGCGTCGCGGACGGCATTCCGGCTCTGATCGGCTCCCGCTGTTGTTAGCGTTAACAGGACTTCGGCGGCCCGGCACGCGAGAACGAGGAGGGCGGGGACCGCTCACGTGGTCGCGTGGAGGGTGACGCTCCGGCGGAGTGTGGTTCCGGCCCTCGGCGGGGGTCAAGCGGGAGACGGCCCGGCGGGCGGGCGAACTGCGTGAACGGCCCGCCGGACCGTGAAAATTTCACCTCGGGAACCCGCGGCCCGGGTTCCGGCCGGTGGATCGCCTCGCCCGCCGCGGCCATCGGGGCGGGCCGCCGCCCCGATGGCCCCGCTCATGACGCCTCGCCGCCCTGCCGCCGCACCATCTCGGTGATCCAGACGGGCGCGAACGGAGACGTGCAGCCCGGGGAGGTCGGGTAGTCCTTGAGCACCCCCAGACGTTCACCGATGCCGATCGCCCGGGCGCGATGCCCGGCGTGCTCGATCCCGATCCGGGCCAGGCAGTCGTTCATCGCCCACTGCAGGCGGTCCGGGGCGTCCTTCATCTCCGCCTCGATGACGTCGAGCAGTCCCGCCAGGTCGAGGCCCCCGGGGTTCTTCGTCACCCGCTCGGCGGTCAGGGCCCAGCCGGCGGCCGCGACCGCCGGATCCGGATCGGCGGACCAGGCCAGGCGCAGCTCCTCGGAGTGCGGGCTCTTCTTCACCACGTAGTTCACGAGCCAGTCGTGCACCTTGGGCGTGCGGGCCTGGCGCACCATGTCGTCCAGTTCGTCGCGCCCGAACGCCTTCGGGCGGCAGATCAGGAGGGCCAGCAGCCTCGCCGCGGTGTCATCCGTGTCCCATAGCCGGCGCGAGAGTTCGTGCTGCGTCCTCAGCCTCTTGGCGAGCGCGCGCAGCCTGCCGAGGTTCACGCCGTGGTCGTCACCGTGTCTCTCGTTCACCTCGCGTGCCCGCGGGTCCTCCAGCCCGGCCAGCTCGGTCATCACCTCGGCCACCGTCGTCCCGGTCGGCGTCGTCTCGGCCACCTCGGTCTCCTGTCCGTCCCGTGCGGGATCCGCCCCGCCACGGATCGATCGCGCGTACGGGGCCAACGGTCTCACCCAAGGCTTATATAAGGCAAGGCTGAACTAGGTCGGGGCGCCGGATGTAGCCTGGCTCCAGGACGTCGTACATCGCATCGGCCGTCGCCGTCGCCTCGACCGATGCGGCCGGCTCGGCCGGTTCCACGTCCGGCGCGTCGCGGGAAGGGCGCGCTTCCGCCGCGTCATGCACGACCTCGGAGGTGATCACGGTGCATCCGGTCTTGTGACGGCCCCATCCCGGGGCGTCACGGAGCCGAAAGGTGACCGTATGAGCAAGACCGACAAGACCCGGCCCTGGTGGGTGCGGATGGCCGACGCGCCGATGGCGACCAGCCTCCCCGTGCACGACCACCGGTTCGGGCCCTGCACGCTGCCCGAGGAGATCACCCCCGGGAGCGCGTCCCTGAACCGCCTTACGAGCGGTTGCCACTGGGGTGCTCCCGTCCCCTACGTGTTCGGCAACCTCACCAAGGGCGGCAACCGGGAGTGGTACCGCTTCCGGCGTCAGGAGCGCCGCCGCAACCGCCGTCTGGCCCGCCGCGAGCTGCGCGCCTACCGCGGCGAGGACTGAGCGAAGGCGGGTCTCCCGCCCGGGCGCCGCCTGGGACATGAGAAACCCGGGGGAGGCGCGGTCGCCTCTCCCGGGTTTCCTCAGCGGACGCCGCCCGGTCCGGTCTATTCCGCGGTGACGGCCCGGTAGACGCACACGTTCGTGCCCGCGGCGTTGGTGGCCGTGGAGGCCAGTTCGAACGTGCGCAGCACGCCGTCGTCCGGGAAGATCTTCTTGCCGCCGCCGAGGATGACCGGCATGACCACGAGCCGGAGTTCGTCGACCAGGCCCTCGCTCAGGAGGGTGCGCACGAGCGTGACGCTCCCCATGACGACCACGTCGCCGCCCTCGGTCTCACGCAGCTTCCTGAGGTGGGCGACGGCCTCGCCGCCGGGGAGGAGCGTGGTGTTGTTCCACGTCAGGTCGTCCTCGCCCAGCGTGCCGGAGACGACGTACTTCCGGACGGAGTTCATCCGGTCGGCGAACGGGTCGCCGGCCTGACCGGGCCACGCCGCCGCCATCGTCTGCCAGGTACGGCGTCCGAACAGCAGGGCGTCGGCGTTGCTCATCGTGTCGTCGAAGAAGCCGCCCACGACCTCCGGGTCGAAGAACGGGTGCGTCCAGCCGCCGTGGGCGAAGCCGCCGTCGGTGTCCTCGTCGGGTCCGCCCGGTGCCTGCACGACGCCGTCGAGGCTGATGAACTCGCTGACCAGGATGCGCATGGGAGGTGCTCCTTCGGGTTGTGTCGTCCGGATGGCGGGTTCTCCGCCGGATGGGCCGCGGCCGTTCCGGTCGCGAGGTCCGGCCCGGTGGGTCCGGCGGAGCCCCGTCGGCCGGTTTCCCGGCTGCGGCGTTCCGCGTGATCTCAGACTAAGGCCGACAATTTTTATTGTCAAGGAGGAAATGATTGTCGGTAGTCCCGGGGGACGGCGCCGGGCCGGGAGCGTGCCGGGGCACGCGGCCTCGTGCGGATGCGCGGCCGTGGGTCCACGCGTCGAGGCGGAGGCCGGGCCGCACCGTACCGTCACTTCTGACGGTTTCGGCGGCGGCCGCCTCCCACACGTCCGGAGACCTCCGCCGACGCCTCCCTTTCCCCGCCCCGGCCCGGTTCCCGGGACGCATCTCGGATAGCGTCGGGGCATGCGGCTTCATGTGGGATGCGCGATGTGGACCCACGCGCCATGGCAGGGGCGCTTCCTGCCCCACCCGCTTCCGCCCGGCGAGCGCCTGCGGGCCTACGCGACCTGGTGTGACGCGGTGGAGGGCAACACGACGTTCTACGCGACCCCGGCGCGGAGCACGGTGGAGTCGTGGGCGCGGCAGACCTCCCCGGACTTCCGCTTCGTGGTCAAGCTGCCCAAGTCGATCACGCACGAGCGCCGCCTCACCGGTCCCGGCGCCGACGAGGAGCTGGGGGCGTTCCTGGAGGCGATCGAGCCGCTCGGGCCGCGGGCCGAGGCACTCTGGGTCCAGCTTCCCGGGTCCTTCGGCCCCGCCGACCTCGGCGTCCTGGCGGGTTTCCTCCGCGGGCTCCCCCGCTCGCACCGATACGCCGTCGAGGTACGGCACCGCGCGTTCTTCGAGGACGAGCGCGCCGGGCGGCTGCTCGAAAGGGTCCTCGGCGGCGTGGGAGCCGAGTGGGTCCCGTTCGACACGACCGTCCTGTTCCGGAGCCCGCCGACCAGCGATGCCGAGCGGGAGGCGTGGACGAGGAAACCGCGTCTGCCGCGCCGGGCGGCCGCCCTCACCGACCGTCCGATCATCCGTTACCTCGGCCGGGACTCGGCCGGGCACACGGTCGAGGGCTGGCGGCCGTGGGTCGGCGCGGTCGTCGAATGGCTGCGAGAAGGCCGCTCGCCGACCGTGTTCATCCACACGCCCGACAACGCCGACGCGCTGATGCTCGCCCGCCGCTTCCACGACGAGGTACGGGCCCTCCTGCCCGAGGTCGAGCCGCTCCCCGAGCCCATGCCGTCGGAGCCGCTGACCCTCTTCTGACCGCCGTACCTCCCACGCCGCCCGTGCCCGTCGGCGGATCCGGCACGGCGACAGCGACCATTCGCCCCTTCCGACCGCTTACGGGGGCTCTAGGCTGTCTGCCGTGACGTCCGGGCGGGTTGTGATCGACAACCGTTTCGAGCTGCTGGAGCGGCTGGGGAGCGGTGGAATGGGCACGGTGTGGCGCGCCCACGACCTCGCCCTCCACCGGGAGGTCGCCCTGAAGGAGGTCCGTCCGTCGGGAGCGGCGGAGGACGATCCGGGCAGGGCGCGGATGCTGCGCGAACGGGTGCTGCGCGAGGCGCGGGCGCTGGCCCGGCTCAGCCACCCCAACGTGGTGACCATCCACCACATCGTGGACACGGGCGAGACGGCGCACCCGTGGATCGTCATGGAGCTGGTGCGCGGCCGTTCGCTGCAGGACCGCCTGGCGGAGGGGCCGCTGACGCCGGCGGAGGCGGCGCACCTGGGGAGAGGCGTCCTGGCCGCTCTGCGGACCGCTCACGCGGCGGGCATCTGCCACCGCGACGTGAAACCGGCGAACGTCCTGCTGCGCGAGGACGGCAGCCCGGTGCTCACCGACTTCGGCATCGCGGCGCTGCACGACGCGCCCAGTCTCACGGCCAGCGGTCAGCTGGTCGGCTCGCCCGAGTACATCGCGCCGGAACGGCTGCGCGGACGGGAGGGCGATCCGGCCTCGGACCTGTGGTCGCTGGGCATGCTGCTGTACGTGGCGGTGGAGGGGTACCACCCCCTGCGCCGCGAGACCACCATGGCCACGCTCGCGGCCGTGCTGAACGGCCAGGTCCCGCCTCCGCGCCGGGCCGGACCGCTGGCGCCCGTCCTGGCGGCCCTGCTGACGCAGGATCCCGCCGCCCGCCCGCCGGCCGTGGAACTCGACCGGATGCTGGGCTGGGCGGCCCACCCTGCCTCGGACACGAACCCCGGGCGTCCGGTGCCGCGCGGCGGTTCAGGCCGGCGCGGCGGCTCAGGCCGGTTCCGTGCCGCGACGGTCGCCGGGACCGTCACGCTCAGCGTGGCCCTCACCGCCGTGGTCCTCCTCAACGTTCCGGGCGTGTTCGGAGACGGCACGACGCCGGGGGCGTCGCAGCCCACCGGCGGCTCCGCGAGCGCCTCGGTCACCGGTGGCGCGAAGCGGTCGGGAAAGAGCGCGGCCCCCGAGCCCAAGGAGAGCACCGCCCCGGAACCGAAGGCGAACGCCGGCTCCGGAACGCTGCTGGACCCGGCCCGGGTCAGGGAGGCGACCAAGGTGCTGAGGAAGGCGACGGGCGGCACCGACTTCGTGGGATTCGTCGTGTACGACGATTACGTGGTCGCCCAGGCCCTCGTCCCCGGTGAGAAGAAGCTCTACGACATCTACACCTATCGGGATGGGAAGGTCAGCAAGGTCAAGGGAAGCACCGTGACACCGCTCCAGAAGCCGGTGCGGCCGGAGTCGTTCCGCTGGGAGGCTCTTCCGGCGCTGCTGCGCACGGCGGACCGGAAACTCGGCATCACCCGTCCGACCGGCCATTACGTGATAGCGGAGGGCGGCTGGGTCTTCGCGGGCGGCGAACCGGTCCTCCTCGTCTATGTCTCCGACGACTACGGCGGCGCCTACCTGGCGGCGAGCGCGAAGGGCAAGGTGCTGCGGATGACGCCGCGGGACTGACCGGGGAGCACCGGCCGAAGGAACGGGCGGGGGAGCATGGGCCAGGGAACACGGACCGGGCCGGTCCCCTCGCGAGGCGCCCGGCCCGTGGAGGCGTCGTACCCGGTCGTCCCCAGGTTCTGTTTCGTGGATCTTCGCCTGGGCGACCGCAGCAGACGAAAAGATCCGCCTAGATCGTTGACCGGTAATTCTGGGCAGGTCATCAATGGTCGTAGGCGATCAAGGAGCGTTTGACGGGTGCGTCGATGGTCCAGTTGTGCCAGATCGCGGCGTTGAGGGCGAGCAGGCGTTGCAGGACACGGGTCCATAGGCCGGCCGGTACCCACCCGCCGTGTTGTTCCAGGCCGAGTTGATTCTTCAACGTCCAGATGATTGCTTCGATGCGTTGGCGTAGCCAGTTCGGGAAGGTTCTGGGGGTTTTCTCGTCCTTGCGGGCCGGGCGGATCAGTAGCAGGCCCAGGTCGGTGAACAGTTGCTCGCTGCCCTGGCCGGACAAGCCCTTGTCGGTGACCACGGTGGTGCCCGGGGCGGGCTGGTTAGCGGGCTGGCGGGTCAGGATCTGGCGGGTCGCTTCGCGTTCGCCGAACAGTTGGGGGTTGGCCAGGCCGAACCCGGTGACGGTGCCGTCGGCGGTGGTGATCAGCAACAGTTTGACCCCCCAGTACCAGCGGCTGTGCGCCGACTCGTAGCCGTAGCCGGCCCAGCCGAACAGATCCGAGCGTTGGCTGGTGGTGCGTGACTGCCCGCAGGGGATCGGGGTGGCGTCCATCAGGCGCAGCGGTTCAGCGGATGCATCGGTGTGTTCGGCCAGCCACCGCAGCGCGGCCTCCATCAGCGTGGCGGCCTGCTTGAGACGCTGGTTGTACTCGCTTTGCGCCAGCAGCCGGGGGAACAGGTGGCCCACCCGGGCCGACGCTGCCCGCAGCCAGTGCCGTTCATCGTTGTACCGCAGCAGGACCTGCGCGACCGCCGGGCAGACCGGTTCGGCGTCGGTGACCTGAGGTGGGCGGCCCGGTCCCGACCGGCGCGGCTGGTGGGCGGGGATGATGTGATCGACCAGTTCCACGTACAGTGCGATGAGAAGGGTGTCCAGGTCGGCGATCATGTAGGCCTCACGGTCGACGTGTGTGGAAACGTCGATCCTGGACACCCTTCATCCGTCTGTCACGCAACCACCGCGACGTGTCACACCTACCACATCAACACCACCGGCGAATTCTGCGTTTGGCCCGTCAAACGAGTACGCGGACGGTGTAGCAGTGGACCTCCCGGAGCATCACGCATACTCCTGTTCCAGGATGGCCAGGTCACGGTCGGCGAACTGCACGTGCGCCCACTGGTCGCTGAAGATGACTTGCAGGCACTTGACCGCCGTACGTTCGGCGGGCGGCGGGCAGCCGATCGCGGTGTTCGGCCCCCGCACGCGGTCCAGCTCCTCCTGCGTGACCTGCGCCAGATATGCGCGCAGATCGGCGATCCGCTCGGCGCGCACGGCGAGGATTTCGCCGAGGGTGGGCGCGGCCGACTCGTCGATGCCGAACTCGGTGCCGTTGGTGGTGAACGATGCGGGTACGCCGATCGGATGGAACGGGTTCGGGCGAAGGGCCGCCGCGTGGCCATACCAGGCGTCCACGACGAAGATCGTGTGGCGCAGGGTTTGGGCGAGCGACCATTCGTCGTTCACTGATCTGTGGACGGCTTCCTCTGGCAGCACGCTTGCGCGTCGCAGCGTCGCTTGCCACAGCTCCTCGATGACATCCACCGCATCGCGCATCGTCTCGGGTGTGGTTGGCTGCAGTCGAAGCCGTTCGGGGTGCAGGCGATCCAGCTCGGCCTCGATCAATGGCATGACCTCCACGCCGTTGACGCGCAGGCCGTCGATCGCCCCGTCGATGTCGGCGTCCAACAGCAGCACGCCACGCATCCGGGCGCCGCTGAGATCCACCTCGCGGAAGGTTGCGCTGGCCATTGACAGGTCGATGAACTCCGCACCCTCGTAGTCGGGCTGCTGCACGAATCGCGTCATCGGCACATCGTAGGGGCCCGGTACGACAAGACCACCAAATCAAGATCCCAGCATTGGGCTGCCCGGAGGTTTCCGGACAGGGCTTCCATTCGGGACCATTGACCGGGAGCGGAGGAGATAGTAGTGGCACGAGTGAAGAGGAGAAATACCGGTCAACGATCTAGGGGAGCGCGGCCGGTTTGCGGGCCAGCACGAACGCGTGCGGGAACCCCCGCTTCTCGTCCTCCTCCGGGGCGATCACCATGCGGGCCACCTCGGCGATCCCGGCCTCGCGCAGCAGGCCGGCGATGCGGTCGGGCGGCCAGCGGTAGGCGAGTGCCACGACGTGGTCGAACGCCTCCGGCGACGCCGAGGGGTCCTCGTGGGCCTGGAAGCCGATCAGCAGATGACCGCCCGGAGCCAGCACCCGGGAGAACTCGGCGAACACCTCCGGAATCCGCTCCGGCGGGGTGTGGATGATCGAGTAGTTGGACAGGACGCCGCCGAGTGCGCCGTCCGGCAGGTCGAGGGCGAACATCGACCCCTCCTCGAACCGCAGGCCCGGATACGTACGGCGGGCCAGCGCGACCATCTCCGGTGACAGGTCGACGCCGAGGACGTCCAGTCCGAGGGTGCTCAGGTGGGCCGTCACGTGGCCGGGTCCGCAGCCGAGGTCGGCCACCCGCCCGCCGGAGGCCCCGACCAGCTCGGCGAACGGCGTGAGCATCGCACGGACCAGCGGCATCTCCGCGAACTTCGCGCCGGCGAACTCGGCGTAGCGGTCGACGATCGCGTCGTAGGCGGTGCGGGTGGCGCTCAGGAAGCTCGGCTCGATCATGGTCGGCCATCGTAGCCCCGCCCCCCGCCCGCGCGGGCCGGCCGTACTCGGATCGGCCGGATACGGGTCGTTCGGACATGGGCCGGCCGTACCGGGGCCGGGATCCGGGACGTCCCGGATCCCGGCCCCGGTACGGCCGGCGGTCCCTGGGTTCCGCTTCAGACGACTCGCCGGAGCGCGGCCAGCCGGTCCGCCGCGGCCACGCCGGTCCATGCCATCGCGACCAGCACGCCGACGCACAGGGTGAGGGAGCCGGCCCGGCCGCCCGACATCGCCCAGCCGTTGCCGAGGACAAGGGCGGCGCCGCTGATCCGCGAGGCCACGGCGAAACCGGTACGGCCGGCACGGGAGAAATGGCGGCCCAGCACGAAGCAGGCGGCGATGAGCGCGGCGAACGCGATGGACCCGGCGGCCATGTGCGCCATGGCGTGCCAGCTCATCGTCGTCGGCTGTCCCAGCGGGGTGCCGGCCGGGAAGCCGTCGCCCGGATCCATGACGAACACCCCGGCGACGACCAGCATGACGCCGTTGACCGCAAGCAGCGGGGGAGCCCAGGTCCCGCCGGGCGTGCCGCGCATGACGCGGCGCAGCCCGGCCGCCCCGGCGATCGTCAGCGCGCCGGAGACCAGGAAGTTCGTGATCTGGATCCAGCCGAGGTCGCCGGTGCTGAGCATGCTCAGCGGGTGGCGGAGCAGGTCGAAGCCCTCACGGGTGAAGACCTGGGCCAGCGACACGAACCCGAAGACGGGTGTGGCGGCCACCAGGCAGGCGAGCAGGAGACGTGTGGCCGGGACGGCGGTGCCGGGCTGTTCGGCGGTGCCGAGGCGGGCGGTGCGGGTGGCGGGGGAGGCGTCGGTGCGGGCGGCGCGTCGGGCGGGGGTGGAGGGGCCGGGCTGGACGGCGGTCATGCTGCTTCTTCCTCTCCTGCGGCGGGCTTCCCGCCGCGGTGTTCCGGTGGCCGGATTCCGTCCGGCCTCGCTGACGCGTCGAACGGGGCGCCCCGGATTCGACACCGTCGCGCCGTCATGCCTCGAACCCACGCTGACCTGCCGCATCATGCGTTCCCTGTCACATCGCGTTCCCTGTCACATCGCACGATCCCCCAGGTCGGGAACCGGATGTCGATATCCGTCCGCCTCGCTCGACGCGTAGCCGGAGACCGGAGAGAATCGGTCACCCCGGCGGAGTCCGGTACGAAAGCCAGGCACGACAGCCCGGTGAACAAGGGAGATACGACGATGCGGTTCCTGATGACCACCAAGGGCGCCGACGCGCCTCCTCCGACCCAGGAGACCATGGCCGAGATGGCCGCCTTCGTCGAGGAGATGACCCGCGCGGGCGTGCTGCTCGCCACCGGCGGCCTGGACCCGGCCGGCGTCCACATCTCGGCGTCCGGCGGAAAGATCACCGTCACCGACGGGCCGTTCACCGAGGCCAAGGAGGCGATCGTGAGCTTCGCGCTCGTCGAGACGCGCTCCGTGGAGGAGGCCGTCGAGCTGTCCCGCCGCTTCTGGAAGATCGTCGGTGACGGCGAGGGCCACATCCAGCAGGTCTTCGGCCCGGAGGACTGACCCCGTGCCCGCGCGCCGGCCGTCCCCGGCGGAGAGGGGCCGCCCAGGTCCCGCTGCCGGTCCCGCGCTTGCGCGCCGGACCGGGCACCGCCGATGATCGGGCACATGACGTCCGGGAACGGGAACGGAGACGTGCGGGTGTCCTCCCCGGACGGGGACGAGGACGTGCGGGTGCCCTCCCCAGACGGGGACGGGGACGGGCGTGCGGCCCCCGGGAACGGGTACGGAGACGACGCCGGCGACGGGAGCCGGGCCGGAGCCGGCAGCGGGGGCGGCGACGTCCACGGCGTGGTCGGCGCGGTCTGGAGGATGGAGTCGGCGAGGATCGTCTCCGGCCTCGTCCGGATGGTGGGCGACGTGGGACTGGCCGAGGAGCTCGCCCAGGACGCGCTCCTCGCCGCCCTCGAACAGTGGCCCGGGTCGGGCGTGCCGGACAATCCGGGCGCCTGGCTCATGGCCGTCTCCAAACGCCGTGCCGTCGATCACCTGCGGCGCGGCGAGCGGCACGAGCGCGGCAACGAACTGCTCGCGCACGACCTCGCCACCCGGCCGGACACCGGTGGGAGCGGGGTCGACGAGGCCCTGGGAGCACTCGACGGCGAGGTGGGCGACGACGTCCTCCGCCTGATGTTCGTCTCATGCCATCCGGCGCTGTCCACCGAGTCCCGGGTGGCCCTGACGCTGAAACTGATCGGCGGCCTGCGCACCGAGGAGATCGCCCGCGCGTTCCTCGTCTCCGAGGCGGCCGTCGCGCAGCGCGTCGTACGGGCCAAACGCGCCCTCGCCGACCTCCGGATCCCCTTCGAGGTCCCGGAGGGCCCGGACCGGGCGGCGCGTCTGTCGTCCGTACTGGAGGTCGTCTACCTCGTCTTCAACGAGGGGTACGCGGCGACCGCGGGCGAGGACTGGACGCGCAGGGACCTCTGTCACGAGGCGCTGCGCCTGGGCCGCCTGCTGGCCGGGCTCGCGCCGGGCGAGGCCGAGGCGCACGGCCTGGTCGCGCTGATGGAGCTTCAGACGTCCCGGCTGGCCGCCCGGAACGACCCGTCCGGCCGGCCCCTCGCGCTGCACGAGCAGAACCGCGGACGCTGGGACCGGCTCCTCATCCACCGCGGCTTCGAGGCCCTGCTGCGCGCCAGGGAGTGCGGCGGCCCTCTGGGACCGTACGTGCTCCAGGCCGGCATCGCCGCCTGCCACGCGCGGGCGGCCACGGCGGAGGAGACCGACTGGGGGCAGATCGCCGCCCTGTACGAGGTGCTGATCCGGGTGCTGCCCACACCCGTCGTGCGGCTCAACCGCGCGGTCGCGCTGGCCATGGCGTACGGTCCCGAGGCGGGCCTGGCCGCCGCCGACGCGCTGGCCGGCGAGCCGGCGTTCAGCGGCTACCATCGCCTGCCCAGCGTGCGCGGTGACCTGCTGGCCAGGCTCGGTCGCCACGAGGAGGCCCGGCACGAGTTCGAACGCGCCGCGGCGCTCACCCGCAACGTGCCCGAACGCACGGTCCTCCTGGAACGCGCGGCGGCCTGTGCCGACGCGGCGGCGGCCGTGCGGGTGCCTCCGGGCGGGTCCGTCACGCTGGGCGCGGCGGCGGACGCCTTCCTCGCCCGCGAGGACCTGGACGCCGCGACCGTCCGCTCCTACGGCCAGACCATGGGCCGCCTGCGCCGCGAGATCGGCGACGACGTCCCCTTGGCGGACGTCTGCGCGGGGCGGGTGGCCGAGGTCTTCGCCGCGGCCTGGGGAAACGCCGCGGCGGCGACGTGGAACCGTCACCGCGGCGCGGTCCGCTCCTTCTCCGCCTGGGCCGCGATCCGGTACCGGCCGGCCGACGACTCGGCCGGTGATCCGGATGGAGGTTCGGCCGGAGGTCTGGCGGGTGGCTCGGGTGGGGGTCCGGCGGGCGGCGTCGGTGGAGGCTCCGCGGCCGGTCCTGCCGGTGGTGCGGGCGGTGACCTGGCCGCCGGGGTCCCCCGCCGGTTCGAACCCCGGGGACGCACCCGTCCCCTCGACCGGCCGCAGGTCGAAGCGCTGCGCGGGCGCGCCGATCTCGCCCCCCGGGAACGCGCCCTGTGGCTGCTGATCCACGAGAGCGCGGCCGGCGCCGGTGCGGTGCTCGCGCTCAACGTCGAGGACCTCGACCTGCACGGAAGACGTGCCCGTACGGCCGGCGGGTCCGGCTGGATCCACTGGGGGGACGGCGCCGCCGAGTTGCTCCCCGGGCTCGTCGCGGGCCGGCGCCGCGGCCCGCTGTTCCTGTCCGACCGCCGGCCCGGTCCCGGCCGTCCCCCCGCCCCCGGCGACCTGTGCCCCGAGACCGGCCGTCGCAGGCTCTCCTACGAGCGTGCCGAGTACCTGTTCAAGCAGGCCACCGGTCACACCCTCGGCAGGCTCCGCGCCAGGTAGCGGCGGCGCGCACCGTCTCGCGTGCCGTCCGTCCGGACGGGCCGCCTGTTTCGTGCACCGTTCTTCTGGATGAGCCGCCCGTCTTCTGGATGAGTCGCCCGCTTCATGCGCCGTTCGTCCGGACGGGTCGCCCGCCTCGCTCCCGGCCGGTTTCGCCGAGCCGTGCCACTCCCTCATTCCCCGCCGGGAATTGCCGGTCCGCGGCCCCGGCCGCAGGGTGGGACCGGAACACGAGAACACCGACACACCAGCCGAGGAGGAACGGTGACCGACATCCGGGTCCGGGAGCTGACCGAACGCTACGTCGCCCTCTGGAACGAGCCGGACGGCGGGCTGCGCCGCAAGATGATCGAGGAGTTGTGGACCGAGGACGGCGTCCATGTCCTGCAACCGCCCCAGGAGATCCGGGAGACCGCCGCGAAGCTGGGCTTCGACCACTCGACCCTCCAGGCCCGTGGACACGACGAGATCGACGTCCGGGTGAGCCGGGCCTACGAGGAGTTCGTCGCCCCCGGTGAGTTCGTCTTCCGGCAGGGAGGCGAGTCCGTCCGCCTGGACGACGTCGTCAAGCTGACCTGGGAGATGGCGCCCGCGGGCGGAGGTGAGGCGCTGGGCGGCGGACTGGAGATCCTCGTCCTCGACGGCGAGGGCCGCATCGCCGCCGACTACCAGTTCCCGGGGTGACGGCCGGCCCGCCGGCTTCGCGGATGGCCGGACACCGGCGCCGGTCCGCGGGGCGGCGGGCTCACCGTGCCGGCGCGTCCGTCCGGGAGCCGTCCGTACGGAAACCGCTCGTCCGGGAGTCATCCGTCCGGGAGTCCTCCGGCCGGTGCGCGCTCCCCGGGGCGCCGGCCCGGCGCGCCGTCCGGGAGCCGTCGGCCAGTGCCGCCGCGGTGGCCGCGTCGGCGGGCAGGAACGCCTCCAGCTTCAGCTCCGCCACGGTCACGTCGAGCGCGGTCGCGAACGTCGTGATCGTGGTCGTCAGCCGCAGCTCGCCGCGCGCCGAGCGAAGCCGCACCGGTACGGCGAAGCCCACGTGATCGTGTCCCGGCTCGGCGTGCGGCACGTAGCCGGACAGTTCCTCGCGCAGCTCACCCGGGGGAACGCGGTCGATGATGTGCCGCGCCCACTGCGTCAGGTTCATGATGCGCGGCGCCAGACCCTCCGGGTGCAGGGAGAGGCGTAGCACGTTGACCGGCGGACGCAGCAGGTGCCCGGCGACCCCCTCGGTGAGCAGGCCGAACGCGTCGTTGGCCAGCACCAGCTCGTGATCGGCGTCCACGACGACCGCGGGATAGGGAAGATGGCCGGCCAGGATGTGCCCCAGCGCGGTGCGCACGTGCGCGAGGCCCGGGTCGTCGAGCGGGGTCCGCGGGTAGACGGGGGCGTAACCGGCCGCGGACAGGAGCTCGTTGCGCTCCCTGAGCGGCAGTTCCATCGACTCGCCGAGCCGTACCACCATGGTCCGGCCCGGCCGGGAACGGCCGCTCTCCATGAAGCTCAGGTACCGCTGTGTCGTGCCGGCGCGCAGGGCGAGGTCGAGCTGGCTGAGATGCCGGCGTCGCCGTGCCGCGCGCAGCGTCTGGGGGAAGTCCACACATCCAGTGTGCCCAAGCCGTCCATTCCCTCGGGGGAATTGCCGCGATTCCCTATGGAGAGCACGATCCCCGCTGTGAACACGCGACTCGGGGTCCTGCTCCCCACCCAGTACAGCCAGTGGAAGGACGCCCGGCGGCTCCTCGACTTCGGGCGCCGCGCCGAGCGGCTCGGATACGACTCGGTCTGGGCCAACGACACCCTGATCGGCGCGCGTGCCGAGCCGCTGGCCACGCTCTCCGCGCTCGCCGCGGTGACCGAGCGGGTCACGCTCGGCACCGCGGCACTGCTGCCCGCCTTCCGCCGCCCTGTCCTGGCCGCACAGGAACTCGCCACCGTCGACCACCTGTCGGCGGGCCGGCTGGTCGTCACCGTGGGCGCGGGCTTCCCCGGCCGGTCCGAGACCGAGTACGCCGCGTCGGAGGTGCCCTGGGAACGCCGCTTCGGCCGGTTGCACGACACGGTCGCGCTGTGGCGGGCGCTGTGGTCGGGTGAGCGGGCGTTCCACGGCGCGGTGCTGCGCTTCGACGACCTGCCCGAACCCACTCCCTCCCACCGGCCCGGCGGCCCGCCGATCTGGCTGGGCGGGACGAGCCCGTCGGCTCTGGAACACGCCGGGCGGCTCTACGACGGCTGGCTGCCCTACCCGCCCGACCCGGGCGGCTACCGTACCGGCCTGGCCACGGTACGGCGGGCCGCCGCGGAGGCGGGGCGGCCCGCCGATGCGGTCACCCCGGCGCTGTTCGTCACGGTCCTGGTGACAGACGACGTGGCGCGGGGCGAACGGGAGCTCGACGCCTACTGCCGGGCCACGTACGGCGTGCCGTACGAGGTGGCGCGGACGATCCAGGCGATGGTCGCGGGCCCGGCCGAGCACGTGGCCGCCACGCTGGGCCGTTACCTGGAGGCGGGTGCGGAGCACCTGGTCTGCCGCCTCGCCGCGCCGGACATGTCCACGCAGACCGAGCAGCTGGAACGGGTCGCCCAGATCGTCCACCCGGTCCCGGCCGGGTGATGACCGGCCGGGACGCGGAGCCGTACGGTTCCAGGTGAGGAGTCGACCGCCCCGGGTATGGCGACGGATCACCGACCGGCCCGAGCGGCTCGTGCGGGCCGGTGGCCGGGCATCGGCACGATGCCCGGAGGCCGGAGGACCATGAGGAGGCCGGATGACGGAGACGCTGCGGATGACGCTGACGGCCACGGTGCTGGGCGCGCCCGACGCCCGGGAGCTGGCGGCCTTCTACCGGCGGCTGCTCGGGTGGGAGGTCCGCGAGGACTCGCCCGACTGGGTCTCGCTCGCCGCACCCGGCGGCGGAGCCGGGCTGTCCTTCCAGACCGAGAAGGACCATGTCCGGCCGATATGGCCTGCGGGGCCCGGTGACCAGCAGATGATGATGCACCTGGACATCGAGGTGGACGACCTGGACATCGCCGGGGCGCACGCGGTCGCCGCGGGGGCCGCCCTCGCGACCTACCAGCCGCAGGAGGACGTGCGGGTCTACCTCGACCCCGCCGGTCACCCGTTCTGCCTGTGGAAGCGTTAGCGGGGACCGGTCACCACGGCCCTCTCACGCCGGGCCGCCGGGGACCGCGACGCCCGTCTCGTAGGCGGCGATCACCGCCTGCACGCGGTCGCGCAGGCCCAGCTTGGTCAGCACGTTGCTGACGTGCGTCTTGACCGTGTGCTCGCTGACCACCATGGTCCCGGCGATCTCGGCGTTGGACAGCCCGCGCGCGATCAGCCGGAGCGTCTCCCGCTCCCGGGCGGTCAGCACGGAGAGCCGCTCGGCGGACGGCGCGGCGGGACGCGGAGCCGTCCGGGAGACGAACTCGGTGATCAGCTTCCTGGTGACGGCAGGGGCGAGCAGCGAGTCCCCGGCCGCGACCACCCGGACCGCGTGCACGAGGTCGTCGCGGCGGACGTCCTTGAGCAGGAACCCGCTCGCGCCCGCACGCAGCGCGTCGTAGACGTAGTCGTCCAGATCGAACGTGGTGAGCATCAGCACCCGGCAGTCGCTTTCCGCGCACACGATCCCGGCCGCCTCGATGCCGTCCATCACGGGCATCCGGATGTCGAGGAGGACCACGTCCGGCCGGTGCTCGCGGACGGCCGCGACGGCCGCGGCGCCGTCCCCGACCTCGGCGACGACCTCGATGTCCGGCTGGGCGCCGAGGATCATGCCGAACCCGGCCCGCACCAGCTCCTGGTCGTCGGCCACCACGACCTTCACCGTCATGCCGTCACTCCGTTCTCCCTGTTCTGCCGCGTCCCGGTTCTTCTTCGTCCGGCCGCCAGTGGCAGCCGCGCGGTCACCCGGAAGCCGGGACCGTCCGTACGGGGTCCCGCGACGGCCGAGCCGCCGCAGGACTCGGCGCGTTCGCGGACGCCGGCCAGGCCGTTCCCGCCGGAGGGGAACGACGACGCCGAACCGCGGCCGTCGTCGGTGACGTCGATCACGAGCGCGTCGTCCTCCCAGCGGAGCCGGACGTCGGCGCGGGTGGCGCCCGCGTGCTTGACGACGTTGGTGAGAGCCTCCTGGGTGATCCGGTAGGCGGCGACCTCGACGTCGGGGAGCAGGGGGCCCGGTTCCCCCGAGGCGGAGCAGACCACCTCGATCCCGGCGCCGGAGACCTGCTCGGCCAGTTCGGCCAGGGCGGCGACGGTCGGCTGCGGAGTTCGCGGTCCCGCCTCCTCCTTGAGCACGTTCAACGTCCGGCGGAGCTGCACCATGGCGTCGCGCCCGGCGGCGGCGATCGCGTCGAAGGCCGCCTCGGCGCGGGCCGGGTCGCTCCTGACCACGACCGGACCGGCCTCGGCCTGCACGACCATGAGGCTGACCGCGTGGGCGAGGATGTCGTGCATGTCACGGGCGATCCGGGCCCGTTCGCGTTCGGCGGCCCGCTCGGCCTCGACCACGCGCTCACGCTCCAGCCGTACGGCCCGCTCCTCCAGGGCGGCCGCGTACGCGCGGGAGGTGGCGGAGGCGCGGCCGATCGCGTAGGCGGCGACGAACAGCACGATGCCGCGCAGCGCGGTCTCCGAGGAGCCGACCAGCAGCACGCCCCCGACGAGGGTGCCGAAGAGGATGGCGACGCGCGGCCACCGGGGGGAGTGGACGGCGACCGTGTAGGTCGCGACGAGCCCGCCGTACCAGATGGGCTGGGAGGCGACGTTGTCCGAGAGGTCGTAGAGGGAGGTCGCCGTGAGGCTGGCCAGCAGGGTGGCGATGGGCGCGCGGCGCCGCCACACCAGCGGCACGACGGCGGCCACCACGACCGCGTACCCCCACCAGCTCCACTGCCCGCCTCGCGGGGCGTCCCGGGAGAGGAGCGGCCACAGCTGCACGACCAGCACCGCTACGGCGAGCGTCGCGTCCGCCCACAGGGGCGGCAGCGACCTCAGACGATCACGGAGAGGACCGAGGAGGGACGAAACCGGCACAGATCCCAATCCTGCCCTCTCCCACCGGGGCCCGGACACCCCGGCCGGCCGAAGCCGTCGCGGGGTCTCCTTCGCGCGCGGGGCGTCGTCCGCGTGCGGGACGTTCCTCACGGGAGGGCGTGGGCGGGCCGGGCGGCACGGACGGGCCGGGCCGCCTCCCTGGCGAGGGGAAGGAACGACACGAGCAGGAAGACCGCACCGAGGGGGATGAGGTCCTTGCTGACGAACGGGACGCTGAGGTCGAGCAGGACGAGCAGCGGTGTCCAGACCTTGACGCGGCCGAGGACGGCGAGTTGGACGACGAGCGCGAGCTGACCGAGGTAGAAGAGGAACGGCCCGCCGTCGTAAACCATCGGGGAGACACCCGGAACCGCCTTGACCTGCTCGAACAGCGGGCTCATGGCCGCGTGATCGGCGGACATGAAGCCGACCGCGATGTCGATGGCGAACTGCGCGAGAAGGGCGAGGGCGCCGGCCGTCCCGGTCACCGCGCTCGCCGTGGCCAGGGCTTTCCCGCCCGCCATCCGGCGCATCCGCCAGAAGATCGGGACGAACAGCGCGAGGGCGGCGATGAAGGCGAGGTGCCCGGAGGTCCAGGCGAGACCGGGGCCGCGGCTGCCGTCGAGCCCGTCGAGGATCCGGATCACCCCGTAGGCGAAGACGAGCAGCGGGGCGGCGACGAACGCGACCCGGAAGAAGGAGGAGCCGGGGACGGCGGAGGCAGCGGGGACGGAGCCGGACCCGTCGGGAACGGCGGAGCCGGCGGGGGCAGAGACGGCGGGGGCAGGGGTGCGGGATCTCATCGGGAGGGCTCCTCGGTGGCGTTTTCCTGCGTCGATCCTGGTCGTCCGCGGTCCGGAGGGGATCGCCGGGAAGAGCGATTCCGGCGCTCCCTCCCGCGGGGGAGCGCCGGTTCGAGGGAGACCCCGGAGAAGGATCCGACGGGATGTTCGCGGGCCGGGTCAGGCCCTGCCGGTCGTCGCGAGCCACTCGTCCCTGGTCAGCGCGTACTCCACCTCGCCGTGCTCGCTGCCCGGGATGGCCTCCGGCCAGTCGGCGTGGAAGGTGCGGACGAAGCGCAGGCCCGCCTTCTCCATCACGTTCCGCGAGCCGGTGTTGACCGCCATCGTCCGCGCGACGACGCGCTCGACCCCGAGCCCGGCGAAGCCCTCGCGAACCAGCGCCCGCGCCCCCTCGGTGGCGTAACCCTTCCCCCAGGCCGTACGGCGCAGCCGGTAACCCAGCTCGACGGACTCCGGAGCCTCCTCCTCCACCAGTGGCCTCAACTCGAACCAGCCGATGAACTCCCCGGTGGACCGGATCTCGGCCGCCCAGTACCCGGGACGCCCGGAGACGTCGTGGCGGTGCAGCATCCGGGGAAGCACCCGGTCCAGGATCTCCTCGCGCGGGGTGGGCTTTCCCCCGTTGAGGTAGCGCATGACCTCCGGGTCGCCGTCGAGCTCGAACAGGTGGTCCGCGTCGGCCCCGGTCAGCTCGCGGAGCGTCAGCCGGTCGGTCTCCAGAAAGATCTTCACGGTCTCATCGTCGTCCAACGGGAGCCGGCCCCGCCAATCGTTTTGCCCCGGCGCGGAGCATAGCGGGGCGTCCCGGACGCGTCTGTAGGGCGTAACCAACAGTGGAGGTGGTCGTGGACGCCGCAGAGGAGCGACGTTTCCGCGAGTTCGTCTCGGCGCGATCCCCCGCGCTGATGCGCCTGGCCTTCCTGCTGACCGGGGGCGACCAGCACGCGGCGGAGGACCTGCTGCAGAGCGCGCTGGCCAGGACGGTCACCAGGTGGCGGACGGTGGACACGCCCGAGGCGTACGTCCGCCAGGTGATGTACCGCCAGCAGGTCTCGTGGTGGCGGCGGCACCGGGAGACGGCCGTACCCGAGCCGCCCGACCGGGCCGCGGCCGACGGCTCGGACGGGGTGGAGCTGCGGATCGTCATGCGGCGCGCGCTGGCGAGGCTGACGGCGAGACAGCGGGCCGTCCTGGTCCTGAGGTACTACGAGGACCTGCCGGAGGCCGAGGTCGCCGGGATCCTCGGCTGCTCGGTGGGCACGGTCCGCAGCACCGCCCACCGGTCCCTGGCCAGGTTGCGGCAGCTCGCGCCCGAGCTGCGGGAGCCGTACATGATCTTCGGGGAGGCGAAGTGATGACCATCGACGAGCTCGTCAGGCGGACCCTCCGCGACTGGTCGGAGGAGGCGCGGGACCCCGCCGACCTGGCGTCGCGGGCGCTGGGGAGGCGGCGGCGTTCCAGGGTGCGGACGTTCGCGGTGGTCGCGGGGGCGACCGCGGCCGTCGTCGCCGGAGCGTTCGCGGTCCCGGGCCTGGTCGCCGGAGGCGTTCCGGGACCGGACGGCACCGAGCCCGCCGTCGCCGTCGCCACCGGATCGGACCCGTCCACCGCGCCGGACCCGTCCGCGGGGACCCGGGAGACCCTGGGGGACGCGGACTCCGCGACGCCGGAGACCCTGGTGGCCGCGGGGGACACGGCGGTCTACGCCTACTACACCTGGAGGAACGAGAAGGTCGTGGGCAACCGGGAGGCACGCCGGCTCACCTGGTACCTCCACGACGGCGACTCGGGAACCTACGAGAAGACCCCCTGGGCGTGGCTCGACCCCGCGCCGGGCGGGGAGTCCGCCGCGGTGCTGGAGTCGATCCCGGCGAACCGGGTCGGGGTGGTGACCGTACGGGGCGGTGAAGTGCGGTGGTTCGACCTCGAACACCCCGCGGGGGCGTTGTCGTGGTCACCGGACGGCACGCGGTTGCTGGTCACCAACTACGACGACGACCCGGACCAGGTCGAGGTCACGGGGAAGGACAGCTGGAACGTGGTCCCGGCGACCCGGACCGGCTTCACCCTCATCGACCCCGCCGCCGGACGGCAGGACTTCCGCCCGATCGCGGCCGGGGACAGTGGGTCGGTAAGCCGCCGGGACTTCTTCTGGAACGCGGACGGCACCCTGATCTGGGAGTGGAACAACGGCGCCCCCTCCGACGGGGGCCCCGACCGGAATCCCCGGAAGTTCTACGGCCCGGACGGTGCCCCACGCTCCGTGCCCCCGGACGATTCGGTGGGCCGAGGCCAGAGGCAGCAGGCCGGGCTGTCGCCCGGCGGCCGGTGGCTCGCGTCCGACAGTCCGGACCGGACCGCGGTCACCGCGCTGAAGGACATGAGGACCGGCGAGGTCAGGCCGCTCAAGCCGATCGACGGCTACTGGATCGAGCAGCTCGCCGCCTGGGCCGACGACGAGCACGTGATCGCCTGGGCGTGTGAGCTCAAGGGGACCGACGGCTGTGTGAAGAGCGAGTTCCGCAACCGGCTGCTCCTCGTCGACGTCCAGGGCGGCGCGGTCGTGCCGCTCACCGGCTACCGGGAGAACAGCCAGCGGCCCGGAGCCTGGGTGCCGGTCTTCTCCCGCCGCTGAGCCGGCCGCTCCCGCCGTACGGTCCGCATGCCCCGGTGCGGGCCGTACGGCGGTGCGCGGTGCGGGCCGTGCGGTGGTGCGGGCCGTATAGCGGCGCGGGCCGTACGGTGGAAAACGTCTCGCGGTGCGGGATGACGTCCTTTAGGGTGCGACCCATGACCCTCCAGTGGCGACCGCTGACCAAGGACGACGTCGAGCGGTGGGCGGAGTTGCTCGCGGAGGTCGAGAAGGCGGACCGGGCGGGGGAGAACTACGGGGTCGAGGACCTCGCCGACGACCTCGACAACCCCCTGCTCGACCTGGCCGAGGGCACCCTGTCCGCCTGGGACGGTGACCGGATGGCGGCCTTCGGCGTGACTCCGTGCGCCAACGCCGCGGACCCGGTCCACCCGATGCACCTGTGGGGCGCGGTCCACCCCGGATACCGCCGCCGGGGTCTCGGCCGTCACATGCTCGACTGGGCGATCCGCAACACGCCGGTGCTGCACGAGCGGCGTCACCCAGGGCGTCCCCTCGAGTTCCACGCCAGCGTCTTCGACGGCAACGAGGGCGCGGACGCGCTGATGCGGGCGGTGGGGATGACCCCCGTCCGATGGTTCCGCACCATGGGCCGCGACCTGGCCGCCGAGATCCGTCCGGTGGCCCTGCCCGCCGGCCTGCGGATCGTCCCCTACCGCGCGGACCTCGCCGACGCCGCCCGCGAGGTGCGCAACGCCGCCTTCACCGACCACTGGGGCAGCGTCCCGCACACCCCGGAGAGCTGGGAGCGGAGCATCGTCGGCGTGCACGCCTTCCGGCCGGAGGTCTCCCACCTCGTACAGGACGGGTCGGGCCGGAGCGTGGCCGTGCTGATCACCCACTACTACGAGGCGGACACCAGGGCCACCGGGATCCGCGAGGCGTGGATCCAGATCATCGGCACGCTGCGCGAGTGGCGGGGCAGAGGAGTGGCCGGGGCACTGCTGGCCCACGCCCTCGCGGAGTTCCGTGAGCGGGGCTACCAGCGGGCCGCCCTGGGCGTGGACGCCGACAACCCGACCGGCGCCCTGGGCGTCTACACCCGCGCCGGGTTCGAGACGGAGAAGCGCGCGACCACCTACATGCGCCGGCTCGTCGGGGAGACGCCCGTGGGCTGACCGCGGTCCGCCGCCGGCGGTCGCGGCTCGGAGAACGTGAACGTCCGCCGTGGGCGGTTCGCAGGCGGAGAACGCGAGACCGTCAGCGGTTCGCGGCTCGGAGAACACCGGGATCCGCCGCCTGGTCGCCCGCTCGGAGAACGCGAGTGCGGCCTGCCCCACAAGGGGGCAGGCCGCACTCGCGTCGCTCAGGACAGCTTGTTCGAAGCCTGGTCCGCCTGGGCCTCGCTCTTGTCGGCGTGCCCGCCCGCCTCGGGGCCGGTCTTGGAGGCGGTCTTCTCCGTCATCTCGCTGATCTTCTGTGTTCCGGTGTGAGCCTTCTCACTCATCCAGCGGGAGGCGTCGGAGGCGTTCTCCTTCAGCATGTCGGTCCACTGCTCGGAGTTCTTGCGGTACATCGCGAAGCCGGCGGCTCCGACCGCGATACCCGCGAGCAGCAGGAACACGGGCCAGCTGCGTGACTTTCCCTTGGGTGCGGGATCGACCTTGGCCGCGGCCTGGGACAGCATCGCGCTGACCCTGGGCGCGAGCTGCTCCTCCACGGAGTGAGCGGCCGCGTCCAGCCTCGGCGCGGCCCATTCGCGCGCCACGTAGAGCCTGTCCTGCGCCACGTCCCTGGCCTGGGCGGCCATCGGCGCCATCCTGTCGGCGGCGCTCGCGACCTGAGACTTCATCTGATTCAGCTTCATCTGCGTCATCAGCCGTGCATCCGTCGGCATGATCTTCTCGATCTTTCGCTTTCTCAGCAGTTCAAGAGGCACATCAACCTCCCCAGTCGTCGGGGCCCCGTTGCGTCCCCTTCCCGCTCGAAGGCGGCTCAATCATTACCGGCCGTGGGAGGATGCTAGATGGACCGGCTCCGGCCGCAGCCATCACAAGACCACAAAACAGCACCTCGCACAGACTGAGAATGAGACCCGAAGGGGGCAGTCCCTCGTGGCTGAGAAGTTGATCGCTACCCTGAACACCAACCGCGGCACCGTGAAGGTTCAGCTCTTCCCGGACCACGCGCCCAAGACGGTGCGCAACTTCGTCGAGCTGGCCGAGGGCACCCGTGAGTGGGTGCACCCGGAGAGCGGCCAGAAGACCACCGACAAGCTCTACGACGGCACGGTCTTCCACCGCGTCATCGACGGCTTCATGATCCAGGGCGGCGACCCGCTGGGTCAGGGCATCGGCGGGCCGGGCTACAAGTTCGACGACGAGATCCACCCGGAGCTGTTCTTCAACCGCCCCTACCTGCTGGCCATGGCCAACGCCGGCATCCAGGGCGGTCGCGGCACCAACGGCTCGCAGTTCTTCATCACCGTGGTGCCCACGCCGCACCTCAACGGCCGCCACACCATCTTCGGTGAGGTCGTCGAGGGCCAGAACGTCGTCGACGCCATCGCCAAGACCGACACCGACGCCCGTGACCGGCCCACGGAGCCGGTCGTCCTGGAGTCGGTCACCATCGACCGCGTGCAGGGCTGATCCGGCGGGACCGTGAGGCGGCCGGCGACCCCGCGCACGGGGTCGCCGGCCGCCTCCACGGCGCGGGCGCCCGCGTCCGCCGTACGGCCGTCGGCGGCCCGCCGTGTCCGCCATCGCGCCGGGCGTCCGCTCCCGTCGTGCCCACGCGCCGGACGCCCCCGCCCGCCGTACGGCCGTTCCCGGCCACTGTGGCGTGCGCGGACACCCGGGATCCTTAATAGGCTGGCAGTCTGTGGACAACAGCACGGTCGAAGGGGCAGCGAGACGCCATGACCACCCAGCCTCCCGGCGAGCCTGAAACCACGGCCGTCCCCACCTGTTACCGCCATCCCGGCCGTGAGACCTACGTGCGCTGCCAGCGCTGCGAGCGTCCGATCTGCCCCGACTGCATGCGGGACGCCTCGGTGGGCTTCCAGTGCCCCGAGTGCGTGGCCGAGGGCAACAAGACGGTACGGCAGACGCGGGCGGTCTTCGGCGGCAGGCCGGTCGGCACCCCGTACGTGGTCTGGACGCTCCTGGCGGTGAACGTCCTGGCCTACGGCGCCCAGTTCCTCGACCCGGGGGTGATCGGCACCTTCTCCACCCTCTCCCCGGCCATCTACGAGGGCGAGTGGTGGCGCCTGGTCACCGGCGCCTTCCTGCACGCGCAGCCGGGACAGGGCTTCTCGATCACCCACATCCTGTTCAACATGCTGGCGCTGTACGTCATCGGCCCGCAGCTGGAACGCAGCCTCGGCTCGCTGCGCTTCCTGGCCCTCTACCTGCTCTCCGCACTCGGCGGCTCGGTCGCGATATACCTGTTCGGCATCAACGCGGTGGGCGCCTCGGGCGCGATCTACGGGCTGTTCGGCGCGCTGTTCGTGGTGGGCCGGAAGCTCCGCTACGACGTCACCGGCGTGCTGTGGCTGATCGGCATCAACGTGCTGATGACGTTCACCCTCAGCGGCATCAGCTGGCAGGGCCACCTGGGCGGCCTGATCACGGGCGTCGCGGTGGCGGCGATCCTCGTCCACGCGCCGCGCGGGAACCGCACCCTGTTCCAGCTGGCCGGCTGCGTGGCGGTGTTCCTGCTGCTGGTCGCGGCGGTCACGCTGCTGCCGCCGCTCGCCTTTCAGGCTCGGTACGGCCTTCCCGTCTGATCATCCACACCCCGGAACTTCCCCAGGGTGTGGATAACCCTGTGGAAAAAACTAACGCCAGCGGGTGGACAACACCACACCGAAGATGATGAAAACGAACCCGATGAACAGGTTCCAGTTGCCGAGGGCGCCGATGAGGGGCGCGGTGGGGGCCACATAGTAGACGGCGATCCACAGGATGCCGATGATCCAGGAAGCCACCATGACCGGCGCGAGCCAGCGCGGGCTCACCTTGACCGTCTGGGCCGTCTGCGGCGGCGTGTAAACCGCCTTCTTACGAGTCTTGGACTTGGGCACTGGGCTCTCCTGCGTCAACCCTGCGCGGTCCGGATCGTGCGCAGGCCATTTCAGCCAGCGTAGTCGCTGGTGGGTGAAGTCCCGAGTAAGAATAGTCCGCACACATGGGACATGGCGATCCCACGGGTGATCAGTACGGGGCAAACCTTGCGCCAACGGCGCGCTCCGCTCCGGTTCCGGGCGGCTCCTCCCGCCTAGCCTGATCGCATGAGAGCCGCGCTGAGAGCCCTGGGGGAGACGGGCGCCACGCTGGGCGCGGTCCTGTTGCTCTTCTGCGCCTACCTCGTCTGGGGGACCGGCTCCTACACAGGTGAGCAGCAGGTGCTGCTGCGCAGGCAGCTCGTCGAGGCCAGGAAGAACATCGTGCGATCCGGCAGGCTCGGCGAGGTCCCGGTGGGCGGGGCGCTGGCCATGCTGCGGATCCCCCGGCTCGGCGATCTCTACCGGTACGCCGTGGTGGAGGGGGTCGACTGGGAGCAGCTGCGGATGGGGCCCGGTCACTATCCCGGCTCCGCCCTACCCGGAAAAATTGGAAATTTCGTTATTTCTGGGCATCGAACCACCTACGCCGCCCCGTTCAATCGCCTCGACGAGCTCCACCGGGGCGACTACATCGTGGTCGATGCCCGTGACGCCCGCTACACCTACCGGGTCACCCACAAGCATGTGGTCGATCCCACCGACCTCGACGTCATCGCCCCGAACCCCGCCCATCCCGACCGCAGGCCGACCAAGGCCCTGATCACGCTGTCCACCTGCCACCCGGAGTACTCCGCCGCCCAGCGGCTGATCGTCATCGGTGAGCTGGAGAATCGCCGGGACCACCGTCCCTGGATGGTCGATCGGAAGCGCGAGTCACCACGGGCCGGCCGGAAGCCGGAACCGCTCCGGGCCGGCCGGAAGGAGCGGAAGCCGGAACCGCCGAGGGCCGCCCACCGCCCACCGGACGGCCCGGTCGTGGGAACGGACGCGGCGGGGGGCCGCGCCGCGGACGGGCACCGACACCCCTCCACGCGCGGTCCGGCGATGCATGATCAGGCGGCCGCGCACGACACGAGGCACGGTCCGGCGGTTGCGCACGACACGAACCATGATCAGGCGGCCGCGCACGACATGAGGCACGGTCCGGCGGTTGCGCACGACACGAGCGAATGAGGAGGGTCGCGTGTACGGGTGGATCTGGCGCGTGCTTCCCGGCGGTCCCGTCGGCAAGACGGTCGGGGCGCTGACGCTGGCCGGGCTGACGTTGGCCGTACTCTGGTTTCTCGTGTTCCCCTGGATCGAGTCCCGGATTCCCTTCGACCACGTCACGATGGTCCGATGACCTCGCGTCACCCGATGACCCAGCATGACCGGACGGTCCCGTACGACCGGGCGGCCCCGGGTGACCGGATGACCCCGTGCGGGCCGGAGTCGGCGCCGCGCGTCCTCGTCGTGGACAACCACGACAGCTTCGTTCACACGATCGTCCAGTACCTCCGCGAGCTGGGCGCCTCCTGCGACGTGCGCCCGCGTGACCTCGTCGCGGCCGAGGACGCCGACGGGTTCGACGGGGTCCTGATCAGCCCCGGCCCCGGCACCCCCGAGGACGCGGGGGTGAGCGTCCCGCTCGTCGGCCGCTGCCGGGACCGTGGCCTGCCGCTGCTCGGCGTCTGCCTCGGCCACCAGGCCATCGCCGTGGCCCACGGCGCCACCGTCGCACGGGCCCCCGAGCTGATGCACGGCCGGACCAGCGCGATCGTCCACGACGGCAGCGGGGTCTTCGCCGGACTGCCGTCCCCGGTCACCATGACCCGCTACCACTCGCTGGCCGTCGTCCCGGGAACCGTACCGCCCGATCTCCGGGTGACCGCGACCACCGCGGACGGCACGGTGATGGGCCTGCGGCACCGTGACGCGCCCGTCGAGGGTGTGCAGTTCCACCCGGAGTCGGTGGTGTCCGAGTACGGTCACCGGTTGCTCGGGAACTGGCTGGGTGAGATCTGTAACACCCGCGTCCGCCTGAACGACTAACCAGTGAGCCCTTCCGCCATCGCCCCCGAGTGACGGAAGGGCTCACTACTTCTCTCTCCTTCCTCCGCTCCGGGCGGCCCCGCTCCGGACAGCCGACCCCGAGCGGCCCGGTTCCGAGCGGCCCGGTTCCGAGCGGCCCGGAGTGGTTCACGGGGCCGGTGAACGACGAAGGAGCCCCGCCGTACGGCGGGACCCCTTCATCGCGGTGCGGACCGGTCGCTCAGTTGCCGTCGCCGGGCGGCGGGTTGTCGAAGACGTCGCCCCCGCCGTCGTCCTGGCCTCCGCCGTCGTTGTTGCCGCCGTCGGTGTTGGTGTCGTCCGGCTGGGGCTCGTTGAAGGTCGGCTCGTCGCTCGGGGTCGTCGGCTGCTCGGTCGGCCGCGGCGCCTCGCCGCTGGACACGACCAGCGTGATCGTGGTGCCCGGCTGGACCTTCGCCCCCGCCTCGGGGCCCTGGCTGAGGACGGTGTCCTTGGGCAGTTCGCTCGCCTGCGGGACGACCTTGGCCTTCAGCCCGGCCTGCTGCAGCAGCCGCTTGGCGTCCTGGACCGTGAGGTTGACCACACCCGGCACGTCCACGGCCGCCTTCGGGACGTAGATCCGGACAGTGCCGCCCTTGGCGGCCCGCTTGCCCGCCTCGGGGTCGGTCTTGAAGACGACGCCCTCCTTGCCGCTGGAGACCTGGGGCAGCACGCTGACCTTGAAGCCCTTCTCCTCCAGCGCGGAGGTGGCCTCCTCGGTGGTCATGTTGACCACGTCGGGCACCGCGACCTTCTCCGTGCCCTTGGAGACGACGAGGGTGACCTCGCTGCCCTTGGCCACCTCGGTGTCGGCCGGTGGGTCGGTCTCGATGACCGTGCCCTTCGCCATCTCGTCGTCGTACTTCTCGCTGACCTTGACCTTGAGATCCATGCCGGTGAGCGTCTTGGTGGCCGCCTCCTCGGTCTGCGAGATCAGCGCGGGGATCTTCACCTTGGTGCCCTTGGCGGTGTCGCCGGGGGAGCTCAGGAACTTGTAGCCCACGCCGATGAAGGCGCCGATGATCAGCAGCGGGACCAGGATCCACGCGGCGGTCTTGACCGCGGCGTTGCCGTTGCCCTGCTGGCGGCGCCGGCCGCGCTCGCCGCCTCCGCCGCCGGCCCCTCCGGCCACCTCGGTGCCGTACTCGTACGCCGGAACGGAGGTGGTGCGCTGGGTGGCCGGGCCGCCGGCACCTCCCGGAGGCTGCTGCATGGTCCGGGTGGCGGAGCCGTAGTTGGTCATCGCCATCGTCTGGGCGTCCATCGGCATCCCGGACAGCGCCCGCTGGATGTCGGCCCGCATCTCCCCGGCGTTCTGGTAGCGGTGCGCCGGGTCCTTGGCCATCGCCTTGAGAACGATGGCGTCGGCCCACTTGGGGATCTCGGGGTCGATCTGCGACGGCGGGATCGGGTCCTCGCGGACGTGCTGGTAGGCGATCGCCACGGGGGAGTCGCCGGTGAACGGCGGCTGCCCGGTCAGCAGTTCGTACAGCACGCAGCCGGTGGAGTAGATGTCGCTGCGGGCGTCGACGCGCTCGCCCCGGGCCTGCTCCGGCGACAGGTACTGGGCGGTGCCGATGACCTGCGCGGTCTGCGTCATCGTCGCGGCCGAGTCGGCCATCGCGCGGGCGATGCCGAAGTCCATGACCTTGACGTCGCCGTTGCGGGTGATCATGATGTTCGCCGGCTTGATGTCCCGGTGGACGATGCCGCCGCGGTGGCTGTAGTCCAGCGCCCGCAGGATCCCGTCGACCAGCTCGGCCGCCCGCTCGGGCATCAGCCGCCGGTCGGCGCGCAGCAGGTCGCGCAGCGTGCGGCCGTCGACGTACTCCATCACGATGTACGGCACCGGCGCGCCCTCGGAGACGTCCTCACCGGTGTCGTAGACCGCGACGATGGACGGGTGGTTCAGTGACGCGGCGGACTGCGCCTCCCGGCGGAACCTCGCCTGGAAGATGTGGTCCCTGGCGAGGTCCGCGCGGAGAGTCTTGATGGCGACGACCCGGTCCAGCCGGATGTCTCGAGCGCGGTACACCTCGGCCATGCCGCCGCGTCCGACGACACCGTCGAGCTCGTAGCGATCGCCGAGGCGTCGGGGCTGAGTCATTTCCTGCACTGTCCCTTACCGTTCATCTTGGGTGCCGGTGATCCCTTGGTCCACCGGTGTCCATCATCGACCCCGTGCCGCATTACGTCTCCCCGTTCGGCGGGTCTGTTTCGCCGGGGCCGGGGGTGGTGCTGGTCGTGGTGCTCGGCGTCGCCGGAGGGGCGGTGGGGGTCGGGGGCGGGGCGGTCGGAGTGGGGCTGGGCGTCGGCGACGTGCTCGGCTGTGCGCTGGGCGTGGCCGATGTGCTAACGGTAGCCGACGGCGTGGGTGAAGGCCGGTGCTGCTTCGTCGGCACGGCCGACGGCCGGCTCCGGACCGGCTTGGGGCGCGTCGGCGTGGGCGACGGGGAGGCGGTGATGATCGGGCTCATCGGGACGACCGGCGAGCCGGACCCGGGATCGCCGTTCCGGTGCGTCAGGTCCTGGGCGACCAGCGCGCCCAGCCCGACGGCCGCCGCGCATCCCGCCACCGTCGCGGCGATCACCGTCGTACGGCGCAGCCCCCTGCGGGAGCGCCGCCCGCCGCCCGCGGTCTCCGCGCCGGGGCCGTACGGATCCGAGCCCGCGACACCCGCACCCGCGGCGCCCGAGCCCGCGACACCGGTGCCCGCGACGACCGGTCCCGTACCCGCGGCGCCCACGGGGCCCGTGCCGGCCGTACCCGCGGCGCCCGTGCCGCCCGTGTCCGCGTCGTCCGCGTCGACGGGGGTCGGCGTCCCGGCGTCCGCGTCCGCCGGGGCGGGAACGACGTCGCTCGGCCACTCGCTCGCGGGCTCCGCCCGCCACCCGTGCGGGTCGGTCAGCTGCGCCAGCCCGGCCGCGCCTGCGGCGGCGAGCGACTCGCGCAGCGCGCGGGCCCGCCCGGCCAGCTCGTCGGCCTCGGCCGGGCGGCTGCCGGGGTCCTTGGCCAGGCACCGCATCACCAGGTCCCGAACGGCCTGCGGCACGCTCTCGGGCAGCGGCGGCGGCTCCTGGCCGATGTGCATGAGCGCGATCGCCACCTGCGTCTCGGAGACGAACGGCGGCCGGCCCGCGAGGCACTCGTAGGCGACCACGCCGAGCGAGTAGACGTCGGTGGCGAGGGTCAGCCGCTCTCCCGACGCCTGCTCGGGGCTGATGTACTGGGCGGTGCCCATCACGGTGCCCGTCCGCGTCATGGGCGCGGCCTCCAGCGCCCGGGCGATGCCGAAGTCGGTGATCTTCACCGTTCCGGTCTCGGTGACCAGCAGGTTGCCGGGCTTGATGTCGCGGTGGATGATCCCGGACCGGTGTGCGGCGGCCAGGCCCCGGGCGGTCTGCTCGACCACGTCCAGGGTGTTCTCGACGCCCAGCGGGCCGCCGCGCTTCAGGATGGCCGCCAGCGACTCGCCGGAGACCAGCTCCATCACGAGGTAGGCGACGTCGTCGGCCTCGCCGTAGTCGAAGACCTGGGCGATGCCGGGGTCGGACAGGCCGGCCGCGATCCTGGCCTCCATCCGGAACCGCTCACGGAAGTCGGGGTCGGCCGCCACGTGGCGGCGCAGCAGCTTCACCGCCACCTCGCGGCCCAGCAGCTCGTCGCGGGCCCGCCAGACCTCGCCCATGCCGCCCGTCGCGATCCGCCCCAGCGGGCGGTATCGGTCCCCGAGCAACGCGGTCATCGTCTCAGCACCGCTTCCATCACGCTCTTGGCGATGGGGGCGGCGGTGTGGCCACCGGTGGCCTCGCCACCGGCGCTCCCGGACTCCACGATGAGCGCGACCGCGATCTTCGGGTCCTCGGCGGGGGCGAAGGAGATGAACCAGGCGTGCGGCGGCTTGCCGGGGGCGTTCTCGGCGGTGCCGGTCTTGCCGCCGACGGACACGCCGGGGATCTTCGCGGCGCCCGCGGTGCCCTTCTCGACGACGTTGACCATCATCTCCCGCAGCTTGCGCGCGGTGTCCTCGCTCACCGCCTGGGAGAGCTCCGTGGGGTCGGCGGAGTCGATCTCGCCGCCCTCGGCGTCGGCGATCTTGTTGACGAGGTACGGCTTCATCACGACGCCGTTGTTGGCGATGCCCGCGGCGACCATGGCCATCTGCAGCGGGGTCATCTGGTTGTTGCGCTGGCCGATGGAGGTCATGGCGAGCGCCGCGTCGTCCTCTTTGGGGCCGATCCCGCTGCCGGCGACCGGGAGCGGGATGCTCAGCGGCTCGCCGCCGATGCCGAACTTCTCGGCCTGGTCCTTGAGCGCGTCGTAGCCGAGGTCCATGCCGATCTTGGCGAACGGCGTGTTGCACGACAGCTCCAGGGCGAACGACAGCGTCACCCGGCCGCTGCCGCACGACTCGCCGGCGTAGTTGGGCAGGTCGTGGCTGGTGTTGGGCAGGTCGAGCACCGGCGGGGCGTCCACCTGGCTCTCCGTGCCCAGGGAGTCGTCCTTCTCCAGCAGGGCGGCCAGGGTCACCACCTTGAAGGTCGAGCCCGGCGGGTAGGTGCGCTCGATCGCCCGGTTGATCAGCGGCTTGTCCCCGTCCTTGTCCAGCTTGGTGTACGCCTTGTTGACGTCGGCCTTGTTGGGCACGGCCAGCGGGTTGGGGTCGTAGGACGGGACCGAGACCATGGCACGGATCGCACCGGTCTTCGGCTCGATCGCGACCAGCGCGCCCTTCTTGCCGCTGGCGCTCAGCGCCTCGTAGGCGGCCTTCTGGGCCTCGGGGTCGATCGTCAGGTCGACGTTGGCGCCCTTGGTCTTCTTGCCGCTGAACAGGTCGATGCCGCGCCGGAGCATCAGGTCGGCGCTGGAGCCGCTGAGCAGGCCGTTCTCGGCGTGCTCCATGTCGCGCTCGCTCTCGGGCGCGAAGAAGCCGGTGACGGGCGCGTAGACCTTGCCGCCGGGGTAGCGGCGCTCGAAGCGGTAGTCCTTGTTGACGCCGGTGTCGACCGACTCGGCGAGCACCTTGTCGCCGGCGGTGATCCGGCCGCGCTCGACCTCGTAGCGGGCGAGGAAGTTGCGCTTGTTGCGCGGGTCGGAGCTCAGCTTGTCCGCCTTGACGGCCTGCAGGTAGTTCACATTGAACATGAGCAGGCCGAACATGAGCAGACAGGCGATGGCGACGCGCTTGAGGGGACCGTTCATCGCTGGAACACCTGCGTCATTCCTTCGTCCTGGATGGCCTGGGGCGGCGGCTGCCTGGCCGCGTCCGACGTGCGCACCAGCAGCGCGATCAGGATCCAGTTGGCCAGCAGCGCCGAGCCGCCCTGCGACATGAAGGGCGTGACCAGGCCGGTGAGGGGGATCAGGTTGGTGACGCCGCCGACGATGATGAAGACCTGCCAGGCGATGATGAACGACAGGCCGCCCGCCAGCAGCTTGGAGAACGGGTCGCGGGCCGCGAGCGAGGTGCGCAGGCCGCGCTCGACCAGCAGCGCGTAGAGCATCAGCAGGGCCATCACCCCGGTCAGGCCGAGCTCCTCGCCGGTGGCCGGGAAGATGAAGTCGGAGATGGCCAGCGGGATCATGTCGGGGTGGCCCTGGCCGAGCCCGGTGCCGAGGATCTTCCCGGTGGCCAGGCTGAACAGGCCCTGCATGAGCTGCTCGCTGCCGCCGACCTGCTGGAAGAGCTCCTGGCTCTCGGGGTCGAGGAAGACCTCGAACCGGTTGTGCACGTGCTCGAAGAGCATCCCGGCGAGGATGGCGCCGCCGATGAACAGCAGGACGCCGATCAGCACCCAGGAGGTGCGCTGGGTGGCGACATAGAGCATCGCGATGAACGTGCCGAAGATGAGCAGCGAGGAGCCGAGGTCCTTCTGCAGGATCAGCACGCCGAGGCTGAGGCCCCAGACGATGAGGATCGGGCCGAGGTCGCGGGCCCGGGGCAGGTCGATGAAGAGCAGCCGCCGCCCGGCCAGGGCCAGCACGTCGCGCTTGGCGACGAGATAGCCGGCGAAGAACACGATCAGCGCGAGCTTGGCGAACTCGGCGGGCTGGAGGGAGAAGGCGCCGAGGTTGATCCAGATCCGCGCGCCGTTGATCTCCTTGCCGACGAACGGCAGCAGCGGCGCGATCAGCAGGGCGAGGCCGAGCGCGCCGGAGGTGTAGGTGAGCCGCTGCAACGCGCGGTGGTCGCGCAGCACGATCAGCGTGACGGAGAACATCACGACCCCGACGGCCGTCCACATCAGCTGGGTCGCGGCCGACGCGCCGAACGCCTTGGCCTCCTCCAGCCGGTAGATCATCACCAGCCCGAGCCCGTTGATCAGCGTCACCAACGGCAGGATCAGCGGGTCGGCCCAGGGGGCGAACTTCGCCAGCACCAGGTAGGCCGCCAGCATGAGGCCGCCCAGGCCGAGGCCGTAGCCCAGCATCCCCGCGGGGATCTTCTGGTCGACGGCCAGGCCGACGTTCGCGTACGCGAACATCACGATCGCGACCGCGAAGGCCAGCATCGCGAGCTGGGCCACCCGTCGCTTGGCGGGCATGGGAACGGGTTCTGCGGCAGGGGTGCTCATGTGTCTACTGCGACCTCGTGGGTTCCGGGGTTGCGCTCTCGCTGGGCTGGGCGGTCTGCCTGGCCTTTCCCTCCGGCTTCCGTGCGGACGACTTCAGCTCCTGGATCTTCCGCAGGCCGGCGTCGACGTTGGGGACGGGGATGCCGTCGCGGACCTGGCCCTGTTGGAAGGCCCCGAGGGCCGTCACCGACTCGGCGGTGCTGCGGGCGACATCGAAGAGCTCGATGGGACCGAGGTTGGTCTTCACGCCCTGGAAAACCACGATCTCATCCCCTTTCGCCCCCACGAAGTACTGGTCGTCGAGCCACTGGTTTCCGAAGTACCACCCTAGGCCGCTGCCGACCAAGACGACGCCCCCGGCGGAGGCCAGAAGGGGCCACAGACGCCGCCGCCGCTTCGCCGGACGTCCCGCGGCCGCGGCCTTCGCGGCCCGGGGGGCCGCGGGCTCGTCGTCCTCGTCGTCGGTGATGACCGGCTGCGGCATGGTGATCGCGGCGGCGCGGCCCGCCGGGGTGTCCGGCGGCTGCGATTGGGGCCGGGTCGAGCCCGCGGCGCCGACCACGGCCGCCTCGACGACCGGGACGGCTCCCTCGTCCACCTCCAGGACGTCGGCGACCACGCAGGTGATGTTGTCCGGGCCGCCGCCGCGGTTGGCCAGGTCGATGAGCGCGCGGACCACCGCCTCCGGGTCGTCCACCGTCGAGAGCGTGTGGTGCAGCGTCTCGGCGCTCACCACCCCCGACAGCCCGTCGGAGCACAGCAGGTAGCGGTCGCCGATCTGCGCCTCGCGCAGGGACAGGTCGGGGTCGACCTCCCCGCTGCCGTCGAGCGCCCGCAGCAGGATCGACCGCTGCGGGTGCGTGGCGGCCTCCTCCAGGGTGATCCGCCCGTCGTCCACGAGGGACTGCACCAGCGTGTGGTCGTGCGTGATCTGGTAGAGCTCCCCGGCCCGCAGCAGGTAGGCGCGGGAGTCGCCGACGTGGACCAGCGCCACCCGGGTCCCGGACCACAGCATGGCGGTGAGCGTGGTGCCCATGCCCTTCAGGCTCGGGTCGCGCCCGACCATCTCGTGCAGCCTGCGGTTGGCGTCGCGGACCGCCGCCTCGATGGCGCTGAGCAGGTCGCTCCCGGCCGCGCCCTCGTCGAGGGAGGACATCGCGGCGATGGCGACCGAACTGGCCACCTCGCCGTGGGCATGACCGCCCATGCCGTCGGCGACGGCGAGCAGACGGCCGCTGGCGTACGCCGAGTCCTCGTTGCCCTCGCGGAGGAGCCCGACGTCGGAGCGGGCGGCGTAACGGAGTGCGATGGTCATTTGCGCAATTCGATGACGGTCTTACCGATGCGGATCGGAACACCGAGCGGCACCGGAGTCGGACGGGTGACTTTTGAGCGTTCGAGATACGTGCCGTTGGTCGAGCCGAGATCTTCCACGATCCACTGACCGTCCTGGGGGAAGAGCCGGGCGTGCCGGCTGGAGGCGTAGTCGTCGCTCACCACCAGCGTGGAGTCGGTCGCCCGGCCGATGGTGATCGTCGCCTCACTGAGGGGGATGGTGGTGCCCTGAAGGGGGCCGCCGGTCACGACCATCTGCCGCGGCTCGCCCCTCTTGGGCTTGGCCGCGGGTTTGGCCGGTTTGGGTGTCTTGCGGGCTGATGCGGTGCCTGCCGTCTGGGAGCCGAAGAGGTCCGTCCGGATCACGCCGACCGCGGCGATCACGAAGAACCACAGCACCGCGAGGAAGGCGAGCCGGATCAGCAGCAGCGTGAGCTCGGACATGGAGCGTCTGTTTACCTCTAATCGCGCCGGAAAACCAGTGTCGTGCGTCCGAGCGTCACGCGAGTGCCGTTCTGGAGCTCGACCCGGCGGACCGGCTGGCCGTTGACGAAGGTGCCGTTCGTGGAGCCGAGGTCGACGAGCACGACCTGGGGGCCCTCCACTCGCAGCTCGGCGTGGTGCCGGGACACACCCGGGTCGACCAGCCGTAGATCGCAGTCGGTGCCCCTGCCGAGCAGGGTCACCGGCGTGGTGAGATCGTAGGAGCGCTGCCCCTGCGGGTCGTCCTGGGTGGAGACCAGCAGCCGGGGCTGCCCGCCGAAGGCGCGCGGCCGGGGCGCGGGCACGTCGCTCGGAGGGTGGCGGATCTCGTCCTGCTCGACCGTCGCGCCCCGGATCACGCCGGAGCGGATCCGGAACAGCCCGACCGCCAGGTCCTCGGCGGTCTCGAAGCGCACCCGGACGGGTCCCACGAACGAGTAGCCCTGTTCCTTGGCGTACTCCCTGGCGAGGTTGGCGAGTTCGTGGCCGATGCTGTCGGCGTACACCTCGAGGCGCTCGCTGTCGGTCACGGACAGCTCGACCACGAAGTCGTTCGGCACGAGCGTGCGCCCCTGCGCGACGATCGCGGCCCGTTCGTCCATCTCCCGCTGGACCGCGCTGGCGACCTCGACCGGCTGAAGGTCAGATTTGAACGCCCGCGCAAAGGCCCCCTCGACCAAGCCTTCGAGCCTGCGCTCGAAGCGCTGAAGGACTCCCACCGGGTACCTCCCTTCTTCCGTCCTATGTGGGTCACGGCCGCTGGGGGGCTCGTTCCTCGCTCTCCTGCACTCAAGCTCCTCCGCTCCGCGTCTAGGAGGATCGTATCCGGGTTCGTGGGTAGCGGCTGATTCGTGCTAATGTTTCGACCGCACCCAGCAAGGGCGGGTGGCGGAACGGCAGACGCGCACGGTTCAGGTCCGTGTGTCCGAAAGGACGTGAGGGTTCAAATCCCTCCTCGCCCACACGGAACCGTCGATGGAATCGACGAATCCGAATTCTCGACGAAGGGCCCCGGTTCATCAGAGCCGGGGCCCTTTCGTATGTCACGGCGGTCTCCCGCGGGGGTCAGGGCGGGAGCCGTACGGTGACCGATCATGACCTGCTGTCTACCCCGAGCCGCTTGCAGTGAGCTTTCGGTGCGCTTTCTGGAGATTCACCCTGTTCGCCCTCAGCTTAATGAGCATGGCCGACCCACCCGCCCGGAACGGCCGGGACACCGGCGAACCGCACGTTGATCCGCATGTCGATCCGTCCGCCGGCCCGCGCGTCGCCCGCCGGAAGAGGACACCCGGGCCCGGCCGGTGGAGCCGGGCGGCGGTGGACGCGGACGGCGGCGGAGCCGGGCGGGCCGACGGAACCGGGCGGGTGGAGGCGATCCGCCCCACCGCTGCCCGGCTCCGTCTCCCGGCGTCCCTGACGACCCGGCCGCGTCTCCCGGCGGCCCCTAACGGGCGGCCCCTAACGGGCGGCCAGGACGCGGACGTCGAGGAGCTCGCCCACCAGGTCGGTGAGGCTCACCATGCCGGCCACCTCGCCGCCCTCGTCCGTGACGAGGCCCACATGGGCGTGGGCGTCCTGCAGGACGGCGACCGCCTCGGAGATCGTCGTGGTCTTCGCCAGCCGGGGCACCGGCCGGGCCAGCTCCGCGGGGCTCTCCCCGGGCCGGACCAGCAGGTCCCTGACGTGCAGCACACCCACCACCTCCGAGCGGCGCCCCGCGTTGACCAGCAGGCGCAGGTGCCCGCTCTCGGCGGCGGCGCGGCGCACCTCGGCCTCCCCGGCGTCACCGGCCACCGAGGCGGCCCGCTCGATGGGCAGCATCAGCCGCTCGACCGGCTGCTGGTGGGCGCGCAGCGCCCGGGTGAGCAGGTCGTGCTCGGTGCGGTCGAGCAGGCCCATCCGCCCCGACTCGCCGACCAGCATGGCCAGCTGCACCGGCGTCCTGGTCGTGGCCAGCTCGTCCCTCGGGTGCACGCCGAACATGCCCAGCACGGCGTTGGTCAGGCCGTTGAGGGCGGCCAGCACCGGCCGCATCACCCGGGTGAAGCCGCGGAACGGCAGGGACACGCTCATCGCCGCGGTCTCCGGATGGGTCAGCGCCCACGACTTGGGAGCCATCTCGCCGACGACCATGTGCAGGAACGTGATCAGGGCCAGCGCGAGCACCAGCGAGACGGGGACCCGCAGCGACTCGGGCAGGCCCACCAGCCCGAAGACCGGCTCCAGCAGGTGCTCGATGGCAGGCTCGGTGACCATGCCCAGGCCCAGCGAGCACAGCGTGATGCCGAGCTGCGCGCCGGCCAGCATCAGCGACAGCTCCTTGCCGCCGCGTACGGCGGCGCGGGCGACGATCCGGGTGAACCGGCCGCCCCGGCCCGCCAGCTCCTCCAGGCGGTGCCTGCGGGCCGAGATGACCGCGAACTCGGCGGCGACGAAGAAGGCGTTGCCGATCAGCAGCACCACGCCGAGCAGCAGCGCGCTCACGGGGCTCATCGCTCCCCCTCCGCCGCGCCGGTCCCGGCGCCCTCCCGGGTCCTGCGGGCGGCGCTCATGGCGGGCTCGCCGCGCTGACCGCCGTCCTCCCGGGCGCCGTCCTCCCGCGCGCCGTCGTCCCGGGCGTCGTTCTCCCGGGAGGCGTCCTCCGGGGAGCCGCCGTCCGGCGTCCCGTCCTCCCGCGCGCCGCCCTCACGGCCGCGGTCGTCCCGCGCGTTCCCCCGCGCGCGGTCGTTCCGCGCACGGTCATCCGGCGCGCCGTCCTTCATGGCGGTGTCGTCCCGCGCGCCGTCCCCGGCCGCCGGGAGCGACAGCCGTACCCACTCGGGCACCCGGCGCTGCACCGACAGCACGGTCAGCACCGCGCTGGCCTCCTCCGGGCCGTCGTCGTCGAGCAGGTCGGTCTCCACGGTGAGCGGGACGGTCACCTCGTCGTCCGGCTCGGCCATCCGGCCGAGCACGGCGAGCACCAGGCCCGCGATGGTGTCGTAGTCGTCGCTCTCCGGGAGCGCCAGCTTGGTGACGCGCTCGACCTCGTCGAGGCGGAGCGTGCCGGGGAGGTTCCAGGTGCCGTCGCCGTTGGCGACGACGCCGGCCGGTTCGGGATCGTTCTCGTCCATCAGTTCGCCGACGAGCTCCTCGGCCAGATCCTCGACGGTGACCACGCCGGCGAGCCCGCCGTACTCGTCGATCACGCAGGCGAGGTCGTCGCGGGCGGCGCGCATGCGCTCCAGCACGACCGGAAGCGGCAGCGAGTCGGGTACCAGCAGGGCCGGGCGGGTGATCTGCGACAGCGGGCCCTCGGACTCACCGGAGCGCAGCAGCTCGCGGACGCCGGTGACGCCGACCACCTCCTCGCCGTTCTCGGTGGTGAGCACCGGGTAGCGGGAGTGGCCGTGCTCGCGGATCGCGTCGACCAGGTCGGAGATCGGGCGCCCGGCGCGGAGCAGCACCACCCGGGGGCGCGGCACCATGACGTCCTCGGCCGTGCGGTCGCCGAACTCCAGGGCGCGTTCGAGCTGCTCCGACAGCCTGGGCGGCAGGTCGCCCGCCGTGGCCGACTCGGAGATGATCCGGGACAGCTCCTCGGGGCTCGCGCCGTGCTCCACCTCCTCGACCGGTTCCACGCCCACCCGGCGCAGCAGGCCGGCGGCGGCGGAGTCGAACAGCCGGATGACCGGCCCGGCGACCTTGAGGTAACCGAGGGTCCAGGAGGCCAGGAACTTGGCCACGGGTTCCGGGCGGGCGATGCCGAGGTTCTTCGGGGCCAGCTCGCCGAGCACCATCTGGATGGTGGTGGCGATCGCGACGGCCAGCGCCACGGCCACGCCCGGCGCGGCGGCCTCGGGCAGTCCCGCGGCCGTGAGGCCGGGACGGATCACCTCGGCGATGGCGGGCTCGGCGATGAAGCCGACCAGCAGCGCGGTGACGGTGATGCCGAGCTGCGCGCCCGAGAGCATGAAGGAGAGGCGGCCCGTCACCTCCAGCGCGCGCCGGGCCGCGGCGTCACCGGCGTCGGCCTGTTCACGCAGCGCGGTCCGGTCGGCGGCGACGAACGCGAACTCCTGGGCGACGAAGAAGCCGGTGGCGACGGTGAGGAGAAGTACGGCCAGCAGACCGAGAGCCGTGTTCACAGAGCGGCTCTCCCGGTCGGATCAGCGGTTCCCGTGCCTGCGCACGGGCCGGTACTCCATGGGTCCGGAGTGGACACGATCATCCTTTCGAGCAGAGGTCATCCTCTACCGTAACGATCCGTGAGGGGGTTGGTGTTTCCGGATCGGCCGACGATTGCTTTACCGGTGGTTATGTACCGTCTGGGTACTTCTGTATGACCAAACCTTGGGGACGTGCTTCGCGGGCCGGGGCCGGGACGTAGCGTCGATAATGGCCTCTCATCGCGAGCTGGAGAAGTGGCGGGGATACGACGTGGGTGACGCGCAGGACGACGACGACCGCACGCGTGCGATGCGGCCGCCGCCCGCCGAGCCGTGGCGCGCGGCGGGGCAGCCCGCCCACCCGGTTCCGGGGCGGAGCCGTACGCCCCACGACCAGGGCGGAGGCCGTACGGCCCGCGACCGGGACCCCGGCCGTGCCGCCGGGCCTCCCGGGACTTCCGGACCTGCCGGATTCTCCGGGCCCGCCGGGACTTCCACGCCTGCCGGGCCTCCCGGACCCGCCGGGTCCGGGCCGGGGGATGTCACGGCCCCCCGGAGGACCTCGCGGGTCTACGGCAAGGCCAGGGAGGGCTCGGAGCCGGTCAGGTCGCTCTCCGGCCCGCCGTCGCCCTCCGCCGGGCCCGCGGACGCCGGTCCCCCCGACAGGAAAGGCGGCTCCCGGATGCCAGGCACCACCTGGAGACCGAAACGACCCGGCAGGCTGGCGGTGCGGATCCTCGCCGGTCTGGTCGTCGTGCTGCTGGTGCTCGGCGTCGTCGGCTTCTTCGTGATCAACTCGCGGCTGAAGGAGATCGACGCGCTCGGCGACTACGCCGGCCGGCCGGACGACACCCCCGGCACCAACTGGCTGCTGGTCGGCTCCGACAGCCGCGAGGGCCTGACCAAGGCCCAGCGCAAGAAGTTCGCCACCGGCCGCGCGTTCGGCCGCCGTACCGACACGATGATGCTGCTGCACATCCCCGACGGTGACGGCCGGCCGACCCTGGTCAGCCTGCCCCGTGACTCGTACGTGCCGATCGACGGGCACGGCAGCGACAAGCTGAACGCCGCCTACGCCTACTCCGACGGCGGCCCCAAGCTGCTGGCCAAGACCGTCGAGAAGGTCACCGGCCTGCGCATCGACCACTACATGGAGATCGGCTTCGGCGGATTCGTGGGCATCGTGGACGCCATCGGCGGCGTCGACATCAACGTCAAGCAGGACATCAAGGACCCCAAGGCCGGGATCGACCTGAAGAAGGGGGTGCAGACGATGGACGGCGGGACCGCCCTCGGCTACGTCCGCACCCGCGCCACCGGCGGCATCCCCGACTTCGAGCGGACCCAGCGCCAGCGGCAGTTCTTCTCCGCGGTGGTGAAGAAGGCGTCCGGCCCCGGCGTCCTGCTCAACCCCTTCCGCTCCTTCCCGCTCGCGCTGAGCGCCACCGACGCGGTGGCCGTCGGTGAGGAGACCGGCGCCTTCGACCTGCTCTCCCTCGGGCTGGCCATGGGCGACAACCCGGTCACCACGATCGTCCCGGTCGCGTCCTTCCCCAAGGTCAACGGGCAGGACGTCGCCAAGTGGGACAGCCAGCGGGCGCTGCGCATGTTCCGGGCGCTGGCCGAGGACAAGCCCGTCCCCAAGGACGCCATGGGCAAGTGACGCGCCCTTCCCGCCCGGCGTGACACCGGGCGGGAAGGGCTCCGCGTCCGCGGGGTCCCGGACGTAGGGTCCGGATCATGACGACTATCGCCGAGGAAGTCCTCCTCCTCGCGCTCAGCGAGCGGGAGGGCGCACAGCTGGTCGGCTCGACCGACCTGGACATCGCACTCGGAGGCGCTCTGCTGGCCGAGCTGGCGGCCGGCGGTCGCGTCGGCCTGGACGGTAAGAAGGTCACCGTCCTCGACCCCACCCCCCTCGGAGACGAGGAGGCGGACGCGGCGCTGGCCCGGATCGCCGCCGAGAACAGGTCGCACAAGCCCGACGGATGGGTCTACAAGCTCCGTTCGGGCAAGCTCCGCGAACGTCTGCTCACCCGGCTGGCCGAGCGCGGCGTGCTGGACGAGGAACGGTCGAAGATCCTGGGGATCTTCCCCCGCACCCGCCACCCGGAGCGCGACCCGAGCGTGGAGCGGGCCGTGCGCGACCGCGTCCTGAGCGTCCTGGACGGAGTCGCGCCCGACGAGCGGACGGCGGCGCTGATCGCCGTCCTGCACGCGGCCAAGATCGACCGCAAGGCGTTCCCCGACGTGGACCGGCGGCGCTTCAAGGAGATCGCCCGGGACCACTGGGTGGGCGACGCCGTCTCGAAGACCATCGACTCCGTCAACATCGCCGTCATGACGGCGACGACGACCACCACCGTGACCTAGCCCGCGTCCGTACGGCCCGCGTCCGTAGGGCCCGCGTCCGTACGGCCCGCGTCCGGGGCCGGTTGGGCCGCTTCCGGCCCAACCCGGGGACGGACTTGGGACAATGGGCGTCATGACTGTTCCTGAGGTCGAAGCACAGGCCGTCCCCGACGGAGCGTTCCTGCTCGATGTGCGCGAGAACGACGAGTGGTGGGCGGGGCACGCGCCCACGGCCGTCCACATCCCGCTCGGGGAGCTCCAGGCCCGGGCCGGTGAGGTGCCGTCGGACGCGCCCGTCTACGTGATCTGCCGATCCGGCGGCCGGTCGGCGCACGCCGCCGCCTGGCTCAACCACGTCGGCCGGGACGCGATCAACGTCGGTGGCGGCATGCAGGCGTGGGGAGGAGCGGGCCTGCCGATGGTGAGCGAGAGCGGCCGGGACCCGTTCGTGGCCTGACCCGCCGGTCCGGGGCCGGTCCGGTCGCGTCGATCACGGGATCACGCGGCCGGGCCGGCCCCGCCGCGGTTCACCGTCCGGCCGATCCGTCACGGCTCACCCCGCCCGGCCCGAGCACGGCTCACCGTCCGGCATCCTGGGGATACCAGCGCAGCTCGACGGTGTTGCCGTCCGGGTCCCGCACGTACACCGACTGCGCGGTGCCACGCGCGCCGAACCGGGGGACCGGCCCCTCCAGCACGGTGAGGACGCCGGAATCGATCACCTCCTGCCAGTCCACGGGATCCACGACGAGGCAGATGTGGTCCACGTTGGACTCACCGCGCGGACGTTCGACCAGATCGATGATGGTGGACTCGTCGACCCGTACCGACGGGAAGGGCGCCTCACCCGCTCGCCACTCCGCGACCCGCTCCTCCTCAAGGCCGAGGGTCCCCGAGTAGAACTCCAGTGCCCGCTCGGCGTCCCGCACGTTGAGCACCAGATGGTCGAAGGCTTTCACCCGCATCGATGATCTCCTCTGCTGACTGTTCCGTCTGAATCGTAGGGCGGCTCAGCCGCGTGCGGTCGGCGGCGGCGGGTGAGGTCCTGCCACGGGTGCCGAAGGTGAGGCGGTGATCGCCGAGAGGCCCAGCCACGACCTGGTGGCCGAGCAGGGGTGGTCAACGTGTGTGGCCGTCATCTTCTCTCCGGTCGTCGGATGTCGCGGGCCGAGGGGACAGGGCCTGCGGCGCGCTTCGGGACCTCCGTCACGTGGTCAAGGGTGGGCGAACACCGATCAATGAGTCCAACGCATACTTTTCATCACGATCAATCTGAATCGACGATCGCTGGGCAGGTCCGCGGCAACCGAGGCCGTCGTCGCGATGCGCTCCGTGTTCTCCCGGTCCGGGCCTCCATCCGGCCCGCCGTGACTGTGCGCCCTCTCATGCGGCAATATGAGGGCGCTAGTCGCACAGCCAACGCGGGAGCTCGGGGCGCCGGGCTGAGAGGGCAGCACAGCCGCTGCCGACCGCATGAACCTGTCCGGGTAATGCCGGCGTAGGGAGCGTTTCGTGACATCCGATGTCATCGGTTCCAAGCATGCCGAGGCCCCCCTCACCCTCGACCAGGCCCCGCCCAAGACGCTCGGCGCGCTCGACCAGGGCGCGTTCTGGGCCAACCTGGGCGTCAGCCTGCTCGGCTTCTCCTTCGCCCTCTTCCTGATCGACCCCCTGCTCGACGGCGACGCGCTCACCCTGCCCGCGGCGCTGCTCGCCTCGCTCGTCGGCAGCCTGGTCGGCACCGCGATGGTCGGCCTCGCCGCGGTGCCGGGCGCGCAGACGGGCCGGCCCGCGATGGTGCTGCTGCGCGGCCTGTTCGGGGCGAGGCTCTCCTACGTCCCCACCGTCCTCAACATCGTCCAGATGATCGGCTGGGGCGCGTTCGAGCTCTGGGTCGTCGCGATGGGCGCCCAGGCGATCTTCGGGCCGTCCGTGCCGTACGCGGTCTGGGCGGTCGCCGCCGGGGCGCTGACGACGGCGCTGACCCTCTATCCGCTGGGCGCCATCCGGCTGCTGCGGAGGTTCGTCACCGCCGGCGTGGTCGTGTCGGTCGTCTGGTTCGCGGTGGTCTTCCTCCGCGACACCCCCGTCCAGACCGGCGGGTCCTGGCACAACTTCGCCCCCGCGGTGGACTTCGTGGTCGCCCTGTCGGTGTCGTGGGTGCCGGTCGCGGCGGACTACGCCCGGCACTCGCGGTCCAGCCGCGCGGCCTTCACCGGCGTGGTCGGCGGCTACACGATCGCCCAGGTGGCGTGCCTGGCAGTCGGCGTCTACGCGGTGGCGCTCGCCGGCCACGCCGCGGTGGGCGAGAACCCGACCACGGTGTTCGCCCCGTTCGTGGCGGCGCCGCTCGGGGCGCTGTTCTTCGGGATCCTGGTGCTGCGCGAGTCCGACCAGTCGTTCGCGAACGTCTACTCCACGGCGATGTCGCTGCAGAACCTGCTGCCCAGGGTGGACCGGAGGGTCTTCTCCGTGGCCATCGGCGTGCTGACCACCGCCATCGCCCTCGTCATCGACGTCAACTCCTACCAGGCGTTCCTCGGCATCATCGGCGCGGTGTTCGTCCCGATGTTCGGCGTGCTGGCGGTCGACTACTTCCTGCTCGGCCGCGGCCGGAACTGGGACACCTCCGAGACAGCCCCCTCCCGCCTGCTCATGGTGGTCCCGTGGGTGCTCGGCTTCGCCACCTGGTGGCTGCTCGCCGCGCCCTCGACGGTGTCGTGGTGGGCGGCCGTCTGGGACGCCGCCAGGAAGGCCCTCGGCTTCACCACCCAGCCGTGGATGAGCGCGTCCGTCGGGTCCTTCCTCGTCGCGGGCCTGGTGACCCTGGCCGTCGGCAGGCTCGCCCGGCGGCCGGGCCCGGCCTCTCCCTCTCCCGCCCCGGCCCCGGACCGCACCCGGTGACCGGCCCCGTACGCGATGACCGGCCGTACGCGGTGACCGGCCCCGTACGCGATGACCGGTCGCCCTTCTGAGCGGGTGCGGGGCCCTCGCCCCGCGCCCGCGGGCCGCCTACGGGCCGAGGGGCGGGCGCCCCGCGCCCCGCTCGACGCGCAGCAGCCGTTCCTTGGCGACCGGTCCGCCGGCGTAGCCGCCGAGGACGGTCTCGCTCTCGACCACCCGGTGACAGGGAACGATCACGCACACCGGGTTGCCGCCCAGCGCGTTGCCGACCGCGCGCAGCGCCCGGGGCCTGCCGATCCGCTCGGCGATCTCCCGGTACGTGGTCACCGTGCCGTACGGGACCGTGAGCATCTTCTGCAGCACCGTCCGGGCGAACGGCGTGGCGAGCCGCAGGTCGATCGAGACGGTGAAGGTGCGCAGCCGCCCGGAGAAGTAGGCGTCCAGCTCCCGGCGGACCGGGTCGATCCGCCGGGGGTCGCCCCCGATGAACGAGCTGACCTCGTTGCTGACGCGCTCGAAGACGACGTTCTCGTCCTCGTAGCTGCACGCCACCACGCCCCGGCCCGTCACGGCGAGGACGAGGCGTCCCACCGGCCCGTCGAGCGTGCCGAACGCGACATCCGGGGAGGTTTTCCCCACGTATGTGGGCGAGGTCACCCGCAGCAGTGCGTCGATGTCGCCGGATGACATGGCCCCACCCTTTCGCTGTCCGAGCGTGTTCAGGTGCGCGGTGACGGCAGCGTATCGGACGGATCCTCCCAACGGGTGTCAGCACATGCGGACGAAAGTGCCAAGATCAGGCCGGTTGACGCGGCACTATTGGTGTGTGGGTGACAGCAGGGGGTGTGACGACGGCATCGGCCGCGCGGTCGTCGCGAGCGCGCCCAACGCGATCGTCGCCCTCGACCGCGACCAGACGGTCCTCAGCTGGAACGCCGCCGCCGAGCGGCTGTTCGGCTGGACGGCGGCCGAGCTGCTCGGCCGCCGCGCCCCGATGGTCCCCGAGGAGCTGACCGCCGAGCACAACGCCGTCCTGGAGCGGGTCCGGACCGGCGGCCAGGTGTCGCTGCGGACCAAACGGTTCCGCCGCGACGGCGCCCTCCTCGACGTGCGGGTCGACACCAGCGCGCTGCGGTCCTCCGCCGGGGCCCTGCTCGGCTACGTCAGCGTCTACCACCTGGCACGCGACGACGAGAGCGCCCACGACGGAGCCGCCCGGCGGGCGCAGCTCGTCCGCAGGCTCACCGACGTGGTCGCCGACATCAACGCCGAGCGGGAGCTGCCCGCCGTGCTCGACCGGATCGCGGCCAGTCTCACCGAGCTGACCGGCGCCGACGCGGGCGGCTTCGTGCTGATCGAGGGCGACCGGCTCCGGCTGGTGGCCACCCACCGGCTGCCGGAGTCCATGCGCGGCTCCACCGCCGACCTGCGCTCCAGCCTCGTCGGCAAGCTCCTGCGCACCGGCCGGACCGTGATGCTGGAGACCGGCGAGCAGGCCGCGCTGGACGAGCTGATCTGGTCGCGGCTGCCCGGCCTGCACACGATCGCGCTCGGACTGGCGGCGGTGGGCGGCCGGCCGTACGGCGCGCTGTACGCGCTGTTCGCCAAGCGCAAGGCCAGCCACCTGGAGCTGGAGCTGCTGGAGCTGCTGGCCGGGCACGCCGGGATCGCCGCCGGCAACGCCCTGGCCTACCAGGAGGCGGTGTGGCAGCGGGCCCACGAGCGGGCCGTGTTCGACGCCGGCGCCGACGGCATCGCGGTACTCGACGGGCTGGGCCGCGTCACCCGGTGGAACCCGGCGGCGGCCGGGCTGACCGGGCTCACGGCGGCCGACGTGATCGGCGGGCCGCCGCCGTTCCCGCTGCCGGAGCCCGGTGACAAGCTCACCCTGCAGCTCCCCTCGGGGGCCTGGCTGGAGGTGCTCCGCGCGGAGATCCCGGAGACCGGGGAGACCGTGGTCGACTTCCGCGACATCACCCGCGCCAAGGAGCTGGAGGAGGCCAAGGACCTCTTCCTGGCCACCACCAGCCACGAGCTGCGCACCCCGATCACGGTGGTGCGGGGGTTCGCCGGCACGCTCGACGCCCGCTGGGACAGCATGACCGAGGCCGAGCGCCGGTCGGCCGTGCACACCATCGCCGAGCGGGCGCGCTCCCTCGGCCAGCTCATGGACCACCTGCTGCTGGGCTCCCGGGCCGGCACCCGCGAGCTCACGCTCCGGATCGAGGCCCTCGACATGGGCGCGCTGATCCGTGCCGCCACACTGGGCCTCCCGGTGCTGTCGGACCTCCACCACGTCGAGGTCGATGTGGCCCCTGACCTGCCCCCGGTCTCCGGCGACGCCCTGGCGACCGATATCGTGCTGGGGCAGCTCCTGGAGAACGCGTTCAAGTACTCACCGGACGGCGGTCTCATCAGGGTCGCGGCTTGGCGGGAAGGTGACCGGGTGGTGGTGGTCGTGGACGACGAGGGCGTGGGCATCGCGCCCGCCAGCCGTGAGCGGGTGTTCGAGCGGTTCGTCCAGGTGGACGGCGGTGACCGCCGCAGGTTCGGCGGAGTCGGCCTCGGCCTGTACATCGTGCGCAGTCTGGCCCGCGCCCAGGGCGGCGAGGTGACGGCGCACGAGAGTCCGGGAGGGGGCACCCGCATGCGGCTCTCCCTGTCCATCGCCGGCACGCCGGGCGCCTATACCTGACCGACACACCGGTGTGGTCACGACCCGGTAACGGATGCGCTGAACTATCGTCGAATGTGCACAAGCCGTAATCGAGGCGCGGTTTCTAAGACCATCTAACGGGGCATTTCGGTCGTAGTAGGTGTGTTCCTGAGGGGGAACGGGGAAACGGGGAGGTGAGTGCGTCGAGCGTCGTCCTGTTGCCGTATGCACCGTCCAGCGTCGCTGTCGCACGCCAACGTCTCTGCTCTGACCTGCAGGAATGGGGGGTCTACGAGACCGCCATCGACGACGCGGTCCTCGTGGTGAGCGAACTGCTGAGCAACGCGCTCCGGCACGCGCACCCGCTGCCGTCCGGTCAGGTCATGGTCGCCTGGCGATGGTCCGGGGGATGCGTCGAGGTTGCGGTGAGTGACGGAGGAGCCGCCACCGAGCCCCGCGCCGGACGGCCCACCCTCTCCTCCCTGGGCGGCCGCGGTCTCGGCATCGTCGAGTACGTCGCCGAGCACTGGGGCGTCAGGCACGAGGGGGAGATCACCACGGTCTGGGCGCTCGTCACCACCGTCACCGTCACCGATGCGGACACCGGCCAGGGGTCCGTCCCCGAGCCCGCGCTGCGGGAGTGCGGGTAGGACCGTTCTGTCCGGCCGCTCACCGTTTGTCCGTCCAGCCGTTCACCGGCAGACCGTCCCCGGCCCACCGGCGGAGACATCCGTACGGCCCGGCCACGGCCCCGGATGTGGCGGGCGGCTCATGCCGGGGCGGTCACTTCGAGAGCCGGCTCACGACCGTGACCACGGCCACCACCGCGAACGCCACCACCGCCAGCACGAGTACGAACTTCAGCAGCCCGAACAGCGCGGGCAGCACGAGCGCGAACACGACGTAAAGCGCCAGCAGGACGCCCAGGACCGCCATCACGGTACGAGTCATGAGATCAACGGTACGCGGGGTGCGGGTTCCACGGGGGCGGCGAGGATAACGATCCGCTCTCCCCGATCTTCGTGAACCCCACCAAATCCTCACGAACGCTCCCAGATTCTCGTGAACGCTCCCTGACCCTTGCGGAACTCTCTCCGATCCTTGCGACCTCCCCCTGAGCCTCGTGAACGTTCCCTGACCCTTGCGAACTCCCCCGGTTCTTACGGACCGGTGACGCGGGCGCGGCCGGCGGCCCACGCGGGCCTACCGTGGACGTCATGAGCGCGCGCATTCTGGTGGTCGACGACGACCCCACGGTGGCCGAGGTCGTGGTCCGCTATCTCGAACGCGACGGCCACCGGGTGGAGTGCGTCTCCGACGGCGCCGAGGCACTCCGCCGGGCGCTGTCCGATCCGCCGGACCTGATGGTGCTCGACCTGATGCTGCCGAAGATGGACGGTCTCACCGTCTGCCGGAAGCTCCGCGAGCGCCGCCCGATCCCCGTGATCATGCTGACCGCGCTGGGCGAGGAGATCGACCGGGTGGCCGGCCTGGAGATCGGCGCCGACGACTACGTCACCAAGCCGTTCAGCCCCCGGGAGCTGGCCCTGCGGGTGCGGTCCGTGCTGCGGCGGGGACGCGGCGCCGCCGCGGCGGCCGGGACCGGCGTGCTCCGGGACGGCGACCTCGTCGTCGACGTCGACGCCCACGAGGTACGGCTCGGCGGCGCCGAGGTGACGCTGACCACCCGCGAGTTCGACCTGCTGGCCCACCTCATGCGCAACCCCCGCCAGGCGTTCGGCCGCGCGGCCCTGCTCGACCAGGTCTGGGGCTGGTCCTTCGGCGACTCCTCCACGGTGACCGTGCACGTCCGCCGTCTCCGCGAGAAGATCGAACCGGACCCGGCCGCACCCCGGCGCATCGTCACGGTGTGGGGCGTCGGCTACCGTTTCGAGCCCACGCCGGAGGTGTGACCCCCGTGTTCCCGCCTGCCGTACCGACTTCGTGGTCCTTCACCCGATCCACGCCGGAGGTGTGACCCCCGTGTTCCCGCCTGCCGTACCGACCCCGTGGTCCTCCACCCGTCCCACGCCCGAGGGGTGATCCCCGTGCTCCCCGAGATCCTGGTCATCGTCCCGGTCACCGCGGGACTCGGTCTGCTGGTGGCGCTGGCCGGCCTGGGCGCGATGCGGCTGCTGCGCGAACGGTCGATCGGCGTGATGCTCGCGGTGGTCGCCGTGGTGACCGTCGTGGCGACGGTCGGCGGGGTGGTCGCCATCACCCTTGAGATGATCATCGAGGGCACGCCCCGGGACATCGTGCTCAGCGTGGTCGCGGTCGGCGGGCTCGTCGGGCTGGGGGTCGCGGCGGTGCTGGCCCGCCGGGTCGTCGCGGCCAGCCGCAGGCTCGTCGCGGCCGTGCGCGCCGTACCGCCGTCGGGGGAGTTCACACCGCCCCGCGGCCTGCCCGCCGAACTCGACACCATCGCCAGGACCCTGGACCAGGCGTACGAGCGCATCCGCCTCGGTCACGAGCGCGAACGCGCGCTGGAGAGCGCGCGCCGCGAACTCGTCGCCTGGGTCAGCCACGACCTGCGCACCCCGCTGGCGGGCATGCGGGCCATGGCCGAGGCGCTGGAGGACGGCGTGGCCGGCGATCCGGAGACCGTGGCCCGCTACCACCGGCAGATCCGCCTGGAGGTGGACCGGCTGTCGGAGATGGTGGGCGACCTGTTCGAACTGTCGCGGATCCACGCGGGCGCGCTGCGGCTGTCGCGCTCCCCGGTCGGCCTCGGCGACCTGGTCGCCGACGCCCTGGCCGGCGCCGAACCGCTGGCCAGGGCCGGAAACGTACGGCTGGCCGGCGAGGCGGGCGAGGTCGTCCCGGTCGTGGCCGACGCGGGTGAGCTGTCGCGGGCGCTGCGCAACCTCGTGGTCAACGCGATCAGGCACACCCCCGCGGACGGCACCGTGCTGGTGCGCGCGGCGGTGGAGGGCGAGGTCGCCTGCCTGTCGGTCGCCGACGGCTGCGGCGGCATCCCGGACGAGGACCTGCCCCGCGTGTTCGACGTGGCCTTCCGCGGCGAGGCGGCCCGGACCCCGGGCGCGGACGGCGCCGGGGCCGGGCTCGGCCTGGCGATCGCCCGGGGCATCGTCGAGGCGCACCAGGGGACCATCGGCGTGGTCAACACCGGGCCCGGCTGCCGCTTCGAGATCCGCCTGCCGCTGCCCGCCTGAACCCCCGGCCGCCGCCCCGGGACTCACCGTCACGGCCGGTACGCGGGCCGGCCGGCCCGGGACCGCTGCCGGCCGCCCCGGCGTCCGCTCACCGCGACACCGGCGCGGCCGGTGGTCTCACGTGTCGTGGGGGCCGATCCAGGGGGAGACGAGGACCACCCGGGTATCCCCCCCGTCGTCGCTGGAACCGCCGGGATCGCCGGGATCGACGTGCCGGTAGGAGGACGGCATCCGCGGCGTGTCGAAGGACTCGACCATGGCGCGGAAGGTCGGGCACGGCCAGCGCCACATGCAGCCGCGGCACCGCAGGATCGGATGGGCCGCGTCACTGGTGATGCCGCCCGCGTCGCGCGGCCGGTGGAGGTCGAGGAGCCGGACCCCGAGCGTGGCGAAGCCGAGAAGCTCCTCGCGCGCGCCTTCCAGGAAGTCGAGGTCGTCGCCGGTCAGGCGGGTCCTGATCGGGACGTATCCCTCATGGCTCATCATTCCGCGGAGTGACCCGGCCGCGTCGTGCCACGAGGTGGCCTTCTCGGTTCGGGTGATCATGGACTCCAGGTGGTCCCGGAGCCGCTGTCGCTGGGGGTCCTCAGGAAGGTCGGTGTTCATACTGGTCGAGCCCGTTTCTGCTCAGCGGTCGTCGCTGCCGTGGCGCAGTGGACGGGCGGGAGAGTTCCGGGTCGCTCCCTTCCCGGCCGAGCCGGTATTGCGCAGTGTCAAGTCTCGCGCACTCTGGGTTTCCGTGGGGCCGGAACGGGGGACAAAAGGCCGACGACTCGTCCTTGGGCGAGAGAACGTGACCCGGGGCCTTCGCGCCGCTAGTGTGCCGCTGTGGAGCTAAAAGTCTCAACTCGATCTCATGCCGGGCACACCGTCATGACTATCACCGGCGAAATCGACCTTTACACGGCGCCGGGACTGCAGTCCGAGTTCACTCGGCTGCTCCAGGAGAGTCCGACCACCTACGTGGTCCTCGACCTCTCCAAGGTGGAGTTCTGCGACTCCACGGGGATGAACGTGCTGCTCGCCGCGCTCAAGCGGCTGCGTGAGCGCGGGGGGACCATGGAGCTGGCCGCGCCGCGGCCCGCCGTACGCAAGATCCTCCAGGTCACCGGGCTCGACTCGGTGTTCACCGTGCACGACGCGGTGCCGGACGAGTCGCTGTCGGCCGAGCCGCAGGGGTGACCGGCGCAACGATGACCGGCACAGCAGTGATCATCCCCGCCAAGGACGAGGCGGACAGGATCGGCGCCACCGTGGCCGCCGCCACGGCGCTCCCGGGCGTCGATCTCGTCGTGGTCGTGGACGACGGCTCGACCGACCGGACCGGCAGGGTGGCCAAGGCCGCCGGGGCACGCGTCGTACGGCACAGCCGCAACCGCGGCAAGGCCGCCGCCATGGAGAGCGGCGCCGAGGCGGTGCGCCTGTTCGACGGTGAGAGCCCCAGGAACCTCCTGTTCCTCGACGCCGACCTGGGCGAGACGGCGCGCACCGCCGCGCCGCTGATCGAACCCGTCGCGTCGGGTGAGGCCGACATGACCATCGCCGTGTTCGTCACCAGGGTGAAGCTTGGCGGCCACGGGTTCGTGGTACGGCTCGCCCGCGAGGGCATCGAGCGGGCGACCGGCTGGACCCCGGCCCAGCCGCTCAACGGCCAGCGCTGCCTGACCAGGGCGGCCTTCGAGGCCGCCCGCCCCTTGGCGCACGGCTTCGGCGTGGAGACCGCGCTGACGATCGACCTGCTGCGCAGGGGTTTCCGCGTGCGGGAGGTCGAGGTGGAGATGGCCCACCGGGCCACCGGCACCGACTGGAGGGCCCAGGTCCACCGGGCCCGGCAGTTCCGCGACGTCGCCCGCGCCCTGCTGGTCCGCCGCTAGGACCTGTTTTGTGGATCTTTCCGCCTACCGCGGTCGCCCAGGCGGCCCCTCGCCGCGTTGTCGCCCTGCCCCACGGAAACGCTCCGCAGGCTCCGCGTTCTCCGCGGGGACCCCGGAATCGCGTCACCCATAGCTCCGCTATGGGCTTCCTCCTCCGCCTTGCGAGGGACCACCTGACCGATCCTCGCCACGGCGAAGATCCACAAAACAGGTCCTAGTAGTGCTTTGTTAGGTCAGGCTGTTGTGGCTGGTCGGGTCGTCCGGGTGATGGTTCGATGCGGGCGTGACCCCCGAACAGCTCGTTCATATCCGT